>DATHFT010000140.1:0-43649 GCA_035317965.1 Saccharimonadales bacterium (SeqCode) | reverse complement strand
CGGGCATGGCCGGGCGCGCCCCCCGCGAGCCGGCGGCGGAATTGATGGTGGCGAGAAGGGCATCGACCCGTTCGCGTTGCGGAGACAAGGTGCAGACCGGATCAGTTGCGGCGGGGTCGGAGGCGATGAGCATGGCTTGGCAACGGCAACCGCCGAAGTCGACCTCGCGGCGGTCGCAGGACCTGCAGGGTTCCTGCATCCAGTCCTGGCCACGAAATTTCTGGAAGGCTTCTGAAGATTCCCAGATTTCGCGCAAAGTTCCATGCTGCACGTTGGCAAATTTCAGATTCGGGATGACCTCGGCGGCATGACAGGGAAGCACTTCGCCATTCGGTTTGATCAGGATCAGTTTACGGCCCCACCCGCCGACGCAAGGCTTGGGATATTTTGCGTAATAGTCCGGGACTACATATTCGATGCGAATTTTTCCTTTGAGGCGTTCTTGCGCTTCTTTTATTTGCGCGATGCTACGGTCGAGCTGCGTGCGGGTGGGAAGAAGATTTTCGCGATTGGCGAAGGCGTAGCCGTAGTACTGCACGTTGGCGAATTCGATGCGTGTGGCGCAGCTCGATTCGGCAATGGCGAGCATGGCAGGAATTTGCTCGATGTTGCGGCGGTGGATCACGAAATTCAGGGTTACGGCGAGGCGATGCTGCTGGAACCAGGCGAGGACTTTTAGTTTTTGCGCGTGAGTTTTTGTGTCGGAGATTTCTGCGGCAGTAACTTCGTCGGCGCCTTGGAAGCTGAGCTGGATGTGGTCCAGACCGGCTGCAACCATCGCGGACAGTTTTTGTTCATCGAGCGGGAGGCCGGAGGTGATCAGGTTTACATAGAGGCCTGCGGCGCGTGCGGCGCGGATCAGGTCGATGATATCGAGGCGCGCGAGGGGTTCGCCGCCGGTGAAGTCGGCTTGCAGGACGCCCAATTCGGCGGCTTCGCGAAAAACTTTGATCCACAGATCGGTGGGCAGTTCGGTTTGGCGGTCGGTGAGTTCGAGCGGATTGGAGCAATAGACACAGTGGAGCGGGCAGCGGTGGGTTAGTTCGGCGACAAGAGCCAGCGGAGTTGGAGTGGGCGTGGTCATTTGCTGAATTGTCGACCTCAGAAGGCGGACCCGCGATCTACGGCTCGAAGTCTAGCGCACGTTGATCCCGCAGAAGGGTCAGGTAACCGAGGATGTCTTCTTCTATTTTCTCGGGAGTCGCCTTGGAATAGAGTTTCTGCAGATCGGTGATAATTTGCACGACCGTGCGTTGGCCGTCACAGCGCTGGACGATTTCCAGGCTGGGGCCGTTCAGACGCAGAGCGCGTTCCGGCATGAGCAAGACTTTTTGATTGTTGTTTTCGCCGAGGCGGACACCGGCGGCGAGACGTGGGCGGGAATTGGCGTCGATGGACATGGCGGTCCTTAGGATTCCTTTGCCGGTCGAAATGCGCCGGGTGGCGGCCAACCTGGGTCGACGTAGGCGAAATACAGAGCGTCGAGTTGGGCCCACAGGATGTCGCACTTGGCGCGGAGCGCGGCGTGGGCCTGGTCTTGTTCGTCGCGCGTGCGCGCGTGTTTCACGACATAGGTCAGAGCAAATTTCGAATCTTCTTCGGCTTGCGTCAGGCGGCCGGTGAAATAGTCGAGGCCGCCTGAGAGCCACGGATAATGTTGGCGGAGGCGGTCCATGCGCAGCGTAATTAGACTCCTCGAAAATAATTCCGTGAGGGAAGAAGCGACGGCTTCAAGGTGAGGCTTGGTGCTGACGAGATCTACGTAGGCTTGGACGGCATAGCGGGTTGCGGGGAGAATTCCTTCGCCTTGCAGCGCTTGCTCGCGTTTCAGTCCAGTTGCTTCGACCAGCTTTAGCCATTTTTCGATGCCGCCGGGTTTGCTGCCGTCGCCATCGTGATCGATGATCCGTTTGCGCCAGGCCAGCCGGAAAGCGGGGTCTTCCGAGCGCGCCAGGATGGCCGCATCTTTGATCGGGATGCGGCTTTGGTAGTAGTAACGATTGAGCGCCCAGGCCTGGAGTTGACCGCGCGTGAGGGTGCCTTCGTGCATGAGCAGATGAAATGGATGCTTGTGGTGGTAACGTTCAGCGCCGATGGCGTGGAAGCCGGAAATGAATTCCGGCGTGCCGAGCAGCGGTTTTTCCTCGGAGGCGTGCGTGGAGGTCGTCACAGTGCGATCTCCATGCCATCGTAGGCGATTTCAAAGCCGGCATCCAGCACGGCGCGGTGTTCTGCGCTGTCTTCATTCAGGATGGGATTGGTGTTATTGATGTGAAACAGGATTTTTCGGCCCTTGGCGTCGTTGGGATATTGCTCGAGCAAGCCGCCCGGGCCGTCGAGCGGGACATGGCCGATTTCGCGGGCAGTCTTTTTGCTGCGGCCGGTGCGGATGAGCTCGTCGTCGGACCAGAACGTGGCATCCAGAAACACAACGTCGGCAACTTCGGCGGGCGGTTGCCACTGCCCCTGATGGCCTGACGAGGGCGCGTAGAAAAAACGTTTGTCGCCTTGCTCAATGACGAAACCGGACGTGGCTTCCTCCGCCGGCAGATTCCGGACCAGCTCTTCGCTCACGTAGTCGGGAAAGGCGCCGCCCAGAGGAATCGTCGCGCAGGAGAATTCCGGTTTGGCTCCGGGGTCTTCGCTGAGATGGCAGTTGAGGCGGTTCTTGCTGGACAAGCTCACCCAACGGACGGGGGTTTCAGCGCGGTTGAGAACACTGAAGATTCGATTTTCTTTTTGCAGGACGCGTTGAATCGCGGGAGTCGAGAAGACGAAGAATGTTTGAAATTCCCGCAGATGCAGAAGCCCCATCACCGAGTCAACATCGGCGCTCGGAAGAAAAACACCACCGATCGGGAAGGGAGCCTCCTCCTCAGACGAGGGGGCCAGCTCCGGAGCGGCAAGAAGTTGCGAACGCAGGTCCGGGGAAGCCCCGAGGAGGAACCAGTTTTTTTCGTCTGGTGTGAATGCAAGTTGCGCCTGGCTGCGAGGCCGCGCCCGCAGACGACCATCGCGGAAACCTGTGCAATTGGGACAAGCGCAATTCCATTGCGGAAAGCCGCCACCAGCCGCGGAGCCTAAGACCTTAATTCGCATGGAAGATCAACACTCGAGAGGGCCTGGAAACTCAAAGAAAAGAAAGAGGGACGCCCGGAAGAGCGCCCCTACAG
This sequence comes from Saccharimonadales bacterium (SeqCode), assembly GCA_035317965.1. Taxonomy (GTDB): domain Bacteria; phylum Acidobacteriota; class Terriglobia; order Acidiferrales; family UBA7541; genus Acidiferrum. Next base: position 40,476 of record DATHFT010000140.1, on the reverse strand, counting down.
ACAGAAGATCAATTTTGCCATCGCAAACTGCGCGAATGGCTAGAGTTCAGCGTTGGCGTACGAGCTGATTTCGCAGTTCAAGTCGATTTCTTCGTGCTGTGGGGTGGTCCATTCCATGGTCGTGGCTCCTTGGGTATCGAATCGCTAGGACCCGAAAAGCATAGCATGGCCGGGTCTTGAATGGGAAGCCCCCCGGAAACGGAGTGTCCGTTTCCGGGGGGCAGCGTCCAGCAGGACTTAGCCGTGTGCAGGCATTGCCCCCGGCGCGTTGCGTCCTCAGGCAAGTCGACCATACACTTGAGTCCCTTCAGTCCCGCTCGAGCGGACCTGGCATCTGGCGCAAGCGAGGCGAGGTCCACAAACCATGTCCCAGCCCTTCACGCAAATGGCTCGCCGGGTGATTTTCTTCGCATGGTACGAGGCGCGTCAGTACGGCAGTCCCTACATCGAGAGTGAGCATTTCCTGCTTGGACTTTTACGAGAAGATTTGGGGCTGGTAAGGCGTTTCCTGGGACCAAACGCCGTCACAACAGACATTCGCGCCGAAATCGAGAAACAAATCCCTCGACGGGAGCCCATCTCTGCTTCTGTCGAAATTCCGTTGAGTGCCGAATGCAAGAAGATCCTGAACCTGGCCGTGGAAGAATCCGATAGCCTCGCTCATGAGTGGGTTGGAACAGAACACATTTTGCTCGGTATATTGACGGTGAAGGACTCGCTAGCGGCGGGACTCCTGCAGAAGAGAGGCCTCGAGACCCAAGCCATCCGAAAGGTGTTGGCGAAGACGCCTGCCTCTGACAGCCTCAAGGAGCTGGCCAGACCAAGCAGGGAAGCCAAAGAAGCTCTGGACCATTTCCTTGCCGGACTGAAATGGCATGACTGGGAACAATTGGCTCCTTTTTTTGCCCAGAATACGCACTTCGTTGATTCCTCGGGAAAGCGCTGGATAGGTCGTGAAGAGATCGAAAAACAGCTCGCGACTATTTTCGCTCCCTACGCCAAGAAAAACGTGACATTCCTCCTCGAAGGCATGTATTCCGGGCCCGCTGAGAGTGTGGTCGCAAGCGTACTGTGGGAGAACGTGACCTCCAGAGGGGAACCGACGAGGTCGCTGCACCGCATGACGGTCATCCTGGCACAGGAACGGGACGATTGGGCCATTTTCTTGGTGCAGGTAACTCCGGTCGCCGCGAATTGACGTCTGTCCCTGCCACTACGACCGGAACCTGCGGAGGTCCGTTTCTTGTCCCAATCGTGCTGGCGGGGAACGGTTCAAAACGAGAGAACACGGTACGGCACCGCACCGAAGTTTCCAGGAACTCCGGCGGCGGACGAGAATCGAGTTCGTCAACGCCGCAACCTGCGTGGAGGCCAACAGGGCAGTAAAACAAAGGATGATTTTGCATATAACAGATCTACTAGGAGTAGACTCGCAGGCGAGTCGTGGGCACCACCCGTGGTGTCCTTAAATTACTAACCGTTCCTCTCTCAATTCTCGGAACTATTTTCGCAATATCGAATTTTTCTTCTTGACATGGCGCGAGGTCAGAATATGATGTGGGCAAGAGTGGTGAGAAGTGGGAGTCAGTAGAAGATAGTAGCAGTGGCTGGGGCAAAGTAGACAATCTTGAAACGTAGTGGAGAAAGTGGGCAATTTGAGCTTTTTGAACCACTTCTTTGGGTACGGCTGCAGGCGGGCCGGGGCGAATCGAGCAAATGAAGCTGCGGGGCAACTGTCCAGCGAAGGTCGACGAGAAGGGCCGGTTGAAGATACCGGCCGTGTTTCTGGACGCTCTGACCGAGGACGGAAATCAGTTCTACATCACCAGCATGACGGGCGAATCAGCCCGCATCTATCCCATGAAAGTGTGGTCGGGAATTGAAGACAAGCTGGCGGCGGTTTCCAGCCAGAACCGGGCGAAGAGAAAGTTTTTGATGCGGACGAGTTATTACGGGCAAACGGTAGAGCTGGATGGGCAAGGCAGGGTTCTGGTGCCAGCCGTCTTGCGGGAGTCGGCGCAGATGAAGGGCGAGGTGGACGTGTTCGGAAACCTGGACTATCTCGAGGTGATGAACCACACCCGTGTGCTGGACGACCTGAAGAATTCGCCGTTCAACGAGGACGACTACAAGGCTTTGGAAGATTTAGGGGTTTAGGGTTTCCGACAATTGGGCGCGCCGCATATACCGGTGCTTTTGGATGAGGTGCTCGAATGGTTAAGCATCAAGCCGGAAGGAACATACATCGACGCAACGCTGGGAGCCGGGGGGCACTCGGCGGCCATCGCGGAGCGGCTGACGACCGGACGCTTGATCAGCCTGGACCGGGACGCACTGGCGCTGGACCTGGGGCGGGAGCGGTTACAGAGTTTCGGAGAGAAGGTGACGCTGCTGCGGTCCCCGTTCTCGAAGATTGCGGAGGTCGTGCACGAGTTGGGGATTCCGAAGGTGGACGGGGTCTTGGCCGACTTGGGAGTTTCGAGCATGCAGCTTGACCGCGCGGAGCGGGGATTTTCTTTCCGCGAAGCGGGTCCCCTGGATATGAGAATGAGCGCCGATGACGAGATCACGGCCGACGAAATTGTGAATCAATGGTCGGAGCGAGAGATTGCCGACCTGCTCTACCGGGAAGCGGAAGAGCATGATTCAAGAAGAATCGCCAAGGCGATCGTACGAGCGCGGCCGATACGGGATACCGCGCACTTGGCAAAGAGTGTGGCAGAGGTCCGAACGCAATGGGGAAGGCAGAGACTGCATCCCGCAACAAAAACGTTTCTGGCGCTGCGGATAGCGGTGAATCGAGAGATGGAGGAACTCGGGCAGTTTCTTTCTCGGACCCCCGCCACAATGAATTCAGGAGGCCGCTGGGTGGTGCTGACCTACCACTCGTTAGAGGATCGGCCGGTAAAGCGCGCGTTTCAAGAAGGTGAGCGGGCAGGAACGCTCCGTGTGCTGACGAGGCACGTGATAACGCCGGGTGAAGCGGAGATGGCACGCAATCCTCGGTCCCGAAGTGCGAAATTGCGGTGCGCCGAGCGAGCGGCTGAGTAGTTTCCCCTGAAAGTGCAGGCGGTGATGACCAAGAAGCAGGCAGTGGCAACGAAGACGAAAAAACGCAAAGCGGCAGTGATGACGGAATTTCACACCGTGAAGCGGATCGACAATTCGCGCATGGTCCGCCATGTCGAGCCGGTAAAACTCCGGAATTATTACAAGACGATGGCCCTCAGCGGCATCGTGGCTGCGTTTTTCATGTTCTACATTTACCAACACTTCCGCTGCATCGACTTGAGCTTCCAGTTGGAAGATCTGAAAGCGAAACAGGTCGAAGCGGTTGGCTTGAATTCCGAGTTGCGGCTGGAAAAAGAGCGGCTCCGCGATCCGCGGCGCATTGATGTGATTGCGCGGCGGCAGCTGGGTCTGACGCAGCCGTTACCCGAACAGATGCAGGAATACGACGCGCCTAGCGGTGGGGAAGTGGCCGCAGTGCGATATATCCGCCCGAATCGCGCGCAGTAGCCCGAAGCAGGCAAGAGCGCGGTCCCCCGCCGTTCACTTCGCATTCCCGCTGGTAAACGATTTTGTCATCGCAGGTAGGAAATTCTCTCTGGGAGCGCCAGCGGACGGAACACTCCATGCAGACGAAAAAAACTCATTTCCGCCTGCTGCTCATCGCTTCTCTGGCCTTCCTGTGGATGACCGCCGTATTTGGACGGCTCGCCTACCTGCAACTGTACCGGCACAGCGAATACCTGACCCGCGCGCAAAAGCAGCAGCAGCGGAGCATTGAAATCACGCCGAAGCGCGGTGTGATCTACGACCGCAACATGCACGCGCTGGCGATGAGCATTCAAGTGGATTCCGCGTATGCCGTGCCTACGGAAATTGTGGATCAGCAACTCGCCGCGAAATTGCTTTCCAATATCCTGGAAATTCCGCGCGATGTGATGGAAGCCAAGCTGGACACTTCGCGAACGTTTGCCTGGATTGCGCGCAAACTGCCGCCCAATAAGGCAGAAGCCATCGCCGCACTAAACCTCAAGGGTGTCTATTTCCAGAAAGAGAATCAGCGGTTTTATCCCAAGCGGGAACTGGCGTCGCACGTCATCGGCTATGTGAACCTGGATGAAAAGGGATTGGGCGGAATCGAACAGGAGTTCGAAAGTGATATCCGCGGCAAAAACGAAAGAATTCTGGTGATGACCGACGGCCGGCAACGCTGGTTTGACGGCGGCGAAGCGCAGCGCGAGAAGCCGGCGGATGTGGTGCTGACGATCGACGACAAGATTCAATACATCGCGGAACGCGAGTTGGCGGCGGCGATCGAGAAAACGCACGCGCTGGCCGGCACGGTTGTGGTGATGAATCCGAACAACGGTGAAGTTCTGGCGATGGCCAACTGGCCGAAATACAATCCGAACGCCGCTTCGAAAATTTCAGAAGACATGCGCACCAATCGCGCCGTATCCACGCTGTACGAGCCCGGGTCCACGTTCAAGCTGATTACCCTGGCGGCGGCGTTTGACCAGAACCTCACGCGCCCGGAGGAGGTCTTCAATTGCGAAAATGGAGCGATTTACATCGCCGGTCATCGTATTCGCGATCACCTGCCATTTGGATTGCTCAACGTTTCGCAGATTCTCGAGAAGTCCAGCGATGTGGGCGCAATCAAGATTGCCCTGCGTTTGGGGCCGCCCAAGTTTTACGAATATATTCGCGCGTTTGGATTTGGGACGCCGACCAGAATTGATCTGCCGGGGGAAAGCAGCGGGCTGGTACGCAAGCTGAACAACTGGACGCCGGTTTCGATTGGCTCGATTTCGATGGGACAGGAAGTGGGAGTGACGCCGATCCAGCTCACGGCTGCGGTGTCCGCGATTGCCAATGGCGGGATGCTCTACAAACCGCATGTGGTGGCAGAAATGCGCCGGGGCGACCATGTGCTTCCCGCCGTCGGGCCGCTGGCGCCGACCGAACCCAAGCGAGTCATTCGTCCGGAGACTGCCGCGACCATGCGGCGACTCATGGAAAGCGTGATTTTGAACGGAACCGGGAAGCTGGCTCATCTGGACGGCTGGACCGCCGCGGGCAAGACCGGTTCGGCACAAAAAATCGATCCGAACACGGGGCGATATTCGCCGACGCAATTGATTGCCTCGTTCAGTGGATTTGCTCCGATCAACAATCCGGCGGTGACGATTCTCGTCTCTCTCGATTCGCCCGTGGGATTGCACGAAGGCGGAATGGTGGCGGCGCCGGTCTTCAAGAGGATTGCAGAGCAGGTATTACCTTATTTGGATGTGCCGCGCGATGTGCCCATTCGCGCGCGGCTGATCGAGGCATCCTATAGAAGGGATGCGGCGAACGATGCGCCGGGTCTGGAGGATTTTACTCCCGCGGATTTTTCAGCGCAGCCGGACCAGTTGCCAGCAGCCGCTGCCGAAGCGCAACCGCACGAGCGAGCAGCGCCTGAGGTTACGATGACGGTTGACGAAGGCGGCGACATTGCGGTGCCGGATTTCTCCGGCAAGACGATGCGCCAGGTGACGCAAATGTGCCTGCGCCTGGGACTGGACCCGGTGCTGATTGGCAGCAGTCTTGCAACGAGTCAGACGCCGGCGCCCGGAGTGAAGCTGCGGCGGGGCGGACGCGTGACCGTACAGTTTGGATTTGTTACGCCCAAAACGCAGAAGTCTGCGAAACGGCGCTAGCAGCGATCGGGAACAGGATGACCACAGGTTTGAGCCAGACACAGGAAGAAACAAAGAGCGCTTCGACGAAAGACTCCGAAAGTGCCGCTTTGAACGGTGAGGGGCAGACGCGCGCAAATTATAGCGGACGGTTGAGCGAATTGCTGCGCGGGGTTGCGGCGGTCGTTCCGGCCGGCGCTGCGGACTTGGAAATTCGACAGGTGGCTTGCGATTCGCGGAAGGCGCAGCCGCAATCGCTATTTTTCGCTTTGCGCGGCGCGAAGCTGGATGGCAATGAATACGCGCGCGAAGCAGTCTCGCGCGGCGCCGTGGCCATTGTCAGCGAAACCGCCCCGCCGAGTGCCATGCCGGGTACGGTGGTGTGGATTCAGGCGCAGGACTTGCGCAAAGCACTCGCCACGACTGCGGCGAATTTTTTCCGGCACCCGGCAGCCGCGTTGCAGCTTGTCGGTGTCACCGGGACCAACGGGAAGACCACGACGTCGTCGGTGATCGACGCGATGGTGAAGGCGGCGAAAGCGAAAACCGGTCTGTTTGGAACGATTGCCTACCACACCCCACTGGGCGATTATCCGGCAGCGAATACCACTCCGGAATCGGTGGACTTGCAGGGATTTCTGGCGGAGATTCGCGATGCCGGCGGAAAATACGCCGTACTCGAAGCCAGTTCGCACTCCTTGATGATGGATCGCTTGTGGGGCTGCCATTTCCGGGCGGCGGTGTTCACGAATTTGACGCGTGAACACATGGATTATCACAAGACGTTTGAAGATTATTTTGCGGCAAAGAAGCGCTTGTTTGCAGGAACCGGGGCCGGTGCCGCCGACGTCGCCGTGTTGAATACCGACGATGAATTCGGAAAGCAGCTGGTCGGAGTGGCCAAGTCCACGGTAACGTACGGCCTGGAATCGAACGCCGACATTACGACCAAAAAGTTCCAACTTACCTCCGGCGGGTTGACGTTCGCAGCGCAAACGCCGAACGGAAAAGTGCAGGTGGTGTCCAGCCTGGTTGGGCGCATCAACGTTTACAATATTTTGGCAGCGATTGGCGCAGCGCAGGCGCTGGGGCTTTCCGGCGAGGCCATCGAAACCGGCATCAAGAATCTTGCCAGCGTTTCCGGGCGTTTCCAGCGAATCGACATGGGGCAGCCGTTTCTGGTCATTGTCGATTACGCGCATACCGACGATGCACTGGAAAATTTGATTCGTACCGCGCGCGAACTGAATCCCAAGGGCCGCGTGCTCACGCTTTTCGGATGCGGCGGCGGCAAGGACCGCACCAAGCGTCCAGTGATGGGAGAAGTCACCGGGCGGCTAAGCGACTTGACGATTCTTTCCAGCGACAATCCGCGCAGCGAAGATCCGCTGAAAATTATCAGCGATATTATCGTTGGCCTGCAAAAGACCAGCGGCAAATACATGATTGAACCGGACCGCGAAAAAGCAATCGGCCTGGCCATGGACGAAGCCCGCGCGGGAGACATCGTGTTGCTGGCCGGCAAGGGCCACGAGAATTATCAAATTCTAGCCGACAAAACCCTGGAGTTTGACGACCGCGACACGGCGCGGCGCGCCTTGCGCGACCGGGGTTACCACGGCCCGCAAGACGGCGGCACCGAGTTTGGCACGTAGCGCGCTTTGCTAACTGTTGCAAGGAGGGCGCACGAGCCAGAAGCTGAACTCGCGAAGGAGGAGCCCTCAAAACGGTGCGAACAAACCGAACGTTTGGTTATTTTGCTAAAGCGAACCCTCTGAGGAACTTATGCGGTGGACGATTGCACAGGTGGCTGGCGCGCTGGGTGCTGGGACGGGGAGCGGGCTCAACCCCGTGGCCCGGGTGGCCGGCGTCTCGATTGATTCTCGCACAGTACGTGCCGGAGAACTGTTCATCGCCATCCACGGTCCGCGTCATGACGGACACGACCACGTGGCCGCTGCTCTGGAGCAGGGAGCGGTCGCGGCAGTGGTGGCGCACACGCAGGTGGAGCGCTACCCGGATGCCATCCGCGCGAAATGCATTCTCGTGGACGATACATTCGCGGCACTCAAGCAACTGGGACACGCGGTACGCGAAGCCTGGGGCGGGAAAATTGCCGGCGTCACGGGATCGGTTGGAAAAACAACGACCAAAGAGATCCTGGCGGCACTGCTGGGCGCGAAGCTGCGGGTCCTGAAATCGGAAGGCAATTTTAACAACGAGTACGGATTGCCGCTCACGCTTTTCCGTCTGGAAGAGACCTACCAGGCGGCGGTCTTGGAGATGGGCATGTCGCGGCGCGGTGAACTTGCGCGGCTGGCGGAAATTGCGCGTCCCGATGTGGGTGTGGTGACCCGGGTTTCTGCGGCACATCTCGAGTTCTTTTCCTCACTCGATGAAATTGCTCTGGCCAAGCGTGAATTGATTGAGGGACTGAACGGACGAGAGTCCGTTGCGGTGCTCAATGTCGACGACGAGCGGGTTGCCGAATTTGCCGCCTACGCGCCGGGACGCGTTCTAACGTACGGGATCAATAACGACGCGAACTTTGGCGCCATTTCCATTGAAGATCGCGGCGCGCTCGGTTCGGCCTTTGTGCTGGTGGCCAATCACAAACGCGTCCGGCTGGAATTGGCGCTGGCTGGACGGCACGTAATCGCCAATGCGCTAGGCGCGCTGGCCGCTGCCAGTGTCTGGGGAATTGGCGTGCTGGAAGCGCAGAGTGTGTTTCGCGAGCTGCGTGCGCCGGCCATGCGCGGCGAGCTTCTTAAATTTTCCAATGGAGCGGCTTTGATCAATGACAGCTACAATTCAAGTCCCGCCGCGTTGCGCGCGATGATGGAATTGCTGGTTTCCACTCCAAATTATAAGCGAAGAATTCTGGCCGCGGGGGAGATGCGTGAGTTGGGAGCGACTTCGGCCGAGTTGCATCGCGAAGCGGGAACGTTCGCGGCGCAAACCGGGAAAATAGATTGGATTGTGGGAGTGGCCGGCGAGGCCAGGCAGATTGCCGAAGGAGCGGTCGCAGCAGGATTCCCGCAATCGCGCACAAGATTTTTTGACAGCTCGGACGAAGCTGCGGCCTTTCTTGAAAACTTTGTGGAAGCGGGCGACTTGTTGCTGGTGAAGGGTTCGCGTGGCGTGAAGATGGAGCAAATTGTCGATGCGCTTCTGGCGCGGCACGTGGCTCCTGCCGGGACACGGCGCGAGGAGGCGCGGCACTGAAATGCTGTACTACCTCCTCTACCATACGCTGCAAAAATACTTCAGTCCGCTCAACGTGTTTCGCTACATCACCGTGCGGACGGTATACGCAAGTTTGACGGCCATGTTCCTCGCGCTGGTGTTCGGCCCGTGGTTGATCCGGCGGTTGCGCGAACTGCAAATCGGGCAATTCATTCGTGAAGAAGGGCCGCAGGCGCATCACAAGAAGGCGGGAACTCCCACCATGGGAGGAGTCCTGATCGTACTGTCCACGGCCGTGCCCACGCTGCTGTGGGCCGACCTTACAAAACCGTTTATCTGGCTGGCGCTTTTTGCTCTGATTGGCTTCGCCGCGATTGGTTTTGTGGACGATTACGCGAAAGTATCGAAGCAACAGAACCTGGGTCTAACGGCCAAGAAGAAGTTTTCATTGCAGATATTCGTAAGCGTCGCCGTGGGCGTGGCCCTTCTGGTTCTGACAACCAAGAGCGCGTACTCGACGCAGCTGGTTATTCCGTTCATAAAGCAGTTTCATCCCGATCTGGTGATCCATTCGCTCATCAATGTGCCGCATTTTTGGGTGTTTGCTTTTTTCCCATTCTTGATTTTTGTGGCCCTGGTCATCGTGGGATCCTCGAACGCCGTGAATTTGACCGACGGGCTGGATGGGCTGGCGATTGGCTGCACGGTGATTGCGGCGGGCGCGCTTACGGTGCTGACCTACGTCAGCAGCAACTACCGCTGGGCGACTTATCTGGAAATTCAATATATCCCGGGGGTTGCCGAGCTCACGGTTTTCTGCGGAGCACTGGTGGGAGCGTCGCTGGGATTTCTTTGGTACAACGCGCATCCAGCGGAAGTTTTCATGGGTGATGTGGGATCGCTCTCGCTGGGCGGAACGCTCGGGGTGATTGCCGTCATTATCAAGCAAGAAATTCTGCTCTTCTTTGTTGGCGGGATTTTTGTTGTGGAAGCGCTTTCGGTGATTCTACAGGTGGGCTCGTACAAGTTGCGCGGGAAGCGGGTTTTCCGAATGGCGCCGATACATCATCACTTTGAGCTGATGGGTTGGAGTGAGTCCAAGGTAATTGTGCGATTTTGGATCGCAGCGCTGGTATTTGCGCTGTTTGCGCTGACGACTCTGAAATTGCGGTAAGTGGTCTTCGCAGAGAGAGATTGTGTGAGTGAAGATGTCGAATGACTTCGAGTTGCGAGGAAAGCGCGTACTGGTGGTGGGCTTGGCGCGAACGGGCATTGCTGTTGCCCTGTTTTGCGCTGAGCGCGAAGCCTTGGTGACCGCCAGCGACGTGCGGAACGAAGCGGAGCTAGGCGAAGTCGTCGCCCAGTTGCGGGAATCTGAAGTTACCGTGGCTTTCGGCGCGCAGGACGAAAAAGTTTTTACGGACCAGGATTTGATTGTTCCCAGCCCCGGAGTACCGGCGGATTTGCCGGGACTGCTGGCGGCGCGCACGGCGGGAGTAACGGTATGGAGCGAAATTGAGCTTGCCGATCGTTTCTTGAACGGGAAATTAATTGGCATTACCGGTTCCAATGGAAAGACCACCACGACATCGCTGGTTGAACATATCCTGCGCAACGCTGGAATCGCGACGGTTCTTGCGGGGAATATCGGGACTCCGCTGATTGCGCGGGTGCATGAGACGCGGGACGATACCACCACGGTTGCAGAGCTGAGCAGCTTTCAATTGGAGTTGATTGAAACATTTCGTCCCAATATCAGCTTGTTCCTGAACCTTACGCCGGACCATCTCGATCGTCATCACACCTTCGCTGCCTACGGCGCCGCCAAAGCGCGGATCTTCGAGAATCAGACTGAGCAGGACTTTGCCGTTCTGAATGCGGATGATCCGGCCACTGCACAGCTGGCACCCACGCGTCCGCGCCTGTACTGGTTCAGCCGCAAGCAGCGCGTCGCCCAGGGAGCCTACCTGCGCGGCGGAGAAATTGTGTTCCGTTATGACGGCGAGGAAGAAAATGTTCTTCGCGTCGAAGACATTCCGCTGGCAGGTGCGCACAACCTGGAAAACGTTCTGGCGGCGGTCGTTGCCTGCCGTCTGGCGGGCGCCGGCAGTGCGGCCATCGCAAAAGGGGTGCGCTCTTTTTCCGGGGTGGAGCACCGCCTGGAATTTGTGGCGGAAATCGCTGGCGTCCGCTACTACAACGACTCCAAAGCCACCAACGTTGATGCGACGCTAAAAGCCCTGGATGCCTTTGCCGGAAGAATACTCGTCATTCTTGGCGGCAAGGACAAAGGCAGCGACTACACCGTTCTGCGCCCGCCGTTGCGGGACAAGGCGATTCTCGCGCTCCTCATTGGCACCGCTGCGGACAAAATTGAAAAACAAATCGCCGGGAGCGTGGCCATCGAACGCGCGAATACGATGGAGCGTGCCGTAGAAGTCGCAGCGCACGCTGCTCAAGCCGGAGACATTGTCCTGTTAGCCCCGGCTTGCGCGAGCTTTGATCAGTTCCAAAGTTACGAGCATCGCGGACGGGTTTTCAAAAATCTGGTTCATCAACTGGAACAAGCGTCCGCCGGGGCGGCTTCCGGCAAGTGATTTTCTGAAGTGTTGGGAGAGTGATTGTGCCAAGACGACTGGAAAGTGATCGATGGTTGTTCGGCGTGACGCTGGCGCTGTGCCTCCTGGGTGCGGTGATGATCTTGAGTGCTTCAGCGGTAACGGCCGAGCATCAATATGGGCGTTCCTACATTTTTCTGCTGCGGCAATCGGTCTGGCTGGTGGTTGGGCTGGTCGGCATGCTCGCGCTGATGCGCATGGACTATCGCAAGTTGCGCGAGCCGGCCGTTGTATATCCAGTCGTTTGCGTGGTTCTGCTCATGCTGGTCGGGACATTTTTTCTGGACAAATCCCATGCAACGCATCGCTGGATCAAGTTTGGCCCCGTGGGGGTCCAGCCGTCGGAGCTGGCCAAGCTGGCCGTCATCCTATATTTAGCGTGGTTCCTGGACCAGAAACGCCGCAGCGCCGCGTCCATGGAATTTAACAAGGAAGATTTTCTGCAAACGATTCTGCCGGCCCTCGGACCGGTGCTTCTCTATGTAGGCCTGATTTTGATGCAGCCGGACCTGGGAACCTCGGTGGACATCATGCTGGTGGCCACGGCGATTCTCTTTGTAGCGGGCCTTTCCTGGAAATGGCTGGCGGTCGGGCTGGGAGCCGCGTTGCCGGCACTTTATCTTCTGATTGCGCATGTTTCTTACCGGCAAGCGCGCATGATGGCCTTCCTCAATCCAGATTCCGATCCGCAGGGCGCGGGATTTCAGTTGATGCAGTCTTTGATTGCGGTTGGTTCCGGCGGATTCACCGGCGTGGGCTTGATGGAAAGCAAGCAAAAGCTCTTCTATCTGCCCGAGGCGCATACCGACTTTATCTATGCCGTAATATGCGAAGAGCTGGGATTCATCGGCGCGGTTCTGGTAATTGCTCTTTTTGCCGTTTACGGATGGCGCGGCGTGCGCGCGGCATTTTCGGCGCCCGATGGATTCGGACGATTGCTGGCGATGGGCATTACGGCCCTGGTCCTGAGCCAGGCACTGATCAATTTTGCCGTGGTGCTCGGAATGGTGCCCACCAAGGGCATTCCTCTGCCGTTCATCAGCTATGGCGGATCCAGTTTGCTGGTCATGCTGCTGGCAACCGGAGTCTTGCTCAATATCAGTCAACAAGCGACCGAGCAGGGATGAGGAGCCGACGCGACTCGTGAAATTGCTGATTGCAGGTGGTGGCACGGGTGGACATGTGATTCCAGCGATCGCCATTGCGAAGGAATGGTTGTCGCGCGGCGCCGAACGAGACGTCGTGCTGGTGGGAACGGAACGCGGAATTGAAATGAAGCTGGTGCCGCAGGCCGGCCTGTTGCTCGAGACGCTGCGGGTGGCTGGGCTGAAAGGGAAGGGAGGAGCGACGTTGCTGAAGAACTTGTCCATGCTCGGACCCGCGATGATCGACGCCAAACGCGTCCTGCGGAAGCACAAGCCCATCGCTGCGTTCGGCGTGGGTGGCTACGCCGCTGGCCCCATGATGCTGGCGACCTGGCTGAGCCGCATTCCCAATATTATTTTCGAGCCCAATGCCGAGCCTGGGCTGACCAACAGACTTCTGGCTAGAATTTCTACACGAATCGCGACCGGTTATGAAATTTCTGCACGGGCGTGGGGAGAAAAAGCTGTCGTCACCGGCTGCCCGGTGCGCGCGGAATTTTTTTCCATTGCGCCACGGCTTCCGGAAAAACCCTTTCGCCTGCTGATTACCGGCGGCAGCCAGGGCGCGTTGCCAATCAACCGCGCTTTCGTCGATGCCATGGATTTGCTGGCGGCGCGAAAAGATGAGCTGAGCATCGTGCATCAAACCGGCGAACGCGACTATAATGCGGTACGCACCGCCTACGCGCGGCGCGAAATTTCTGCCGAGGTCGTACCCTTCCTTTCAAATATGGCGGAGCGCTTTGCCTGGGCAGATGTAATTGTTTGCCGAGCAGGAGCCATTACCGCAGCGGAAATGGCCGCAGCAGGCCGCGCCGCCATCTTCATACCGTTCGGCCGCGCCACCGACAGCCACCAATTGCGCAACGCTCAGGAAATGCAAAACGCCGGAGCCGGGCGGCTCATCACCGAAGCGCAGCTCAGTCCGGGAAAACTCACCAGCGAAATTTTCTCGCTCCTCGAACAGCCTCGGCTCATTGAGGACATGTCCAAAGCAGCGCGAAGCATGGCGCGTCCCCATGCCGTGCGCGAAATTGTCGACCTCATCGAAGAGGCCGCCAACGTGCAGGGAAAATTGACGAGGGCAATCGCATGATGGTTTCCTTTCGCAATTTTCAGCGCATTCATCTGATCGGCATTGGCGGTATCGGCATGAGCGGCATCGCCGAAGTTCTGCTCACGCTGGGCTATTCGGTTTCGGGTTCTGATACCAAGCCTTCGACCATTACCGAGCGTCTGCAGAATTTGGGCGCAACAATATATGAGGGGCACAAAGCCTCAAACGCCGATGGCGCGCACGTGATCGTGACCTCTTCTGCGGTCAAGCCGGACAATCCGGAAGTCCTGGAAGCGCACAAAAAGAAAATCCCGGTCATCCCGCGCGCAGAGATGCTCGCCGAACTCATGCGCCTGAAATATGGCATCGCGGTGGCGGGAGCGCACGGAAAAACCACTACCACCTCAATCGTTGCTTCAATTCTGGCGGCCGGACATCTCGATCCCACGTTTGTCATTGGCGGCAAGGTGAACCAGGCGGGAACCACGGCCCGGCTCGGTAAGGGCGAGTACTTCGTTGTTGAAGCCGACGAGAGCGACCGCAGTTTCCTGATGCTGGCGCCTGTCGTTGCCGTCATCACCACAATCGATCGCGAGCATCTCGATCAATACAGTTCGCTGGAAGACATTCAGGACGCCTTCATCCAATTTGTAAATCGCGTGCCGTTTTACGGCGCGGCCATCCTGTGCCTCGATGAACCCAACGTGCAGGCCATTATTCCCGGCGTGAAGCGTCCCATCATTACCTACGGGGTCTCGAACCAAGCCGACCTGGTCATCAGCGACATCGAGATGAAGGGCCTCGGCAGCGAGTTTCGCCTCACCTACAAGGGCGAAGACCTCGGTTTGTTCGGGCTGCCGCACCCTCCCGGGGTTCATAACGTTCGAAATGCCGCCGCGGCCGCAGCCGTTGCGCTCTATCTCAACGTTCCCTCCGACCTCATCCGCGAAGGACTCGCGAAATTTGCCGGCGTGGGCCGGCGTTTCGACATCAAAGGCGTGGTCAACGATGTCACGGTTATTGACGACTACGGCCATCATCCCGTCGAGATTCGCGCCACTCTGGAAGCGGCTCGCGGCTGCAAATTCAACCGGTTACTGGTTCTATTCCAGCCGCATCGTTATTCCCGGACCCAGCATCTTTGGGATGAATTCTCCCGCGCCTTCAATCAGGCCGATATCCTGGTCCTAACCGACATCTACGCCGCCAGCGAATCGCCCATTCCGGGCGTGACCAGCGAAGCTCTGGCCAACGCCATCCAGGAAGCCGGCCACAAGAATGTCCACTACTACCGCTCCATGCAGGAAGGCATTGAATTTCTGCTCAAGCAGACCCGCCCGGGAGACGCGGTTTTGACGATTGGCGCAGGCAATGTGAGCCGCGCCAGCAACGAGTTCATGGTCTTGCTGGGAACGGAGTATCCATCGCCCCATGCGCATTGAAAACGCTCAAATCGTGGCAGCGCTGACGGAACTCGAAGTCGAGCTGCGCCGGGGGACGTCGATGGCCCAGGAGACGTCTCTGGGTATCGGCGGCACCACCGATTTGCTGCGGATCAGGAATCACGATCATCTTCCCGCCACTCTCGATTTGCTGGATGCCAACCAGATCCCGCGCAGATTTCTCGGAGGCGGCTCCAATCTGCTCGTCGGCGATGGCGAGCTGCCTTGGGTGGTCCTGCAACTGGTTCGCCCCGAGCCAGACGTCGTTCTTGAGGGCAATTTCGCCCGCGTTGATGCCGCTGCAGACCTCGGCCGCACCGTTACCTTCTGCGCGAAAAACGATCTGGGCGGCATGGAAGGCCTCATTGGTGTCCCCGGCACGGTCGGCGGAGCCCTGCGCATGAACGCCGGCGCCTACGGCATGCAGATCGGGGCCTATGTCCGCGAGGTAAAACTCTACCGCGCCGCCGCCCGCAAGATAGAAATCTTGAGTGGCGATCAAATTTCTTTCGAATACCGGCACACTTCGTTTGCGCCCGATGATATGATGCTCTCGGTGAAACTGGAACTTCCCTCCAAGCCGTTCCGCGAAATACTCCAAGGGATTCGTATCTGCAACGAGAAACGCCGGGCCAGCCAACCCGTCGGCCAAAAAACTGCGGGCTGTATTTTTAAAAATCCTCCCGGTGCTTCTGCCGGACGCATGATTGATGAGCTGGGCCTCAAGGGTCATGCCGTCGGCGACGCTCGCGTTAGCGACCGCCATGCCAATTTTTTTGTAAACGCAGCAAATGCAACGGCGAAAGACATGCTTTCGCTCATTGCCGATGTGCGCGAGCGCGTGCACACGGCATTTGGAGTTGAACTGGAGCACGAGGTGGTCATTTGGCACGCGTAAAAGCCATTGAGCGGAACGCCGCCGCGGCTGCAGAATCGGAAGCATACCGTCCGGAGCTGATTGCCGACGAAGAGCCCCGCTACCTGCGGCGGCAGAAGCCGGTCGAGATCCGCCGCAAGAAATTCAGCGGGAAGACCTGGCCGTTCTACCGCAAAGTATTTGTCTGGAGCGCAGTGGGCATCGGTGTGTTGAGCGCTTCGGTGTTCGGCGTGCGCTTCCTGTTGTATGCGCCGCAGATGCTTTTGCGCAGTCCCGACCAGCTGGAGCTGTCGGGAAACCGCATCGTCTCGCGGGAAGCCGTGCTGCAGCAATTCCTGCGCGATCGCGGCCACAGCGTCCTGCAGGTCCCTCTGGACCTCCGCCGCAGCGAACTTGAGCAATTGCCGTGGGTCGAATCCGCCAGCGTGCAACGCATCCTGCCCAATCGGATTCGAATTGAATTGACCGAGCGCACGCCCATTGCCTTTGTGCGTAACGGCAACGAACTCGCTCTAATCGATGGCCACGGTGTGATTTTGGACCGTCCGCAGGGAGAAGACATGCACTTCCCGATTGTTTCCGGCGTTTCTGAAGACTTGCCGCGCGAACAACGGGAACACCGCATGCAAACGTATCAGGAGTTCCTCAAAGACATCGAACTCGTGAAGTCTGGATCGTCTGAAGACGTCAGCGAAGTGGAACTAGCCAACCCCAAGGACTTACGCGTGGTGATGACCGGACTCGCGAGTGCCGGCGGCGACCAGGCCGTAACCATTCATTTTGGCAGCGGCGACTTCACGGGCAAGTACAGACGGGTCGTCGAGAATTTTCCACAGTGGCAGGCACAAAACGGCCATTTACAATCCATTGACTTGCAGTATTCTCGGCAAGTGGTTTTGAATTCCGACAACACAGCGGCGAAGAAATAGAACTCTAGCGAGGGCGGCGGCTTGGCAAAGAAAGACAAATATATCGTCGGATTGGACGTCGGCAGCACAAAAACCTGTGTGCTGATCGCGGAACTCGACGGCGAGCAGGTCAAATTCCTGGCGCTCGGTGCTGCGGAATCAAAAGGCCTGCGCAAGGGGCTGATCGTCAATCTCGATTCCACCGTCAGCTCGATTCGGCGCGCCGTGGAAGAAGCCGAAGGCGTCGCCAATGTTCCTGTCGAAGAAGCGGTTGTGGGCGTGGCGGGCAGCCACGTGCGCGGCGTGAACAGCCGCGGCGGAGTTACGCTGGGAACTCGTTCGCGGGACATTGAACGGGACGATGTGCGGCGCGCCGTCGATGCCGCCCGAAACATCACCTTGCCGGAAGATCGCGAAGTGCTGCACGTCCTGCCGCACGAATTTATAGTCGACGCGCAAGACGGCATTCGCGACGCCATCGGCATGGTGGGGCAGCGTCTTGAAACCAACGTTCACCTGGTCACTTCATCCGTTGCCGCAACACAAAATCTGGTCACCGCAGCCAACCGCGCTGGAATTTTGATCAGCGACACCGTGCTGGAGCCTCTGGCCTCCAGCGACTCTTGTTTGACGCAGGATGAACGCGAACTAGGCTGCTGCCTTCTCGATATCGGCGGCGGCACAACGGAACTCCTCGTTTACGGCGGTGGAGTCGTCCGCCATACCAGCGCAGTTCCGATAGGCGGCGATCACTTCACCAACGATCTGGCTGTCGGGCTCCGCACTCCGATTCCCGAAGCCGAACGAATCAAGCGTCACCACGCCTGCGCCGCGGCATCGCAGCTCAAAGAAGACGGCGCCATAGAAATCGGCAGCGTTGGCGACCGCCCGCCGCGCACCGTATTCGCGCGTATGCTCACTGACATTATCGAACCCCGCGCCATGGAACTGCTGGCGCTGATTCGTGACGATCTCCAGCGCGCTGGACTCACCAAGCAAATTCCTGCAGGTTTTGTTTTGGCGGGAGGCGGCGCGCGACTGCACGGCTTGGTGGAACTTGCCGAGCAGTCCTTTCATCTCCCAGTCCGCATAGCGGAACCGAAGGGCCTGGTTGATCTGCCGGAACAGGTGGCGCAGCCGGAATATGCAACGGTAATTGGGCTTGTAATGTACGGCGCGAAAGCGCGGCGAACCAGTCCGCAGCGCTCAGGAAATATTGTATCCAAATTGAAAGCCATGTTCGCCGGGGCATCATGACCCTGCCACAGCTGCGTTAGCGCGCTTGAACGAATAGCAATCGGGATGAGAGATTGCTAGGCGGTCAACCGGAGAACTTGGAGAAGGTCGAGGAACATATGACAGCAAAAGACGCGGGAATTCGCATGAGCTTTAGCGAGGAACTGTCGCCGGCAAAGATCAAAGTCATTGGCGTCGGCGGCGGCGGGTGCAACGCCGTCAACCGCATGATCCGCGCCAAGGTTGAAGGCGTGGAATTCATCACTGCCAACACCGACTTGCAGGCGCTGAAATTATCGCAAGCGCCGACCAAGTTGCAGCTTGGGGGCAAACTCACAAAAGGACTCGGCGCTGGCGCCAATCCTGAAGTGGGGCGCAAGGCAGCGCTCGAAGATACCGAGAAAATTATTGAAGCGCTCGAAGGCGCGGACATGATCTTCATCACCTCCGGTCTCGGGGGAGGCACGGGCAGCGGAGCGGCGCCGGTGGTGGCCTCGCTCGCCAGCGAACTCGGTGCCTTGAGCGTCGCCGTCGTCACCAAGCCGTTCGCTTTTGAAGGCAAGCGCCGCATGATGCAAGCCGAACAGGCTCTTGAAGAACTGATCGGCGCAGTCGACACCGTAATCGTAATTCCCAACGAGCGCCTGATGGAGACCGTCGAGCGCGGCACCAGCTTCTTTGACGCTTTCCGCATCGCCGATGACATCTTGCGTCAGGCTGTGCAGGGCATTTCAGACATCATCACTGTCCCCGGCATCATCAATCGCGACTTTGCCGACGTGAAAGCCATCATGAGCGGACAAGGCTACGCGGTCATGGGTACCGCCGTGGCCACCGGAACCAACCGTGCCGTGGACGCTGCCAATCGCGCCATCGCCAGTCCATTGCTGGAAGACAATTCGATCCAGGGCGCTCAGGGCATCCTCATCAACATTTCCGGAAGCTCCAGCCTGACGCTGCATGAAGTTCACGAAGCTTCGTCCGTCATCCAAAAAGCCGCCCACGAGAATGCCAACATCATTTTCGGTGCGGTGCAGGATGATGCGATGAAGGACACGCTGAAGATCACCGTCATCGCCGCGGGCTTCAAAGACGCCAACAAGAAAAACGCCCATCAGAAGCCATCCTTCCTGCCCAAGACGTGGAAAGCCGGGCGGGAAATTCCCGAAGCGCCTCCTGCGCCCCCGCAGCAGCAGGCTTTACCGAATATCGTGCATCAGGTCCAGCAAAACGTCCGCGAAGTCAGCCACGAAGTTCCTGCCGACGACCTGGACGTGCCGACATTCCTTCGACGTCAGGCGCAGAAGGCCTAGCTGAAACGATTCTATTCTTACCGAAGGGGCGCGGAGGTCTGCGCCCCTTCGGTTGTTTTCAAGCCAGCAAGCCAGCCTAACCCTAGCGAACACGTGCCAGTGCAGACGCGAGCTTGCCGACTTCGTCGGCAATCGCTTGAGAGTCTCCGCTTCCGTAGGGCAGCACAGTGCTAAGCCCGGAATGAAATTCCCGCGCGTTGGTCGTTTTCGCAATCTCTGTGATGTTGGTCGAATTGATTCCGCTTCCCGGTATGACGACGATGCGGTTGTCCGCGGCAACCACCAGTTCTGCCAGGAAGGCGGTGGCTTCAGGCGCTCGTGCCGCACCGCCGGAGGTAAGGATTCGTTGGGCGCCGGTACGGATCACCGCTTCCAGAGACTCGCCGAGGTCTCTGGACTCGTCAAAGGCGCGGTGGAAGGTAACCGGCAGCGGATCCGCATAGTCCACAAGTTGGCGCGTACGGTCCACATCAATTTGGCGATCCTTGGCCAGCAGTCCGAGAACGACGCCATGGATGCCATGTTTCTTGGCTTCAGCAATGGAGCCCTTCATGAAGGCAAATTCTTCTCCGGAGTAAAGAAAGTCGCCGGCGCGAGGTCGCACCATGGCAAAAATCGGGATGCGCAATTTCTGGACCGCCGCCCGCATAAGGTCGGAAGCCGGCGTAACTCCTCCCAGCCCCAAATCACCGCACAACTCAATGCGGTCGGCCCCGCCGCGCTCCGCTGCCAGTGCGGCGGTAAGCGTTTCCACCGTGATTTCAAGGATGCGCTTGTCGTTCATGGCAGAAATTTCCCAGAAGCATGCAGGCTGGTCAGCGAGCTGTGCATCCAGTTCCACACGATACCGGTCACGGCCACTGCATTCCAGGACCACATGAACAATCGCATCTGTCGCGGCCGGTAAGCGCGCTCTTTCCAGACAAAAACGGCGTCGCCGAGGAACCAGGCCGCCCCCAGCGCGAGAAATCCAGCAATGATGCGATCCTGGAACCAATAAAAAATGATGGCGGCCTCAACGCACAGAAACACGGCCATAAGAGTTTTTGAAGAAACCCGTCCCAGGACCGTGGCTGTTGTGCGTCGCCCGCTCAGGCGGTCAGGATCAATATCCATCACTTCTCCGAAAATATGGGAGTGCATGGCGAACAATGCTCCGAAAAGAAAGGTTGGCCACGGAAGCTGTGAAGTGTGATTGAGCCAGCTGCTTAAAACAAAAATCAACAAATAGCTTGATTGAATGAGTACGTCAAACGGCGGGCGGCCCTTCCATCCAAATCTCGGAAGGTTATAGACACCGACAGCCACGAGAAGCAATCCGGCCCACCAGAGGATACGCGGCCCAACCAACAGGAAAAACGCGACGAGAAACGGGATTTGTACAATGCCGATTTGCCAGCGCAGCGCGGCCAGCTGTTCCGGGCCGCCGCGCGAACCGAAAAGAAAGGTTCCTTTCCGCGGGTTGAGGGAATCGGTTTGCGCATCGACGATATCGTTTGCGCCGTACAGCAGGAGTCCGAGGGGGAGGAGCACGTAAAAGAGTCCGACCCAGAAAATAGCGGAACGCCAGTGAACGTGGCTCCCCAGAGGCATCAGGTAGAAAAGCGCAGTCGTAGTCCAGAGGCCCGGGCGCGACACCTGAATCAAGAAAGGCAAGTCGAGAGAGAAGGTCCGGGCCCGCGAGGGCTTGGGCCGAGTGATTGCCTCAATCATGGAGTGCCAATATATCGCGAGCTGATGAATAAGGGGATTTTCAAATGCGGGCTGGGTGTCCAACTGTTTCGTCGATTGCGAGTGTACTGGATGCCGCGCAGAGAGGGGGCCCGGACGGTCGCGTACCCACTTAGGCCAGGCCGAACGACGCGAACGCTGTAATCGAAGCGCAGCCCAGCGATATTCCAAGGACGATCCCGGCAAGCACATCACTCAGGAAATGCATCCCCAGAACGATGCGGGAGATGCCGATGCTGATTGCCAGAAAAAACAGCGGTGCTTCCAGCCCCGGGTAGTAGTAGCTGACGACGAGAGCCATGGAAAACGCGGTCATGGTGTGACCCGAGGGAAAGGAAAATTTATCCGGAGGCAAAACCTTGGACCAGCAATGCGGTTCCAATTGGCAAGGGCGCGGCCTTTGACTGAGATGCTTCAGGGTCTTAAAAACAAGCACGCCCAGGAGTCCTGCAGCGCCCGCTGCGCAAACGGCGAAGTATCTCTGTGGTCCTCCAAAGACCAGCAGAATGGCGCCGAGTCCGTACCACAACCAGCCGTCGCCCATGCGGGTGGCCAAAATCATCCATAAACGGATCCAGCGCGGAGCCCGCCAGCGGTTCAGGTGTCGCATGACGCGATGGTCGCGACGTTCGATAAATTCCCAAACAGTGCGTGCGACTGTCATGGCGTCACCTCAAACAAATGGCCGTATCAAAATCAGCGCTCTTGCCAGCTGAGACAAGAAAAAGTCGGAGAGCGCCTGCCAGAAAAAAAAGTCAGCGCTAAAAACCGACGGCAATCGCTCGCTGTTTCGCGGAACCTCGAAAATTGACTCGTCGCGCATTCAGCGGGCCCAGTTCCTGCCCAGACTTGCGTCCACGTCCCACAGCATGCGCGGCCGCTTTTCTTGGCCGTCCAGCTTTGCGGACCATTTTTTGCAAAAACGAATCTCGTTCAACCAGTGCCCCAGGGTGAACCCGGGGACCAGTACGGCCAACGGAGAGATGGCGGCCGTCCACGGTTTTTCGCCGAGCAGCGACCGGACGATGGAAAACACATCGAGTGTCAACTTCGCGCAACTTCCGTGTTCTCCCTGCACGCGTCCGCGCCCGGTTCGCAATCCGGCAAAAAATTCATCGACGCTGCGGGCTTGCGGCACTTCGGTAAATGTCCGCCCTACGCCGCCCATCGCGTGGGAATCGCTTCCCGCGATAGCTATTTTTCCCAGCCGCGCTGCCAGTCGTGCAGCACTGGCATTGGCTTCAGGCCACATCTGTCCGTTCCTGGTCTCAAACGCCGGCACATACGAGGCAAACCAACTGTAGTCTTCCTCTTCGCGGCGTCCGGTCAGTCCGGAAAAAATATGATTCAAGCTGAAAAAGACTTTTCTTTCTGTCAAATACATCACCAGCGAAATAAAGTCGTTTCGCCGACGCTGGATTTCCGTGTGGTCTCGCTCGGAGATGCCATAAACCCCGATGTGCACTTCGGTTGCGCTGGGCATTCGAACCGTTACTTCCTCGCTTAAAAAGAAGTCCGGATACCGCCGCAACGCTTCGGCGCCGTCGATGGAGTCGTGGTCCGTAACGGTTACAATGGACATGCCGAGGCGCTTCAAGCGGTCATAGACTTCCTCCGGGGCGTTGTAGGATTCCCGGCAAATGCGGTTAAGAACCGGGGTCGTGAACATCCCGGAAGCATGGGTGTGGACGTGCAGGTCGCATCGCATGGCTCTATTGTCGATTGTGGATATGAACAGTCTATGAAGAGGTGACGAAAACCTCGTGAATGTGCCCATGGAACTTATTGAACACATGGATCTTACAGAGTTATCCACATGGCATGGTGTGTGCTCTGGTTGCGGTCCGCTGTACCATGGCAGACTCTTGCCATGAAGAAAATCCTCATCTTGTTTCACGATGCCGGCGGTGGGCATCGCAATGCCGCTGTCTCTTTAAAGTCCATTGTGGAAATCCAGAAAAGGCCCTGGGAGGTGGAGCTGATCCAGTTCCAGGATCTGACCGATCACCTCGATGTACTGCGGAAGCTCACCGGCATCCGGATCCAGCAGCAGTACAACACCATGCTGCAGAATGGCTGGACGCTCGGCAGCGCGCAATTGTTGAAGGTGCTGCAGGCCACCATTCGACTTTTTCACAAACCAATGGTGAGGCTGCTTGAAAAAACCTGGGGGGAAAAACCGGCGGACCTGCTCATCTCCGTAATTCCGCATTTTAACCGCGAGATTTCTGAAAGCTGGAGCAATGTAAATCCCGGACGTCCGTTCGTCACACTGATTACCGACCTCGCCGATTTTCCTCCGCGCTTTTGGATCGAACCAATCACCGAACAATATGTAATCGGCGGCACCGCAAAGGCCATCGAACAGGCGCGCAGCTTTGGACACGATGACTCTCATATCTTCCAAACATCGGGAATGATTCTCCGTCCGGATTTTTATGTCGAAGATAATTCTGATCCGCTGGCTTTGCGAAAGGAACTCGGACTGCGGCCCGATTTGCCGACAGGCATCGTCCTGTTCGGCGGTCATGGCTCAAAAGTCATGTTGCAGATCGCCGAAAAGCTCGACGCGGCCCGTCTTTCTCTGCAGCTCATTTTCATTTGCGGCAAAAACGAAGAACTCGCCGCCAAGCTAAGCAGCCGCAATTGGAAAATGCCGGTCAAGGTAATTGGTTTCACGAAAGAAGTTCACAAGCTGATGCGTGCCGCAGACTTCATGATTGGCAAACCCGGCCCCGGAAGCATTGCCGAAGCTATGGTGCGCAAGCTGCCGGTATTGATTGAATGCAACGCCTGGACCTTGCCGCAAGAGCGTTACAACGCCCAGTGGGTGGAAGAGCGGCGGGTGGGCATCGTCCTCAAGAGTTTTAAAGACGTTGTGGCCGGCGTCGAGCAAATGCTCGATCCTGCCAGGTTCTCCGAGTTCAGAAAAAACGTCGCAGCGCTCGACAATCGCGCTATTTTTGAAATTCCAGAAATCCTGGCCAAATTGCTGGGCGAACCCGCAAAGAATGAACAGGATCGCTCGGGACCGGTTCGAGTTCCCGCAGCGGTTCGCTAGAACGCTTCCTGCTAAACTTAGAGTTGGGCGCGTTCAGCGTGATCGGCATGGCGCAATCGAGGTCCCGCGCCGGGATTTTCCTTTGGTGCCAGCGCGCGGGGTTTCTTGCAACTGGTGGCCCACCAGCGGGAAGAATATTTGGGCAGGTCACACATCTTCACGCAACTTCCGGCTCCGGTGGTCCGCTCGCAGCCGCAGTAACACCCGGCAACAGGCACGGTGCGCAAAGAGCCTGCGGTATTGGCCATTAGCAGCAAACAACCTCCGGCCAGCACGACGACAGCGAAGATTTTCCTGGTTGCCGATGCCAGGCAAGAGCTGCGCACGCCGGGAGGAAGTGCCATGAAGGGCATTCTGGTCCGATCCTATAAAAAAACCGATAGCTCTGCCCGTGCGAAAAATCTGTTACCTGGGTCCTAGGACTGGGTATGCCGCGTCCCCAGCCACGCCCCGGCGGCGTCTGACTCCGGCCAGTGCGGAAGGGAAACAGCGCCGCCCGGCATTGGCTCCGCTTGGCCCGGGCGACGCAAGTGAATAAATCAATGAAAATAAGCAGTTTAGCTGCGCATCAGGGCTTCCGGCAGGAAGCGCGTCAGTCGGCACCAGAGGGAGCTCTGAGGGGAGGCGTTTTAGAACCAACACGTCGACCGGAATTGCGAGCAGGGGGGAAGGGGGGTTGCCTGCGCTTTTTCAGTGGATTGCCGAGTCGCGACGGGCGGAGGGCGCGGAGAGACCGCGCAGCGGTGTGCCAACGGTCCGCTTCACGCGCAAGGCCGGGCGCCCGGGAGAAACAGGTTCTTGCTAGTTGACCCGGCGGTTGACGGCGATCTTCGCCTGTGCCAGCACATGGGCGACCTGCGTTTCGCGCAGCCGCGAAGCGTCATACTCAAAAGACAACTGGTTCTTCGTTTCGTCGACGCGGAATCGCCGCAGTCCGTAGGTGTTGGCAAACTCGCCTAAATGGCGGAGCTGATCGGTGCTGAGCGGAGTCTGCAGTTCGTAGGTAATCTCAACGAGTGTCATACCAACGATTATAGCAGCGAGTGCAAGGCCGGCCAGCGGTCCCGGACGGCGCCATTTGACATCGATAGGGGGCAGGGGTATATATAGGGGTGGGGGGTATGCCACCATGAAGGCCAAAAACACGCCGCCTGCGTCTTCCCGCCAAGGCGCCAATACCCGCAACAAACGTAAAGCGGTTGGCGTCGATTCCGGCATCAAAGACGCGAACCAAAAACGGCTTCGCCGCATTGAAGGCCAAGTTCGCGGACTTCAGAAAATGGTGGAAGAAGACCGCTACTGTGCGGACATCATCATGCAGATCGCTTCCGCGCAGGAGGCGCTCCGCGGGGTGGCGCGAAACGTAATGAAGAACCACTTGCACCATTGCGCCGCCCAAGCGCTGCGCAGCGGCAACGCGCAGGAAAGCGAAAACATGTACAGCGAACTTCTCGATCTCATTTACAAACATTTGCGATAAGGCGGAGGGACCGGCGCAACTCCAGTCCGGAGGAGAATTCTCCATGCAATCCAAGAACCTGCAGCGCAGGCAACTCCCGGCGGCGCCGGGCGACGCCGCCCGAGCCACGGATCCGGTTTGTGGCATGAACGTTGCACCGCAGAAAGCGGCGGGCCAGGTCGAATACAGCGGCAGGACGTACTATTTCTGTTCCCCGCGCTGCGCCGAGCGTTTCACCCTGGAGCCCGAAAAATTCCTTGCCGCTGCCGGACTGTCCGCGAAATCAGCGAACCCGGCCGGTGCTCCCGGCGGCGCGCCGGCAGCCAACGTCCGCTATACCTGTCCCATGCATCCGGAAATTATTCAGATCGGCCCCGGGTCCTGCCCCAAGTGCGGAATGGCTCTCGAGCCGATGGACTTCGTCGCCGGCGACGAATCCGATCCAGAGTACAACTCGATGCGCCTCCGCTTCTGGGTCAGCACCGCGCTGGCCATCCCCATCGTTCTGCTCGCGATGGGCGGCGAACTGCTGGGCCTGCATCTTGAGCCGTCCGTGCGGAACGGAATTGAATTCCTACTGGCCACGCCGGCCGTTCTTTGGGGTGGCTGGCCGTTTTTCGAGCGCTTTTGGTCTTCTCTGGTAAATCGCAGTCCCAACATGTTTACTCTGATTGGCTTGGGAACGGGCACGGCCTACGCCGAGAGCGTGGCAGCGACCCTATTCCCACAAATTTTTCCGGAATCATTTCGCGGAATGCATGGAGCCGCCCCTGTCTATTTTGAATCGGCGGCCGTCATCACGGCATTGGTATTGCTAGGGCAGGTTTTGGAACTGCGCGCCCGGCAAAAAACCAGTGGCGCGATCCGCGCCCTCCTGAACCTTGCGCCGGCCCAGGCCCATCTGATCGCAGCGGACGGAAGCGAACGCGATATCGCAGTTGACCAGGTGCAGAGGGGGAATCGCCTGCGGATTCTGCCGGGGGCAAGAATTGCCGTGGACGGAATTGTGCTTGAGGGCGAAAGCGCCGTCGACGAATCCATGGTTAGCGGGGAATCCATTCCGGTTGAGAAAAGCAAGGGCGACCCGGTTACCGGCGGCACCCTGAATACGAACGGAAGTCTCATCATGGAAGCGCAACGAGTGGGCGCCGACAGCACTCTTGCGCGGATCGTAAAGCTGGTAAGCGCCGCGCAACGCAGCCGCGCTCCGATGCAGCGTTTGGCGGACGAAGTGGCTGCCTATTTTGTGCCTGCGGTGGTCATCGCATCGGCATTGACGTTTGCGGGCTGGGCGCTCCTCGGACCTCAGCCGCGTTTGGCCTATGCGCTGGTGAATGCCGTATCCGTGCTGATTATCGCTTGCCCGTGCGCTCTGGGCCTGGCCACGCCCATGTCCATCATGGTCGCCGTCGGACGCGGAGCACACGCTGGCGTCCTTGTTCGCAATGCGGAAGCGCTTGAAACATTCGCAAGAGTCGATACGCTGGTTGTCGACAAAACCGGTACTTTGACGGAAGGGAAGCCCGAGGTTGCCGCCGTGCGATCGGCTGGAAAGGAAAACTTCAGTGAAGAAGACGTGTTGAGGCTGGCCGCCAGCCTTGAGCAAGCGAGCGAACATCCGTTGGCTCGCGGCATTGTGCGGGCAGCGCAAGCAAAAGGCATGGCGCTGGCCCCGGTCGCTGGTTTTCTCGCCGCGCCCGGTGGAGGTGCCCAAGGAACGGTGTCCGATTCCCGGGTTCTCGTGGGGACGATGAACTATCTTAGGCAGCGACCCGTCCAAGGCTTGCCTCCTGAAGACGGGCCAAATCCGTTTGCCGGCATGGACCAGCTTGCGTCTCCGAGCATCGTTTTTGTGGCCGTGAACGAGCAACTGGTCGGCGCCATCGCCTTGAGCGACAAATTGAAAGACTCCGCCGCAGACGCCATCAAGGAACTACAGAATCAGGGCCTGCGAATCGTGATGCTCAGTGGTGACCGTCAGGCCGTAGCGGAATTTGTCGCCAAACAGCTCGCCATCGACGAGGTGCGGGCCGACGTCGCGCCAGAGAAAAAAGCCGAGACCATCAATGAACTGCGTAGAGCGGGGCGAATCGTGGCGATGGCCGGTGACGGAGTCAATGACGCTCCGGCCCTTGCCGCTGCCAACGTCGGCATCGCCATGGGCACAGGGTCTGACGTCTCGCTCGAGAGCGCCGGCATGGTCCTGCTGGCGGGGGACCTCCGCGGTCTGGTGCGCGCGCAAAAACTCAGCCGCGCCACAGTCAAAAACATTCGGCAAAATCTCGCTTTCGCCTTCCTCTACAATATTGTCGGCATACCTGTCGCCGCAGGCATCCTCTATCCCCATTTTGGTCTCCTGTTGAGTCCCATGATCGCCAGCGCGGCCATGAGTTTCAGCTCGGTCTCGGTTATCGCCAACGCTCTCCGCTTGCGACGCACGCAACTGTAAACAAATGGTCTGGTCGGTTCCGCACCGACCAGACCATTGGACCGTCCGCGTCGTCTAAACCTGCAAATCGCAGGGAACTTTTCCAGCCGTCGTGCGTACTGATGTGTAGCAGTGGGGCCAAACAGAGTGGGGTGGCGTATGTCCGGTAACGGCAATGGTTTGACCAACGGCAAACAGGGCAAACGGCGGCGGCGCCGCATGATCTGGATTGCCGCCATCACGCTGGTGCTGGGCGGCGGCGCCTACGGTGTTATGGCTGCGCTGCGACCGAGCCGAATCGTCGACCCTTCCAAACTGGCGACGGTTGAACGCGGCGATCTCGCCCGCGTGGTCGTGGCTACAGGAAAAATTCAACCGCTGTCCAAAATCGAAGTGAAGTCCAAAGCCAGCGGTATGATCAAGAAAATCTATGTGGACTACGGAGATCGCGTAAAAACCGGCCAGGTGCTGATAGAACTGGACAAAGTTCAGCTGGAAGCCGCTGAGCGCGCGGCACGCGCCAGCCTTCAGGCTGCTGAAGCCGCGCTGGAGAGCGCCAAAGCGTCGCTGGAGCGCAACAAAGTCGATGCCGAAGGCCCCGATGTTCCTTTTCTTAAGTTGAACATGGAACGCGCCCAGCAGATGTACAAAGACGGCGTCATGGCCAAAAGTTTTGTCGAAGACGCGGAAAAGAATTATCAGCTGGTCTTGAACAAGCAAAACAGCGCTATCCACAACCTGGCGGTTTCCAAAGCGGAAATCGCCAAAGCCGTCGCGCAAGTCGCCGAAGCCCATGCCGCGCTGGACAATGCCCAGGAAGATCTGAGAAATTCCACAATTGCCAGCCCGATTGACGGCCTGGTTCTGTCCCGCGACGTAAACATGGGCGACGCCGTCAGCTCCATCCTGGTGATGGGCTCTCAAGCAACTCTGGTCATGACACTGGGTGATGTCAGCGAAGTTTACGTTCAGGGCAAAGTCGACGAAGCCGACATCGGGAAAGTTTATCTGAACCAGCCCGCGCGCATCGTCGTCGAATCGTTCAAAGACAAAAAATTCACGGGGAAAGTCACCAAAATTTCTCCCCTCGGCAAAGAAAAAGACAACGTCACCACCTTTGAAGTCCGCGTCTCCATCCAGAATTCCACACTCGAACTCAAAGCCAACATGACCGCCAACGCGGAAATTCTTCTGGAAGAGAAAAAGAACGTTCTGATGATCCCGGAAGCCGCTCTGATTTATGACAAAAATCGCCAGGCGACGGTCGAATTGCCGGACGGCAAAGCCGAAAACGGCAAAGCCAAGCTCGGCGTAAAGCTGGGCATTTCCAACGGCGTGAAAACCGAAATCCTCGAAGGCCTCAACGAACGGCAGCAAGTCATCCTGCAATAGGCGTTTGCCCGAGAGGAAAGCAAATGCAATTCCGCGACCTGCTCAAAGACACGCTGGCCACGCTGTGGGCCCATAAACGCCGCACCCTCCTCACCATGTTCGGCATTGCCTGGGGAATTATCTCCATCACGGTCATGGTGGCGGCTGGCGAAGGTCTTGGCGAAGGCATCAAGAGAAATCAGGAAACATTCGGCAAGGACGTAATGATCGTTTTCGCCGGCCGCACCAGCATGCAAGCCGGCGGCACCCGCGCTGGTCGCGTCGTGCGCTGGGGCGAAGAAGACTACTTGGACGTTGCCAAAGAGTCTCCCGCCTGCAAATACGTCATGCCAGAACTGGGCAACGAAGTCCAAGTCCACAGCGCATTCAACAGCGGCGCTATTTCCACTGTCGGTTCGCTCCCGCCGTTTACGGAAATTCGCAGCATCGACGTAGCCGAAGGGCGCTTTTACAACCATGAAGACAATGTCCAGGCCCGCAACGTAGCATTTCTCGGCAGCGACACCAAAAAACAGCTCTTCGCCGAGCGCGAGGCCGTCGGCCAAAGCCTTTCGCTGAATGGCACGCCCTACACCGTTATCGGCGTTATGAAATCCAAAGAGCAAAACTCCAGCTACGACGGCGCCGATACCCGCAAGATTTTCATTCCCTTCAATTCCATGCGCCGCGATTTCCCGAACAAGCCTCCGGCCATTGAACGCACGGTCGATCGCCTGCTGGTCGCGCCGTGGTCGCTTGAAACGCACCCCGATTGCATCAAGCAAGTCCGCAAATCGCTCGCCCGACTGCACAATTTTGATCCGCGCGACAAAGAAGCCGCGGGCATCTGGGACACCATCAAGAACGCCCAGGCCAATCGCATGATCATCATAGGAATGGAAATTTTCATGGGCGCCGTCGGAATCGCCACATTGTTTCTCGGCGGTCTCGGGGTCATGAACGTCATGCTCGTCTCCGTCCGCGAGCGCACCCGCGAAATCGGCGTGCGCATGGCCCTCGGCGCCACCCGCAAATCCATCCTGCGGCAATTTTTCGCGGAAACGATTTTTGTCATGGCCCTTAGCGGCGGCGCAGGCCTGTTGCTTTCCTATGGATTCTGCGCCCTTGTGAATCTGCTCCCCATGCCCCTGTTTTTCGCCGGCTTGCTCACCAGTTGGAGGATCGGTGCGCTATCGGTCTCGCTCCTGAGCCTGATCGCCGTACTCTCGGCGGTCTATCCGGCAAATCGTGCCGCTTCGGTCGATCCCATCGAAGCGCTGCGCTTTGAGGCGGGAGGCTGAATGTTTCTTGAAATCTTTCGCGAAGCCTGGGCAGCCCTCGGACGCAACCCGGTACGCAGTTTTCTCACCATGACTGGTATCGCCTGGGGAATTGTTGCCGTCACCCTGCTGCTGAGCTATGGTGCGGGTTTCCGGGGCGTGCTGATCTATACCTTTGAGGCTTTCGGAAAAGGCACGGTCATTTGCTGGCCTGGCACCACCAGCGAACAAGCCGGCGGCGAACGAGCCGGCAAAACCGTTCGTTTTGACTCCGACGACGCGCAATGGGTCAAAGCGCAGTCCCCGCTCATCAAACGGGTATCTCTGGAATCCACGAAGTTCAAAGCCATTGCTCACGACGAGCGCCTTTCTGACACGGCCATTCGCGGGGTCTATCCCGAATACGGCGAAATGCGCAACGAAGTCCCTCTGGAGGGCCGCTGGATCTCTCCTGAAGATCTCGCTGAACGGCGCCGCGTCGTATTTCTCGGCGCGCTCCTCCGCAAGAAGTTATTCAGCGGCACTCCCGCCATGGGAGAAATCGTTCGCATCGACGGCGTCAAATTCACGGTCATCGGGTCGATGGATACAAAATTTTCCGACAGCAATTATTTCACCAGTGACGACGAGTCCGCTTTTATTCCCTACACGGCAGCCGGTGATCTTTGGGACGCGCGCTACGCCAGCGTCGCGCTGTTCGAACCGGTCGCGCCGGAATTTGAAGAAGGTGCCATGCAGCAATTCCGCACCGCCGTCGCCAACCGCCAGCATTTTTCTCCCAACGACAAACGGGCGATCACCATGTTCGGCCGCCAGGAAGGCAAAGTCATCTACGACGGCATTACTCTCGGAATCCAGGCGCTTCTTTTTTTCGTGGGAGCTTTGACACTGGGCATCGGGGGAATTGGGGTGATGAACATCATGCTGGTTTCAGTCGACGAGCGGGTCAAGGAAATCGGTCTTCGTCGCGCTCTCGGCGCGAGAAAATCTCACATCCGCTGGCAATTCCTGCTCGAAGCTCTGGTGATGACTCTGGCCGCCGGCGTCATCGGGATGTGTCTGTCTGCTGCGCTCACGTCCGCCATCGGTACCATTCCATTCCTCGGCGCCGCGTATGAAGACGACTCCGGCAAAGTCGACATTCACCTGAAACTTTCCTTCATCACCATGATGCTCTCGACCGGAATCCTGATCGTCGTGGGTGTCCTCAGCGGCTGGCTCCCCGCCATGCAAGCCGCCAGACTCGATCCCGTCGAAGCGCTCCGCTACGAATAATTTCCTCAGGAATCGTTTGGAATTTGTTCGTTGCGGCTAGGTCTTGCCAAGAATCGAATCGAAATACGCCAGCATCTCGACCGAATTCCACTCCTGCGGCCCAATAATCTTCCGCGCGATTTTTCCTTTGCGGTCGATAATGTACGTTTCCGGATACATCGTCGTCCCGTAGGCTGCCGCCAGCGGGGAGTGACTGTCCTTGGTGGCCGGATCACGATAGGTTGGAAAAACCACGTTCTGGTCTCTCAGGAATTTCTCGTACGCGGCCACATCGTCATCTGCGGCCACCCCCACGATCACCGCATTGCGCGATGCAATGTGCTTCTGTAGTTTATTCAACTCCGGGGTCTCTTCAATGCAGGGAGGGCACCAACTGCCAAAAAAATTCAAAATCACAACCTGGCCCTTTAATTCGGAAAGGCGCGTCGGCTTTCCCGACAGCGTCATCGCAAAATCCTCCGCCTGCTTTCCGGCAATCGTATCCTCGCCCTGCCGGTAACTGGGCATCGCAAAAAGGGTGAGAATCACCACGGCCGCCAGCACCGCGCTCCAGGCCACGATTTTTCGGCTGGTCTTCATCAAATGCTATACTAGCCTATCCGCCGCCCAGCGGAAACCGCCGCCAGCCTGCCGAAGCCTATGTCCAGCGAAGCCTCCACCACGTTCCCCGTTCCCGCCACCCTATCCGACAGAATCACGGCAATCGTTCCCGCTCGCAACGAGGAATCCGTGATCGCCGCCTGCGTAGAATCGCTCGCGCTGCAGCCCGAGATCACCGAGATTTTCGTGATCGACGACCAATCCGCCGACCGAACGGCTGCAACCGTCCGCGGACTTGCAGCGCGCATCCCGCACTTGCGTCTTCTCCAGACCACGGAGTTGCCGCTCGGATGGACCGGGAAAAACAACGCCGCCGCGCTCGGCGCGAGAGCCGCCCGCAACGTCTGGCTGCTGTTCACCGATGCCGACGCCGTTCTTGAATCGAAGGCTGCGGCCAAGGCCCTGGAAATTGCCCGCGACGTTGGAGCGGGTCTGGTCTCTTTTTCACCGCAACAAATCACCACAAACTGGTACGAAAAGGCGCTCATCCCGTTCCTGTACTGCCGGCTGGCGCGCAAATTCTCTTTCGCGACGGTGAATGATCCGCACTCGGGCCTGGCCGCCGCCAACGGTCAATTCCTCATGATTCACCGCGAAGCCTACGAGGCCATCGGCGGCCACGCCAGCGTCGCCAGCGAAGTTCTTGAGGATGTGGCCATCGCCAAGCGCATTAAAGCCGCAAAGTTCTTCATCTACTTCGGTTCTGGCACTGGCCTGGTCCGCGTTCGCATGTACCGCTCCTTCTCGGCCATGTGGGAAGGCTGGCGGAAAAACCTCTACCAACTCATCGGCGGAACGCCGAAGGCGGTATTTGGTGAGCTTGCCGGGGTGATTCCCTGGGTCGCGATCCTGGCGTTGCTGGTGGGCCTCAAGTATCCGATGTCCCTGCTGGCGGGCGTGTTGCTGCTGCTGATGCGCCAAACCATCTATGGCGGCGAGCTTCGGCGTAACCAATACCCGTACTCGCTCATCCTCTATTACGTACCCGCGGTCGCGCTCTACGGGGGAGTCCTGCTGGCCTCGTGGCGCAGCCATGCCCGCGGCAAGGTGTCGTGGAAAGGACGAGAGTATTCCCTCGAGCCGTCAGGTACACTGAAATAAGGCAAATTCCATGGTTCTCCTCACTCGCAAAATCGAGTTTTCCGCCTCGCATCTCTACCACAATCCGGACTTTTCTCCGGAAGAGAACCGCCGCGTCTTTGGCAAGTGCAACAATCCGCATGGTCACGGCCACAATTACGCGCTCGAAGTCACCATCGAAGGGGATCCCGATCCGGTCACCGGCATGGTTCTGGACCTCAAGGAATTGAAAGATATCCTCGAACGCGAAGTCATGCAGCGCATGGACCACCGTTTTCTCAACAAGGAAGTGCCCGAACTCGCCGGTCAGATCCCCACCTGTGAAAACATAGCGCGCGTCATCTGGCAGCTGGTGGAGCCCAAGATCCGGACGGGCAAACTGCATCGCGTTCGCCTCTATGAAACTCCCGAGCTC
Source organism: Saccharimonadales bacterium (SeqCode) (assembly GCA_035317965.1). Classification (GTDB taxonomy): domain Bacteria; phylum Acidobacteriota; class Terriglobia; order Acidiferrales; family UBA7541; genus Acidiferrum. The sequence continues at coordinate 6,304 of DATHFT010000140.1, read as the reverse complement.
TTTGCCGACTGCTACCGGAGCGAAAACATTTCGCCGAGCGAGCGGGCGCAATGAGCACTCCCCGGCCCAACGGCGCTCTTCAGGTCGAACTCGGCCGCCGCTACCGTTTTTCGGCGTCACACCGCCTGCACTCCGCGCATCTAAGTGACGAGGAGAATTCCCGCGTTTACGGACGTTGCAACAATCCCTACGGCCATGGCCACAACTACACGCTCGAAATCAGCGTCTCGGGCCCGGTGGATCCGGCGACGGGTATGATTGCCAGTCTCGCCGACTTGGATCAATTTGTGGCGCAAGCGGTGCTCGACGATTTTGACCACAAATCATTGAACGAGGAAGTTCCGGCTTTTCAGTCTCGAGTCCCCACAACCGAGAATATTTGCATTGAAATTTTCCAACGCCTGAAAGCGTTCCCCGCAGCAAGACTCGAGCGGGTTCGCGTCGAAGAAACCTCGAACAACAGCTTTGAATATTTCGGGGATCGCACAGAAGGGAACAAGCCGTGACCAAGTCCGCGGAAGAAATACTGCTCAACGAAGAAGAGAAGCCGACCGACCGGAAGTCCATCGCTTGCCACATGCGCGAAATCATCAAACTGGTCGGCGAAGATCCCAATCGCGAAGGATTGCGCAAGACTCCCGAGCGCTTTGAGAAAGCCCTGAAGTTTCTCACCAGCGGCTACAACACCAACATGGAAAGCGTCCTGAACGGCGCTACCTTCAGCGTGGCCTATGACGAAATGGTGCTCGTCAAGGACATCGAATTCTTCAGCCTTTGCGAACACCATCTACTGCCATTTTTCGGCAAAGCTCACGTTGCCTATCTGCCCAACAAACGGGTCCTGGGCCTGAGCAAAGTCGCCCGGCTGGTAAATATGTTCGCCCGCCGCCTGCAAATTCAAGAGCGCCTCACCATGCAAATCGCGGAAGCGATTCAAGACAAGATCAGTCCGGAAGGGGTCGGGGTCATCATCGAAGCCCGCCACCTGTGCATGCAAATGCGCGGCGTTGAAAAACAACACGGGCAGGCCGTAACCAGCGCGATGCTGGGCGGTTTCCGTCATAACAAACAGACCCGCGACGAATTCCTCTCGCTCGTCCGCAATAAAGCCAGCTAATCACGGCGCCGGGGGCCTGCGCTGCTCCGGGCCCGGCGATTCAGGCGCCCGCACCTTCCTCTTCCTATGCGTTTTGCCCCGGACCTCGTCGCTGCAACCCCGCCCGGGCCCGTCTGACGCGATCCCGATTGCCGCACGTCCGGTCATTACACCACCGCCGCGTGTTGCCCTTGGTCTGATCATAGAAAAGCCACAAACATCCCTGATTCGGACAAATTTTCAAATGCTCGGTCTTCCCCAGCTTCAACATCGTGACGAGCGAACCGGCAATCCGCGCCAAAATCCACGGCCAGCCGCCGCGCAGGGGAACAATCTCGACCCCCCAACCATTTTGGTGCTGGACCAATTTCTCAACAGAGGCTACTTTCAGCACAGCATTCAATGCCTCTAGATCGCTCGACGGAATGCGCTTGCCGGCAGCCAGCGAATCGCCAGTGTGCCGCAGCACGGTTCGCAGTGCCCGCAATTCCGCGAGCGGAACAGGGCGGGGAAGCTCCGCCGCCAAATTCCAATGCCGCAAGAAAGTCGCCAGCCACAGGAGATCGTCCAAATGATCGGTCGGCACGCCGAATCCGTCCAGCTCGAAGCTGTTCGCGAAATCAATCCACGCGAACTCGCGCCCAAATCCCAATTGTGCGAATGTTTTTTTCATTTTAATACGCGTAATGCAATAAATCGATTTGACTCATTACCGCACTGGTTGTAGGATGTAACGAGTATAGCATGTTTATATCATTACGGAACGTGAAAGCAAGCAACGAGCAGCCCCTATGGCCACCAAATCGAATACCCTGCCGGTCACCGCCGCTTCTTCGGCAGCCGCAAAAAAATCCAGACGCTTCACGATAGCCCTCGCGTTCCTGGCCATTTACGTAATTTGGGGCTCGACGTATCTCGCCATTCGATTCGCAGTAGAAACGATTCCCCCGCTCTACACCGCCGGGTTTCGTCATTTCACCGCAGGCTCCATCCTTCTTGTGTGGTGCCTGGCAAAACGCATCTATCCTACCTGGGCGCAAATCCGCTCCAGTATCGTAATCGGTTTTTTCTTTTTTCTGATCGGCCACGGTTCCCTCCACTGGGCCGAACAAAGGGTTCCCTCCGGTCTGGCTTCTCTGCTCATCGCCACCGAACCCATCTTTGTTTTTATGCTGGCCTCGGCCGCCGCCGGAAAGTGGCGCGTAAACACGCAACTGGTCCTCGGCGCGGCTCTGGGCCTCGGCGGAGTCGCCCTGCTCATGGGCAAAACCACGCTGACCTCCACTCCGGGAATGTTCCTGGCCTCTATCGCCATTCTCGTTGGGGCGCTGTCCTGGTCGGCAGGCATCATCTATTCCCGCACCTCGAGCTTGTCCGGACAGCCGCTCCTGCTTTCCTCGCTGTCTTCGCTCTCGGGTTCCGTTCTGCTCCTGATCGCCGCCACCGTCGCCGGCGAATACCGTGGATTCTCACTCGCCAGTGTGACGCCCCGTTCCTGGGCGGCGCTTGTGTATCTGATTCTGTTCGGCTCGGTTACCGCCTTTACCGCATACAACTGGCTCCTGGAACATTATTCGCCCACCCTGGTCGCCACGCACACCTACGTCAACCCCATCGTCGCCGTGCTGCTCGGCTGGCTGTTCGCGGGCGAAGCCATCACTTTAAATGTCTGTCTCTCCGCCGCGCTGGTGATTTTCGCCGTCTTCCTGGTCGATCGCGGCACCGCCAAACTTCCTCCCCTAAAATGAAAAGGAGCAAGGATGAACTCCATCCTTGCCCCAACCTCTGGTTTGCGAATCCGCTAGGATCTACTTCTTGATCTCAACCGTTGCCCGGGTGGTTTCCCAGTCCATATACAAAGTGCAACCGGTCCCCGCCTTCTCGAACCCAATCGTAAAGTTCTCCACATTCGACGGCAAGGTCGCGGCCTTCATATCCACCCGCGCAAAATCGGAATCGGCCCCGGGATACGGCGTTCCCCATTCTCCGGTTTTCTTGCTGATCACCAAAACCCACTTGTCCTTGTTGGGTACCGTAAACAGCGTGTAGCTTCCGGCCGGCACAGCTTTCCCGCCGACGGTCACGTCGGTGTCGGTCACAAACGTTGTCGCCTCATTGGCCCCCGCGCGCCACACCTCGCCGTAAGGCACAATCCCGCCATAAATCTTCCGCCCCTTGGCTCGTGGACTCGAGTAATCCACCGCAATCGACTTCCCCCCGTCGAGACTGCACTTGGCAGAAGCCGGAGGGCTTGGCCGCTTGTTTTTGTCCCCCTGCGCCATTCCGATCCTTGCCGCCAGAACCAAGCCGAGACTACACACCGCAACAATAGCCAATGACTTTTTTATCTTCATCGTTAACTCTCCCTCAGAATTCATTCCCGACACACCCGGTACGCCCACATTGAACCCAATTTCAGCTCGGAGCGCAACCGGGAAAGCGCTAGCGGACCCCGACGCTCAGAACCAGAAGCGCGAATGCGGCAATCAGCCAAAGCGTCCGGAACCAGTGATACGCGTCCCAACGATTCTCCTGCGCCTGCCAGTCACCGGGAAGATTCTCGGGCGTCCATTTTGCAATCCGATTGTTGATCGGCACCGGGCCGACGAGTGAAAACACGACGGCCGATACCTGCATGGTGAAGGCGATGCCAGCCGCCAAGCCGGTTTTGCCAAGTGCGCAAAGGGCAGCAACAGCAGACCGGTCAGCAAAGTCGAGCCCGTCATCCAAAACGGCATCACGCGGCCAAACAAAGTGGCAAACCGGCTGCGCAGGGCGATGTGCGCTGCAAGCGCTTGGCTGCTGAAGGCCGGATGGGCGAACGCTCCCACGTTCAGCTCGCTGCCGCACATCAGTCCAAGGGCGAGAACCGCAATAAGTTGCAGGATCATACCAGCAAGGTTTCCCCCCATGCTTCGATGCGCGGGCGTGGCCGGTGTGGTGCCGGGCCCTCAGGTCGCCGACATTCGCATTTACACCTTTGTTAGTATTGTGTTAGCCTTAAAAGGTTGAAGATCAGAGGAAAAATTTAGGGCACGACGGAGAAGGGCACTTGAGCGACGTCAAAACAGTGTTGATCGAACAGTTCCGGAGAGACGTGAAAGATACCGGCTCGCCGGAAGTGCAGATTGCGCTCCTGAGCGAGCGGATCAGCTATCTGACCACGCATCTCAAGGGTCATGTGAAAGACCACGCATCGCGTCGGGGGTTGATCATGATGGTCAACAAGCGCCGCCGCCTGCTGGACTATCTCAACCGCCGCGACCCGATCAGGTACCGCGAGATTGTTGATCGTCTTAGCCTGCGCAAGTAACCGTTCTACTGGAGCGGATTTCATTGCGTTCCCACGAAGCGACAAATTCCATTTGGAGTCTGTCTTCCGGTTTTTTCACCACCGGATTTTACCAGAACCACTTTTCAGGTCCTGCGTGAACATAGTTAGGCTTACGGTTCGTTGATAGAGCTTTTGACTCTCGTTGAAACCCGCAAAATTTTCCCGTCTCATCTTCCTCATGGATGTTCGCTCCTCGGTTCATCCGACTGATCGCAGAGACAGTGTAGTTCGCGGCCGCTTGCGGCCGACGCTCTCTGCAGAGTTGCTCCCTCTGTGGGCGCACCTTAAGAATGCTTCGCGCGAACGCGAAGCCCAAAGGAAATAACTAAATGTCTGAAAATACACACACGCCGGCACCGCATCAGGTAACGGTTGAAGTTGGTGGTCGCCCCCTGATCCTGGAAACCGGAAAGCTCGCCAAGCAGGCGAATGGCGCTATCGTTGCGCGCTATGGCGACACGGTTGTGCTGACTACGGCGTGCATGAATACCACTCCCAACGATCGCGACTTTCTTCCCCTTACCGTGGACTACCGCGAAAATACCTATTCCGCGGGAAAAATCCCCGGTGGTTTTTTCAAGCGCGAAGGCCGCCCTTCTGAAAAAGAAGTTCTGACTTCTCGTCTGATCGACCGCCCGCTGCGCCCGCTGTTCCCGGAATCCTGGCGCAATGAAACACAAATCATTTCCCTGGTGCTCTCGGCCGACAGTGAAAATGATCCCGATGTCATCGCCGTCACCAGCGCTTCGGCCGCGTCCTACTGCTCGGATCTCCCGTTTGAAACTCCAATCGCCTGCGTTCGCGTCGGTCAGCTGGAAGGCCAGCTGGTCATCAACCCCAGCACTTCGGAACAGAAGAAGAGCACGCTGAACATCATCATCGCGGGAACCGACACTGCCATCGTCATGGTCGAATCGGGCGCTCTGGAAGTCTCTGAAGAAACGGTTGTGGAAGCTCTGGAATTCGGTCACGCCGCGATCAAGAAAATCGTCGCCGCCATCAAGGAACTGTACGCGCTGATCAAGCCCAAGAAAGTCGTCGTCGCGCCGCTGCCTTTCGACGAGGCGCTCTATAAGGAAATCGAAAAGAAATACGGCACACGTTTGCTCGACGCAGTCGACACCGAACGGCACCCTAAGAAAGAAAGCTACGCTCTCATTGACGGTCTGAAAGACGAGATCAAGAAGTCGTATCCGGACGAAAAAGACAAGGAAAAGCTGGTTCTAGCCAAGCGCGCGTTTGACCGCCTGCGCGAAACCATCTTCCGCGATGAAATCCTGAACAAAAAGCGCCGTCCCGACGGCCGGGCGTTCGACAAGATCCGCAACATCAACTGCGAAGTGGGCCTCCTGCCGCGCGTTCACGGCACGGGCCTGTTCACCCGCGGCGAAACGCAAGCCCTCGCCGCCGTCACGCTCGGCACCAAAGAAGACATGCAGCGCCTCGATCTGCTCTTCGCCCAGGATCAGTTCAAGCGCTTCATGCTCCACTACAACTTCCCGCCATTCAGCGTCGGCGAAGTCAAGTTCCTGCGCAGTCCCGGACGCCGCGAAATCGGCCACGGCGCTCTCGCCGAGCGCGCTCTCGCCAACCTGCTCCCGGCGGAAGCGGATTTTCCCTACGCCATCCGCTTGGTCTCGGAAATTCTGGAATCCAACGGCTCTTCTTCAATGGCCACCGTCTGCGGCGGCTCGCTCGCGCTCATGGATGCCGGCGTCCCCATGAAATCCCCGTGCGCTGGTATCGCCATGGGCCTGGTCGTGGGTGACAAAGACAAGTACGCCATTCTCACCGACATTGCCGGTGCGGAGGATCACTACGGCGACATGGACTTCAAAGTTGCCGGTACGCGGCAGGGCATTACCGCCCTGCAG
>DATHFT010000139.1:0-68824 GCA_035317965.1 Saccharimonadales bacterium (SeqCode) | reverse complement strand
AGGGATACCAAGACTCTGCGGACAGGCATACAATCTCCAAACCGTAGCGCACAGCGTTCGTACGTCCGGTAAACCGTCCGCTACTCAGCAGCGCACTGCCGGAAATCTGTGGACTGAGCCGGACTCCAACCATGCCCGGCGCGCGCCAGTATACACCGCAGTTCCAGGCAAAATTTGGAATACATCTCTGCTGGAGTCAGTCCCTGAACAATCCGAATCCTCCGTACCGTTTGGCTCGCGAGTCCAACGCGCAACACCGAACCCCCTCTGCTATACTCAAATTTCTTCACTGGAACGTGACACGTGGCGAAACTTCGCATCTCTATCGTGCAATACCTCAACACCGCTCCCCTGGTCCGGGGTTTCACCCATGGCCCTTTTCAGGGCAAGTACGACCTCTCGTTCACCGTTCCTTCCCAATGCGCTGACGAGCTCCGCTCGGGCAAGGCCGACATCGCCATCATTCCCGCCATCGAATATCAGCGCATCCCGGGCCTCACCATTCTTCCGGATCTGGCTGTCGCCTCGAAAGGTAAAGTCCGCAGCCTGCTGCTCATTTCCAAAAAACCCATTGCCGAAGTCCAATCCATTGCGCTCGACACCAGTTCCCGCAGTACGCAAGCCCTTACGCGCATTCTCTGCTCCACCCACTGGCATATTTCCCCGAGTTTCACAGAAGCCGCGCCCAATCTGGACAAAATGTTGCACGATTCCGACGCGGCTCTGCTCATAGGCGATCCCGCGCTGCGTGTCGCGGTTGAACTCGAGCCGTCCACCGTACTCGATGTTGACGGTCCCGTAGCCTGCCTGGCTTCTGCGATTGGCGTCAAGAACGCCGAAGCTCTTTACCTCTACGACATCGTCGAAGAATGGCGCAAGGCCACGGACTTTCCCGCAGTTCTCGCGGTCTGGGCCGCGCGTACCGAAATCGTCACCACGGAAATCGCCGACGAATTCATATCTTCACTCGAATTTGGCAAAGCGCAACTCGAGCAAATCTGCCAAGAAGCAGCAACCGAACTCGCGCTTCCCATCGATGAAATCGACCACTACCTGCGTGCCAACATCGACTTCTCACTCGACGACGAGAACCGCAAAGGGCTCCTGGCGTACTACTCTCACGCCTATCGCCTCCAGCTCATCGAAAAACTCAATCCCATTCGTATCGCTGCGCGCACCGGAACCCCCGCCCGGCTCATGGATTTTGCCTGGGCCCAGCCAAGCGCAACCTGAAGCAAACCGGCTCTGCTTACTCCGACTTCCCCGGCCTCACCGCATCTTTCCACCCGCTCATCTTCTGTTCCATTTCATCCAGGCTCCGCGGCCAATCCTCGCGCAGCAAGCGCGACAACGCGCGATCTGCCAGCAACCTTCCCCCGGTCTGGCACGCCGGGCAATAATCGGTCTCATTCTCCGCATATTTGATCCGTTGAATTTTTCCGCCGCATCGCCCGCACGCTTGCCGGAATTTTCCGTGCACCGCCATCTCCGGGCGGAACGCCGTCACCTTCTCCGGAAATTTGTCTCCTGCCTCGCGTCGCAATCGCTCCGCCCACTCCGTCAAGGTGCCGCGTACAGCTGCAAACAGCCGCGCCACCTCTTCCTCACTCAGTTTCTTTGTCAAGGCAATTGGCGATAGCTTCGCCGCAAACAGTATTTCATCCGAATACGCATTCCCGATCCCGCTGAACCATCGGGGATCGGTCAGCGCCCGTTTCAATGTGTGGTTTTCACTCCGCAGAATACCGGCAAATTCTTCGAGGCTGGCTTCCAGTACGTCCACCCCGCCGCGATCCAATTTTCGAAGTTGGGCTTCACCTTTGACCACGTGCAAGGACGCGCGCTTCTTCGATCCAGCTTCGGTCCACACGAGCGTCCCGCTGGAAAACTCCAGCGCCGCCAGATACTACTTGCCCGCCAGCCGTACAGCCTTCGCGCTCCCCGGCTCATGCCAGTGCAGTCTTCCTGCAATCATCAAGTGCAGCACCAGCCAAATCTCATTTTCCAGACCGATGCAGATCCTCTTGCCCATCCGCCGCACGGCCAATACTTTCCTGCCCAACGCGGCCTCGACGGGAGGTTCGGCAGTGCGCAGCAAAAACGGACTCACCAGTCGCACCCGTTCCAGGGTCTGCCCGAGGACGCGCTTCCCGAGCGCTTCGACGTAAACCGTTACATCCGGCATCTCCGGCATAATCCGTTGCCAGTTCCTTTGCAGAATCTCGAGCCCGCCTGGCGCGGGCCCTCTACAATACTGGCATCTTAGTCCAGGTGATTTCTCTATGTCCCTGCAAGATGACCTTTTCAGAGCTTTCGAAGGGCACGATCCGGGCGAAATCGGGCGCGCGCTCGTCGCGCTTTGCCGAATGCGTCCGCGTCCTGCTGGGCGCCGGCGCTTGAATGCTCGTTCACCCCGTTGCGGGGAGCCACACCCAGTGCGGGCTCTACTTTCAATTTCATCGTCGCGAAGAATACATCTACAGCAACCTCGGCTACCTTTATCAGAAGAAATACGGGCAAGGCCTCACCTTGACCAACGTCCCCAATAAATACCTCGAAGGCGAGCGGCTCTTCCCTCCGCGCCTGTAGTGGCGGACCTGCGGCAGGGGACCATAGCCAGTTGGCTGTCCAATCAGCTAAAATGGAAGGTTCAGAAGGTGACTCGACGTGGCACTGACCAAACAGCAAGCCGTTGCTCTGCTTGAATCCGATGATCTGATCGGCATCGGAATGGAGGCGCACCAACTGCGCCTTGAAAAGAACGATCCGCGCGTCGCCACGTATCAAATCGATCGCAACATCAACTACACCAATTTCTGCACAGAATACTGTTCGTTCTGCGCGTTCTATCGCCCCCTCGGCGACAAAGAGGGCTACATCCTTTCCTTCGAAGACATTTACCAAAAAATCGACGAAATGCTGCCCCTCGGCGGTACCGGGGTCTTGCTGCAGGGCGGCCTGCACCCGGATCTGCAGATCGACTACTACGAAAATCTCTTGCGCTCGCTGAAAGCCCGTTATCCCGAAGTCCACCTGCACTGCTTTTCCGCGCCGGAAATTCTCTGCATCGCCGAAGTCAGCGAACTCAGCATCGAAGACGTGATTCGCCGTCTGATGGAGGCGGGACTGCAATCCATTCCCGGCGGCGGCGCGGAAATTCTCGACGACGAAATCCGTTCCAAATTCGCGCGTCTGAAGTGCACCAGCGACGATTGGGAGCAAGTCCACCGCATTGCCCACAAACTCGGCCTGCGCACCACCGCCACGATGATGTTCGGCTGCGGCGAAGAACTAAAGCACCGCGTCAATCATCTCGACCGCATTCGCCGCATTCAAGAGGATACCGGCGGCTTCACCGCTTTCATTCCCTGGATTTTTGCCGCTGAAAACACGGCTTGGGGCAAAAAAGTTCAGGAGACCACCGCTGTCGACTATCTCAAGACGCTGGCCGTCAGCCGCCTCTATCTTGACAATATCGATCACATCCAGTCGAGCTGGCTCACGCCCGGAATCAAAGTCTGCCAGGTCGGCCTGCAATTCGGCGCCGACGACGTTGGCAGCATCCTGATTGAAGAAAACGTCGTTTACGCCGCCGGCGTGCGCAACCGCACCAACGAAGGCGAACTCCGCCGCATCATCTCCGACGCGGGCTTTATCCCCGCCCAACGCGACACCCTCTACCGTTCCTACTCGCTCAAGTAAAGCTCGACCCGATTTGCAGGCGCCGGTGAATGGCGCAACGCGTTGCCGGGAAGGGCCCCTTCGGCCGCGTGCGGGGAAACCTTTGCGTTGGGAAGGACTACAGATTCGGCTTCGGCCGCAAAACGATTTCAACTTCGGCATCGTCGGGGAGATCGAGCGGATTCTCCAGCTTCAATAGTCCGCGGTAATAGCGAGCCGTTAGTCGTAACGGTTCAACCGGTTTGCCGGCAGCGGCTTTGGGCTTGGCGGGGCCCGCCGCTGACGCCTGGGCCGGTCCGCTGCGCGCGACTTCATCCATGGCTTCATTGGCCAGCGCATCGGCTTCCGCATTTTGTTCCCGGTAGACGTGCTCAATCCGGAAGGTTTCCAGCGTCGCCGCCATTTTCTTGGCCCGCTCAACGAGCGGCCGCAAGTCCTCACTTTTCACCTTGTAGATTCCGCGCATCTGTTTCACCAGGAGTTCGGAATCGCTTTCGATGCGCAGCGCGCGAATGCCATGGGACTGCGCATAGTCGAGCGCCGCGATGAGTCCGTAGTATTCGGCGACGTTGTTGGTCATGCGGCCAATGTATTTTTTCAGCCGCGCCACAATTTCTCCGCGGCCGTCGCGGATGACCACCCCGTACGACGCAGGACCGGGATTCCCGCGCGAGCCACCGTCGATATTTGCGCGATAGGCTGCCGGGTTCTTGCCTTCTGCCGGACCGGCATTGCCGAAAAGTCCCGCGCCCGCCGGGGGTTGGAAACGCTTGGTCATAGTCTGGTGATGGTGACCGGTCTTGCCGCAAACATGGGTTCGAGGCTGTACAAAATCAAGCCACAACTTTCGCAACGGAATATTTCTTCGTTGGTTTCAACGCGCAATTCCTGAACGATGTGCGGCAGCACGCGCAACCCGCAGCCTTTGCACTGATCGTCGCGGACCTGGGCCAGAGCCGTGCCGTTGTGGCGCTTGGCGATGCGTTCGTACAAGACCAGCACGTCTTCAGAAACGGGAACAACGAGTTCTGTGCGCTTCGCCAGTGCCGCTTCAAGAGCGCTCTTCCGCTCGCCTTGCAGCGATTCGATTTCCTTGCGTTCAGCGGCGACCACTCGTTCATCGTCCTTGAGATAGCCTTCGGCGGCGCGCACGGCGCGTTCGGCTTCTTCGGCGGCCATCATGATTTCCAGCTGCTGGTCTTCCGATTTTGCGACTTCGCCTTCGGCGGTGGCGATTTCATGCTGCAAGGCGTGGAAGGCCTCGTTGGTTTTTACGGCGCCGCTTTGATCGCGATATTTCTTCGCTCGGTCTTTCCATTGCTGGGCGTCAAATTCGAGCTTTTTCCGTTCGGCGGTGTTTTTGGCTTGTTGTTCTTTGGCGGCGGCAAGTTTTAATTTTGCGCCGCCCAACTTAATTTCCGCATTGCGCAAGCGCTTGGGGAAAGATTCAATTTCGGCGCGCAGCGCGGCGATTTCGTGGTCCACTCGCTGCAGTTCAATCAGATGTGGAATCGCTGGATGCATCGAACGGTGATTCTAACACACGAAAGCCGCGGGCCTCAGCGCGAGGGCACCCGCGGCTCAAATGCCAGCTTTCGTCCGTTTCTGTGGCGGTTCGCCTTAGAACTAGCTCGCTGCGTGAACGTCCCGGCGAATCAGAGTCGCGTCAAGAAAATAGCCGATGCCCACCGCCAGCGGAATGATGCCGAAGGCCGCGACCGCCCAGGGGTCCCGCTCCTGCACTACGCCCGCAATCACTCCAAACGTAATGATGTATCCGAGCGCTCCGGTCACCAGCAACAGGCCGGCCCGGCGCGAATGCGCAGCTTGCGAAAGCTCCGGCTCCATCGGGATATCTACGCCGCGCGCGATGGCCGCCAGGCGCTCCTCGGTTCGCAATTTTTTCACACGATAAAAGGTGTACATGGCACCCAGGGGAATCCCCAAGACCATCACCACCGCGGCAAGACCAATCATTTCTCCGCCCATGATTTTCTCCTTTGGTGACGCGCCAGCGTGGCGCCGTCGACCGGACCCGTCGTCAGTTAAGGTACGCGCGGGCCGCAAGGAAAGTTCCGGAAAAATACGACAGGCCGTGGGGCAGGCTTAGTTCACTTCGCGGAGTTGCATGTTCTGGTCGATGGCAAAATTGGGATAGCGAATCGGCGAATCGGGCGCTGCGGCAGCGTGCCGGCCGGTGACGGTAAATTCCGCCCCCGAGCATTCCACCGAATAGGTATAGCCGTCGCGCTGCTTGCTGGTCATGCTCATCGTACCCGAAGAAACGAGTTCATCGAGCGACGCGCACTTGCTGTTCAGCGCCAGGTATCCACGCTCGGCCTGCGCGATCTGCAGCAGATCGCTGCGAACACCGGTCAGGCTGATGGCCTGCGTGGGCGCGGTGCCGGAATCTGTGGTCGGCATCCTTTTCATGTACAACCAGTACACCCCGACACAAATGCCAGCGACGATCACCAGTGATATTAATCCGCGCATACCAGGATTGTGACCCCGCGAACGAACCGATAGCAAGACAGTTCCCGGTCCGCGTGCGGAAGAAATCAACACAACGCTGGCGGTTTCGCTCTGGTGGCGCTTGGCGGCGCGCCGCGGCAATTGGGGTGGGTAACGAGTGCGGTAGGCAGGCCCGCCTTTTGCGTTGACAGCCGAGGCGGGGTCCAGTAACTACAGTAAATACAGCTATCCAGCTCAGGAGAGTTCTCGATGAAGCCGAAGTCCCCTTGTGTCATTGGTCTGTCGTTGTTGCTGTGTACCCTGCTCGCCAAACCAGCCGACCTTTTCGCCGAACCGCAAACGGGCACGCCCCATGCAGGTGTGGTCTCTCGGGTAATTCCTGACGTCAGCATCGCGCGCGGCAGCAAAACCATCACCGCGTCCTCAAAATCGGAAGTGGATTGGCAGGATCTCGTCAACACGAAAACAAATGCGCGTGCGCGCATCGCGCTCGATGATGGCTCGGTCCTGAACGTGGGCTCGGATTCCTCCATAAAAGTCGTAAAGCACGATTCCGGAGCCCAGCAGACCGAACTCGAGCTGGCCTACGGAAAACTGCGCACCCAAGCCCAGAAGCTTGCCAAACCCGACGGCAAATTTGAGGTCCGGACTCCGGCTGGAGTTGCCGGCGTGGTAGGAACGGATTTCTTTGTGGGCTATGACAACGGGGTGATGAACGTCATCGTGTTTGAAGGGATCGTACGAGTCTGCAATCTGGCTGGCGTTTGCGTGGAAGTAAAAGCCGGGCAGACCAGCAGCGTGCGCAACAATGACAATTCCGCCCCGCAGACGCCCACACAGGCTTCGCTCGACGTGCTGGTGGCCACCGGCAAAGATACCGATGCCGGCGGCACCGTAGGCGTCGAACATGTAGCCCATCACATCGGAAAGGGCACGGCGATCACGCTCGGCATCCTCGCCGTCATACCGGCGATCATTGTGCCCGTAATCGCCACGCGCGGTGGCAAAACGACGCCCGTGCAGAATTGCCAGACCAACCCCAATCTGCCGAATTGCGGATAGAAGCGGCTCACAAGCGCCCCGCTGTTGCTGTGCTTACGGCCCTGGCGGGCTGAACTTGGCCGGGGCCCGCGAACTGACATGCAACGACCTGGCCCCAAGCAGCGTCAAAATAGAGGCGATAGAATAGGGTAACGCGCAGTAGCAGCATGTTTGTAAGCCTTCCGCGGCTGTCGTACACTGAATGATTCGCGGCTCCGTCTAACTCTCTTGTGAGGACCCCTTTGACTCAATTTCTTCGTGCTCGCGTGCTCCGGTTTCTCAGTACGCTCGGCGTTGCAGCAGCTCTGCTTCCAGCAATAACCCCCCGTACGCTGGCCATGCCGCCTGCTCCGCAAGCGCAGGCCAAGCCCTCTCCGCTGATCGCCGCCATGCACGAGGAGCTGCAGCGTTCGATGAAGACGCTCGGCGCGCAGGATACTCCTGTCTATTATTTGGGTTACACCATCACGGACAGTCAAAACGTGGCGGTTTCCGGCTCCAACGGCGCCTTGCTCAACAGCACGGAAAACCGCAATCGCTGGCTGGAAGTCTCGGTGCGCACGGGCAGCTATGACCGCGACAGCACGCATAAAGTCGGCGAGCGGCAGATGGCCAATGCCGGACCTGGCGTGTCGGTGCCGCTCGACGACGATCCGGAAATCCTGCGTCGCGCCATCTGGCTGGAAACCGACGACCAGTATCGGGCCGCGGAGCAAGCCTGGATCAAGATCAAGACCGGGAAGGAAGTAAAAGTCGAAAGCATTGAAGGCAACGCCCCCGATTTTTCGCACGAGGAGCCGCACACCTCCTTTGCGCCGCAAGTCTCCATTTCCGTGGACCGCAAGCCCTGGGAAGAAAAAGTTCGCGCCTACACCAAGGCCTTCCGCAGCTCTACGGCGATTATCAATTCCATCGTGACCTACACCGCGCTGGCGCAAAACGCGTATCAGGTAAACAGCGAAGGAACGCAACTGCAATTCGGGCAAATCCGCTATCGTCTGGAACTCTTCATTCAAGGCAAGGCTCCCGACGGCATGGACATCGACCGCTACTACAATTTTGACTGGGTTGACGGCAAAGATACGCCGGACGATAAAGCCGTCTATGCAGCGGAAACCACGATGCGCAAGGAACTGGAAGGACTCGTCAAGTCGCCTATCAACGATCCAACCGTCGGTCCCGCCCTGTTGACCGGACGCGCCGCGGCCGTCTTTTTCCATGAAGTTTTCGGACATCGCGCGGAGGGCCATCGCCAAAAGGACGCGTCTGAAGGGCAGACCTTTTCGAAAAAAGTTGGCGAACCGATTCTTCCTCCATTCCTCAGCATCGTCGATGACACCACCAAGAAAAAACTTGGCACCCAGGATTTGCTCGGCTACTACCAGTTTGACGATGAAGGAGTGCCGGCACAGCCGGTCACCCTGGTCGACCATGGCGTGTTAAAGGGTTTTGAAATGTCGCGTTCGCCGCTGACCGACTTTCCCAAGTCGAACGGCCATGGCCGGCGGCAACTGGGCGCGCGGCCCGTTTCGCGGCAGGGCAATTTGATCGTGGAGAGCAATAAAGCGGTGACCAACGCGCAGTTGCGTGTGAAGTTCATTGAATTGATCAAGGCGCAGGGAAAACAGTACGGATTGTTGATTGACGACATCGCCGGCGGATTCACCTTCACAGGCCGCGGGCAGCCGCAGGCCTTTCAGGTACAACCACTGGTCGTCTATAAAGTGTTCGCCGACGGACGTCCCGATGAGCTCGTGCGCGGGGTGGACATCGTAGGAACGCCACTGGCGGCCCTGACCAAGATCGTGGCCACCGGAGACACGCCGGAAGTTTTCAACGGGTACTGCGGAGCAGAATCCGGTTCGGTGCCGGTTTCAGCGGCATCGCCGGCCATTCTTACTTCAGAACTCGAAGTCCAGAAAAAAGAAAGTTCAACCGACCGGCCGCCCATTCTGCCGGCGCCCGCTCACGACATATCCGCTACTGGAGGCCAACAGTAATGCGCGCGCCCGTCAAAGCAGGATTTATTTTTTTGGTTTGCATGCTGAGCTGCGGCGCATTGGCCCGCGCCCAGCAGCCCCAGGACAACGACCAGACTTTGCGAGCCATGCGTGATGAAATGGCCCGCGCCAAAACCCGTCTGGAATTGAAAATTCCCGGCACCGATCAACCCGTGCGTCCCTACTACGTGGAATATCGCCTGCTGGATCTCGATGTGCGGCAAGTCGTCGCGGAATTTGGAACGATACTGTCCAGCACGCAAGTCCGTAACCGCTTTATGGACGTGGACGCGCGCGTGGGCAATTACAAACTGGACAGTTCGAATTTCGTCAGTGACGACGGATTTCGCGGTTTTATCGGCCCCACCGGTTCTGTCGGAATTGACCGTGATTACGATTCATTGCGCCAGGATTTGTGGATCGCCACCGATCAGGCTTTCAAAGAAGCCGTGGAAACTTATTCGCGCAAGCGAGCCTATCTGAGCAGCCTGGCGCGGCAGTCGAATATAGACGATTTCTCAAAGGCCCAGCCGGTAAAACTGGTTGAGCCTTTGGTCCAGCCCGACTGGTCGAACCGCAATTGGGATCAGGAAGCCCGAGAAACGTCCGCAACGCTGCGCGCATTTCCGCAAATTTATGAAGGCCGGGTTACCTACTACCTGGTTTATGCGACCGAGTATCTTTTGACCAGCGAAGGCACGGAGATCCGCCAGAACCGGAGTTTCGCGGCGATCGAATCGGGCATGAACGCGCTGGCCGACGACGGCATGCCGCTGAACCATTTTTATGCCAGCTACGCTCCCAAGCCCGCGGATCTGCCCAGTGTCGACGCGGTACGCAAAGGGTTGAACGTGACCGGAAGCGAATTGATGGCCTTGCGCGCGGCGCCTACGGCGGAAGACTACACCGGCCCCGTGCTGTTTGAAGCGCGCGCCGCGGCACCCTTGCTTGCGCAAATTCTTGGCCCCGCGGTGAACGGTGCGCGGCCGCCGGTTTCCTTCACGCCCGTCATGGAGCAGATGCTGAGTGGCTTGGGCGGAAAGAGTGACTGGCTCACGCGAATCAATGCCCGGGTGCTGCCGGCCACTGTGACGATCGTCGATGACCCCACGGTCAAGGATTTTCAAGGCAAGCCACTCATCGGAAGTTACGCGGTCGATGAAGAAGGCGTGAAAGCGGATAAGATTACGCTCGTCGACAGCGGAATTCTGAAAAACGAATTGATGTCGCGGCGGCCTGGACCTGATTTCGGACTGTCCAACGGCCACGGACGCGCTGCATTCTTGAATGACGCGAAACCGACCATGAGCAATGTGTTCTTCAGCTCGACAGAAACGCAACCGGCGGCGGAGTTAAAGAAAAAATTCCTGGACTCCTGCAGCTCGGAAAAGCTGGAGTACTGCATCATCGTCCGCGAGATGGACAATCCTTCGATCAGTCTGCTGCATCAGGATGAATTTTCCGAACTGCTCGCCAGTTACGGCGGTGGCGCCGGGACCGGAGACCGCTTGCCGCTGGTGGTCTACCGCGTTTATCCAAAAGACGGTCGCGAAGAGATGATTCGCGGCTCGCGCATCGTCGGCGTAAACACCCGCGCGCTGCGCAATCTGGCCGGCGTCGGTAACGACAATTTTGTCTACAACTATATGCAGAGCCAGGCCAACGGATTTTCCGGCACGGCGCTCGGCGCATTCGGCTCGGCTCAGAGTGGCCTTCCGGCATCCATGGTGGCCCCCTCCCTGCTCTTTGAGGAATTGGAAGTGCGTGGCGCCCGCGGCGAACCGAAACGGTTGCCCTTGCTACCCGCTCCGCCCATGACCGCATCCAAGTAACCGGCCTGCTGGCACCCCGGTTTTACGGTCGGCCCGGGCCTGGACGGCCCGGTGGGCGGCCCGCCCACCCGTCTCAGGCACTGCGAATTGGCCCGTCATCATGAAAGAAATCACTCGACGCGCTTTGATCTTTGGTGCCGCGACTGTCGGCGCCTACGGCCTGCTCATCGGCGTGCAACGCGTGTGCATGTCCGCCCTGGCCGATGACGAACCGCCAGAAGACCCGTCCGGCCCGGTCCGGATCGTAAAATTTGCCGATGACGGCAAATCCTTGGGCATCGCAAAGGTAGTAAAAATTCGCAAGAGCAAAGAGGAATGGAAAAAGCAGCTCACTGCGTTGCAATACGATGTCACGCGCCGGGGAGCCACCGAATACGCCTACAGCGGGGCTCTTTCAAGCGAACACGGTGCAGGGCTTTACCGCTGCATCGGTTGCGACAACGCGCTTTTCAGCTCCGCGGCGAAATTTGATTCCGGGACCGGCTGGCCCAGCTTCTGGTCGCCCATCGCCACAGAAAACATCTACGAAAAAATGGACACGAGCTTCGGCACCGTTCGCCGCGAAGTGAAATGCCAGCTTTGCGACGCGCATCTCGGCCATGTTTTTAGCGATGGCCCTGAACCCACGGGTCTCCGCTATTGTATGAACTCTGCCGCGCTGCGCTTCATTGCGAACCAGGCTCCCTGATGTTCGCCGGATATGGCTTCCGGTCTGCGAACGAGCCGACTTGAGGTAGTCTAGGCAGGCACTATGCCCGTCCAACCTGCCGTGGAAACCAGGGAAAAGAAGCGCGCTGCCCTGCTCAGCGTGGGGTCGGCTCTTTTGCTGCTGTCTCTTAAAACGTTTCTAGTCTTGCGCACCAGCAGCCTCGGCGTCCTGTCGGAAGCCCTCCATTCCGGGTTGGATCTCGTCGCCGCCATCATCACCCTCCTTTCCCTTCGCGTTTCCGACCAGCCGGCTGACGAACGCCATCCCTACGGTCACGGCAAGTTTGAAAATTTTTCCGCCTTTGTTGAAACCGGTCTGCTGGTCCTGACTGCGCTGTACATCATTTACGAGGCATTTGATCGCCTGTTTTTTCAAAGCGTTCACATACAGCCGAGCGTCACCGCCATCCTGGTGCTCTTGGTGGCGCTATCCATTGACATCACCAGGGCGCGGGCTCTTACCGCTGTGGCCAAAAAATATTCCAGCGACGCCCTGGAAGCCGATGCCCTGCATTTCTCAACCGACGTGTGGAGCACCATCGTTGTCATCATTGGCATCGGCCTGGTCTGGGCAGGGGAACACTGGCACTTCCCCTGGCTCGCCTATGCCGACGCTCTCGCCGGTCTAACGGTCGCCGCCGTTATCCTCTGGGTGGGTGCACGCCTTGGAAAACGCACCTTGGACGCGCTGCTCGATGCCGCCCCCCTGGACCTCCAGCATGAGATTGCCCTCGCGGTGAAGGACATGGACGGGGTACTCGAGGTCGAGCGCGTCCGCACGCGCCGCGCCGGCAACCGCTATTTTGTCGATGTGACCGTGAGCGTGGCCCGCACCAGCAGCCTTGAACAAGTGCACACTCTCAGCGACTTGATCGAGAAAAAAATCAGCGAAATCGTTCCGGCAGACGTGATGGTTCATGCCGAACCACGAGCGCCCAAAGGCGAACATTTATTCGAAGCCATTCGTGCTGTGGCTCAGCGCCTGGGGCTGGCCATTCATGATGTTTCCGCATTGCAGCAGGGCGACCAGCTCTTTATCGAACTGCATCTGGAAGTGAACGAAAATTTGAGCTTGCGGGAAGCCCATCGCCAGGCCACCGAACTCGAATTGGAAATTCGCAAGCTGCGCGGCCAGGATGCCACAGATGTGAATATCCACATCGAGCCGCTGGGCCAGCACATCGCCGTGCCCGATGGAGGCGCCGGGGAGATGAAACTGCTCTCCCGCTCCATCGAGGATTTCCTGAACGGCCTGACCATTGAATACGATGAGCTAGTGAACTGCCACGATGTTCATGTGCGGCAGGTCGAACATCGCATTCTCGTTTCCTGCCATTGCATCATGAAAAGCAACCTGCCGATCACCGAAGTTCACGACGTTACAGCGGCGCTAGAAGACCGCGTGAAGGAAAAATTTCATCAGATTTATCGCGTAACGATCCATCCCGAGCCGCCTGAGGAAAAATAAATTCATCGAACGAGCAATGCGTTTCGCCGCGCAAACAGCGGCGAGGCCAGTGCGATGAGCGCGGGAAAACAAACGAGAACGTATCGCGGTTCGGGTGTTTCGATGGTTGTAAGGAATGCCGTCCGGACCAGAATAAAAACCAGCAACAGTGCAACCGCGGGCCGCGCGCCGGAATTCCAGAGCCAAAGGCGTCGCGCACCCCCCAGTGCCAGCAGCAGGTACAGGATGTTCAACAGAAAAAAACCAATCGTTACCGACTGATCGAGCTTGTCGTCTTCCCAGGCCTCCTTCAGAGGGAAAACGTGCCCGGACACCGGAATGAGTTCGATTCGCGGTGTAAACCAAATCGTAAAAGCCCGCGCAACGGGCAAAATGAGATACGTCCGCAAGGGATGCCGCGACGTGCGTTCTCTTGCCAGTTGCGCGAAGGCCGCATCCTCTTCCGGCGTCAGCGTGATTTCGTCGTTGTACGTCTCCAGAATATCCGCGACCCGCTGCTTCTCCTGCGGCGAATCAAAGGCCCGGGCGGGAATCTGTTCCAGTTCGATGGCTTCGTCGTTTAGTTTCCAGGACACCAGATAAAAATCGCTGACGCGATACAACCAGGTTTTTTCCCAGGCCATGAATCCGCGCGGCACCATTTCGCTCGGCAAATTGGAATTCTTCGGTGCCAGCGGCTGAAACTCGTGCAATGTGATGGCATTTCGGATGGCCCACGGAGCCAGCGCCAGCGCGCAGGCCAGCCCGGAACTGAGCACAATGCGTACCAGCTCGGAAAACTGTCGGCGCCGCCCGAGATAAACAGCCAGTGCCAGCCAGCAGGCGACCAGCAGCAACGGTGCTTCCGGGCGGAATAGCGTCCCCCAGCCAACCGCGAAACCCGCAAGCGCGGCCACGACTTGCGGCCGTTGATTCACATACAGCGACATCTCGTTGATGTAGATCGTCGTTCCCCGCAAGCGCAGGAGTAAGAGGCAAAAGAAAAACAGCCCCAGCCCGGTAAACAAGCCGGCAAACACTTCTGTCAGCGGCGCAGCGGCGTAGTTGGCCGTGAAGGGACACAGAACGGCCAGCCACAGAGCGGCCTTGAAGGCCCGCCGGGGACTGGCCTTTTGGTAGGCAAAAAAAGCCAGCGCCGCGGCCAGCGCCGCAATCGCCAGGCAGCCCGCCAGATCCACAAATATCTGGGAGAGCAGGACCCACTTGCGCGCATCGGCTCCGGTCTCGCCGGTGATTGCGTAGATAATCGCCAGAAATGCCGGATAACCGGGCATGCGCATGTCCACGGGCGTAACCACGCCGTTTACGTTCATGGCGTAGACGTGGTGTTTCAGCCAATTGGTGGCGAATTGCTCATACAGGACCGCGTCCCCGGAATTGGCCGGAAAATGCAGCACGAAAAACAGCCGCAGGCCAAGGCCTGCAGCTAAGGCAACAAGGGGACTCGATAAAACTCGCCGCATGAATGAATCGCATCTTACAATAGACTGGACGGTTTCCAGCAGATAGAGTCAACCTCCCGTCCTGATGAGATCCCAGGTGTTCCCGCGAGGGAAATGGTGTCATGAAAGAACAAAGGCCAATATTCTATGACGAGCAACGGGTCCGCTGGCGTTTTACGCGGCGGGCAATGGAAATTTCCGGCGCCCTGCTGACCCTGCTGCTGGCTTATTTTTTTGTGACGATTGCCGTTAGCGTTGAGCTGCCGGCCAGTCTGCTGCCTGACACAAAACCTGGTTACCGGGCCCTGAATGTCGTGAAAGGCAAGAAGAAGCCGGTGGCGATACGCGAAGGCCGCCACCGCCGGGTCGCCAACATCGGCACCGTGCCCGCCAGTTACGACCCGCTGCGTGCCGCATTTTTCGTCAGCTGGGATCCCAACAGCCTGGCTTCCTTGCGCAAGCACTATAAGGATCTTGATCTGCTCATTCCCGAACAGCTGCATTCGGTTTCCGCCGACGGAGCGATAACCGTTGTCGATTACGAACGCGGGCAAGTGCGCGTCAAAGCCGGCCCCACGCAAGCCATCTCCATCCTGCGGGAAGACAAGCTGCATCAATGGATGAAATCCGCCAACGTGGAATTGCCGATGATGGGGCTGCTGAATAACTACGACGGCGTGAATTGGCGGATCAAGGAAATGGTAGAGATGATGGCCAGCCAGACCGCCCGGCAAAGCCTCATCCGCGACCTCGTACAGTTTGTAATCGAGTCGCGCGAAGAAGGACTGGTCGTGGATTTTGAGGAGATTCCGAATTCCAGCCAGCAGAATTTTCGCGATTTTGCGGAAGAATTAGGTGCGGCTCTGCATGCGGTAGGCTCAAAGTTCATGCTGGCATTGCCGGCTCGCGACGATGCCTACGATTACGGATTCTTTGGCACGCAATGCGACGCCATCATGCTGATGAATTTCGACCAGCATTGGTTGACCTCGCCGCCTGGCCCGATCGCCGGCCAGGATTGGTACATGGAAAATCTGCGACAGGTTATGGAGGACGTGCCCGCGCAAAAGATCATCGTGGCCGTCGGAAATTATGCCTATGACTGGTCCGAAGCCAGCAAAACGAAAAATGAATACGCGGAATCCCTGACAATACAACAAGCCCTGCTGCGTGCTTCGGAATCCGAAGCGCAGGTCGAATTCGACACTTCATCGCTGAATCCGCACTATTCCTATTACGACGAGCACGACGATGTGCACCACGTCTGGATGCTCGATGCGGTTACCGCCTATAACGAACTGCGCGCCAGCGAGCGCCTCGGTGTGCAGGGAACTTCCCTGTGGCGGCTGGGTTCTTCCGATACCTCACTGTGGCCTGTCTGGGACGCGACACGTCCGGACGATGCCATGCGGCAAAAGCTGAACGATGTTCCCCCCGGCCCGGATTTGATTTTGGAAGGCGAAGGCGACGTCTGGCACTTTCTGGATACGCCCAAACACGGGAAGCGCGAGTTTACCTACGAATCGGGGGTGGATCTGATCACCAGCGAAAAATACGATTCCTATCCGCTGTCCTATCACATCGACCAAATCGGCGAAGCCAAGAAAAAACTGGCGATAACCTTTGACGACGGCCCGGACGGCCGGTGGACTCCGAAAATTCTGGATATTTTGAAAGAGAAACAGGTTCCCGCAACGTTTTTTGTGGTCGGAGTCGATGCCAGCCAATATCCCGGACTGCTCAAGCGAGAATACGCCGAGGGTCACAGCATCGGGAACCATACCTACACGCACCCGCCCTTTGACGATATTTCGCACACCCAGCTGAAATGGGAACTGAATCTTACGCAACGGCTGATTGAAAGCACTTTGGGCGTAAAGAGCATTTTCTTCCGGCCCCCGTATGGAATCGATCACCAGCCGGAATATGCCGAAGAAGTGGCGCAACTGCCCCTGGCCCAGGAAATGGGCTACCTGATTATCGGGCAAAGAATTGATCCTCATGACTGGAAGCAGGTTGGCGGAAAACAGGTTCCCACCAAGGACATTGTTGAAAGCGTCATGCAACAGGCCGATCAGGGAAACATCATCCTTTTTCATGATGGAGGCGGAGATCGCGAGCACACGCTCGAAGCGTTGCCGCAAATTATCGATGCGCTCCGCGCCGAAGGTTACAAATTCGTTTCCGTGGCGGATTTGATTGGTAAAACTCGCGCTCAGGTAATGTTGCCGCTTTCCGCGGAAGAAAAATTTGAAGCGCATGCGGATGGCTTCATTTTTGGCCTTTATCACTGGTTCCGCTTCAGCATTGCCACCATTTTCATGGTGGGAATCATTCTAGTCAGCGGCCGCGCCCTGGTTATTGGCATTCTGGCGCTGATTGAGAAGCTTCGGCCCGACCACGCGAAAATGCCGGAGCCGCAGCCGAGCCTCACCGTTCTGATTCCCGCGCACAACGAAGAAAGCGTCATCGTACAAACGGTAGTGTCGGTACTGGCATCCGAAGGCGTTGAAAATCTGCATGTCATCGTGATCAATGACGGCTCGACCGATAAAACCGGCCCGCTGCTCGACGAACATTTTTCTTCCGAACCGCGCGTGCACATCATTCATCAGGTAAACCGGGGAAAATCCGCTTCCTTGAGTCTGGCCATCGCGCAAGCTGATACGGAAATTGTGATAACCATCGATGCCGACACCGAAATCGAGCCCGATGCCATTGCCAAGCTTTTGCGGCATTTTTCCGATCCGACACTGGGGGCCGTCGCGGGCAACGTAAAGGTCGGAAACCGCTCGCGCTGGCTGACGCGTTGGCAGGCTCTGGAATACATCACCAGTCAAAACATGGAGAAACGCGCTTTCGATCTCCTGAATTGCATCACCGTAGTGCCCGGCGCGCTCGGGGCCTGGCGCAAGAAAGCCATCGAGGCGGCCGGCGGCATCACGGCGGATACCGTGGCCGAGGATGCTGACCTAACGATTGCGATTCGCCGGCTGGGTTGGCGCGTGAGTTACGACGAGGAAGCGATTGCCTGGACCGAGGCTCCGGAAACCCCCGGTGCGCTGATCCGGCAGCGATTCCGCTGGACCTTTGGCACGCTGCAAACATTCTGGAAGCACAGGGACACGCTGTTGCGCCCCAAATATGGAACGCTGGGATTTGTGGCGCTGCCAAATATCTTTGTTTTCCAACTGGTTCTTCCTTTAATCTCTCCGATCATCGACTTGCTGTTTCTCGGTTCGGTGGCGATTTGGGCGCTCGAAAAAATGCATGTCTCGTGGCTGTTTACGTTGCGGGCGACCAATGATGATTTGATGAGGTCGGTGCTGTTTTTCATCGGATTTTTGCTGATCGATGTGCTCACCTGCGTGCTGGCTTTCGCGCTGGAGCCAAAAGAAGACTGGACGCTGCTCTTCCCGGTTCTCTTGCAGCGGTTTTACTACCGCCAGCTGATGTACGTGGTTTTGTTCCGCTCCGTGAAAGAAGCCGTCAGCGGACGGCCGGTAGGTTGGCGTGGTGTGGAGCCGGAAGCTCCACGAGTCGCGCCCGCCTAGAGCGTCTCACCGCTCTTGCCGGGCTCTTCCCTGATGAATATCTGCGTATTTTCATCTATACCAGGGTTGTTGTAGGATAGCGTTCTGCGCGAGGGAGGTTTCCATGGCCATCACTTTTACGCTAAACGGCAAGTCGCAAACGGTGGATGTCAGCCCGGATATGCCGCTGCTGTGGGTCCTGCGGGACACGCTGAATATGACCGGTACCAAGTTCGGCTGCGGGATGGCGCTTTGCGGCGCCTGCACGGTGCATGTCAATGGCGAAGCAACACGATCGTGCATCACGCAGGTTTCCACGGTTGCTGGAAAGAAAGTAACCACCATCGAAGGCATCTCCTCTGACGGCAGCCACGCCGTGCAGCAAGCCTGGATGGCCGAAGATGTTCCACAGTGCGGCTACTGTCAGTCGGGACAGATCATGTCGGCCGTAGCGCTGCTCTCCAAGAAAGCAAATCCCACCGACGCCGACATTGACGACGCCATGAGCGGAAACATTTGCCGCTGCGGAACCTACCAGCGCATCCGCAAAGCGATTCATCGCGCAGCTTCTACGCAAGCCGGTAAAACCAAGAACTCTTAATTCTTTCCATTCCCGAATTTGAGGTGTCCTGTGTCCACTTCCTTTTTAAACCGTCGAGATTTTTTGAAGACGTCGGCAGCGGCTGGAGCCGGTTTGTGCATTGGATTTTCACTTGATGCGTCGGCATTTTCCGATCCTGCCGAAGAACAGGAAAAGAAAACTCCGAATCCGCTAAACGCCTGGGTGCGCGTCACCCCGGACAATCACATCTCGCTGATTCTCGGAAAGTCCGAGATGGGCCAGGGCGTCATGACTTCCCTGCCGATGATTCTGGCGGAGGAGCTTTGTGTCGACTGGAAAAACGTAACGATTGAGCAAGCCGAAACCAATCCGGAAATCTACAATCTGGGAACCGGTGGAAGCGGAAGCGTCGCAAGTTCGTGGCTGCCGCTGCGGCGGGCCGGAGCGGCGGCGCGGGAAATGCTGGTCGCCACAGCGGCGCAGCGCTGGAACGTGAATGCCAATACCTGCGTGGCTAAAAACGGCGGCGTTCTGCACGGAGCGCGCAAGAACTTTTTAACCTACGGCGAACTGGCCCAGGATGCCGCGAAGCGTCCAGTGCCCAATTTCAATACCGTCCCGCTGAAGAATTCTGACGACTTCACCATCGTCGGCCACGACACGCGCCGCGTGGAAACAAATTTGAAAACAACCGGAGCGGCTAAATTTGGAATCGATTCGCGTCCGGCCGGTTTGCAATATGCGGTAGTAGCGCGATGCCCGGTTTTTGGCGGAAAAGCGGCGAGTTTTGACGCCACAAAGGCCAAGGCGGTAAAGGGCGTTCAACAAGTGTTTGCGATTGAGCGGGTCGACGCCGGTTCTTTTTCAGCAGGCGGAGTTGTGGTGGTCGCGGACAATTCCTGGGCAGCGATACAAGGGCGCAAAGCACTTTCCATTCAATGGGAAGAAGGCCCTAGCGCGAACGAGTCTTCCGATTCGCTGCGCAAACAGTTTATGGAAAATGTTGCGAAACCGGGAAAACTGGTGCGCAACGATGGCGACGCCGATGCGGCGCTGGGGTCCGCAGCGAAAAAAATAGAAGCAGTTTACGAATTGCCATTCGCGGCGCATGCCTGCATGGAGCCGATGAATTGCACGGTGCACATCCGGCCGGACCGGGCCGAAGCCTGGATTCCCACGCAAGCGCCGCAGTGGGCGCAGGAAGTGATTGCCAAGGTAGCAGGGCTGCCAAAAGAATCGGTGACCGTGCACACCACGCTGATGGGTGGAGGATTTGGACGGCGCTACCAGGCGGATTTTGCGGTGGAGGCGGCGCAGGTTGCAAAGGTAACCGGAAAACCAGTGATGGTTCTCTGGACCCGGGAGGATGATCTGCAGCACGACTTTTACCGCCCCGCGTCCTACCACCGATTCCAGGGTGCGCTCGACGGGCAGGGAAAGGTAACGGCGTGGAAACATTTTCAGACTTCGACTTCGATTGAAGCAGTGTGGGGCGACAAGGGCGAGGCGAACGCGGAAAAGTCGGAGTTTGCGACGGCAGCGTTCATTCCCTATCAGACGCCGAATTTCCGTGTGGAATATGTGCTGGCGAAATCGGGCGTGCCGCGCGCGTGGTGGCGTTCGGTGGAGCATTCTTCTTCGGGATTTGTGGTGGAGACGTTTGTGGATGAATTGGCGGCGGCAGCGGGAACCGATCCGCTGAAGTTTCGCCTGCAGCTGATCGGCGACGATCGCAAGATTCCGGACTTTGGCGATCCCAAGGAAGGTAAACCCCTCGATACCGCGCGGCAAAAAGCGGTTCTGAAAATGGCGGCGGAAAAAGCGGGATGGGGCAGCCCGCTGCCGAAGGGGGTGGCGCGCGGAATTGCCGGTTACTTCTCGTTTGAATCGTATACCGCGGCTGTCGCCGAAGTGAGCGTGACGGACGGCGCGATTCATGTCGAACGGCTGGTATATGTGGCCGATTGCGGACGGCCGATCAATCCCGATGGCATTCGGGCGCAGGTGGAAAGCGCGGCGATTTACGGCATTTCCGCGGCGCTGCACGACGCGATTACCATCAATCGCGGACGAGTGGAACAGTCCAACTTTAATGATTACCAGATGCCGCGCATCAACGAGACGCCTAAAATTGAAGTGCATGTGGTACCGAGCACGGAAGCGCCGACCGGAATCGGCGAACCGGGATTGCCAGTGGTGGCTCCGGCGATTTGCAACGCCGTGTTTGCGTTAACCGGCAAGCGCATGCGGCGGTTGCCGATTCGCAAAGAAGATCTCGCATAGTTTCCCCCGTTCATTCGCAATTTATTTTTACTTGCAGGCCGCGGACGTGTTTGGCCCTTGTCCCGGGTATGCGCTTGCCCCTTCAGAAATCACCGTCAAGAAAGTTGCGCTGAACTCGGTTGCTGCGTTGGAATCCGCTCAAGACAGGTGATTGAGACTTTGTCAGGTGAGCCAGGAGCGCTTATGCTGGCATTTGCGCGGGTGAGGGCGATTGTGAGCGGACTGATAACAGTTTCGGCGAGCAGTTTGCTGGCGACGACGGCGCTCGGGATCTGGCTGTATTTGTTTTTTGCGCGGGGAGGATTCTGGAGATTGGGGCAGTTTGATGCAGACCGGAGCCGGCCTGTGCCGCTCGGGAGATGGCCGCGGGTGGTGGCGATAGTGCCGGCACGGGATGAAGCGGAGACCATTGGGCTGGCGGTGGCGGGGCTGGTGCGGCAGGAGTATCCAGGGGAGTTGGTCGTAGTCGTGGTGAACGATCACAGCCGGGACGACACGGCCGAGGTGGCGCGGCGCACGGCGGTGGAGTGCGGAGCAGAAGAGCGCGTGACGGTTGTTGCGGCAGCGGAATTGGCGGCGGGGTGGACCGGGAAATTGTGGGCTTTGCAGAACGGAGTCGAACGGGTTGCCCTGGATACGGCGGAGTTTTTTTGGTTTACCGATGCGGATATTGTGCATGCGCCCGATACATTGCTGCGGCTGGCGGGGCGGGCCGAGCATAACCACCTGGACCTGGCGTCGCTCATGGTTCTCTTGCGAGCGGAGACCTTTGCCGAACGACTCCTGATTCCGCCCTTTTTGTATTTCTTTTTGCAGCTGTATCCGCCGCGGTGGATTGCGAATCTAGAGGCCCGGTCGGCGGGGGCGGCAGGTGGATGCGTCCTGCTGCGGCGCGCAGCTCTGGAACGGATGGCCGGGTTAGCGGCGATTCGCGGCGAGGTGATTGACGATTGTGCCCTGGCACGGGCGGTGAAGAATGAAGATGGAAAAATCTGGATGGGCGTGACACGGCGGAGTGTGAGTTTGCGGGCTTACGAGACATTTGGCGAGATTCAGGACATGATTGCGCGGACGGCGTTTACGCAACTGCGATATTCAGCGTTATTGCTGGCGGGAACTCTGGCGGGATTGTTTTTGACCTATTTTGCGCCCGTGGGACTGTTGTTTGTGCACGATGCGACGGCGCGGACTTTGGGGGGCGTGGCGTGGCTGTTGATGGTGGTTTCCTTTTTGCCAATCGTGAAATTTTACCGCTTGTCGGGGTTATGGGCCGCAGCGCTACCGGCAGTGGCGATGTTTTACGCCTGGGCAACCTGGGTTTCGGCCTGGCGGTATTGGTGGGGGAGAGGTGGTCAGTGGAAGGGGCGGGTGCAAGCCGGACGAGTTAAGTGAGACCTGAGATGCTGCGCCCCGAAAAGACACCACTAGACAACCGCGGTCGCCGGACCGACGGGGATTATTTGCGGGGATCTAAGCAAATCGTCGAGCTCATCGAAGCGGTGTTCCCAGAGTTGCTGGAAATTTGCGCGTAGTTGCTCTGGGTGCGAGCGCCGCGGTGACGCGGTCGCCGAAATGCGGACTGTCCCAAAAAATGCAATGTTCATACGGCCTCCTTTTTGATCTGCTCGCTGTTTCGTATTTCGTAAATCTTCCTGATTCAATTTTCGTCGGGCTCGGCCAGTAACTCGCCGAGGCGGTCGAAGCGGCGTTCCCAGAGGGCCCGGCGGTCGGTGATCCATTGTTCTGCGACGGACAAACCGTCGGGTTGGATTTGGCAAGTGCGGACGCGGCCGACTTTTTCGGTGTGGACCAGGCCACTTTTTTCCAGAATTTCCAGATGCTGGACGACTGCAGCCAACGTGATGGCCAGCGGCTTGGCCAACATGGAGACCGAGAGAGGCCGTTGGCTGAGCTGTTCGACGATGGCGCGGCGGGTGGGATCTCCGAGGGCGTGGAACACGCGGTCGATGTTGATTTTCTTGTTCGACTGCCGGCGGACACTTTCAGCAGGAGCGTTCACCGGGGCGCCAGTTCCTTCTCGAGGCCTTCGAGCAATTTGCGCCACCCTTGCTCGCGCATTTCCGCGCCGTCGGCGCCTGCAAAAAAGGCGGCCTGGTCGGTGAATACGAGGGTCGTTCCCTTCTCTTTTGGCGACAATTCGACGGTGGCCAGCGAGGCGGAGATGCGGGTGTCGCCCATGGTCATGGTGTAGGCAAAGACAATGCGGCGGCCCGGGACGATGTCATGAAACTGAGAGTGGTTCGTTAGCAAAGTGCCTTTGTAGGGGCCGCCCCGGATGGTGCGACGGGTGACTTCCCTGCCGCCCACTTTGAAATCCAGTTCGTAGGATTCCGCTTGGCCGGACTCGCTGTCGGCGAACCAGCGGCGTTTTTTACCCGGGTCGGAAAAGGCGGCAAAGACGCGTTCAGGAGGGGCGGGATAGGTGCGTTCAATGACGTAGGTGGCGTGGGTTACGGATTCGTTCGGCATGGCCATGATTCCTTTCCGCTGGCATTTGTTAAGTACGCGCTTAAGTATCCGTGAAGAACCGGGCATTGTCAAGCGGATACTTAAGTGTTGGCGGGGAAGCGGTGAAAGAGTCAGGCGATGGCGCGCGGGGGGGGCTGCCCGGAAGATGCCGCCCAGGGGACCGGCCCCCGCGGTCGAGGCAACATGCATGGTTGTGGTTGGTGGATGTGGACGCGGAAATTTGCTATTGTGGAGGTGGATTGGTGCAGGGCTGCATCCTGGAGTTAGGGAGCGGCACCGGAGGCCACCGATGAGCGTATTTTCCAACCCGGGCCGTGGGAAAGTTACCGTGCCCGAATTGCTGCAGCGGAAACTTCCCGCTGCAGATTCCAAAAACCAAAACAATTCAAATCCAGCGGCGCAGAAAATTACCTGCCTGACCGTGGCGGACTATCCGACGGCTCGATTGCTCGATGAAGCGGGTGTGGACGTTCTGTTGGTCGGCGATTCGCTGGGAATGGTGGTGCTGGGTTACGACAGCACCCTGCCCGTGACCGTCGAGGAGATGCTGCATCATACGCGGGCCGTGCGGCGCGGCGTGAAACGCGCGTTGATCGTGGCGGACATGCCGTTTGGCAGTTATCACACGGATATTTCCGAAGCTTTGCGGAACGCGGTGCGCTTTGTGAAAGAGGCCGGCGCGGAAGCAGTGAAGGTGGAGGGCGGCGAGCGGCGGCTGGAATTGATTGCGCGCCTAACGGAAGCGGAAATTCCCGTGATGGCGCACGTCGGATTGACGCCGCAGTCAGTGAATACGCTCGGCGGATATCGAGTGCAGGGAAAAACGTCGGAAACGGCGGAACAAGTTTTGCGCGATGCGCGGGCGGTCGAAGCAGCGGGGGCCTTCGCGGTGGTGCTGGAAGCCTTGCCGCGGGAGTTGGCGGCGCAGATTACCCAGGAGTTGCGGATTCCGACGATTGGCATTGGGGCGGGACCGGATTGCGATGGGCAGGTTCTGGTGACGCATGATCTGCTGGGGCTGACGTTTGGTCCGGCGCCGAAGTTTGCGCGGCAGTATGCCAATGTCGGGGAAATCATTGCGAATGCGGCGCGCGAATTTTGCGCCGACGTGCAAGGCCGGACGTTTCCCTCTGATTTGGAGTCCTACCATTCCGGGAAAAGCGAAAAAAATAGCGGCAAGATATCGATTGTGGGGTGAAGTAGCGAAGGGGCGTTGAAGGGCAATGCCTCACGGGGGAAAGCCCGGTTCCTGTGAGCCTGGCAAGGCTGGAACCTGCAAGTCCAGCCCGTAGGGCCGAGCGAAAGGAGTGCGACGGATGGCTGTCGAGAAGATGCGGGAGTTGTATGAGTACAATGCCTGGGCGGACCGCCGGGCGCTGGAGGCTACGGCCGCGCTTACGGCTGAACAGTTTGTGAAACCGTTGGGGTCTAGTTTTGGGTCGGTGCGGGAGACCCTGACTCATATTTGCGATGCGGAATGGATCTGGCTGGAGAGATTTTTAGGGCGCTCGCCTGCGAGCTTCCCGGCGAAGGATCGCTTTGCGGATTTACAGGCGTTGCGGGCGCACTGGCTGGAGCAGGAACAGGGGTTGCTGAAATTTGTGAGCGGACTGACGGCGGAAGATTTGGAGCGCGAGTTTGCATATACGACGGTTTCCTATGGAGAAGCGCGAAATCCGTTGTGGCAATCGCTGACGCATGTGGCGAACCACGGAACCTATCATCGCGGACAGGTCGCGACGATGCTGCGGCAATTGGGCGCAAAACCTCTGGGTACGGATATGATTTATTTTTACCGCGAACGGTCGACGGCGGCGCAGGCCTAGGTGATGGAGTAATTTGACGGGCGAGTTCCCTTCTCTGTGGAAATAATTCGAACAATTGCGTGGATGAAAGAGAGGGCGCGAGCTGCGCGGGCCGAAGGCCGCACGGTCGGGCTGGTGCCCACCATGGGAGCGCTACATGAGGGGCATCTGTCCTTGGTGCTGCGGGCGCGGTCGGAATGCCCAACCGTAGTAACTTCGCTTTTTGTAAACCCCAAACAGTTTGGTCCAGCCGAGGATTTTGCGAAATATCCGCGGGCGTTTGCGAGTGATGCGGACAAATTGGAGAGAGCCGGCGTGACTTCTTTGTTTGCGCCGGAAGTGGCCGAGATTTATCCGGCGGGATTTTCCACGCATGTTGAAGTATCGGGGTTGAGCGCACGGCTGGAAGGCGCGGCGCGGCCGGGACACTTTCGCGGCGTGACGACCGTGGTGATGAAGCTGTTGCAAATCGTGCAGCCGCACTTTGCCTATTTTGGACGGAAAGATGCGCAACAGGCCCGGGTGGTTGTGCAGATGGCGCGCGATTTGAATTTGGATACCGAGATTGTGGTTTGCCCGATCGTGCGCGAAGCGGATGGCCTGGCGTTGTCGTCGCGCAACGCGTATTTGAACCGGGAGGAGCGCAAAGCCGCGACGGTTTTGCATCGCGCGTTGCGCGCGGGGCGCACCGAAATCGCCGCCGGAGTGCGGGACGGGCGCGAATTGCAGACGGTGATGCGGCGCGTGCTGGAGACCGAGCCGTTGGCGCGGGTCGAATATCTGGAGATTGTGGACGCGGAGACGTTTGAGAGCGTGACGCGGGTGGGGCGGGCGTCGTATGCGCTGGTGACGGCGTACCTGGGGAAGACACGGTTGCTCGACAATATGTGGCTTGCGCCGGCGGGCGAGGACGCGGAGGAGTTGCTTGTCGAGTTGTGAGAAGCGTCTATCTGCTGGTCCAAAGGTGGCGGCAAGACAACGGAACCCCGTTCGAACAAGAGAAAAACCATCCAAGCGGATTCCAGCACCGGATTCCGGGGATTCGCCCCTACAACTGCTTTAGAATCTCGGCGGCGTGACCCTTCGTTTTTACTTTCTCCCAGACACGTTCGATTCTTCCATCCGGACCAATTAGGAACGTGCTGCGGACTATACCCATGTAGGACCGGCCCATGAATTTTTTGAGCTGCCAGGCGCCGAACGATTCAATGGTTTTGTGCTCGGGGTCACTCAAGAGCGGAAAATTCAATTTTTGTTTGGCCTTAAAATTCGCCAGCGATTTCACGGGATCGGCGCTGATGCCGAGGACGGGGATCCCTTGCGACTTGAATTTTGCCTGCTGATCGCGGAATTCGCAGGCTTCGGTCGTGCAGCCGGGTGTGCTGGCTTTCGGATAAAAATAGATCAGGACTCGCTGGCCCTGGAAATCGGCGAGGGAGACTTCTTGGCCTTGGTCGGTGAGTAGTTTGAAGGCAGGAGCCTTGTCGCCGGGTTTTAGGAATGTTTTTGGCATTGCTCCTCAGTTCAAGCTCCCGCAAGGCGCTTCGCCCGCCGTGGCCACGCTTCTCGGCACAATGGAAGTCGCGCTCTCCAGGTAAAAACAAAAATCGACAGCCAGGCAACCGCGCGTTCCGCACTCAGGAAAGTAATTTGCGGAGGATGTCGCCGGCGGCTTGGGGATTGGCTTGGCCTTTGGTGGCTTTCATGAGCTGCCCGATGAAAAATTGCAAGACGCCCTGGTTGCCGGATTTGTATTTGGCGACGTTGTCGGGGTTTTTGGCGATGATTTCCTGGGCGGCTTTTTCAAGAACGCTGGTATCGCTGATTTGGGCAAGGCCTTCGGCGGCTACGATTTCTGCGGGTGCGCGGCCGGACTCGAACATGGTGGCGAATACTTTTTTACCGATGGCGCCGCTGATTTTTCCCGATTCGACCAATTTTATCAGTTCGGCAAGAGAAACAGGCGAGACCGGGCTGGCTTCGATTTCCTTGCCGGACTCGTTCAGGCCGCGCAGAAGCTCGCTTTGCATCCAGTTGGCGGCGGCTTTGCCGGCGGCGCCGGCTTTGACGGTGGCCTCGAGGAAATCAGCGAGCGATTGCGAAGCGGTCAGGACTTCGGCATCGTAGGGTGTGATGGCGTAGGTCGCGACGAAACGATTGCGTTTCGCCTCCGGAAGCTCGGGTAAGGTTTTGCGGACTTCTTCACGCCACTCCGCGCTGACGTGAATCGGAAGAAGGTCCGGCTCGGGGAAATAGCGGTAGTCGTGGGCCTTTTCCTTCGAGCGCATGGAGATCGTGCGGCCTTCGGCTTGGTTCCAGAGGCGCGTTTCCTGAATGATGCGTCCGCCGGATTCAAGCACCCCGATGTGGCGTTCGACTTCGTATTCAAGGGCTTTTTGCAGGTAGCGGAAGGAGTTGAGATTTTTTACTTCGACTTTGGTGCCAAATTCAGAAGCGCCGCGAAGACGGACGCTAACGTTGGCGTCGCAACGCAGGGAGCCTTCCTCCATGTTGCAGTCGCTGATCTTGGCGTAGAGAAGTATTTGCCGGAGCGCGGTCAGATAGGCGTAGGCCTCCTCGGGGGCGCGCATGTCCGGCTCGGACACGATTTCGCTGAGGGGCGTGCCGCCGCGGTTGTAGTCAATGTAGGACTTGGTGGCGGATTGCGAGAACCCTTCATGGAGATTTTTGGCGGCGTCGTCTTCTAGATGGAGACGGGTGATGCCGATGCGTTTTTTTGTGCCGGCGACTTCGATGTCGATGTGACCACCGGTGGCCAGCGGCAGCTCGAACTGGGAGATTTGATAGCCTTTGGGCAGATCCGGGTAGAAATAATTCTTGCGCGCAAAGCGCGAGCGCTCGGAAACGGTGCAGTTTAAGGCTAGTGAGGCGCGGATGGCCAGCTCTACCACCTTTTTGTTTAGGACGGGGAGGGCGCCCGGGAGACCGAGGCAGACCGGACAGACGTTGGAGTTGGGGGCGTCGCCGAATCGGGTGGAGCAGCCGCAGAAGATTTTGGTTTTGGTCAGGAGCTGGGTATGGACTTCCAGGCCGATTACGGTTTCGTATTTGGCGGCGGTTTCCGGGGAGATTGCGCTCTCCTCTGAGATTGGTTTGCTCATGATTTTAAGTGGTGATTATAGCATTGGGAGATTTGGATTTGCAGTCAGGAGCAGCGATCCCGGAAGACGTGGGAATGGCTTGAAAGCCTTGTTCTGGCACCGGGGACACAGAGTTCACCAGACGGTCGTCGAGGTTCGCAAAGAGTTAAGAGAGGTTCGGGGACCCGATGGGGTGGGGCGAAATAGATCGTCGCTACAATGGCAAAAGATCCGCGAAGGTGAAGCCGTCGCGGTGGACCACGTCTCCTTTTTGAAACGGAATCGGAGCTTTGAAGATGGGACCAGCGTGAACGAAGGTGTGGAATTCGCCGTTTTCGCCGCAGGCGTCGACGCCCGGGGGAAGATCGGCGAAAAATGATTCGTCGAGCTCCCGGCCGGCAAACGATTCCAGCAAAACCTTCCGATCTATGCACACCGCGGTGGCGCGAAATTTTTCGGCTTGGAAATATCCTGCCAGAACGCGGGTATCTTTTCGCCAGAGGGGAAAAACGGCGGTCATGTCCAGTTTGGCCAGATTGGTTTCGCGATACACGCGCAGGTCTTCGAGAAAAATGTCGCCGAAAGCTACTTTGTGGACTCCCGCGGCCAGCTGTTCGCGCAGGGCTGCTTCCATTCGGCGCTCGTAGATGGCGTTGCTCGATTTCGCCGGGATGCGGACTTGAGTAAGCGGGAGGCCGATCGATTGGGCTTGTTGTTCGAGAAGTTCCCGGCGGACGCCGTGCATGCTGATGCGTTCGTAACCTTCGGTGACGGTGGTCAGCAGGCTGACGACTTCAAAAGACTTGTCTTGCAGAAGCATGTGCAGCGCCATGGCGCTGTCCTTGCCGCCGCTCCAGCAGAAGAGGATGGGTTCAGGCATAAATGGAGTGAAAGCCAGAGAGCCCGGGAGCTGCGGCCCAGGTTGTTGAAGCGATGCTGATTTTTGGACCCGTGATCAACAGGACGGTCATTGGTTGGAGACCAGATGCACGCGGGGGCGCCCGGAGGAGCTCAGTTCTACGGTTAGGGGCGTTTGGAAAACCTGTTCCAGGAGTTCGCGCTGGTAGACGGCCGAAGGCGGGCCTACTCGGAGGCAGCGGCCGCGTTGCATGAGAACGATTTGGTCGGCGTATTCGGCGGCCAGGTTGAGTTCATGGGTGACTACGACTACGGTGTAACGATTCTGGGCGGCTAGTTTACGGAGTGTGACTAAGAGATCGACTTGGGCAGCGATATCGAGATGCAGGGTTGGCTCGTCGAGAAGCAGGATTTGTGGTTGCTGGGTCAGGGCTCGGGCCAGGATAACGCGCTGCTTTTCGCCTCCGGAGATTTTGTCCATCCAGCGATCGGCAAGGTCGGTGGCGCCGACTTGAGCGAGGGCGTTGCGGGCGATGGTGACGTCGGATTCGGTTTCAAAGCGGAGGGCGCGGCTGTGGGCAAAGCGCCCTTGGAGAACAAATTCCCACGCGCGCGAAGGAAAAAGGAGTGGGCTTTCCTGCTGGACCATGGCGATGGCCTGGGCGCGGGCGCGCGGAGTAAGGCTGGTGGGAGGAATTCCGTTGAGCAGGACGCGGCCGGAAAGCGGCTGGATCGTTCCGGCGATCAATTTCAGGAGCGTGGATTTGCCGCTGGCGTTGGGACCAAGGATGGCCACGATTTCTCCGGGACGGGCCTGAAAGCTGGTGGCTTCAAGAGTAAACAGAGGAGCTTGCGAAGGATTCGGAGAATGGGCGTAGCTGACTTGCTCGACGCTTAGGCGAATGTCGTTGGCGCGAGAAGAGTCGGCGGACGGCGGATTTCGCGTGGACACGTTAGGACAGCCTCTTGCGCAACAGATAGATGAACAGTGGAGCGCCGGCCATTGCAGTGAGCGCGCCTACCGGAAGCTCCGATGGCGCTACAACCGTACGAGCCAGAGTGTCAGCGAGAACAACGGCGATTGCTCCGCCGATAGCGGCTGTGGGAATGAGAGTACGGTGGTCGGAGCCGAAAATCATGCGCATGATGTGCGGGACGAGAAGACCGACGTAGCCAACCGCGCCACTGACGGCTACGGCCAGGCCGGTGAGCAGGGATGCGGCGATGTAAACAACGAGACGGACGCGAGGCACGTCAACGCCAAGATGCATGGCTTCTTTTTCGCCGGCAAGCAGGAGATTGAGATCGCTCGCGGTTGTGTAGATGGCTCCGGCAGCGGCGAAAAAACCCACTCCAAGAAACCAATATAAGCTTCGTTGCAACGGGGTGGATAGATCGCCCATGAGCCAAAAACTGATTCCACGCTGACCACCATTGAGAGTCGTCATGAGAAACATGATGATGGCGGACAGAAATGAGGCGGTGATGACACCGGCAAGCAGCAGGGCGTTACTGTCGATTTGGCCTTCACGGCGGCCAAGCAGATAGACAGCCGACACGGTGATTCCTGCTCCGAGAAATGCGCCGAGCGGGGTGAGAAGAACGGCGAAGGAGGCCGGGATGGGAAGATAGGGAGCGGTGACAAGAGCAATGATGGCGCCCAGAGCTGCGCCGCTCGAGACTCCGAGGACGTAGGGATCGGCAAGAGGATTACGAAGGAGCGCCTGGAAGCTCGTGCCGGCGACAGCCAGAGAAGCGCCGACAATGATGCCGAGCAGAATTCGTGGCAGGCGGATGTCGATGACGATAAGTCCATAGTCGCTCGAGATCGCGCCGCTCTGATGAAAAATGACGCGCAGCAGGTCGCGACCGAGACCGTAGAGCGAGACCGGCACGGCGCCGAGCTTCAGGGCAATCACTACGACCACAAACAAGATCGCTGCCAATATGCCGCATTGCAGGAACAAACGCTGCCAGGTCAGCGGGCGCATGGGACTAGTTCCTTGGGCGGGATAAGCAGTGAAAGCTCGGCCGGTGGCGTCGGGACGGAATGTAAATCCTGCTTTAAGGACTGGGGAGGATTCACGTTCTCCGGTTGGCCCTTTTCTTTTTCCTTGTCGGTACTATCGGGTGGTCTTTCCAAAAAGGCCTCGGGATGGAGTTGCCGCGCCAGTTCTTCGATGGCGGTGACGATGCGGGGAGCGGGACGGTCGATGACTTCATTGACGACAGCGATTTTGTGATTGCGGACAGCATTGAGAAGGCGCCAACCGGGAAGGTCGGCCATGGTCTCGAAGGTATGGGGTCCCTGGCCGCTCCTTGAATCAGGAAAAACCAGAAAGTCAGGCTGGAGTTTGACGACTTCCTCAAGATTCATGCGCGGCCAGGGGGCTGTGGAATCCACGATGGAGGTTGCGCCTGCGTAGCGAAGCGCGTCGGCGATAAAGGTGTCCTTGCTGATGGAGATCAAAGGTTCGGTCCAGACGACGAAGAGAACTCTTGCCATCGGCACAGCAGCTACGTGTTGCTGCACGTCGGCCAGGCGATGGTGAAAATCAGCGACTACAGCGGCGGCGGCTTCTCCAGCGCCGAGAATTTCCCCAAGACGTTTGGTCGAGGCGGCGATCTCTTCAATGGTGTGAGGGTCGGTGCCGTAGGAAGGAATGCCGAGTTTTTCAAGCGCGTACACGGTTTCGAGGCGATTGCCCTTGGTCACCAGGACGATGTCGGGGTGAAGAGTGGCGATTTCTTCAATGCTGGGGTTAATCGTGTCGCCGACTTTGGTTTTCTTTTGCGCTTCAGGAGGATAGTCGCAGTAGGTGGTGTTGCCGACAAGTTCGTCCTGAAGGCCGAGGGCGTAGACGATTTCGGTGAGATTTGGGGAAAGAGTAATGATGCGGTGAATTTGTTGCGGGAGGCGCACGGTGCGGCCGGTTTCGTCAGTGACCTCGCGGTACAGGGGGCTGCTCGCGGTCGCAGGAGAGCTTGACTGCGCAAGGGCAACGAGCGGATCAAGCGTAACAGCGACGAGCGCAGCCATCGCCACTCGGGTGAGCCGGGCTAAATTCGTGTGCGACACAAAGCTCCTGAAACTGAAAAAACCCTTTCGTACAACAAAAAAGCCCCACGAGTGCGATGGGGCAAGTGGAGCGTTTTTTCTCGCGAAAAACGCGCCGATCCGCGGCGTGGGTGGTCTACCTGGCTTACGGCACGAACGATTGCACAACGGCCGATTACAGTGGCGGGACCGCAGCCGAATTGCACGGCTTTCCCCAATTCCCCAGCCTGCAAATTGAAATTCGAGTTTATGTTGGAGGGTGGGAAGTGTCAACGCGAGGACCCCAAAAACAAACGGTACCAGGCTAGCGATTCTTCCAATTGGGTTTGCGCTTTTCGATCATGGCACGCAGGCCTTCCTGGGAGTCTTCCAGGCGATACAGTTCATTGAGGAAGATGGTCATGGAATGTTTGAGGCCCTCTTTGAGCGAGAGGCCCATGCCACCGAGGATGGCTTTTTTGGCCATGGTCAAGACCGGACCGGAGTGGCCGGCGATGCGGTTCACGAGATCGCTTACGGCGCCTTCGAGTTGGGCTTCGGGGACGAGACGATTGATGAGGCCCAGTTCCAGGGCCCGTTCGGCGGTGACCGGTTCTCCGGTAAGGACAAGTTCGAGGGCGGCTTTGGGTCCGACAAGGAACGGAAGAATCGTGGAAGCCAGCGGCGGGAAAACGCCGATGGAAATTTCCGGTTGGGCGAATCGGGCTTTGGGGGTCGCGACGACAAGATCGCCAAAGGCCGCGAGTTCGGCGCCGCCGCCAATCGCGGGGCCGTTGACGACGCAGATGACGGGCTTGCCAACCTCCAGCATTCCCAGGAAAGCGGCATGGAAAGCGTCCAGCATTTGAAAGACCCGCTGCGAAGTGTATTCACCAACGTCGATACCGCCGCAGAACACCTTGCAAGCGGAACTGATTACGATCAGTTTTATTTCTTCGAGTTGGCCGGCGAAGGCGATGCCATCGGCAATTTCACGGAGCATCGCCTCGTTAAGAAGATTGTGTTCGGGACGGTTGAGAACCATGCGGGCAACGCCGTCTTTGACGATCAATTTTATGAATTGAAAATCTTCGGGCTTGCGCCGCTCCGCCTTGGTTGAGAAGTCCTGCTCGCTTGCCGGCTCGATCATGCCAAATCCTCCTGCGGAAGTTGTTGCGCACAACGCGGATATTTGCGATGAATAGTCTGGAAACGATGCTAACACGCGGATTTAGAAGGATTGAGAATAGAGAAAAGGCTGGTGTACAAACGGTCTCGGGGAAACGGAGGGTTATGCTGGGTAACCAATGTATGTGGAAAATGGCCAAGCGGCGGGGCAAGATTTTGCTGGGAATCGTGGCACTGGGGTGCGGCCTGGCCATGGCTACAATGGTTGCTGCGCGAAATGCGGAGGCGGAAAAATCTCTTATGGCAAGCCACAGGAACAGCGCTGACGCGCAAGAGGCGAAATATGTGGTGTGGGCAACGAAAATCGAAGCGCCGAAGAGCGCGGATGGACTGCCGGGCGACGAGGATTGGACGAAGGCCGAGGCCATCCGCTTTGCTACGGATTGGCAAGGGAAAAATGCGGACCCGCAGCGGGAGACCGAAGTACGGGTGTTGTGGACGCCGGAAACTCTGTTTTTGAAATATCACGTGAAATACAAAACGATCACGGTTTTTGCCGATTCCGAACCGAACGGTCGGCGGGACAAATTGTGGGATCGCGATGTGGTGGAGGCGTTCCTGCAGCCGGATCCGTCCGTGGTGCACTCCTATAAAGAGCTGGAGTTCAGTCCGAACAATATGTGGATTGACCTGGACATTGCCGAGAGGCAAGGGCGCGATTTGAAGAGTGGATTGACGCGGCGCGTGACCATGGATGAGGGAAACAAAACTTGGACCGCGGTGGCGGCGTTGCCGATGAAAAGCTTGGTGAGCAAGTTTGATGCGACGGCCGTATGGCGAGCGAATTTCTACCGGATCGAGGGGGCGGCGGAACCACGGTTTTATTCGGCCTGGAGCGCAACCAAAACGGAAAAGCCGAATTTTCACGTGCCGGAGGCTTTTGGTTTTTTGCGTTTTAGATGAATTTCGGGGTTATTGAGGACTCGAGCGGACGGCGATCAGGTCCGAGCCGACAGGAACTCCGCGAGCGACTTTGACGCGCAGCAAGGCCTCGAACGGCTTCAGGTCGCTCGGTTTATTGGCAGATAGCTTGGTGAGCAGTTCGTTTAAAGAATCTTCCCTGCATACATATTCGACGGCGGCCTGCGTGCCCAGGGTGGTGGTGCCGGCCAAAATCAAGACAGAGCGCGCCGGATTCAGGCCGCGAATCAGGGCAATGACAGCATAGTCTTCAGTAAGCGGCACGTCCGAGGGACTGGCAAGAAATTCCAGGGGCTCCCCATTTTCAGGATGGACATTGGTGATTTCCATGTTCCCTTTGCGGGGGCCGGCGGGAACATTGCGAAATTTGAATTGCTGGGTACCGGGGATCTCGAGGAGCGTCAGATTTTCCGAGGGCGAGCCGATGAAGATGAGGTCGTTGTCCTTGGCATCGTCAAGAGAGAAAAGACTCCCGCGTTTTACCCGGATGGGCCGATGCAGCGAGTCGAAAACAACATCGAG
This sequence comes from Saccharimonadales bacterium (SeqCode), assembly GCA_035317965.1. Lineage (GTDB taxonomy): Bacteria > Acidobacteriota > Terriglobia > Acidiferrales > UBA7541 > Acidiferrum. The sequence goes on along the minus strand of DATHFT010000139.1, from coordinate 33,877 downwards.
GCTGTGGACTGCCAGGACTTCTCCGACTCCCGTGTAGTGGTCAAAGACCTGGGCTTTGGAGTCGCGCGTGGAGTCGAAGTAGCGAAGACCGATGTCCGGCCGGCCGATGAATGCAGCGTTGCTGAAAATCACCAGAGGTTCTTCCGGTCCGGTCAAAAAACCTTTCCAGAATGTGGCGAACTGCGCGGGAACTTTTTCGGCCTCAACGCTCTGTGCATCGCGCAGCGATTTTCGGGAGGCGAGCAGGTAGCCGATGAAACCAAGGGCAGCGATCAGCAGGAACGAGAGGACGGCTACGGAAATCCAGGCGGTTGGAAAAGCGATTCTCTCCTGTGGCATATCAGACGCGTGGTTGCCGGGGCTCCTGGATGGCGCAGCAGCGGGCCGGGGATGAAAGGTGATGACGTATGAACCTTTGGGGAGCTCAACCCACAGCGCGTCGTCGGAGCCTTCCGAAGCGTAATACTCGGAAAGTTTTGAACGAAGACGCCCGGCCTGGACGCGGACCATGGAGTCTACTTGCGGATCAAAGTCGGACTGCCGACCGAAAAGTTCGGTGGCGATTTGATATTCCTTTAGAGGGGCTCCGGGATGCTCCAGGGCATGGTGTCCGAGGTATTTAAGAAGTTTGCAAAGAGATTCCGAGCTATGCAGGGCATGGCTGTTGACCAGTTTTTCGATTTGGCCAAGATAGTGAGCTTGGTCGGTCACCCGGGCTCCTGTTACATGCATGTAACAAGAGGGTATCAAGGCGTGCATGTAACTACAAGATTGGGATTTATTGGAAGTAACCGTATCAAACGCGGTGAGACTTCTCAGCAAAGCGAATACTTGCTACTAGCTTAGGGAATATATCCGTTGAGGGTTGCGGGTCCGGAACTGTAACGTTACAGGGACAGTTTCATTTCAGTTCAGAGCTGTGTTTTCTCGCTCGCTGTCGTGGAGTGAGGACGTGTGTTGGGTGATGCGGATCGAAAGGCGCTGCTCTCCAGGGGTGGAGAGTCGAGTGGCCTAAATCAAACAATCATTTGAAAACTGCCTGGTTGCGCCGCGGGCAAACGTTCCCCGCCGAAGGCAGGCACGCACGTAAGCACACGGCGGACCCTACTGAGACGACACCGGGTTGTGGGTCTCGAGCGGGATTCGTTCAACAAGCGATCGTTCTGAAGCGGTAACCGATAGAAAGGAAATGAGCATGATCCGATCAAAGGCAGTGCAGCTACTGGTGTTATTCGCGCTGGCATTGGGGCTGGCCAAGTGCGGATTTGCCCAGGGGGATACGGCGCGGCTGCAAGGGACAGTCAGTGATCCGTCCGACGCCGCGATTGTGGGGGCCACAGTGACAATTACCAACACCGGGACGGGACGAGTCGCGACGGCGCAAACCACAGATTTGGGGTATTACTCGGTGCCGGCGCTGCCGTCCGGTCACTATCGCGTGGAAGTTTCCCAACAAGGATTCAAGAAGACCGTGCGGGAACTGGACTTGCAGGTGGCCCAGGTGGCGGCTGCGGATTTTCGGCTGGAAGTAGGCGAAGTCACACAGTCAGTGACAGTAGAAGCGGGATCGCCGGTGATCAACCCAGCAGACTCGGCCATCGGCCTGGTGGTGGAAAGCAGACAGGTGACCGAGCTGCCACTGAATGGACGCAACTTTACCCAGTTGGCGACTTTGGTTCCTGGCGTGACACGCGGATTGCCAAGTGGACAAGCCACTGGAGCAGCCGGCAATGCGGAAAGTTTTCGTTACGGAGATGCGGGCGGCGCATCGCTGGCCGTGAATGGTTTAAGGCCGCAAACCAATAACTATATTTTGGACGGGATCGACAACAACGAGTCGTTAATTAACACGATTGTGTTTTTCCCACCGGCCGATGCGATTGATGAGTTTCGCGTGCAAACCAGTGTGGCGCCGGCATCGTTCGGACGGGCCGGCGGAGCCGTGGTAGTAACTTCCCTGAAATCCGGAACGAATGACTGGCATGGAAGCGCATTTTGGTTTAACCGCAATACAAACCTGAATGCGCGGGATTTCTTCAATAACCTGGAGAAACCAGGATACAACCGTAATCAATTTGGCGGAACAGTAGGCGGGCCCGTCATTCGGAATAAATTGTTCATTTTTGGAGACTATCAAGGATTGCGCAGGCGCGTACCTCTCGGAAGTGAAGTGGCTACCGTGCCCACAGATTTAATGAGGCAGGGCGACTTTTCTGAACTGCTGGCAGGGGGAGGCCCAGTGGGCAACCCGACCGGACTGGGACCTCCAATCGTAATTTTGGATCCAACGACGGGAACCCAGTTCATGGGAACCGGCGCGCAGCCCAACGTGATTCCGGCGAACCGAATTAATTCGGTGGGCCTCGCCTATTTGAACGCGTTTCCTGAACCGAATTGCGACGCAACTATCGATGCGCGTTGCCATTCGATCTACCAGAATTATCGTAATACGCGAAAAGTAAACGAGACTTGGAATGACTTTGATATTCGGGTGGACTTTAGCATCAACTCCAACAACTCTATATTTGGACGATTCAGCCGTGGCCGCGCGGATCAGACGAATACAACACGGCTTTCAACCCTTCCTTCTGGTTTCGGTTCGGGAACAAACTTCAACCATCCCTGGGGATCCTCGATCGGATTGACGACGACTATTTCCCCAACTCTCGTCAACGAGCTGCGAGTAGGATTTGTGCGCACGACGTATGGATACCAGGCACCGTTTAATAATGAAGATGTTTGCACGGAGTTGGGGATCGTGAATTGCAACACGCCTCTGCTGGGCGGGATTGCGTTGATCGGCGGATTCAACAATCAGATCGAGTACACCGGAGACTTTGGGACATATCTTGTGCCGCAGACTGGGTACAACTACAACGACACGCTGACCTGGACGAAAAGTAAGCACACCATCAAAGTGGGTGCAAATATTATTCGACGGCAGCTTAATCTGTTCCGACCGTTGGCAGGAAAAGGGTTCTTTTTCCTGAGCGGAAACGGAACGCAGGGAAATCATACAAACACGGGGTACGAAGTGTCAGACCTTTTGGCAGGGTTCGTGGATACCTACTCACACGGAACCAGCACAGGTATGGTGGGCACACGCAGCTGGGAGAACGGCTTGTTTGTCCAAGATGATTGGCGCATTACGCCGAAGCTGACACTGAACCTTGGCTTGCGTTACGACATTTTGACTTGGCCTGTCGAAGTGGAGGACCGGCAAGCCAATTTTGACATTGCCACCGACGCCATATTGCTTGCGGGCCAAGATGGGAATTCACGGGCACTCGTGAAGGGTGACTACAACAATTTTGGACCTCGTGTTGGATTTGCTTATCAACTGACGGGAGACGGCAAAACGGTGCTGCGTGGCGGCTACGGATTGTTTTACTTTCTGGACCGCGGCGGCATCAGTAACCAGCTGGCCCAAAACCCGCCGTTTGCTGGGCAGAACCAGGTGAGTTATTCAAATGGGTTCCGTATTACCCTTTCCGGCTCGCTCCCCTGCCAGCCGACTTGCACGCAGGCAGAATTGGTGGCGACGAATGCGACGGGGCCCCTGCCAACGGGCGATTTCACGGATCTTGATCTGACAAATCCGACAAATGTAAGCGTGGTTTCTGTTTTGTCCGACAACCGGACGCCGTTTGTTTCGCAGTGGAACTTGCAGGTTCAGCGGCAGCTGGGAAACAACAGTTCCGTGAGCTTGGCCTATGTGGGAACCCACGGGAATCACCTGACGCGTAACTATAATGCGAATCAGCAGCTTTTCGGACAGTCAAGTGATGGAACGAATCCCGACCGCAGCTTGTACCCGCAGCTGGGCAGCATCACGGTACAGGATAACCGCGGCTCCTCCATTTATAATTCACTGCAAGCGCAATACGAGCGGCGTTTCACGAACGGCTTCCAGTTTCTCGGTGCATTCACCTGGTCGAAGGCGATCGACGATTCGTGCGGAGACGCCGATGCCTGTGCGCCGCAACTCTATACAGACTATGCACTCGAGCGCGGGCTTTCGAGCATCGATCAGAACTACACGATGGTGCTGAGTTCGCTTTATGAGCTGCCCTTCGGCCGCGGAAAGCGTTGGGGACATGATTGGTCTCGGGCGCTGGACTTGATTGGTGGCGGCTGGCAGATCAACGGAATCTACTCACTGCAAGCGGGATTGCCGTTTAGCGTGACGGTAGACGGAAATCCTGGCGGCAACCCGGGTACAACTCATGCAGACCGGGTTGGACCGGTCGGGGTCAATCCGGGCGATATCAATAACTACATAGATGGCGCTGGGTTTGCAGTTCCGGCGGCTACTACTTATCCGGACGGCAGCGTGACGTTTGATGCGCCGGGAACATCCGGCAGAAATATCCTGCGTGGACCGGGAAGCTCAAACATTGACCTGGCCATCTTCAAGAATTTTTCGATTACCGAAAAACTCAAGGCCCAGTTCCGAGCGCAAGCCTACAACCTGACAAACACTCCGCATTTTGCAAATCCAAACGCGGATTTCTCGCATCCTGCTTTTCCCGGTGGAAACTTCGGACAAATTACCGGGACAATTCCTTTCAGCTACCGTCAGATGGAATTGGCACTGCGTATCACATTCTAAAACACTCCTGCACGTGAAAAGGCGGGACTGGCGTCCCGCCTTTTTCTTTTTTATGCTCTCGAGGTGCAAACTATGGTCGTGTCTGCTCAGCCAGTTCCGGGAATCTTGCATCGCCAGAAATTCCGCCGCGCTCTCATGGCATTCCTATTCGCTGTCAGCGCACTAGTTGGCCCCATTGTCTCCGCGCAGACGACTGCATCGGACTCTTCAGCTGCCGATGCGCCCAAAGTAAATAAAGTGGAGCCACCGAGCTGGTGGACCAAGCTGACGCCGGAATTGATGGTGCTGGTCTCGGGGAAGAAATTGGAGGCTACGAAAGTTAAGTGCAATCTCGAAACTCTTACGGTGTCGCGAACCCAATCAGCAGCGGGCGGCGACTATTTGTTTGTGTGGTTGAAGATTGGGGCGGATACGAAATCGGGGACGGCGGTTTGCCGGATTACGACCCCGTCGGGGAATACCTCGTTCGAATTGCCCTTGATGGCGCGAGCACAGACCATCCACAGATTTCGCGGGCTGAATGTGGACGATGTGCTGTACCTGATCATGCCGGACCGCTTTGCGAACGGAGATCCGAGTAACGATGAACCGTCGGAAGCGCCGGGATCCCATGATCGCTCGAAAGAACGGGCCTATCACGGCGGTGATTTGAAAGGGATTCGCGAGCATCTGCCGTATCTGAAGGACCTGGGAGTGACCACGCTGTGGCTGACGCCGGTGGTGAAGAACGGCGCGACACAGGACTATCACGGGTATGGCGCGGTGGATTTGTATGCGGTCGAGCCGCATCTAGGAACCATGCGCGACTATCAGGAGTTGGTGAGCAGCGCACACGAGGAAGGAATGAAGGTTTTTTATGACATTGTGCCAAATCATTTGGGGCCGAAGCACCCATGGGTGGCCAATCCACCGTTGCCCGACTGGTTTCACGGCACGCTGCAAAAACACATCGACTCCTACTCGCCGGTGAAAAGCACCTTTTATGCCAAGCCGGAAAAGCGAATGATCAATAACGATCCGTTTGAAGTCATGGCGGATCCCCACGCAACGGATGCGATGCGGAAAAACATTATCGATGGCTGGTTTTTTGGGATTTTGCCCGACATGAATACCGAAAATCCGGTCGTGGCACAGTATCTCGTCGAAAACGCGATTTGGTGGGCGGAAAACAGCGGAATTGACGGATATCGCGTGGATACGTTTGGATATGTGCCGAAGGCTTTCTGGTCGAAATGGAATGCGGGGCTGCACCGGATTTATCCAAACCTGACGACCATCGGAGAAGTGTTTCACCCGGACCCGACCGTGACATCCTTTTTTGTGGGCGGGCGAAAGCAATGGGATGGAATAGATTCGGGCTTGACCACGGTTTTTGATTTCCCCATGTTTTTTGCGATCCGCGATGTTTTGCTGAATGGGGCGCCGACAGGCCGGTTGACGGATGTGCTGCGGCAGGACTCTTTGTATCCGCATCCGGAGTTGCTGGTGCCGTTTTTTGCGAATCATGACGTGCCGCGGTTTGCCGGAGAAAAAGAGAGTTCTGCGGCACGAGTGAAATTGGCCTTTGGATTGACACTGACCATGCGGGGAATTCCTGAACTTTATTATGGTGATGAGATTGGCATGCCGGGTGGCGGAGACCCCGATAACCGGCGGGATTTTCCGGGCGGATGGACGGGCGACGGAAAGAATGCGTTCACGGCGGCTGGGCGCACGAAGGAGCAGGAGGAGATTTTTTCCAGCGTGCAGGCACTGCTGAAGTTGCGGAGGGAACATGTGGCGCTGCGGACGGGCCGGCAGTGGCACTTGTTCGCGGATGCGTCGGCCTATGTTTTTCTGCGGGACGATGAAGATGAGCGGGTGGTGGTGGCCTTTAATAATGCAAAGAGTGTGAAGGAAGTGAAGATCCTGCTGAAGGATACGCCGATCCAGGGAGCGGGCGGCGTAGGACAACTGTACGGGGTGGCGAAGGCGGAAATTACCGGAGGTGAGCTCGTGGTGGAGATGCCGGGACAGACGGTTTCTGTTTTTGCCGTGAATTGAGAACCCAGAAAAAAAGATGGCGAGGCGAGTGCACTTGCAAATTCAAGGCCCCCGAAAATATTCAATCCTACGGAGTGAGGTGGATCGTCCAGTTCTCTTGGGCGGCTGGAACGGTCACAGTGGCTGAGTGAGTGGTGGGGTCGTAGACCCAGGATCTTGTAACCGTGTCGTTAAGCTGTAATTCCCGAGGACTAGAGGCCAGACCAAAGATTTGGACCTGCGTGGTGTTCCACCACGGTCGATACTTCCCTGTTTTCGTTACAGCAGAAATTGCAATGGATTGTGCGGTGACTTCGCAGGAATAGTCGATGCGCAGGACCTCATCCTTTTCATAGGCGAAGCTGTGCCCATCGTCCTGATACAGAGAGCCGGAGCAATGCGGGCCCGGATAGACCCGGAGCTCGAAGGGGCCGACGGGTTTTTCTTCCGTGGACTGCACGAGCGGCTGCATCGGAACGATAGCGCCGGCGCGCACATAGAGCGGCATTTCATCCAGTTGCGGATGCAGAGAGATTGCTTCGGTCTGATTGTGCTTCTGGCTGGTCCAGAAATCGTACCAGTCGCCGGGCGGGAGATGGATGAGCTCGGCGTCCAGTTTCTCTGTGACAACCGGGGCAACAAAGAAATCGCGGCCGAAAAGGAAGTCGCGGTCATCGTCATAGAACTCTGTCGATTGCGGGTATTCAAGGAAGACGGGACGCATGAGCGGGACCCCGGTGCGAACAGCTTCCTCGATACGCGAATAGAGATAGGGCATGAACTTGTAGCGGAGTTCGATGAATTTTCTGCGGATGGCTTCGTGTACGGGGCCATGAACCCACGGCTCCTGGTCAAGCGTTCCTTTCGAAGTATGGTCGCGGTAGATGGGATTGAAAGCTCCGACTTCAAACCACCGGGTAAGCAGGTCCGGGGTCGGAGAGCCGGCAAAGCCGCCGATGTCGTCTCCGACGAGCGGATAGCCCGAGAGGCCCATGCTGACAAGTGTGGGAGTGCTCATGCCTAGATGATTCCAAGTGCTGCTGTTGTCACCGGTCCAGGTGGCGGCGTAACGCTGCGCGCCGGCATAAGCGGCGCGAGTGAGTACAAAGGGGCGCTCGCTCGGTTGGAGTTTGCGTAGGCCCTCGTAGGTGGCGCGGGCGTTTTGCATGCCGAGTACGTTGTGGATGGCGCGATGATCAAGAACCGTGCCGTCATCCAGGCGATGGCGGGTGTCGAGCGGCATGGTCTTGTCTGCCCGGAGAAAAATTGCGGGTTCGTTCATATCGTTCCAGAAGCCGGCAGCTCCCATTTTGACGAAATCCTGGTAGAGACCACCCCACCAGTCGCGCACCCGAGTGAGCGTGAAATCCGGGAAAACGCTCTCGCCCGGCCAAACAACTCCGACATAGGTCGAACCATCGGGATTTTTGATGAAGACGTCCTTCTTTACGCCCGAATCGTAAGGGATGTAGCCGTGGTCCGGGTCCTTTTTTATGTGCAGGTCGGTAATAAGAATGGTGTGGACGTTTTGGGCGCGGAAGTCAGCAATCATCTGCTCGAAGTGCGGAAAATACTCGCGGTTGACAGTGAAAGGGGCGTTGCCCTGTTGAAAATCAATGTCAAAGTAGATGGAGTCGACCGGAATTTTCTTCTGGCGAAGTGTTGCGACGATTTCGCGGGCGCGGGATTCCGGATAGTAGCTGTAGCGGCATTGCTGGTAGCCGAGAGTCCACAGCGGCGGGAGCGGCGAACGGCCAACCAGTGCGGTGTATTCCTGCAAAACTTTCTTAGGGTCGGGACCAGAAAAAAAATAGTAGTTGAGTTCGCCACCCTCGGCACCGAAGGAAAAATAGTCTGGCGATTCCTTGCCGAAGTCGAACGTGCTGCGGTAAGTGTTGTCGAGAAAAAGCCCGTAGGCAGCGCCATTTCTGAGGCCGATAAAAAAAGGAATGGTTTTATAGAGAGGATCGGTGGATTCCTGCCAGCCAAAGGCGTCGGTATTCCACATGGTGAAGGAGCGATTGCGGCGATTCAGGGGGCCGGCTTTGTCACCGAGACCGAAATAGGCTTCATCCGCGGGCATTTTCTTCCAGACATGGAAACGGCGGCCATCGTAAGCCATTGGCAAAGACGGTTCGTCGGCAAGGATTACGTTTCCTGCGGAGTCTTTGAAGGAAATCAGTAGCGGCGACTTGTTGATTTCAACAACAAGATTGGGGGAAGTAAGTCTTATGGTGGACGGCGATTCAGCGATCGATATCTGAGGGGATTGCGCGGGCTGGGTAACGGCCCAGGAAGCGTCTTTCGGGAATGTGCCGGACGGGGCGACGCGAACGCGGACTACGCCATCGCGAAAGGCTGTGATACGAACGTGGGCAGCTCCTGCCGTGAGTTCGACGCCACCCGAAACTTTTTCCGTGCGCTGTACGCTGCCGAGCCGTTGCCATCCCTGGGCAGCAAGACCACCACACAACAAGGCGGGACTGAGCAGCGCGAAAGCGAACCGGCGCATGCAACTCATCATGAGGGGCTCCCAGCAGGATTGCGGAATAAAGCGAACGGCATGAGTACGGACTGGTCTCTTTTCCTTTAACTCGCTAGCCGAGCGGTTGTTGCCCGGTTCTATTATGCCGCAAGCCATTCTTCGAAGAAGAGAGAAGCTTTGCCGCCTTCCATGCGGCGGCGGACAGCGTCCATAACCCGGCAACGGACGCCAGTCGGGCCGTTATAGAGGCCGAGCCAGTACGGGAGGTGTATCTCGGTGGGTTCGCTGAAAATGTCGAGGCGGGGCTCGCGAACTTTGAAAAAGCCCTGCTGGAAGATGATGCGCCAGACCTTTTCGCGGAGAACGGCCTCGGCGCGCTCAACTGGAAGAGACGGCGCGAGAAAATTTCTGGTTTCGATGGTTTGCAGCTGGCCGGCGGCGGGAACTCGGGGAAATTCGAAGAGATCGAGAGAGCCGTGGACGGCGTCCAGGGCGAAGAGCCGGGAATGGGTGGCCTTTGTGAGTTGATATTCAACGCGGAAAAGACGGAACGGGACGTAAACGTCGGCGATGCGCTGGAGCGGGCCGCTTTTCCATCGCCAGTAGAGCGACGCGGGGCCGGAGGAGGAGAAAGCGCGACGGGCGTCCTCCTCGGTGACATTGGGACGCATGATTTGGATGGCCGAGCTTGCCATGATGATTTGGCCGCCACCAGTCCTAGCGGAAATGTATCCACAGAAAAATGACGGTCGCTACGAGAAGGACCGTGAACGCCAGATTGAGGCTGCGCTCGCGCGGCGTTTCGCGTTGGAGATGCGGCACGTTGGCGTCGATAGTGGCCAGTTTTTGATCGACGGTGGCGAAGGTAAGTCCGGCAATCTTTGTTTTTTCCGGCGCCGGGTACATCAGGCTGACGCCAACGAGAACCGCCGTGCAGATCACGAACATGAAGATGGCGTAGTGCAGGAAGTTCATGTCCACCAGCCAGCGGATGGCGCGGGAATCGTAGTGCGCCGTCTTGTCGAGGACTTCGTAAACGAAACGCACTGTCCCCAGTACGAATCCGGTGAGAAGCGAACTGATGGCGCCGGGGCCATTCACGCGGGTCCACAAGATGCCGAAGATGAAGCAGACGGCGATTGGCGGGCTGATGTAGGCCTGTACGCTTTGCAGATAGATGTAGAGCTGGTCGCTGAGGCGGCTGATGAAGGGTACCCAGGCAATGCCCAGGACGACCATGATGACGGTGGCGATTCGTCCGAAGGCTACGAGTTTTTGCTCGCTGGCCTGGGGACGCAGCTTCTTGTAGAAATCCAGCGTGATCATAGTCGACGCCGAGTTGAACACCGAACTCATGGCACCCATCAGAGCAGCAAGCAGCGCTGCGATCATGAGGCCAACCAGGCCAGGCGGCAAAAGGTTGATGATCATCAGGGGGTAGGCCTGGTCACCGTGAGTGACCTTGCCGTTTACCAGCGGGAAAGACTGGGGGAAGAGCGCAAAGGCGATCATGCCGGGAAGAACGAGCAGAAAGACCGGGAGGATTTTCAGGAAGCCGGCAAAGATGGTGCCGGCTTTGGCGTGGCCTTCATCTTTGGCAGAAAGGACGCGCTGGACGATGACTTGGTCGGTACACCAATACCAGATGCCGAGGATGGGTGCGCCAAAGAAGATGCCAGTCCACGGAAAGTCGCCATCGCTGGCGGGCTTGATCATGTGGAAGTAATCGGGGGGAACCAGAGCCCGAAGGCCTGCAAAGCCACCCACTTCGTGCAGGCCGATCACGGTGAGGACGATGGCGCCGGCCAGCAGGATCAAAGTCTGGACAAGGTCGGTGTAGATTACGGCGGCGAGGCCGCCTACCACCGTATAGATGCCGGTGGCGACAATCAAGACGACCGCCACGGTTATCGGACTCCAGGTGACGAAGCTTTTCAGGACTACATTGGCGGCGTATAGATGGACGGAAATTTTTGTGAAAATGTAGGCAATAACCGAAATGCTGGCGAGGTAGGTGGCACAATTGCGATTGAAGCGGCGTTCGAGAAATTCCGGCATGGTGAAGACATTGGAACGCAAGTAAAAGGGTACGAAAACCCAACCAAGAAGCAGGAGCATGAGACATGCGAGCCACTCAAAGTGTCCGACGGCGAGGCCGGAAGCGGCCCCGGTCCCCGCGAGACCGATGAAATGCTCAGTGGAAATGTTTGAAACGAAGAGCGATGCGCCGATGGCGAACCAGCCGATGTTGCGGCCAGCCAGGAAGTAGTCCTCCGACGTGCGTCCTTTCTTGGCAAAGTAGAACCCGATGCCGAAGATAATGACGAAGTAAACCGCGATAATGACGAAATCTACCGTTGTAAGTGTGCGGTGGGTTGCGGCGACCGCCGATGCAAACAGCATCCATGCCTCCTTGGCAACAACCGGTTGCAATGGAACCGGATCTAGTTTTCTCAAGCGCGAACCACGAGAAGGCGCGCTCCCCTGGCCACGACTAGCCCACCCGGTGCATCCAGCCAGCGGCGCCGGAGAGATGGGCCTGTGCAAGTAAATCGATTGGGCGAAGTTTATAACAGGCACAGACCAGGCTCAATGGGAGTTTGTTTACATCCCGGAGACAGCAACGGATGGTAAGGTAGAGTGCGGTTTGCCGTTAGGCGTGGAAACGGGTAAAAATGGAGGGGAGGAAGCGATGAAGAAACTGCTGTTCTTGCTGTTCTTTGGAGCGTTCATGGTCATGGCTGCAGATAAGACGGTTTACGACTTTACGATGAAATCGATTGAAGGTCAGCCTGCGCCCCTGGCCGCCTACAAGGGGAAGGTCGTATTGCTTGTGAATGTGGCCAGCCGTTGCGGGTACACCCCGCAGTACACGGCGCTCGAGTCGATCTATGAGAAATACAAGGACCACGGATTTGTGATTGTAGGAATTCCCGCGAATAATTTTGGCGGGCAGGAACCCGGGACGGATGCGGAGATCAAGACGTTCTGCACCGCAAAATATCAGGTCACTTTCCCGATGATGAGCAAGGTGTCGGTGAAAGGTGACGACAAGACCCCGCTTTATCAATTCCTAACGGACAAAGGGGCAAACCCGAACACGGGCGGCGAGATCAAATGGAACTTCACAAAGTTTCTGGTCGGCCCGGATGGGCGGGTAGTTACCCGGTTTGAATCGGACGTGAAGCCGGATTCGCCGGAAGTGACCGGCGCGATTGAAAAAGCTCTGGCGACCCTTAAGCACTAAAGCAGGAAACGGCTGGGCAATGGTCCGGTCCGTGAGTTTGCGGTAAATCGCCACGCCGCTCGCCCGAGCGGCGTGGCTTTCCGTCAAGTCTCGAATTGTTATTTCTCATGCCGATACTTTCTCTCGACGGCGTCTCCAAACAATATTCCAATGATGGTGAGAGCGTGCATGCGCTGGACGGCGTGTCGCTCGAAGTCGAGCGTGGACAGTTTGTCGCGCTAGTCGGCCGGAGCGGATGCGGGAAGTCGACGCTTCTGAATCTTGCCGGAGCCATGGACTTCCCTACGTCCGGGCAGGTGCTGCTGGATGGAGTGGATACCTCTTTGTTGAAGGATGCGGCGCTGACGCAGCTGAGGCGAGCGAAGGTCGGATTTATTTTTCAGTCGTTTCAACTGCTGCACACGCTGACGGTTTTTGAAAACGTGGAATTGCCGCTCTTGCTGGCAGGCAGAAGCGACGCTCGGACGGCAGCCAAGGAACGATTGGGCTGGGTGGAGATGGACGGGCTGGGAGAACGGTACCCGCACCAGCTTTCCGGCGGACAGATGCAGCGAGCGGCGATTGCCAGGGCGCTGGTGCATTCCCCGAGCGTCTTGCTGGCGGATGAGCCAACGGGAAATCTGGATACCACAACGGGAAACGTGATTCTGGAAGTGCTGCAGCGGCTGACCCGGGAGCAAGCGACCGCGACGATCATGGCGACGCACAGCGTGGAAGCTGCGGCGGTGGCGGATGTGGTGGTGAAGCTGCGAGACGGACGAATCGAAGAAATTGTGCGGCGCTGAGATGTCGCGCCTGCTGGTTTTCTACCGATTGCTGGTGCGCCCGGTGTTTCAGGAACCCGTGCGAAACGCGCTGACCGTTTTGGCGGTGGCGCTCGGCGTTGCCGTCGTGCTGGCCATTGAGCTCGCCGGGAATGCCGCGACAGGCTCATTTCGCTCTTCGATGGAAGCCCTGGCCGGAGCGAGCCAGCTAGAAGTGGTCGCCTCGGGCGGCGTGCCGGAAGAGATCGTGGGACAGCTGGCGGCGCTTCCGTATGAGTTAGGAATTTCCCCCCGTATGGAAGATTTTGCTTCGTTCGAGACCACCAAGCGGACTCTGCCTTTGCTGGGTTTGGATTTTATTGGCGAAGGCGGCCGTTTCGCCGAAACACCCGCCGCGGGCGCAAGCGGGTCTTCGCACCATAGCCGAGAGGAGACGCTGAAGCGTCTTGGCGACGAGCGGAGCATTTGGATTGGTTCGAGTGAGGGAATTGCCGTCGGCGAACGCGTTCGCCTGTTGCTCAATGATCGAGTGCGGGAATTTATCGTACGCGGTGTGTATCCCGATTCAAATGGGAATGAATCCGCGATTGTTATGGATCTTGGCGCGGCGCAAAGAGTGCTAGAACGATTTGGCAGGGTCGACCGGATACTGGTGAAAGTTCCTGCGACGGAAAATGTCGAGAAATGGCAGGAACGATTGCGCGGGGCTCTACCGGGCGGAATTGACATTCGCTTGCAAGGGACTGCAACGGTCGAGAATCGCAAGATGCTGGCGGCGTTCCGTTGGAACCTGCGGCTGCTGAGCTATATTTCTCTTATCGTCGGAGCCTTTCTGATTTACAACGCGATTGCAATTTCCGTGGTGCGGCGGCGGGCAGAAATTGGAATTGCCCGCGCCCTGGGAGCCAGCCGGACGAGTGTGCTCGCCGCGTTTGTCGGCGAAGCGGCCTGTTTTGGGCTGACGGGCGCGCTGGTGGGGTTGCCGCTCGGACGATTGATGGCTTCTGGCGCGGTCCGTTTGATGGGGGCTACCGTCAATGCCATCTACGTGAGCAGTAGACCTGGGGACATCGCATTGACGTGGGAATCGGTGCTACTAGCGGTGCTGATTGGCGTGGGAATTGCCGTCGCGTCGGCCTATTCTCCGGCGCGAGAAGCGTCGCTGGTGTCGCCAGTGGAAGCGATGGCGCGGGGACGACGGGAATTCGACGTGCGCGTTCGTAAGGTGCGGGATTTGTGGATTGCCGCGGCGCTGGCGGTGGCCGCGGCTGGGGCTTCCGACGCTCCGGCTGTCGCAGGAAAGCCTCTATTTGGCTATCTGGCGGCGTTTCTGCTGATTGTGGCGGCGGCATTTGCAATTCCCTTTTTCGTCGACGCTTTTACTTCGCTGTTCGGCAAGATTTTAAGGAAATTACTGGGCGTCGAAGGATTGCTGGCCTCGCGAAGTTTGCGCGCGTCGCTCGGGCGGACTTCAGTACTGGTTGGCGCGCTGGCAACGGCGATGGCCATGGTCGCGGCCGTGGGCATCATGGTGGGAAGTTTCCGCGAAACGGTGGTGGCCTGGATGGGGGATCAACTGCCTGCTGATTTGTATTTACGGCCGGCAGGAAATCAGGGACCGGATCGCCATCCGACGATTTCGCTCGAGCTGGCTGAAGAAATTGCGCGGCTTCCGGGAGTCGCCGCCGTAGATCGTCTGCGCGCTTACGAAATCGACTATCAAGGTATGCCCGTAACGCTGGCGTCGGTCGACTTCAGCATCCCGCGAACTCGTCACGATTCGAAGTTTTTCTCCGGGCGGCCCACGGTTGACGTTCTGGCCGAATTGAGCAACCAGAACGCTGTCATTGTGAGCGAGCCTTTCACTTACAAGCATCACGTCAAAACAGGAGACTCGATCACGCTCGGCCTGGGCGCCAGGCAGATAACATTTCGCGTAGCCGATGTCTATTATGACTATTCGAGCGAACGCGGAAACATCCTGATGGACCGCCAGACGATGCTGCGCTATCTGCCCGACCCAACACCTTCCAATCTTGCGGTTTACGTTGCGCCCGGCTTTCCAGTAGCGGATGTGCGCAGTGCGATTGCAAGGGGCACGCAGGCGCGCAGCGTACTTATTTTTTCGAATCGCGATTTGCGGGGCGAAGCGATTCGAATTTTTGATCGGACATTTGCAATTACGTATGCGCTGGAGGGAGTGGCTGTGGTTGTGGCGGTGATGGGAGTGGTCGGAGCGCTGCTGGCGCTGGTGATCGACCGGCGAAGAGAACTCGGATTGCTGCGCTTTTTGGGAGCGGCTTCAGGCCAGATTCGGAAATTGATTCTGGTGGAGGCGGGGCTCATTGGGTTGCTCGCAAATATGGCGGGCCTCGCGCTGGGGTCTGTCATGTCGCTGGTTCTTATTTATGTGATTAACAAGCAATCGTTTGGATGGACGATACGTTTTCATTTGCCCGTGGCGATACTCCTCGGCGCGCTGACAATTGTTTACGCCGCGACGGTTCTGGCGGGATTGTATCCTGCGCGAGTGGCGGTCCGTATGAACCCCCTTGAGGCTGTGCATGAAGAGTAGGTCAAGCGTGCTCGCCGTAGGGATGCTGCTCGTCCAACCGATGCTGGCGCAATACCAGGTGGCATTGCCGGGATACAAATATGAATTCCCGCGCGATCATTTCAATCATGAAGCCTTTCAGACCGAGTGGTGGTATTACACAGGAAACTTGAAAGCTACGGGCGGACGCCGTTACGGGTTTGAGCTGACATTTTTTCGCCAGGGCGTGGATCGCGATTCGGCAAAAAACAGAGTTTGGGATGTGCAGGATATGTATCTGGCGCATCTCGCGTTAAGTGACCTGGACGGCCAGCACTTTTATCATGATGAGCGCTTGAACCGCGCGGGACCGGGCATCGCCGGAGTGAGCGAAGTTGAGAAGCGCATCTGGAACGGCAATTGGCAAGTCCGATGGTCCGGTGAGGAGTTGCACTTGTCGGCACCCGATGAGCAGTTCAAGTTGAACCTCGTGATGCATGCAGAAAAGCGGCCCGTGATTCATGGCGAAAACGGCATTAGCCAAAAGGCGGCCGGTGCGGGGCGAGCCTCACACTATATTTCATTGACCCGCCTCGCCGCCAGGGGATCGATTGAAGTAGCAGGAAAGAAAACGGATGTTGCAGGGACGGCGTGGATGGATCACGAATTCTTTACCCAGCAGCTGGACAGTGGACAGACGGGATGGGACTGGCTCAGCTTGCAACTTGAAGATCATACTGAACTCATGCTGTATCACTTCCGCCGCAAGGACGGGACGATCGATCCCTATTCGGCAGGGACGTATGTTGACGCAAGCGGTGCGGAGACCCGGTTGAAGTGGAATGATTTTGTGATTACCCCGGTGGGTAAAAATTGGTCAAGCCCGGAAACCCACACGGTGTATCCAATCGAGTGGGAGATTGCGATTCCGCGGCTCGGAATAGAGCTGCGAGCCAGCACGCCGCTCGGCGAACAGGAGTGGACCGGGAAAACAAAAATTGCGCCCAGCTATTGGGAAGGTGCAATTGCGGTGGAAGGGACGAAGAACGGGGCCGCCTGCCGCGGCGTTGGGTACCTCGAAATGACCGGGTACGACCGGTCGGTGGTTATTCCCAACTGAGCCAAGAACGGGAATCTTGACTTCAGGGTGACAATAATAGAAAGTAAAAGAAATAAAGAGAAAGTATAAGCAAATAACGGAGCGAACTTGTGAAAATAACGCAAGGGAAATACCAAGGACTGAGGGCCGTTTCCGACCGTCGGGGTGTGATCGCGGCGTTAGCGATTGACCAAAGAAGTGCGCTACAGAACCTGATCGCGAAGGCCAAAGGGATTGAAACGACAGCAGTTCCGGGCGAGATGCTGGAACAGTTTAAAGAGGCCGTGAGCCGCGTTCTAACGCCGCATGCCAGTTCTATTTTGCTGGACCCGGAATTTGGGCTGCCGGCATCAAGAAGCCGGGCCAAGAACGCTGGCCTCCTGCTGGCCTACGAGCAAACGGGCTACGACAAGAACGTTCCGGGAAGATTGCCGAGACTTCTGGATCACTATTCGGTCCGCAGGCTGGTGGAGGCCGGGGCGGACTGCGTCAAAATCCTGCTTTATTATTCGCCCTTCAGTAGTGCCGAGGTCAACGATCTAAAATATGCCTGGGTCGAACGCATCGGCGGTGAGTGTAAGGCCGCGGATGTCCCATTTTTTCTTGAGTTGGTGGGCTACGCAGATGGTGTGGAGGAGAAGAGCGCTGCTTACGCGAGAGTTAAGCCGGAGGTTGTGACGCGCGGAGTCGAGGAGTTTTCCAAGCCGGCCTACGCAGTGGACGTATTGAAGGTCGGGGTGCCCGTGGCAATGGCTTTTGTCGAAGGCCGTGCCGCAGCGAATGCCGAGCAAATCTACACGCGCGAAGCAGCGAAAGCGCATTTCCGCCAGGCATCGGACGCGGCCAAGCTGCCCTTTATTTATTTGTCGGAAGGGGTTAGCAACGAAACGTTCAACGAAGCTCTGGAGATTGCGGCCGAGGCTGGTTCCGCATTTTGTGGAGTCTTGTGCGGTCGGGCGACCTGGAAAAATGGAGTCGAGATTTTTGTCAAGCAAGGAATGGATGGGCTCAATGCCTGGCTCGCTGACGAAGGCGTGCGAAATATTGAAAATGTGAACAAGCAGCTGAAGGCGGCCAAGTCCTGGTTTGACGCTTATGAGGCGCCCGCAAGTGGCGCTGTTTCCCGATAAGAAAGACACAAGGGGCTCATCCCAGAAATGTTTCTGTGTATCAGCGCCAATCCGGCGATCGATAAAAGAATGCGCGTGGCCCGATTGCTGGTGGGCCAGGTGAATCGTGCGAGTGCGGTTCAGCCGAACCCGGGCGGGAAAGCGGCGCATGTGGCCATGGTGCTGCGGGCACTTGAAGCTGATCCTTTGTGGATAGGATTTGCGGGCGGAGCCAGCGGCATGGAGCTGGATGCGGGATTGCGGGAGATAGGGATTCGCACTCATCCGGTTACCATGGCCGAGAGTACGCGCGAGAACCTGGAGATTTTGGATGGCAGCGGCGGAGTGACCGAGATCTTGGAGCCAGGCGGCGCGCCTACAAAGCAGGAAGTCCTGGCCTTTCAGGCTCGATGTGAAACCGAGTTCGCAGCCGGAGGCGAAAAACAGATTGTTATTATTTCCGGGAGCCTTCCGCCTGGCATGGAGGCCGACTGGTATTCATGGTTGATCCGGGAAGCGCATGCCAGAGGATGCACGGTTTTTCTCGATACCAGTGGCGAAGCGTTGCGTTCCGGCTTGGCCGCGGGCCCCGATTTTGTGAAGCCGAATCGCCATGAAGCCGAAGAATTGACGGGAATACAGATTACGGATTCGCCCTCAGCGAGGAATGCGTTGCACCGAGTGATCCAGGCGGGAGCAAAAAGCGCAGCGATAAGTCTCGGTGAGAATGGACTCGTATATTGCTCGGGCAGCAAGGGCGAGATTTATTTTGCCCGTCCACCCAAAGTGAACGTGAAGTCCACAGTCGGCTGCGGCGACGCGACGGTGGCGGGTTTTGCCTATGCCGCACACGCGAACTTGCCGGCGAGGGAAGCTGTGTTGCTGGCGGCGGCTTGTGGTACCGCCAATTGTCTGGCGGACGCGCCAGGCCGAGTTTCGCTTTCCGACATTCAAGCATTCCAGATAGAAATGCAGATAGAAGAAGCAAGGAAAGCCTAGACACGCAGGGTTGGGAGACGATCGTGCCGACTTTTGATGTAAGTGTCGTGGGGGAACTAAATCTCGACTTGATTCTTTCCGGATTGCCTCCAACGATTGAACTGGACCGGGAACATCTGGCGACGGATTTGGCGATTACCCTGGGGAGCTCTTCGGCGATTTTTGCGCACAACCTGGCCTTGCTGGGAAACAGGGTTGGCTTTAGTTCCGCGGTCGGCAGTGACCGATTGGGAGAGATTTGCCTTGAGCGGCTGGGCGAGTCGGGCGTGGATTTGTCGCGCGTACGGAGATTTGCGGGGAAACTCACCGGACTCACGGTCATACTGCCGCAGCAGACCAAGCGCTACATTCTGACGTACCCCGGAACGATGTTTGAGATGAAGTTTGAGGATCTCGATCTGCAGTATGTTTTTTCGGCCAGACACTTTCATCTTTCATCCTATTTCTTGCAGCGGGCCTTGCGGCCGCGAATCGCAGAACTTTTTCAAGAAGCGAAACGCGCCGGCCTCACCACTTCGCTCGATACCAACGATGACCCGGACGACGCCTGGGGTGAAGACCTGCTGCAGGTACTCCCGTATGTCGATGTTCTGCTGCCGAATGAACAGGAAGCCTGCCGGATGGCGAGAAAAAACGATCCCGATGAAGCGGCGGAATTTCTGTCGGCGAAAGTTCCCCTGGTGGTGATTAAACGCGGGGCAGGAGGGGTCGTGGCGCGGAGAGGCAGCCAAGCGTTCCAGGCCATGCCGCAAAAGACGGAGGCTGTAGACTCCGTCGGAGCGGGAGACAGCTTTGACGCGGGATTCTTGCACAAATTCGTCCGCGGCGCCGGAATTGAAGAGTGCCTGGCATACGGGAATCTTACCGGAGCTCTATCTGTAACGCGTGCCGGGGGAACCGAAGCGTTCCGGGATGCAAACCATCGCGAGCATTTCCTCGCCGGCCGCGCTTGAATTCAAGAAGGCCTCGGCCGCTCCAGCTTCATGGCTTCCGCGATTACGTCCGTGTACTTCAGACCTGCGCCGGTGTTGAAGAGCACGACGCGATGGTCAGGCGTCAAAAACCCGGTGGAAAGCAAATGGTCATAGGCCACAGTGGCAGCGGCGCCCTCCGGTGACAGGAAAACACCTTCGTTGCGCGCCCAGTCCTGAAGAGATGCGAGAATTTGCTCGTCGGAAAACGAAAGTGCAATGCCTTCTGATTCCCTTAATATTTCCAGCATGATGTAGTCGCCGTATGGTTTAGGAACGCGTAGGCCGGAGGCAAAGGTGGAAGCGTTTTGCCACATCTGGCTGACGGCTTCTTTTTGTTCGAATGCGCGGGTTACCGGAGCACAGCCCGCGGATTGCACAGCGATCATGCGGGGACGCTTGCCTGGCTTGACCCAGCCAAGTTCTTCGAGCTCCCCGAACGCTTTCCACATGCCGATCAGACCCACACCACCCCCGGTCGGGTAAAACACGGCGTCGGGGTATTCCCAGCCGAGTTGTTCGACCAGTTCATAGCCCATGGTTTTCTTGCCTTCAATGCGGAAAGGCTCTTTAAGCGTGGAAATGTCAAACCAGCCTTCCTGTTCCTTGCGCTCGGCAACCATTCTTCCGCAATCGGAGATAAGGCCATCCACCAGCGTGACGTTGGCGCCGTAAAGTACGGCCTCCAGATAGTTGGCAAACGGAACGTCTTTGGGCATGAAAATATTGGCCTCAATTCCGGCGGCGGCAGCGTAGGCAGCGAGCGCTCCGGCGGCGTTTCCCGCCGAGGGTACGGCAAGTTTGCGCAGGCCAAAATGTTGCGCCATGGTGACGGCCAGAGCCAGGCCGCGTGCTTTAAAGCTACCCGTTGGATTCGCGCCTTCTTCTTTCAGGTAAACGTTTGGATATCTGCGACTGCGAATCACGGGAGTCCAGCCCTCGCCGAGCGTGACCGGAGTTACTTCAGGTAGAACGGAGCGATAGCGCCACATTCCGGGCCAAGCGGAACTGGTAGCGTCTTTGGAAATAATTTCGCGATTGGCAATTCCGCGAAGCGGCGTCAGATCGTAGCGAACGTAGAGAGAACCTGCGCACTTGGGGCACACCGTTTGGGGCTTGGCGCTTTCGGCAGTGGCGTGGCAACGCGAGCATTCAAAATGTTTTATTGCGGGCATCCCTACACAGTAACAGCGCAAAGAATGCTTGGGCAAGACGTCCTCGGTGACGCTCGAACAGATTCTCTTTGTTGAATGCATGGTAAGGGCTATGCTATCGGCCGTACACATCCATGAATAAACGCAAAAACGACCAGGCCGTTCCAGCCAGTAGCACCCGCCATTTCGTCTTATTCGTTTTCACAGGACTATTTTTATTTGCAATGGGTTCGCTGCTGCCGGTATGGGGTGACTGGCATCACTTGGCGGCGGCGATTCGATGGTCGGGACTGTTTTTGCTGGCCGGAGCTGGGGTCGGAAGACGGTCCCTAACGTATTGGATTTTTTTTGCCATGTTTTTCGGGTTGGAGATTGGACTGGACCAGCCGCAATTCGCCGAACACCTGCGCGTCCTGAGCGATATTTTCCTGCGACTGATTAAGGTGATTGTCGCTCCGCTGATTCTGGGAACTCTGATTACCGGCATCGCCGGACACGGGAATTTGAAAAGCGTGGGAAGGTTGGGGCTGAAAAGCCTGATCTATTTTGAAGTTGTAACCACGTTTGCGCTCCTCATTGGCGTGGCTGCCATCAATATCAGCGGGGCGGGAAAAGGACTGGTAGTTCCGCAAAATTCAAACGTGCCAGCACCGGCCGCCGCTGCTCCCATGCATTGGGATGACTTCCTGTTGCATGTGTTTCCTGAAAATATTGTGAAGTCCGTCGCGGAAAACCAGATTCTGCAGGTTGCCGTGTTTGCGGTGTTGTTTGCGATTGCCCTTACGCTAATCCCGACGGAAAAGGGCGCGCCGATTTTGCATTTCGCCGAATCACTGGCGCAGACGATGTTTTCGT
The DNA here is from genome assembly GCA_035317965.1 of Saccharimonadales bacterium (SeqCode). Classification (GTDB taxonomy): domain Bacteria; phylum Acidobacteriota; class Terriglobia; order Acidiferrales; family UBA7541; genus Acidiferrum. Next base: position 12,027 of record DATHFT010000139.1, on the reverse strand, counting down.
TCACGAATATCGTGATGTATTACGCTCCCATCGGTGTCGGTGCCGCCATGGCCTATACCGTGGGTCACATGGGGGCAGGAGTGCTCTGGCCTCTCGGCAAGTTGCTGCTAACGGCGTATTTAGCGCTCATTGCTTTTATCTTGATGATTTTGTTGCCGATTGCGGTGATCGCCCGCATACCGCTTGGCCGTTTTTTGCAGGCCGTTGCCGAACCGGCGACGATTGCTTTTGCAACGAGTACCTCGGAAGCGGCGCTGCCGCGAGCGATGGAGGCGATGGAAGAGTTTGGTGTTCCACGGCGAATTGTTTCGTTTGTAATTCCGGCCGGATACAGCTTCAATCTGGATGGCTCGACGCTTTATTTGGCCCTGGCTTCGATTTTTGTCGCACAGGCGGCGGGGATTGAAATGTCGTGGTCGGCACAGCTCCTGATGATTTTTACCTTGATGCTGACAAGTAAGGGTGTGGCCGGGGTGCCGAGGGCGGTATTGGTTGTCTTACTGGCAATGGCGGCGACGTTTCATCTCCCGACAGAGCCCATTTTTCTGATTCTGGGCGTCGATGCGCTGATCGATATGGCGCGTACGGCGGTCAATGTGATTGGCAATTGTCTGGCTTGTGCCGTGATGGCTCGTTGGGAAGGCGAGCTGGCGACGCCTCCCCCGGATTTGCCGGTCAGCTAGGCGATTGCCGGTCTTCCAAATTTTTCCCGAATTTCAAAACCAGCTGCAATAGATCTTCAATCTGCGTTTTGGAAGTGACTGGATTCATACAAGTCAATTTCAAACATTGCTTCCCGGCGACCACGGTGTGACCAACGACAGCCGCCCCGGTTTCAAAAAGACGCTGGCGGAGTGTCGCATTGAAGCTGTTGGCCTCAATTTCTGTCCGCTGCGGCTTGTAGCGAAAAACCACGCAGCCCAGCTCCGGTTCATGAAGCAATTCCAATTGCGCATGGGAACGGATGAAAGCTGCCGCATGGATGGCCTGTTCGACGGTGGCGTCGACCATTTCGGCAAATTTCCTGCGTCCGAGCGTTTGCAGAGAAACCCACAGTTTCAGCGCGTCGAAACGGCGGGTGGTTGCCAGCGAGCGGGTGACCAGATTGGGAATGCCAAGTTCTTCGTGAAGCTCAGGATTCAGATAGTCGGCGTTTAGCTTCATAAAACGGAAATTAGCGGCATCGCGAAGCAGGAAAGCAGCACAAGAGATCGGTTGCCAAAAAAGCTTGTGAAAATCCAGGCTGATGGAGTCCGCTTTTTCAATCCCGGATAATTTGTCGCGATGGCGCGGCGAAAATAACATCGCTGAGCCGTACGCGGCATCGATATGAAACCAAGCTCCGAATTGTGAGGCCAGGTTTGCGCTTTCATGCAATGCGTCGATGGATCCGAAATCGGTGGTACCGGCCGTCGCCACGATGGCCATCGGGACTCGGTCGGACTGCTTCCCCTGGGTCAGGGCCGCTTCCAGGGCCTTGAGGTCCATGCGGAAAGAATCGTCAGTGGCAATGCGAATCACGCTGCTGGTCCCCAGACCGAGTTGCGCGGCCGACTTCTCGGCGGTGAAATGAGCCGCTTCCGAGCAAAAGATGCGAAGCTGGCTCGCCTGCGGTGGAAGTCCTCTGCTCTGCGCGGACCAGTTCCAGTGCTTCAGAAGACACGCGTCACGCGCCAGCAGGAGCGCCATATAGTTGGACTGGGAGCCGCCGGAGGTAAATATGCCGCTGGCCTGGGGTCCTAGGGCGACCTCTCGGCACAGCCACTGCAGAATTTGGTCTTCCAGGATGGTTGCGGCCGGAGCCTGATCAAAGGAGTCCATGGATTGGTTTAAGGCGGTGAGAATCAACTCGGCGGCCAGAGCGGGAATTACAGGTGGACAGTGCAAGTGCGCGGCCGTGTTGGCCTCTGTCGTATTCACTGATTCGGAAATTATGGCCGAACTCTGGCGGAGAACTTCCTGCACTGGAACGGAAGCGTCCGGAAAGATATCTGTGGCCAGCAATTCGGACAGCGCGGACGCGTCCTTGCCGCTGTAAGAGTGCTTTGGCAGCGCCTGACAGAGAATTTCGACAGCTTTGGCCATGGTTTCTCGATAGGCAGTCTGGCTTTGGGGGAGGTTTGTCAGGAATTCGGTTTCAAACACGTTCGCTCCTGTTTTTCTGGCGCTGAATCGAGTATTTTCATTGTTCTAAATTCGGAAAAAATTGCCAGGGATGATATTCGCACGCAGACCGCGAATGGGAGGCCACATTTCTGCTGCCGGAGTGACGGCCGCCAACGAGACGACGAGCCACCGGTTTCTGCGTTTCCCTTTCACTGGATGAAATCCGGTCTAAGAAAATCGTTTGTCTAATAATTTTCGCTATTGTACTCTCGGGGCACAACCCTGAGTGCCGGGGCAGTGCCCGCTTGGAATGAACTGCGACAGGTTGGCAATGTCAGGATCAAGTGAGGAACGGGAACCCATGAAACGCGCTCTTTCTGCGATTTTGTTGCTTGCGGGCTGCGCAGCGACCTCGTTTGGCCAGATGCAGCACGGCATGCCGGAGGGTCCAGCTCCTACCTTTACAAAAGACGTAGCGCCAATCCTGCAGAAGCACTGCCAAACGTGCCACCGCCCCGGCGAAGCCGGGCCCTTTTCCATGCTCACGTATGAAGACACCAAGCCCTGGGCCGGGCTCATCAAACACGCCGTCACGCAAAAAATCATGCCGCCGTGGTTTGCCGATCCGCAATACGGCCATTTTTCCAACGAACGTCGTCTCTCCACCGAAGAAATTCGCACTCTCGTGCAGTGGGTCAACGCCGGCGCGCAAAAGGGCGACCCCAAGGACATGCCGCCTGTCCCTGCCAATTTCGTCGAAGGCTGGGGCATTTCCAAGCCCGACGTCATTTTCGAACTCCCTCGCCCTTTCTCGGTCCCGGAACAAGGCATGATGGAATATAAATACGTCATCGTTCCCACCGGCTTCAGAAAAGATACTTGGGTCCAGCAAATTGAAGTCCGTCCCACGGACCGCTCCGTCGTCCATCACATCATTGCCTATCTTCGCGAGCCGGGTTCGAACTATTTCAAAGACATGAAAGCTGGCGTTTTCTTTGAAGCCCCTCCTCCCAAACAGGACGAAAAAACCGACACCAGTGCACTCCCCAGTGACTTCCTCGTCGGCTACGCGCCCGGCCAGCCTGCCGAAATCTTGCAGCCCGGCCAGGGAAAACTAATCAAAGCCGGCACCGACATCGTTTTTGAAGTCCACTACACGCCCAACGGCAAAGCCACCACCGACCGCACGCGCCTCGGCCTGGTCTTCGCCAAAGAAACTCCCAAAGAACGCGTCCTCACCATGTCCGTCGTTAACGGAAAATTCAAGATTCCTCCGGGCGACCCCAACTATCGCGTAGATGGCTCCTGGGAAGCGCTGCGCGACGTCAAACTCGCCGGATTGCATCCGCACATGCACGGCCGCGGCAAAGATTTTGACTATCGCCTCATCTTCCCGGATGGCCGCACAGAAAAAATTCTGAACGTTCCCGTTTACAACTGGCATTGGCAACTTTGGTACAACTTGGCGGAACCCATCGCTTTGCCTAAGGGGACAAAAATCGAATGCACCGCTCATTTCGATAATTCCGCCAACAACCCGGAAAATCCCGACCCTAGCAAAACCGTCATCTGGGGCCAGCAAAGCTGGGACGAAATGATGGTCGGCTTCTTCAACGTCATCTTCGACGCCAAAATGCCGTCCAGCGAGCTCTATCCCCCGGGCGAAGCCCCGACGACGGCCAAAAATTAGCAGCGAACAGCTTTGTCTAGGAACGATCGAGTGCGTCCATGGCTTGTGTACTGTAGGTAAAATATTCGATGAAACTCTCGCGCATCTTCTGCATGCTGTTGAGTCTGGCCTTGTGCGGCCTCTGCGCCGCGCAAACCGCCCCCCCGAACGCGACTCCTAGAAAAAAACGCTTGCTGATCATCGGCGAAGAAAAAGGCTACCGCCACGAGTCCGTTTCACACGCCATGGCCACCCTCGAACACCTCGGCCGCGAAAATGGCTTGTGGGACACCACCATTCGCACCGATACCGAAGCCCTTACCAAGCGGAAACTCGAGTACAACGCAAAAAACCTGAACGATTTTGACGCTGTGGTCTTTTTCACGGGCGGAACCCTGGAAATGACGCCTGAACAAAAATCAGACTTCCTTTCCTTCATTCACGATGATGGCAAGGGTTTCGTCGGCATTCACAGCGCCACGATCACTTTCACGGATTGGCCCGAATACGGCGAAATGATCGGTGGCTATTTCGACGAGCATCCCTGGGTCACCTTTGACGCACCCATCCTGGTCGAAGATCCCAATTTTCCCGGCATGTCCCAGTGGCCCAAATCTTTCGTCCTGCGCGATGAAATCTACCAAATCCGGAATTACTCCCGCGAAAAACTCCGTGTTCTCCTTCGTCTGGACGCCAGCAAGCTCGATCTCAACAATCCCCGCGTCCATCGCAAAGACAAAGATTTTGCAGTAGCCTGGGCCAAAACATACGGTCGGGGCCGCGTATTCTATTCCACGCTCGGCCATCCGGAAGAAAACTGGGACAATCCCAAAATGCAGGAAATGTATGTCGGCGCAATTAAATGGGCCATGGGCTTGGTCGATGCGGACGCTTCGCCGCGGCCGCTGCCGGCAGACTGACCGACTTGGGTCTCATCGAAACTGTGTAGCTGAATCGTGAAATAAATTGTGCAGGCCAGGGGCTTCGGCCCCGGAACGCCGGAGGCAACTTAGACCATGTGGCATCGCTTATTTGTCACCGCTTTCCTGTTCTTTCTCTTTTCCCCTTCCCTGCTCTCCGCCGACGAACCGTCGACCCATCCCATCCTGGCCCTCGGCTCTGCCGCTCCTGACTTTTCTCTCCCCGGCGTTGATGGAAAAACACACAGTCTCAAGGACTATGCCTCCAGCCCGGTACTGGTTGTCGTTTTCCTCTGCAACCACTGCCCCATCGCTCAAATGTACGAACAGCGCGTCCAAGAACTCGAAAACGACTACAAAAACAAGGGTGTCGCGGTCGTTGCCATCCAGCCCAATGATCCTAAAGCCATTCGTATCGACGAGCTGGATTCGTCCGACCTTAGTGACTCCCTGGAAGAAATGAAAATCCGGGTCGCCTACAAGAATCTCCACTACCCGTATCTCTACGACGGCGAAACGCAGAGCGCCACCCGGGCCTACGGCCCGCAAGCCACGCCCCACGTCTTCGTTTTCGACAAAGACCGCAAGCTCCGCTACGAAGGCCGTTTCGACAACAGCTACCGGATCGAGCTGGTGAAAACGCGGGACGCGCGCAACGCCATCGACGCCGTGCTTGCGAACAAAGAGATCCCCGTCAAACACACTGGCGTTTTTGGCTGCTCTACGAAATGGGCGGAAAAGCAAACCCAGCGGATCGAAGCTTTACAAAAACTGGATACCCAACCCACCCAGCTCGAAATGGCCAGCGCTGACGATTTGAAACGATTGCGCGCCAACTCCTCAGGCAAGATGACACTGGTAAGTTTCTGGGCGACCTGGTGTGGTTCCTGCATCCATGAATTCGCTGATTTGGAAGACACCTTCCGTATGTACAGCGTCCGTGATTTGGCATACGTCACCGTTTCGACCAATATGCCCGACGAAAAAGAGGGTGTTCTGCGGATGCTTAAAAAAATGCACGCAACCAGCCGCAATCTGCTGTTCGCCTCCGACGACACCGCCGCATTGCAGGCAGCGTTCGATCCCAAGTGGCAGTCCGCTGTTCCCTACACTGTTCTGCTGGCGCCCGATGGGCGGATTCTCTATCAGAAATTGGGCCCGGTCGACATTCTGGAACTCAGGCGAGCGATCCTTGCCGAACTTCCTTCCGATTACAGTGGCTTCAACAAATATTGGTCCGGCAAATAGGCTCATTGGGATTTGCAGTGGCAAGTTGTTGGAGGATCGGCAGCACATTCCTGATCGGAGGCTTGGGCTTGATGTCCAGACTCGCTCGATATTTCCTGTGCCTTGGTGTGATAACTGTTCTCTTGCTGCCGCAGCAAGCGGCTGCGGCCGATCGACCGCGCAAAATAGTTCTCATCGCTGGCAAGAAGTCGCACGGACCCGGTGAACATGAATATGTAAAGTCCGTAAAGCTCCTGAAACTCCTGCTGGACCGCTCGCCAAACCTGAAGGGCATAACCACGGAAACCTATTTCAATGGCTGGCCCGATGATCCTTCCGTGCTCGATGCGGCCGACACCATCGTCTTGATTTCCGACGGCATGGAATGGCTCCCGTACACCTTCTCTGAAGATCGAGTGCAAAAACTGCAGAAGGAAATGGACCGCGGTTGTGGCTTCCTGGCGCTTCACTTCACCACCTACGTTCCAATTCAGTACGCCAAGCAGGGCCTGGAGTGGGATGGCGGCTTCTTCGATTATGATGGTGATCCTTCTGTTCGTTCAGCACAGAAAACAATCGAAACCAATATCAATCTCCCTGCAAAAGATCATCCCGTCGTGCGCGGCGTTACCCCGTATCGCTACAAAGAAGAGTTCTATTACAAGATTCACTTTGCGCCGGACAGCGCCAGTATCGTTCCCCTTGTCAGTGTCCCCGTGCTATCCGATAAGCCGCAGGAACAAATTGTCGGCTGGGCCTACCAGCGACGGAACGGTGGACGAAGTGTTGGAATGACCTTTGGCCACTACTACGACAACTGGAAATTGGACGACTATCGCAAACTAATACTGAATGCCATCGTGTGGACTTCCGGCGCAGACGTTCCTGCCGGCGGCGTTCTGTCCAAATTTGTTGAAGAAACGGAAGTGAATAAAATTCCCGATAACGTGAGAAATTGACTTGAAAGGCAGTAAGGTCCAGTCGTGGGTTCAGTGCCTTCGTGCCGTAGAAACGAGGAAAAGACGCATGCGACCGTTTCCCAAGTCCGTTTCGACTTCACTCCGGCATCCTCGGGGAAGCTTCTCTACCGATGTACACCGACCCTGCAGCCTGTCTCGAGGGAAAAAATGAAAACTTGTGCACTCACTCTACTGGCCCTGGGAATCGTTGCTTCCACTCGCGCCGTGGAGCTCAACTTGATGCCGTGGCCGTCACAAATCACGCAACTGCAGGGATCGGTCCGGATGGACCGGTTGCCCCAATTTCGTGTGCAATGCACTGACCGCCGGGTCCGGATGGCAGTGGCCCGCTTCTCCGAACAACTGAAGTTGCGCACGGGCATGCTGCCGTTCCCCGGCCCGGACAATTCACAGGGCCCGCTCATCGCGATTCAATGCACGCTCCCTGGCTTAGCGGTGCAATCCGTAACTGAAGATGAGTCCTATGACCTGATCGTGGAAGCAAATCAAGTCTCAGTATCCGCTCCCAATCCGCTGGGAATCCTGCACGGACTCGAGACTCTGCTGCAACTCGTGCGGACAGGCGAACACGGATGGGAGATCTCGTCTGTGCGAATTCAGGACACTCCGAGATTTCCGTGGCGGGGTTTGCTGATTGACGTTTCGCGCCACTTTATTCCCCTCGACGTCCTCAAGAGAAACATCGACGGAATGGCGGCTGTAAAGCTGAATGTGCTGCACCTGCACCTGTCCGACGATGAAGGGTTTCGCGTTGAAAGCAAGAAACGTCCCAAGCTTCACACGGTTGGATCTGGCGGATTTTATTACCAGCAGAGTGAAATTCGAGAATTGGTTTTGTATGGGCGGGACCGCGGGATTCGCATCGTGCCGGAATTCGACATGCCCGGCCACGCCGTAAGTTGGATTCTTGCCTATCCGCAACTGTCTTCCGGGCCGCCTGCCAGCCGCCTGGTGCAGGATATGAGCGACAGTGTGCGACCGACGATTGATCCGACCAAAGAAAGTACTTACAAAACCATTGATGCCGTTTTTGCAGAAATGACGAAACTGTTTCCCGACAAATATTTTCACATCGGCGGAGATGAAGTAGAGGGCAAGTATTGGGATCAAAACGAGAAGATCCAGCTTTGGATGCGAGCCCACAAGATCAAGGACAACCGTGAACTGCAGGCATATTTCAACAAGCGGTTACAAAAGATTTTACTGAAATATCGAAAGCGGATGACCGGATGGGATGAAATCCTTTCTCCGGGTTTGCCACAGGATACGCTGGTGCAATCGTGGAGGGGGCCGGAGGCCCTGGCGCAGTCTGCCAAGCTCGGCTATCAGACAATGCTTTCGGCGGGATGGTACCTGGATCTGATGTATCCAGCCTCTCAGCACTATGCGGTTGAACCGCTCAGCGGAGACAGCGCCCATTTGACGGAAGAGGAGAAGGCGCGGGTTTTGGGGGGCGAAGCGGCGCAATGGACCGAATTTGTCACGCCGGAAGTCTTGGACAATCGGATCTGGCCGCGAATGGGAGCTATCGCCGAAAGACTGTGGTCTCCTGCTTCGCTTACCGACGTGACTTCGATGTATGCGCGTCTCGCTGTTTTAAACGCAAATTTGGAATGGCTGGACTTGCGGCACCGTACAAACAGCCTGCGAATGCTCGAGCGCATCGCAGGAAGTGCCCCGCTCGAAGCAGTAGAAGTGCTGGCTTCAACGGTCGAGCCCCTCAAAGGATATGAACGCGGAAAGACGCAGCCCTACAGCGTGACGACACCGCTAAATCGGCTGGTTGATGCCGTTGCGCCGGAAAGCGACGTGGCCCGGAAAATAAATCTGCTTGCGCAACAGGCTGTCCACGATCCGGTGTCACGGCTGGAGCTACGGAAGTGGCTGCTGCGGTGGCGGGACAATGATGCGCTGCTGCAGCCCTATTTTTCTTCTTCAAAATTCCTGGCGGAATTGTCTCCGCTTTCGCGAAGTCTGTCGGTATTGGGAGCAATCGGGATCGATTCGCTCGATGCCCTGGATGCCAACCGTTCCCTTCCGGAGGAGAAACGCGCTCAGCAGCTCGCGTCGATCGACGAAGCTACGGCACCCCACGCGGAAGTGCGAATCATGATCGGACCGGCCATCCGCCAATTGGTGGAAGCCGAACCAGTCACCAAGTAGTTCTGGACAAAAGGCTAGAGAGACGATTTCCCTTTTGCAGCTTCCGAGGAAATAACGCCTGCGCCTTCCTTGATTTTGTAGAAGCGGTCAGCGGCCAGGTCCGTGAGGGTTTCCATTTTCCCTGATGGCCAGAATATCTCCAGCTTCTGGACTTTCTGGTTTTCCCCCAGTCCGAAGTGCAGCCGTAAATCATTCTGTGAAAGGTAGCTTCCGCTGCTGCGAATTTCATCGGTCTCGATCAAGTTGCCGCTTGTGACTTTCGCGCGCGCATTGAGAGCCAGCCGATTGCTTTTTGTTCCTTCCAGTTCCAGGCTGATCCAATGATTCGCCGGAGCGGGCTGCGTCTGCAGAATGGTCGGCTGGCCTTTTAGATTTTCGACGACGATTTCAATTCGACCGTCATTGAATAAGTCGCCGAACGCAACTCCCCTGCTAACTTGCGGGAGTTGTATCGCCGGACCCGCAAGTTTGCTGACGTTTTTGAACGTTCCGTTGCGCTGATTCTGAAACAACAGCATTGGTTCTTTGTATTTCACTCCCACGTCAGACGAGTCGACTTGTGGATAAACGTGGCCGTTGACCATAAAAAAATCAACCCAGCCGCTGTTTTGCAGGTCAACAAAACCGTCTCCCCAGCCAACATAGGCAGTGGTGGCCGGAGCAATTCCAGAAACATAAGAGACATCGGTGAAATTCATTTTGCCGTCATTACGATAGAGCACGGCGTACTCTTCGCTGAAGTGCGTAATGGCAATCAGAAAACGCCCGGTATGCTGAAAATCGCCGAGAGCCAGCCCCATGTTGGCTTGCTCGACTCCGTCCTGGCTGACGGCGACGCCTGCCGCGTAAGCAACATCTGTGAAGTGTCCGCTGCCGTCATTTTTGTAAAGATAATTTGGCTGGCCATCGTTGAGAACGAGAAGATCCAGATGGCCATCTCCGTCAAAATCGGACCAAGCAGCCGTTAATCCGAAGCGCCGCTGGGGATCGTCGAGACCGGATGTTTTGGATACGTCGGTGAACGTTCCGTCGCCGTTGTTGTGATAAAGATTGTCGGGAGACCCTTTGAGCCCCCGGGGACCGCACTGGACGTCGATTCCATGATATTTGCAGGTCTTGCTGGAGCCGAAGCTTGGCAGGTCCTTCAAATTCAAATCCACGTAATGCGCGACGAATAGATCGGCAAAACCGTCGCCATCGTAGTCGCCGAAGGCGGCGCCGGTTGCCCACCCCGAATCGGAGCTTAGTCCCGATTGTCTGGTCGTGTCGGTAAAGGTTCCATCGCCGTTGTTGCGATAGAGCACGACGCCGCCGAAACAGGTGACCAGCAAATCGGGCCAGCCATCGTTGTTGTAGTCGCCGACCGAAGCGCCCATGGCCCAGCACGGAGTGGCGACGCCAGCTTTGTCGGTAACATCGGTGAAGGTGCCATCATGATTGTTGTGGTAGAGCGCACTGCGTGATTTTTTTCCGGCCAGAGCCATTTCGACGCTTTGTGCGTTGGTAAAGTAAATGTCGGGCCAGCCATCGCGGTCGTAGTCGATGAGCGCTACACCACCGCTCATGGATTCGACGATATATTTCTGTTCGGGGCTGGACAGATGGTCAAAGTGAATGCCCGTGGAATTCGTGATGTCCACGAGCTGCGGAATCGGGCCAGGGGCATCCGGCTTCGCAGCTTTCTGGCCCGATTCGACCGCTGCAGCCAGGCCAATAAAGATAAGGACAACAAATCCGGCGCGAGCGAGATATTTTAGGAGCATAGGAAAGTGTCGCGGCTAGCCGCTGATAAATTATAAAGGACGACGCCCTGCAACGTTCCGTTATCTGCCTTTGTGCTTGGTCTCGACGGAATACAGCGAGCTGCGGGCGGCGATGAATAGGGTCCGTCCGTCACCGCCGCCAAACAGAAGCTGGGTAGGACGCTCGGGCACCTCGATCGTATCAATCAGCTTGCCAGACCGGTCATAGACAAACACTTGTCCAGCGGCGATATATACGTTGCCATCGGCGTCGGTAGTGATTCCTTCTCCGCCAACTTCTGCGAATAGCTTCAGATTTGAAAGCGTTCCGTCAGGCTCGACCGTGGCCGCGTAGGTTTTCTCCTCGGATTCGTCGGAGACATAGTAGGTCTGCCCGATTGTTGCCGGCGACAGTCCAAACGCGCGGATTACGTCATGGATTTTTGAACCGTAGTACAGCTGCCCCTTGACGAAATCTTCCCCCGCGGGAATGAACGTGCTGTGATCGGGCGAGACGAATTGATAAGGCTTCTTCACGGGAATTTTCTCCGTGAAATCATTTTCGTTGCGCCAATGAATCACTGGCAGAACGGGTGTCATGCCGGGTCGGGCGACCGCAGGTTCGGCTTTCAGCAGAGTGACGTCGCTCGATCCAGAATCCGGCTTGAAACTGTAGACGGTGCCATTTCCGGAATAAGAGATGACCAGCAGATTGCCGGATTTGTCGAAAGCCAGGTTGACAGGATCGAGCGGATTTTCGCGAATTTTTGATAGCTGCCGGGTGGTTGCCGACCAACGATAGATGGTCTGCCATTTGGCGTCGACGAAATAGATGTTCCCGGCCGTGTCCACGGCTCCGCCGGAAATGTTGTAGAAACCGCTTGCCGCTTGCTCGAGACGCGCACCTTCGGCAACCACCGAGGCCATTTGCCCGGATTTTGCCGGCGGCGCTTGACCGGAAATATCGAGCCAGGAGATTTCCCGTTGCCGCACGTTCACGTGATGCGTTTCATCACGAAGCGAATTGTCGAATGACACCTTGCTGTCGCTGTAGCAGTGCAAATTGCGAAAACTGATGTTTTTTGAATTCCATACCCTGATGGCGGTGGGATAAGGTTGCAAGCTGCTGACGACCCGGTACATGTGCAGATTTGCGAAGAGAATGTTGCTGGAGTCGCGAATTTCAATCGGCAGCGCGAAGCCGCCTTCGCCGCGTTCCT
>DATHFT010000138.1:0-3810 GCA_035317965.1 Saccharimonadales bacterium (SeqCode) | reverse complement strand
AGCAGGCGGGCGAAATTGCCGGCCTCGAAGTCGTGCGCATCATTCCGGAACCGACGGCGGCAGCCCTGGCCTACGGAATGGACAAGAAATCGGACGAGACCATTGCCGTGTACGACCTGGGCGGCGGTACCTTCGACATCTCCGTGCTGGAAGTTGGCGCTGGAGTGGTTGAAGTAAAAGCCACCAACGGCGACACCCACCTGGGCGGCGACGACGTTGACCAAAGGATCGTCGACTGGCTCATTGATGAATTCAAGAAAGAAAACGCCATCGACCTGAGCAAGGACCGCATGGCGCTGCAACGTCTGCGCGAAGCGGCGGAAAAGGCCAAGATCGAGCTTTCGCAGATGATGGAGACCGAAATCAACCTTCCCTTCATCACGGCGGGCGCGAGCGGGCCGATCCACATGCAGCTGAAGCTGACGCGCACCCGCCTTGAGCAATTGATGAGCGACTTGCTGGATCGTTCGATGAAGCCGGTAAAACTGGCTCTAGAAGACGCCAAGCTTTCTCCGAATGACATCCAGGAAGTGGTGATGGTCGGCGGCTCAACGCGTATTCCGAAAGTGCAAGCGCTGGTCCGCAACTTCTTCGGCGGCAAAGAACCGCACAAGGGCGTGAACCCGGACGAAGTCGTGGCCGTTGGCGCAGCAATTCAGGGCGCGGTACTTGCCGGAGAAGTGAAAGACATTCTCCTGCTCGACGTAACGCCACTGTCGCTCGGCGTCGAAACGCTCGGCGGGGTGATGACCGTGCAAATCCCGCGCAACACGACGATCCCCACGCGCAAGGTCGAAACCTATTCGACGGCTTCCGACAATCAGCCGGGCGTGGAAATCAACGTCATGCAGGGCGAGCGTAAGTTCGCCAACGACAACCGTTCGCTCGGTAAATTCAAGCTGGACGGGATTCCCCCCGCTCCTCGCGGCACGCCGCAGGTTGAAGTGACGTTTGATATCGACGCCAACGGCATTTTGAACGTGAGCGCGAAAGACAAGGCCACCAACAAGGAACAGAAGATCACCATCACCGCATCGAGCGGCTTGACGAAAGAAGAAGCCGAGAAGATGCGCGTGGAAGCCGAATCGCACGCCGAAGAAGATCGCAAGCGCATGGAAGAGGTCGAGGCTCGCAACAGCCTGGACGGTGTCCTCTACCAGGCGGAAAAAATGATCCGCGAAAATCGCGAGAAGATTGCCGAAGCCGATCTGAAGGCGGCCGAGGAAGCAATCGAAGACGCGAAAAAAGCGATCAACGAAGGCGGAGTGCCCCGTCTGCGGTCTGCCAAGGATGGCGTGGAGCGCTCTCTGCACAAGATCGCGGAAGTGCTTTACAAAGCCAATGAAGCGGCGGGTACGCCGGGTGCCGAATCGGCCAATGCCGCAGGCGCCGGAGCCGGCGCCGAAGGCGGCGCGCCGGGCGGTAAAAAGCCGGAAGATGTGATTGACGCCGAATATGTCGACGTCGATGAAAGCAAGCGCCCGAACTAAGGTTCGCGCTGACCGGGGGGCGCGGCAAAACTGCGCCCCCTGAATTTTGTTCACTGAAACAGAATGGCGACCACCAACAAACCCGAATATTACGAATTGCTCGGCGTGGACCGTAAAGCGAGCGCGAAGGATATCCGCACGGCATTTCGCAAGCTGGCGCGGAAGTATCATCCCGACTTGAATCCCGGCGACAAGTCTGCGGAAGAAAAGTTTAAGCAGCTGCAGGAAGCCTACGACGTTCTTTCCGACACCAAGAAACGGCAGATGTATGACCAATACGGATTCTACAGCGACAACATCCCGCAGGGTGGACCTGCCGGTTCGCAGGGCGATGCCGGCGACGGCCACGTCAACTTTGATTTTGGCGGATTCGACTTTGGCGGCAGCCCGGCTAGCTCCGGGGGCGGCGGGAGTTTCCGGGACCTGTTCAGCCAATTCTTCAACCGCGGTGGCGCGCGCGGCACGATGGAGCCGGAGCAGGAAGCCGGCGGCGACCTGGAATATCAGCTGGAGATCGATTTCTGGGATGCCGTTCGCGGCGCGGTAAAGAAGATTTCCATCACCCGCATGGACACCTGTGAAACATGCCATGGAACTGGCGCCATTGGTTCTCCTGAAACGTGTCCGGTATGCGGCGGTTCGGGGACCATCAAGCAGTCGGCGCGCAACATGAATTTCAACGTGCCGTGTAACCGTTGCGGCGGAACGGGAAAAATTCGCAAGGCCTGCAAGACCTGTGGCGGAGAAGGACGTGTCCGGCGAACGGAAACGATCGATGTGCGCATCCCTGCAGGCGTGGCCAATGGCGGACGAGTTCGCGTTCCCGGCAAAGGCAACTCGGGAACGATGGGGGCGCCGGCGGGCGATCTGTACCTGCGCGTCGTCGTGAAGCCGCACGAATTTTTTGAACGCCGGGGCAATGATCTATATACGGAAATTCCGGTGACCGTGGCCGAAGCTACCCTTGGCGCCAAGATTGAAATCCCCACAATTGACGGACGCGCTCTTGTACGGATTCCGCCGGGAACGAACAGCGGAAAGACCCTGCGCCTGAAAGAAAAGGGCGTCCCCAACGCGCGCACGGGAACCCGGGGCGATCAGTACGCGCTGATTCAAGTCGTTGTACCTCAGCCGACCGACGAGCGTGTGCGCAATTTGATGAAAGAGCTGGAAAGCGTTGCTCCCGACAATCCGCGGAAGGATTTGTTTCTGAAGGCCGGAGTCTAACTACAGAACCATGGCACAGCGAGCCAAAAAACGAGCGAAAGCCGGGTACATGATCAGCGCCGTGGCGGAAATCTATAAGCTGCATCCGCAAACGTTGCGTTTGTACGAGCGCGTAGGGCTGCTCAAGCCTTCGCGCTCGCAGGGCAACACCCGTCTTTACACGGACGGCGATTTGGAACGCCTGGATGTGATCCTCACACTGGCGCGTGATATGGGCGTAAATCTGGCCGGTATCGAAATCATTTTGAACATGCGGGAAAAGATGATCGAGATGGAGCGGCAGATGGAAGAGTTCGCGCACGTGGTGCAGCAGGAACTCTCGCGCGTGGCGTCATCTCGCAACCAGGAAAAAGCGCCCCGCAACGCGATCGTCAGGACCACGCCACGATTGAAGTAGTCCCCAGCCGCTTCCCCTTCCGATCACATCACCACGTCGGCGGCGCGTTTCCTTCCACAGTTTTCCCAACTACCCCGCTTGCCGTCGGTGCCGCACGCTCGTATGCTGTGGGCTAGGAATTGGCAATCGCGACCGCGCGACATACTTTCTACTATGCCTTTGGAAAATTGCAGCCTGTGTAGGGGAACCGGTTGGAAGATGGTTCCGCGGCCGGATGGCACCGGACGCGCCGCCGTCGCCTGCGATTGCGGAATGCAGGATCGCGCGGGGCGGGTCATCGAGCGGGCGCGAGTTCCCAAGCGCTATGAACATTGCGATTTCGAAAGCTATGTTCCGGATTTGGCGGACGGGAAAATCTGGACGGCGCAGCATGCGCAATCCTTGAAAAATGCCAAGATGCTGACGCAGCGATTTGTGGCCGAGTACCCCATCTCCTCGGAAAAAGGGCTACTGCTGATGGGGCCGTCCGGGGTGGGCAAGACCCACTTGGGCGTAGCTGCACTACGGGAACTGATTCGGCGCGGGCACGCAGGAATGTTCTGCGATTATCGCGAATTGCTGAAAGAAATTCAGTCCAGCTACAATCCCGCCAGCGAATCCACGGAAATGAAGATCCTGGAGCCCATTCGCGCGGTGGAAATCCTGGTGTTGGACGATTTGGGGGCAAGCAAACCGTCTGCCTGGGTGCTGGACATG
>DATHFT010000137.1:0-8843 GCA_035317965.1 Saccharimonadales bacterium (SeqCode) | reverse complement strand
CCTCTCGATTGGGATATTCACAATCTGGTCCTGCATTCGATCGGGGGAGAAAAACCTTATTCCTTTCGGGGCACGCTGACCAACGGAAAACCCAAAGGAGAAATCGACACCCATGGCAGGTTCGGGCCCTTTGTCATCGACGATCCGGGAGCCAGCCCGGTCACCGGCGAGTACGAGTTTACGGACGCGGACCTGGGGCCATTCCCCGGCATTGCCGGCATTTTGTCTTCCACCGGGAAATATGACGGCGTGCTTGCCGAACTCGAAGTCGATGGAGTGACCGACACCCCCGATTTTTCACTCGACAAAGTTGGCAAGCCCGTGCCGCTGCACACCGAGTATTCGGCCACCGTGGACGGCACAAACGGCGACACGATCCTGCATCCCGTTCGCGCCACACTTGTAAAATCCGTGATCATCGCCGAAGGCAGCGTTGTAAATGTCCCCGGAGTCGGACACAACATTAATTTAAACGTGCATGCTCCCAATGCGCGCATTCAGGACATTCTGGCTCTGGCCATCAACTCCGATAAACCTGTGCTTGCCGGACCCGCCAGAATAAAGGCGAAACTCTTTTTGCCGCCTGGCAAAGTAAAAGTTCTCGAGAAAATGATTCTCGATGGCGAGGTGGGGGTCGATGATGCCGAGTGGACCAGCCCGACCGTTCGCGAAAAATTGGAATCGCTGAGCCGGCATGGCGAGGGCAAGCCGGATGACGACGAAGCCGGCAGCGCTGTCTCGGACCTAAAAGGAAAATTTCATGTGGAAAAAGGCATCATCCACTTTTCCAGCCTGACTTTTAGCGTTCCCGGGGCGACCATCGATCTTGCGGGAACCTATGCAATCCGGGGCGGCGAACTCGATTTGGATGGCCATCTCCGGCTACAGGCAAAAATCTCGGAAACCGTCACCGGGGTCAAATCGTTTTTCCTGAAAGCGGTCGATCCGTTCTTCAAGAAAGACGGCGCCGGAGCGGTTATCCCCATCTCGATTTCCGGAACGCGTGACGCTCCGACCATTGGCGTCACCGTATTCCACAAAACGATCAAGAAACAAATGGGAAATAACCAAAACGGCGACAACAAAAAGGACGACAACAAGAACAAGTAGCAGGTCTCGGGAAATTTCGCTTCCTACGCCGTGCCGAATTCAGCGACGGCTTTGCGTAAGCGGCCCACCACGCGCTCTTGGCCAAGAACCACCATCGTATCGAACAGCGGCGGCGCAACCGCCTGGCCCACAATGGCCACGCGCGTGGCGTTGATAAGTACGCCGGCCTTCACCCCGCCGGCCTCGGCCACCGCTCGCGAAGCGTGATCGCATGCGTCGTGATTCCATTCCGGGAGCGCGGCAAGCGCGTCGGCCAGCTTGCCGAGCAACGGAAAAATGGACGGGTCTTTCCAGAATTTTGTTCTCGCGGCTTCGTCCAGCGGAAACTCGTCGCTGAAAAATGCGCGGGACCAGCGGGAAAAGTCCGGCAGCAGACGGACGCGCGGACGCAGCAGGTCGACGGTGCGGGAGAACCATTCTTGGTTCCGCCCGTCCGGTCCAGCGGTCGCGCTGCCCCACGCTGCGCTCCAGAGCCCGCTGCGCTTCAACTCGGCTTCGACGAAGGGCAGCAGTTCAGCAATCGGTAATTTCTGCAAATACTCAGTATTGAACCACTCCAGTTTTGCGCGGTCGAAGACTCCGTTTGTCCGGCTGACGCCTTCGAGTGAAAATTTTTGCAGCAAATCACTGGTGCGCATGAATTCTTCGTTTCCGCCCGGGGCCCAGCCAAGCAACGCCAGAAAATTGCGAAACGCTTCCGGCAAAAACCCTTCGTGCCGGTAGGTATTGACGTCGGTCGCGCCATGGCGTTTTGAAAGCCGTGATTTGTCCGGGCCAAGAATCAGCGGTACGTGGGCAAAAATTGGCGGCTCCGTTCCAAGCGCACGATAGAGCAACACTTGTTTCGGTGTATTGGAAATGTGGTCCGCGCCGCGAATCACATGAGTGATACGCATGTCGATATCATCGACGACGGCGCCCAGTTGATACATCGACTGGCCGAACTCTTCCTCGCCCTTGCCGGAGCGCATGAGAACGAAATCTTCAATTTCGTCGTTGGAAAATTCACGCTCGCCAAAAACGGCATCGAAAAATTTCGTGACGCCGCCGACAGGAACTTTGAAGCGAATCGCCGGCTTCACTCCCGCGGTGCTCGGATGGCCATCGCGGCAGGAGCAACGGGTGATGCGGCGGGAGGTTTTTTCGGCCGCGCCTTCCTCGACGTGATCGCCGCCGGAATATTTTTCCGCCGGACAATAGCACAGGAAGGCCGCCCCGCTCGCAACACACCTCTTGGCCGCTTCGCGATAAAGCCCGGTGCGCTCGGACTGATAGAACGGACCCTCGTCCCAATTTACGCCCAACCACTCGAGGCCTTCAACGATGCCCTGAACGAGTTCGGGTTTGTTGCGTTCGGCATCGGTGTCTTCAATGCGGAGAATCATGACCCCGCCCTCGTGGCGGGCAAAGAGCCAGTTAAACAGGGCCGTGCGGGCCCCCCCAACGTGCAAATAGCCGGTAGGAGAGGGGGCAAAACGGACGCGCACGCCACCGGTTTTAGGGGTCGATTCAGTCATGATTCAGGGCTTCTTTCCCGTTGGATTCAATCGTTTGAGTTTAGCGAAACACCGGGACGCCGTCCAACCCCGGTCCCAGGGCGGATTTTCTGAGAATCGCCGCGAATCCGCCCTCGGGGGGAGCGCCCGAACAGGGAGGGCCCGGGCGGGGGCGGAATTTCTTGTTATTTCACCGCTACTGTCGTTTTGGCTACCAGTACTCCGGTACGCTTGCTTCCCCAAAAACCTGTAATCCATAATCACAAGTACTTTGTTTTGAGCACCGCGGTGGTGCTGGCGGCGTGGAGGTGCGTCCTCGCCGGCGGCCCGGTTTTCTGCCCGAAATCAGAAGCAGGAGCCCGCCACCCTTTGCCAAACAGGAATAGTAGACTGTAATACAACGGAGCATTGGCAGGGTCTTGATTCAACCAGGATACATCGCATTGGGATTGCCGCTGGCTACCGCTCTGGTAGCTGGATTCTTCGCGTATATCTACTCACTGAAACGCCAGCAGTATCTCCTGTTCTGGACCGCCGGGTGGGCCCTGTTCAGCCTGCATCATCTGGGTCCCGCTCTCACGTATTGGGCGCCCAGCAGCGAAGTCCAGAACGCAATGAATCACTGGCTTTTTGGCTTGGCGGGCGTGCTGTTTTTTGTTGGGGCGCAGGTTTATGCGCAACGCCAGGTCTGGGTCATCCCCGCCGTGGTCGCGGCAACGATTCTTTTCCTGTGGTCCGGAGCCAATGCCTTTCACGCTTTGCAGATCTCGGCGATTGTCCCCGGAGCGGTCGTGTATGTGGCCACGGGCGTGCTTTTCTGGCAGGAAAGCCGACGCCAAGAGACCTTGGCGGATCGCTTGCTGGCCATGGCGTTTGTGGCCTGGGGAATTTTGTGGATTGCCATGCACTATTTGCGGATCACCCCGGAGATCGAAGGGCCGACGGTGCACCATGTGCTGGCGGTGCCATCGGCCTTTGTAGCCATGCTGATGGTGATGGCGCTATACGAGGAAGAAAAGCGGCGGATCGAGCGCAATATGCTGGCGCTCTCCAATTTGAATTTGGCAACTTCCAGTTTCGTTGGCGGCGAAATTCAGAGAATGCTTTCCCAGGCCCTTGATCGCGTTCTGGGTGTCGTGCGACTGCCGGTGGGCGCCCTGTTTCTTCATCACGGCGATCCGCAAGGACCGACTTCTGTGGTGGCGGCGGGATTGAGCGATGATTTCTGCCGTGCGGCGCAAGAAGAGGGGCTGGACGATTATCTGGTAAATCTTGTGGCGCGGCTGGGCGGGCTTTTAGGATTCCGGGATTTGCGCGACGACGGATTGAACGCACTGGAAAAGGAAGAACCGATTCGCAGATTCCGGCAGTTGGCCCTGGGCCAAGGTCTGCGCAGCGTGGTGGCGATTAGTTTACAAGCCAAGGAACAAGCTTTCGGCGTGTTGCTGCTGGGAACTCCCGATAACCGGAGATTTACGCCGGCAGAACTGCGCTTGCTGCTGGCGCTGGGACATCAGATTGGCATGGCGGTGGAAAACAGCTATCTGATCCAGCAGACCTCGCGGCGTTCCGAAGAGCTGCATGTTTTGAACGAAATCGGCCGCGCGCTGAGTTCCACGCTGAACAAAGAAGACTTGCTGCGAAAAATATGGGAAGAGTTGCGGCGTCTTTTTGACGTCGATAATTTCTACATCGCTTCGCTCGATACGGCGCGCGACGAAATGAATTTCGACCTGGAAATGATCGACGGGCAGCGCATGCCGAAGCGCTCCCGCCCGGCCGGCAACCACATTACCGAATATGTGATTCGCACGCGCCAGCCGGTACTCATTCGCGACAATTATTCAGAGGAAGCACGCAATCTGGGCATTGAGCCGATTCGCGAAAAGGGCTGTTTCTGCGGCGTGCCCCTGGTGGCCTATGACCGGGCCATTGGAGCGATGGCTATTTTCTCCGATCATGAGCGGATCTTTGACGAAGGGCATCTGGAGCTGTTGCGGGTGCTGGCGAGCGAAGCCAGCATTGCGATTGAAAATGCACGACTGTTCCAGGAAGAGCGGACCAAAGCGCGCCATCTGGCGCTCCTGAATACGATTTCGCGGGATGCCATCGCCACGCTGAACCCCGACGAGATGTTGACCAAAATTACCGAACAACTGGAACTCGGGCTTCCGTACGACCACATCGGAATAGGGGTGCTCGATTATTCAACCCGCGAGGTAGTGATTCAGGCCGAAGCCGGGAAGCGGCGCGGAGTGCTCGGACAGAGAATTCCGCTTGGCAGCGGACTGGTCGGGCACGTGGCGCGCAACGGGCAAACCGCCATTTATCACGCAACGCATTTCCCGGATACGTCTCTAAAACCACTGATTGCCGACACGGCCACGGCCATCGCGCTGCCGGTTTTTTACGCAGAACAGCTGCATGGAATTCTATATTTTGAAACTTCTGCGGCCATCGAATTTTCCGAAGAAGAACTGCTGCTGCTGCGGACGCTGGCGGATTTGATCGCCGGTGCGCTGCACAATGCGCTGACCTTCCAAAAGGCGCAAGAACAGGCGATTACCGACGGATTGACGGGCGTGAAGACGCACCGCTTCTTTATGGAGGCCCTCTCGGCGGAGTGGAAGCGTTCGACGCGCGCGGGACGCGCCTTCGCGCTGGTGCTGATGGACCTCGACCGCTTCAAATTTGTGAACGATTTTTACGGGCACTTGGAAGGCGATTTGGTTCTGCAGCGCGTTGGACAAATCCTGGAAACGAACTGCCGGCGTTCCGATGTTGTGGCGCGCTATGGCGGAGACGAATTTGTAATTTTGATGCCGGAAACGAATATGGAACACGCCCGGCAGCTGGCGAGCAAATTGCGCGGATGGGTGGCGTCCGATCCACTGTTACGGGAGAAAAATATCAGCGCGAGCTTTGGCATCGCTTGTTATCCGCTGCATGGATCTTCGCCGCAGGAACTGATTCAGGTGGCTGACGCTTCGATGTACCTTTCCAAGCATCAGGGTGGCAACGCGGTTTCCACGGCGGACCATTTTGATCCGAACGAAGCCAAGAAGTGGAAGCGCGACGTGCTCGAAGCGTATCTGGGCGTGACGCTGAAGCGCCTGTTCTCGACCGGACCTGACGCGTTTGAAGAAATCTACGCGCGCCTGAAACAATTTACCGAGTCGCTGGCTGCCACTGAAATTACCAGCCAAAATGGCGCACCAGGCGAGGGTTCGCAGTCGCTGCCACAAGCGGTGCTGGACACCGTCACTTCTCTCGCGTTCGCCATCGACGCCAAGGATCACTACACGCAGGGCCATTCCCAGAAAGTTTCGGCTTATGCCGCGCTCATTGCCGAAGGCTTGAACATGAGCGATACCGAAGTGGAAGAGATCCGGCTGGGAGGCATACTGCACGACATTGGCAAAGTGGCGATCCCGGAAAACATACTGAACAAAAGCGGCCCACTCAATCCTGAAGAGTGGGAAATCATGAAGTCCCATGTGATCTACGGGGCCAAGATTCTGGAGCCGCTCGAGCCGCTGGCGCGAGTTCGCGTGATGGTCCAGCACCATCATGAGTTCTTTGACGGATCGGGCTATCCGCATGCGTTGAGCGGCGAAAATATCCCGCTGGGAGCGCGCATTGTGGCGGTGGCCGACGCCTATGACACGATCACGAGCGACCGCACGTATAAAAAAGGGCGCTCCTCGGCGGAAGCGCTGACCGAACTGGAACGCTGCGCCAATGCGCAGTTTGACGGGAAAATTGTAGAGCTTTTCGTTCGTACGATGAGGACGCTGCCCAATCCGATTCTGGAAGTCGGCGCGACATCGACGGCCCAGCCCAATTCGCAAGTTTAGCCGGCGCGGCATGGCGGCACCCGGGCGACGGATGGCACCCGGAAGCGGACTCCCGGCGGCCCGTTGCTACCGGTGGAATCACCGGTTATCCAGCTCGACATCCTTTATCGGTACGTCTGTGTGAGATTCCAGGATTTCAAATCTTCGCTGTTCTTCTTTTTTGTAGGCATCCTGATCCGGAAATAATTGTTTGATGATAGGCCCGCTGTCGAAATCGTCGTTGGCGGTTGCAGCATTTCTGAAAACGATGACGACGCGATAGTCCCAACGAGCGTCTTCCGGGGCGTGCAGGCGTGGCGCGACCACCGTCACTTTGAGGATGCGACCGAGTTCGATTTCTTTCCGTAGCACAGGCAGGTGATTTTTCTTGAAAAGAGCAAGAAATTCATCGGCATGGCCCCATTTGGCCTTGTAGGAATATTCGACGACGTAAGGTTGCTCTTTGCCAGCGGATTGTTGCGCTCGTGAAACGGGGACCGTCGCGGCTAAAGGCAGGCCCGCAAGAATGGCCAGCGCGCTGTAGCGCGTGAAAGCAGCGAATGTTGATTTCATTTTCCCTCCGGGGCGTGGTGCACTGCACAGGAGTATACCGAAAATACCGGTGGAGTTTGGCGGGCGGTGCAAGGCTGGTATTCTGGTGCGGCTCCTTCAACTTGCTCGCCAGGCGGTGATGAGATGCAAACTGCGACTGTGGAATGGATTGGGAAACAGCAATTTGTGGCCACCAGTCCGTCGGGACACTCGCTGGTCGTGGATTCCGATCGCGACGCGAATACCGCTCCAGGACCAATGGAATTGGTACTGATGGCGCTCGGAGCGTGTACGGCGACGGATATGGTGATTGTGCTGGAAAAGAAAAGACAGCTGCCGGATGCGATTGAAGTGATTTGCTCGGGTGAGCGCGCGGCCCTGCCACCGACGGTGTGGGTCAAGCTGGAGATCCTGTTTCGCGTACGGGGAAATGTGGAAGAGGGAGCGGTACGGCACGCCATGAAGCTGAGCGAGAGCAAGTATTGTTCGGTAGCGGCAACGCTGCAGAAAACGGCCAAGATTTCCTGGCGGTATGAAATTTTGCGGACCGATCAGTAAGCGTCCGGCTTACCGGCAAGCGCCCTGCCGCAGGACCCGTGTGCCGCCGCGGAACCTGAGCATACCAGTGGCAGCACCTGAAACACGTAGCGACTTTACTCTTGCGTGAACCTCTAAGCAAAGGTATATGAATACATCCCCGATGGGCCCTGTGATTCGGTCACTGTTTTTCGGACTGGCGTGTTTCTGCACGTGCCTGGAACTGTCCTGCGCGCAGGTGTCTCCGCCCATTGGCAAATCCACGATTCCGCTGGCCGATATTCCGCGGGTCAAACGCCCTCCAAAGCTAGAGGATTTCCTGGAAAACAGTCCGCGAGAAGCGGAGCTGACCGTTTCAGATTTTCGGCAGTTTCAACCGGGCGATGGAGCTCCGGCAACGGAGCTGACGACCGCGTACCTGTCATACGATGAACGGAACCTGTATGTGGCGTTCGTGTGCCAGGACGTGCCCGGGCAGACGCGGGCGCATCTATCAAAGCGCGAGGATCTGGATCGCGATGATGGGGTTGGCATTCTGCTGGATACGTTTCGAGATTTTCACAGGGCCTATTACTTCTATTCAAATCCACTGGGCGTGCAGACCGACGCGATCTACACCGAAGGTCTGGGATACGACTTCAGTTTCGACACGCTGTGGAATAACAGCGGGCGCATGACCAAAGACGGATACGTGGTTTTTTTTGCCATACCGTTCAAGAGCCTGCGGTTCCGGCACGGGGCTCCACAAACTTGGGGCTTGGCGTTATACAGGACCATTTTGCGCAAGAGCGAATTCGATTACTGGCCCTATATCACGCAGCGGGTGGAAGGGATTACCCAGCAATTTGCACCGGTCGCGGGTCCGGAGAACGTTTCGCCGGGAAGGAACATTCAACTGATTCCCTACGGCTTGCTGGC
Organism: Saccharimonadales bacterium (SeqCode); assembly: GCA_035317965.1. Classification (GTDB taxonomy): domain Bacteria; phylum Acidobacteriota; class Terriglobia; order Acidiferrales; family UBA7541; genus Acidiferrum. The sequence continues at coordinate 394 of DATHFT010000137.1, read as the reverse complement.
CGGCGATCACTTCCTCGATCAGCCGACGCAGCCCAATTCGTCGGGGGTGATTCCTCCCCCTGGATTCCAGGACCGCTTTGAGCATCGGGCCGGGCTGGATGCAAAATTTGTGGCCAAGGGCGCACTGACGCTGGACCTGACGCTGAATCCGGATTTCAGCCAAGTGGAATCGGACGATCCGCAGGTAACGATCAATCAGAGGTTCGCGGTATTTTTTCCGGAAAAGCGGCCCTTTTTTATCGAGAACGCCGGATTTTTTACCACTCCGATTGATTTATTTTTCTCCCGGCAGATCGCCAACCCGCAATTCGGGGGACGGGTGACCGGAAAGCTGGGGAAGTGGACTCTGGGTGCGCTGGTAATCGACGACCGGCAGCCGGGGCAAGGAATTGTG
>DATHFT010000136.1:0-7002 GCA_035317965.1 Saccharimonadales bacterium (SeqCode) | reverse complement strand
CAGCGAATAGTTGAAATAGTTCTCGTCGCGGCGAAAAAGGCCGTCAAAGTTGTACCATCTGTTTTTGGCGATGCGCAGGCGCGACACGTCGTTCGGATCGCCGCCGTAACCGAAGTTGCTGAAATACAACCTGTCAAATAGTGTGTCGTGATGGTCGAGTGACTGCATTTCGGTTGTGAACCCCAGCAGGCGCGGACCTTGCTGCAGATTCACGAACGTGTCATAGGTCTGCTGGTCTCCGCCAATGCTGGCAAAACGCCCGCCGAATTCAATCGACTGCTTGATGTTGTAATTGCCCTGATCAATTCCAGTTTGAGGTTCGTCCTGCCCGCGCGCCGGAAAGGCGCCGAAGAGTGTCACAGCCAGGAAGCATGCGGGCGCGCGAGCTCTGCGGAAAATGGCTGCTCGCACACTCGTCGGCTTCCGCATACCGCTTCTCCTACTTAAAGAACACACTGCTTGAATTCGACCCGTGGATCGCCGTGTGGCACAGCGTGCATGCCTGATATTTTTGCGCCTGGTTGTGGAACGTGGGGGTTGCGGGCGCGCCGGCATCAACGTTGAACGAATGGCATTCGAGGCACATCAGATTTACCTGGCTGCGTTTCAGCAGTCGCGGGTTGGACGAGCCGTGGGGCGTATGGCAGGCGACGCAGCCTTCGGTCTTCATCACCGGGTGCTCGTAGACAAATGGCCCTGCCTTTTCGGTATGGCATTTGAAGCACAGGGTATCCTGCGAAGAAGTGGCGCGCAGTTGGCGGGTCAGGAATCCGCCGTGCGGGTTGTGGCAGTCGCTGCACTGCACGAGTCCTTCATTGACGCGGTGGTGAAACGTACGATTGAACTGTTGTTTGGTTTCAAGGTGACAGCCGTAACAAAGCTGCGGCTGGCGTTCCTTCATCAGAAATTGACTCTCCTTCTGAGTGTGCGGGTCGTGGCAATCGGTGCAGCCGACATTGCTCTCCAGATGCGCCGACCTTCCGAAGTTGCTGTGCTCTTCGCCGTACTGATGACAGGTGAGGCAGCGCGCGCTGATCTCTTTCGCCGAAGCGTTTCTGAACGTGAATATTTTCGTCTTGTCTCCGCCGCCATCGACATGCTCTTTTCCAGGCCCGTGACAGGCTTCGCAGCCTTGCCATTCGGGGCCCTTTCTTGAGTCCATCGTCGTGGCAAAGTGCGGGGAAGCTTCGTAGTCCCGGACGAAGTCCTTATGCGGCACATCCGCGTGGCAGGTTTTGCAGGTCTCTTCCCCAACGTATTGCGAGGAATCAATTGGAGCGCGCGAAGAACCCTGCGCCGCCGGTTTTTTGGCGGCAGTTGCCGGGGTTTGTGCGCCGAACGGGGGCGCGGAGGCCAGACAAATCAAGGCAAGTCCCGTCCACACGAGAACGCTGAAGTTTCCCGCAGTCAACTTCTTCATCGCGTCCCCGGGCAGACCGACGCCCCACTGCCTGACGCTGGGCTTGCGGGCACGGCGTATGCGATTTCCGTGACACGAATCATCACTGTTGGCCTGTTCTTGAAGTCGGAGCCCGCGTCGCGTGCTTCGGCATTTTTGGGCACCCGCACTCTGTTTGAACTTCAAAACGGAAAACCCGGAACCCCACGAATCCGCAAAGTCTAGTGTTTGTCGCCACTTCCGGATGTCCTGTTTTGGACACTCCCCAAACAAATCAACGGACCCGGGAAGGCGTTGGCGGAACACACTTGAAAATGCGGGCGGCTTGAGAGAAATTGCACAGAGGGAATCAAATTCCGACAAGCGGCGCACCTCCGTCCGGCGCGGCGCAGCGTCTGCGGCCAGATTCAGTCCCACCCACGCAAGATCGCCTGCGCGGGAGTCGAGTCGTAGGGCCGCTTGGAAGTCTTCAAACTTTCACGGACTTCGCGGGCTCCGGATGCATCAAAACGATGACCAGATCAGATCGCAGGAGACTGCACATGCCTTCGGCTACCGGTTCCGCTAAAGCTCAAGAATCCTCACAAGTCCTTTCCGCTGACGAGCTCCAGAAAGTCCACGCCTACTGGCGCGCGGCCAACTATCTCTCCGTCGGCCAAATCTATTTGTATGACAATCCACTGCTCCGCGAACCGCTGCGGCTGAAACACATCAAGCCGCGGCTACTCGGCCACTGGGGAACCACTCCCGGACTAAACTTCATCTACGTTCATTTGAATCGCCTGATCAAAAAGCACGACCTCAACGTCGTTTACATTGCCGGCCCCGGGCACGGAGGTCCGGGTCTGGTCGCCAACACATATCTGGAAGGTACCTACAGCGAAGTGTATTCGCATATCCCACAAAGCGAAGAAGGCATGAAGCGACTCTTCAAGCAGTTTTCCTTTCCGGGGGGAATTCCGAGCCACGTCGCCCCGGAAACTCCCGGGTCGATCCACGAAGGTGGTGAACTCGGCTACTCGCTGGCTCACGCGTATGGCGCGGCGTTCGACAACCCGGATCTGCTGGTGTCCTGCGTCGTGGGAGACGGCGAAGCCGAAACCGGACCGCTCGCCGCAAGCTGGCACTCGAACAAATTTTTGAACCCGGCACGCGACGGCGCCGTGCTGCCCATCTTGCATTTAAACGGATACAAGATTGCAAATCCGACACTCCTCGGCCGGTCAACTGAGGAAGCCCTGACGCACCTGTTTCTGGGTTACGGCTACGAGCCGTATTTCGTCGAGGGTCGCGAGCCGGAGGCCATGCATCAACTTATGGCCAAGACCATGCAAACAGTCGTTGAGCGAATTCACGAAATACAGAAAGCGGCGAGAAACGGAAATGCAGTGGAGCTTCCGCAGTGGCCCATGATCGTGTTGCGAACACCCAAGGGCTGGACGGGACCGAAAATCGTCGATGGCCAGCCGATTGAAGATACCTGGCGTGCTCACCAGGTTCCACTCGCCGACTTTGCAAAACACCCCGATCACGTGCGGATGCTCTCGGAGTGGATGAAGAGTTACAAACCGGAAGAACTGTTCGATGACTCCGGCAAGCTCGTCCCGGAAATCGCCGAACTCGCTCCGGCCGGCACGCGCCGCATGGGCGCCAACCCGCACGCCAACGGCGGCTTGCTCTTGCGGGACCTCAACATGCCGAACTTCTGCGATTACGCGGTGAACGTAACCAAGCCGGGAACCGAATCCGCCGAATCCACGCGCATCCTTGGACAACTCCTCCGCGACGTCGTGCGCCTCAATGCCGACACCAAGAACTTTCGCGTGTTCGGTCCCGACGAAACCTCTTCCAACCGCCTCGACGCTTTGTTTGAGGCCACCGACAAGACCTTCATGGAGCCTACGCTCAAAACCGACGAGCATCTTTCACAGAGTGGGCGCGTCATGGAAGTCTTGAGCGAACATATGTGCCAGGGCTGGCTGGAAGGGTATCTTCTGACCGGGCGGCACGGATTTTTTTCCTGCTACGAGGCCTTTATCCACATCGTCGATTCCATGTTCAACCAGCACGCCAAGTGGCTGAAGGTCACGCGCAACATTCCGTGGCGACGGCCGATTGCCTCGTTGAACTACCTGCTGACATCGCACGTCTGGCGGCAGGATCACAACGGTTTCACGCACCAGGACCCCGGGTTCATCGACCACGTAGTGAACAAGAAAGCGGACGTAGTCCGTGTTTATCTTCCTCCCGACGCCAACACGCTGCTGTCGGTGGCCGATCACTGCCTGCGGAGCCGGAACTATGTGAATGTGATCGTGGCGGGTAAACAGCCGGCTCTGCAGTACCTCGACATGCAATCGGCAATTGAACACTGCTCGGCGGGGCTCGGCATTTGGGCCTGGGCTTCAACCGACAAAGGTACAGAACCGGATGTGGTCATGGCTTGTGCCGGCGATATTCCGACGCTGGAGGCCTTGGCCGCCGTCGCGCTGCTGCGCCAGAATTTTCCCGACATCAGGATTCGCTTCGTCAACGTCGTCGATCTGATGACCCTGCAAACGGCGGCGGAGCATCCGCACGGACTGTCGGATCGCGAATTCGATTCCATCTTCACGACTGATAAACCGGTGGTTTTCGCGTTCCATGGCTACCCCACTCTGATTCACCGTCTTACCTACAAACGCGCCAACCACAGCAACTTCCACGTGCACGGCTACCGCGAAGAGGGGACCACGACGACTCCGTTCGATATGACCGTGCTGAACGAACTCGACCGCTTTCATCTCGCCGGGGACGCGGTCGACCGCGTGGCGCGCCTGTGCCCCATCAATGCCCACTTCAAACAATTTCTGCGCAACAAGCTGGTCGACCACAAACAGTACATCTACGAGCATGGCGACGACCTTCCCGAAATCCGGGACTGGAAGTGGCCCTACTGAATGAAAATTCTCGTTCTCAATTCCGGGTCGAGCAGCCAGAAGGCGTGTCTGTTTGATTTAGCCGGCGCACTTCCAGAAGCGCCTCCGTCGCCCCTTTGGCAGGGCAAAATCGAGTGGCGGGACAATGGTGCGACGCTCGAGGTGCGCACATCGTCCGGCGCGAATTCAAAACAAGAACTCCCGCGCGGAGAGCGCTCGGAAGCGACGAGCCAACTCCTTGAAGCCCTGCTCTCGGGCAGCACCCACGTTCTCGCGAGGCTTTCCGAGATCGACGTCGTGGGTCACCGGATCGTGAATGGCGGACGGGAATTTACGCGCCCCACGGCAATCACGCCCGCCGTCAAGACCGCCATCAGAAAAATGGCGGCTTTTGCCCCGCTGCACAATCGCGTCGAACTCGAAGGGATCGCGCTCGTGGAAAAAAAATGCGGCCCCGTGCCGCAAGTCGCCGTCTTCGACACCGGCTTCCACCGTGGATTGCCGGATGCCGCGGCAATCTATCCCGGCCCCTATGAGTGGGTCGAGCAAGGCATCCGCAAGTTCGGGTTCCACGGAATCAATCACGAATACTGTGCGGAACGCGCAGCACAACTCCTCGGCAGGGACCTTCGCTCACTCCGACTGGTAACCTGCCACCTCGGCAACGGCTGCTCACTGGCCGCGGTAAAGGATGGACAAAGTGTCGATACCACGATGGGATTTACCCCTCTCGACGGCTTGATGATGGGCACGCGCTCGGGAGCGGTGGATCCGGGAATACTTACCTATCTCCTGCGGGACGGTCGCACCGACGGCAAAACCCTCGATGAAACCCTGAATTCCAAATCCGGCTTGCTCGGAATCTCCGGCCTTTCCGGCGATATGCGCGAAATCGAAACGGCCATGGGCGACGGAAACGAACGCGCCCGCCTGGCCTTCGACATATTCCTCCACCGCTTGCGGGCCGGCATCGGCTCGATGCTTGCGGCGCTCGACGGAGCGGACGCCATCATCTTTACCGCAGGCATTGGGGAAAATTCACCGGAAGTGCGCGCAGCCGCGTGCCGCCAGCTCACGTTCCTCGGTCTGGCCCTCGACTCCGCCAAAAACGCAGCGCCGCAACCCGACGAGGACATTGCCACCCCGAAATCGACTGTGCGGGTACTCATAGTACGCGCCCAGGAAGATTGGGCGATCGCCAGAGAATGCTGGACCCTGATCTCGGATCCGCAATTTATCCGGACTGGCCCGGATAAATTTCAGCAATGAACACTGGATGACACCTTCCCTCGACGGGCCAAAGAGTTGCTAGGCATGCCACTTGCGCATCGCAACAATCGATTTCTTGCCGGTGTCCCGGCAACGCACAATGCTCAGGTTGCTCCTGCAATGGAGTGGAATCTTAAATCGCAACGGGCGTTCGCGCGATTTAGCTTGACACCAACGTTTCCCTGTCAAACGATACGCTCCCAGCCATACGGGAGGTACTATGTCCCAGGAATATCCTTGGCAGAAACCCTACCATCAAGCCCTCCTTGAAAACGACCCCGCAAAGCTGCAACGGCTAATCTGGCAAACGGAAGACGCCATGCAGACCCGGCTCAAGGAATCGACGGAACTAAGAATGGACGAAGCGGTCCAGATGGAACAAGCGTCGGTAATCTTGTCCAGTCTGGCGTTGGAACGCATTGGTCGAAATATCCTCAATAATAAAGCGATGACTGCCAGCCACTAATTTTTCTCACGGGAATCTTCCGGGCGTCACATCGGGTGGCGCCCATTTTCATTTGCCGGCCGTTCTCGGTTGAAACCGCAAAGTAGCTTGCTTGGCAATACATCGGCCGGGAGCAATATCGCAACGGATCGCTGCGAAGTTCCACGGGACGCTGCGTGCGGGTGCTGGTGGCTTAGTGGACGACCGTTCCTGCCATGCGCGTCTGTAGTAGATAAACCAAATCGTTTGCGGGCAGCGGTCGGCTGAAGAGATAGCCTTGTCCTTCGGCACAATGGCGGGCCTGGAGGAAAGCCAGCTGCGCGTACGTTTCGATCCCCTCGGCAATGACACGTTGCTTGAGGTTCCGGCCCATATCAATTATGGCGCTCACGATGGTCGAGTCATCGGGGTCGGCCGTGATCTGATGCACAAAGGACTGGTCAATCTTCAGGACGTCAATGGGAAACTGGCGAAGGTAACTCAGGCTGGAATAGCCAGTGCCGAAGTCGTCCACGGCCAGGTATACGCCTAGGGCTTTGAGCGCATAGAGCACGGCGCCCGTCGCTTCAGCGTTGGCCATGAGCACACCTTCTGTGAGTTCCAGGTCGAGACAGTGAGGATCCAAGCCGGTTTCCTCGAGTATGGTCGCCACATGTTCGACAAAAGCCTTATCGCGAAATTCGGAGGCCGACACATTAACGGAGATGCGTTTGAAGGGGAGGCCGGCGGCTTGCCATTCAAACGCCTGTCGACACGCCTCGCGCAACACCCAGCGGCCAATCGGAAGAATGAGGCCACAATCTTCGGCAATAGGCACAAATTGGGCGGGGGCAATCAGCCCGTGATCCGGATGCTGCCAGCGGATCAAGGCTTCTACGCCCGTGATCTCTCCGGTAACCAGATTTACCTTGGGCTGATAGTGCAGCAAAAACTCATCGCGCTCCAGGGCGCGGCGAAGACTGCTTTCGATG
>DATHFT010000135.1:0-81921 GCA_035317965.1 Saccharimonadales bacterium (SeqCode) | reverse complement strand
ACAGCCAGCGGCGGAGGAAGTTGCGCGCCGGAGGCATTGCGCGGGGCGGGCCCCCCGACACGAAAAAGGCCGCTCCCCCGTATGACCAGACTAGAGAAGTTCTCTTCGTTTTTGCAATTCGAGGTATTTGACTATTTTGCCGACGTCTTGGGCGCGGTCGCGGGGGACGATTAACAATGCGTCGGCTGTTTCGACGACCACAAGATCATGGACGCCGATGGCGGCGATGTATTTTTGCGGGCTGTAGAGGAAATTGCCAGTGGCGTCGATGGTGTGGCCGGGGCCTGCAAGGACGTTGGTGTTCGGAGATTGCGCCAGGAGTTCGTAGACGGCGGCCCAGGAGCCGATATCGCTCCAGCCGATTTCGGCGGGGATGAGGAAAACTTTGGGAGACGCCTGGTCGCGCGAGGCTGGTTCGAGAATGGCATAGTCGACCGAGACGCTTTCCAGGCGGGGGTAGATTTTTTTTAGTTTTGCTTCGTAGCTGCGTTTGCCGATGTGGGCAGCGAGGGATTCCAGGGCGGCATGAGTCTTGGGCAGGAAATTTTCCAGGTTGTTGAGGAACGTGGAGACACGCCAGAAAAACATTCCGGCGTTCCAGTGGAAATTGCCGGAAGCCACATATTCCATCGCGACGGCTAGTTCGGGTTTCTCCGTGAAGCGGCGGACAGCGAATAGAGGAAATTCGTTTGAGGGGCGAGATTCGCCCATGCGCTCGACATAGCCGAAGCCGGTGTCGGGGCGCGTGGGCGGGATGCCGAGAACTACGATGCGGCCGGCGTCTTGCGCGACCTGCAGCGCGGCACTGACGATAGCGCGATATTTTTGCGCGTCTTCGATGAAGTGGTCGGCGGGAAGAACGGCCATAAGGGCGTCGCCCTTTGCGGCGTGGCGGACGTGAACGGCGGCAAGGGCGATGGCCGCAGCGGTGTTGCGGCCAGTGGGTTCGGTGAGGACGCGCTTGCGGGCGGCGGCGGGAACTTGCTTTTCTACGGCGGCCGCTTGTTCGGCGTTGGTGACAGTCCAGATGCGGTCGGGCGGGATGAGCGGGCGCAGGCGGGCGACGGTCTGCTCGAGCATGGTGTCTTGGCCCACGATATTCAGGAGTTGTTTCGGCGTGCGGGTGCGGCTGCGGGGCCAGAAACGCGTACCGCGGCCTCCGGCTAGGATTACGGCGTGAGAGGAGAGAGTTCTTTCAGACATGGAGAGAAATTAACACAGGCAATGATTTTGCGGGAGAGCCGTGCCGGGTCTGGCGGCGAGAAAAAGGCGGAGGGAGCGCCGGAGAAACGTTGCAGGATGTGGTCAGCGGCTCTGCGGATCCGAAACCTAGCCGAAGGTGACGCGGGCTACCTGGTCTTCAGAGACGCCGGCGTGGTAGAGGAATTTACGGACGACGGGGAGTTGCGGGACGAAGGTGCGGAGGACGGTGGTTTTTTTCTGTGGGTTGAACTCGAAGGCGCCGAGGGCGGCGGGAATGAGCCAGCATTCGCCGGGCTGATACGGGGACCGGAAACCTTCGCTGCTGATCGTACCGGCACCATTGAGGACCACCAGGAGATCGAAGTGGGTCAGGTGGCTGGGGGACTCTAGATTTTTTTCGATGGTCCAGATTTCGGTGGCGAAATAGGGACAAGCGGCTTGCAGAGTGTTTTGAAAACCGGCGACGGGCAACGCGACCGGAGTCGTTTTGATTTCTTGAGATTGGTTGAACTTCATTACTTCCAGGGATTTTTCGATGTGGAGATCGCGTTTCCGTCCGTGGGCGTCGGTGCGGTCATAGTCGTAGATGCGGTAGGTCAGGTCGGAATATTGCTGGACTTCGCAGATGGTCATTTTGGGACCGATCGTGTGTGGCGTTCCGGCAGGGATAAAGAAGGTGTCGCCGGGGTAGACTGCGTGGGACTGCAACAGATCTTCGAGATTTTTGTGTCGCGCGACCGCTTCACTGAATTCTTGTTTTCCTACACCGGGTTTGAGCCCCGCTAGCAACGTTGCACCGGGTTCGGCGTTTACGGCGTACCACATTTCGGTTTTGCCGCGACCGCCACTGGATTTCTCGTGGATGGCGGCGTAAGCGTCGTCGGGGTGGACCTGGATGGAAAGTTTTTCTGTGGGGAAGATAAATTTTACGAGGAGCGGGAAATCGGGTTTGTGGAGAAGATTTTCACCTCGCCATTCCGCGGGCATTTGCTGCCAAGCGTCGCCCAAAGACTTTCCTTGGTAGGGACCGGTCGAGATTTTGCAGTCGGTGCCGGTCAGCCAGGCTTCGCCCAGTGGCTCTGAGAGGTTTGTTTTTTCCGGGAACAGAGGGGCGAGGGAGCGGGCCCCCCATAGGCGGGGACTGAAGATTGGTTGGATGCGGGTGGGAGTGGGTCTCATAGGTTGCGACATATATAGTCGTTTGCGTTTTGTTGGCAACGGGAGAGGCGAGCCCCTCCTCCACGAATTTAGAAACTGGGTCTGAAACAAATTCGCGGTCGAAAACCGCAGGCCCCATCCCTGGCCTGAACGAAGAACGCCAAAAACGGGTCACCTGAATTCACAAGGCAATTCAAAATCAAATTCAAAAAAGCAGGGCGATGCAAACTCGCCGCTACAAACGCAAAAAAACGAAACCCGCTTCTTTGCGCTACGCGTACGGCGGCAGGCTACGGTACGCGTTCCAAGTTTAAGAGGCGGCTCTGGCATTTGTGAAGAATTTTTCGATGCGCTTGAGACCTTCGTCGATGCGTTCGATGGACGTGGCGTAGGAAAGGCGGAGGTACCCGGGTGCACCGAAGGCGGCGCCGGAAACCAGGGCGACGTGGGCCTTTTCAAGGAGCTGCGTTGCAAGTTCAGAACAGTCCCGAGCCAGAGCATCGGGGGCGCTGCCCAGACGAGCGGCCACGTTCGGAAATACGTAGAAAGCGCCGCCCGGTTCTCCGCACTTGATTCCGGGAATTTTGTTGAGGCCGTCGACGATGCGGCGGCGACGCTTGGCGTATTCGGCGAGCATTTGCGGGACGCTGTCCATGGGGCCGGTCATCGCGGCCAGTGCGGCGTATTGCGCAATCGATGTTGGATTCGAAGTGGATTGGCTCTGGAGTTTCACTGTGGCGCTGATAAGTTCGGCGGGAGCAAGCGTGTAGCCGAGACGCCAGCCGGTCATGGCGAACGTCTTGGACATGGAGCCAATGATGATGACCTGATTTTTGGAGTCGGGCAGGCTGGCGACCGAGAACGGCTTGTTGTCGCCGTAGGTAAAGTGTGAGTAGCACTCGTCGCCCATGAGCCAGACGTTGTGTTTCTTGCAGAGGGCGAGAATTTTTTCACATTCGTCGGGAGGCGTCACCCCGCCCGTGGGGTTGCTGGGTGAATCGAGGATGAGAAGCTTTGTTTTGGGCGTGATGGCCTTTTCAACGTCAGCGGCGCGAACCGCGAAACCGTCTTCGGCGCGCGTCTGGATGTATACGGGGGTGGCGCCGGTGTATTTAACAATGTCGGGATAGCTGACCCAGTACGGAGCGGGAATGATGACTTCGTCGCCAGTCTGCACGAGGACGGAGATCACATTGAAGATGGAATGCTTGCCGCCGACATTGGTGACGCATTCCTTGGCGGAGTAGTCGGATTTGAGTTCGCGCTTGTGCCACGCGCAAATCGCTTCGCGTAGCGGCATGACGCCGGGCGTAGCGGTGTATTTGGTTTTGTTCTCATTGATGGCTTTGATCGCTGCCTGCTTGATGTGATCCGGCGTGGGGAAATCGGGTTCGCCGGGGCCGAAGTCGGCGATGTCGACGCCCTTGGCTTTAAGCTGATCGGCGGCGGCGATGACGGCGGCGGTCGGCGAGATTTGAATGCGATTGATGCGGTCGGTGAATTGCACGCTTGCTCCTTGGTGACGTGAAAGTTTGCCGTTCTGGTGACTTACAGTCTTAAGCCAAAAATCGCGTCTAAGACGTCCTGGCCTCTGTTCATCAGCAATTCCGTTGGTTCTGCATGCGCCCTTCTTGCAACTTTGTCGCCGGCTCCTTCAGAAAACATCTCCGCTAGGAAACTTTGGCTTTGATTCTTTGCTCCACGATGTCCGGGACCAGGCCCTTCAGCGGCCCTCCGAGTTGCGCAATTTCGCGGACCAATTTTGAGCTGAGATAGCTGTACGAGAGGCCGGGGAGCATAAAAACGGTTTCCAGGCGAGGTTCCAGTTTGCGATTCATGAGCGCCATTTGTAGCTCGTATTCGTAGTCGGAGACGGCTCGGATGCCGCGGAGGATGACCCCGGCCCCCCGTTTCCTGGCGTAGTCGACAAGGAGGCCGTCGAAAACTTCGACCTCGACGCCGGACCATTGCTTAGTGACTTCGCGCATCATCTCGATGCGTTCGGGAACGGTAAACAGCGGCTGTTTTTCAACGTTGCGGAGGACGGCAACGATGAGGGTGTCAAACATTTTTTCACCGCGCTCGATGAGGTCAAGGTGGCCGTTGGTTACGGGGTCAAACGAGCCCGGATAGATGGCGATGGATGTTTTCATTTTCGCTGTTTCTGCGCCCCAACATTCTAACCCATGCGGGTTTTGCCAAGACAAGCAATCGTGAGGGCGCAGCAGCGGGAAGTGGGCCGGGCCACATTCCATTTTGGCTGGCGAAAATGGCGGATTGTGGTGGGCGACAAACTATTTTGCCGGTGGCGATAAATGTGACAGTATGCGGTGCTACATAGCAGCTCGCGGTGCCGGCTTTCATAAAACGCGGAGGGCTTCCTGGAATGACTGTGAATCGGTGGTTTGGCGGAGTTTTATTCCTGGTTTTGGCGGGATTGATTTCTATGAACAACGCTGCAGCACAGCAATCAACGCTCAACATCATGCCGTTGCCCGCGAAGGCCCAGATGGGCAGCGGGAATTTGCGGATCGATGGAGGATTTTCCGTTGCGCTGACCGGTTTCACAGAGCCGCGGCTGGAGCGGTCGGCGCAACGATTCCTGAAACAGATGGCGCTGGAAACCGGATTGTTGATCGCCCCGCGGACGGGAGACGCTAGTAAAGCCACGCTGGTGGTGCATACCGACCACGCCAGCAAAGCGATTCAGGAATTGGGGGAAGACGAGTCGTACACGCTCGAAGTGACGGCGACCGGGGCTAAGCTGTCGGCAGCAACACCGCTTGGCGCCATGTACGGGCTCCAGACTTTTTTGCAACTGGTGGATGTAACGACGGACGGTTTCGCGCTGCCGGTGGTGACGATTCAGGACCAGCCGCGCTTCCCGTGGCGCGGAACGATGTATGACGTGGGACGGCATTTTATTCCACTGGATGTCCTAAAGCGGAATATTGATGGCCTGGAAGCCGTGAAGATGAATGTGTTTCATTGGCATCTTTCAGAAAATCAGGGATTCCGCATCGAAAGCAAGAAATTTCCAAAACTGCACGGCAAGGGCTCTGACGGGTTGTACTACACACAGGACGAAGTGCGCGACTTGATCGCGTACGCGCGCGAGCGGGGCATCCGCGTCGTGCCGGAATTTGATCTGCCCGGCCACAGCACGGCGTGGTTTGTCGGGTATCCGGAACTTTCCGCCGGCAGCGGCCCCTATGAAATTGAGCGGAAATGGGGCGTGCAGGATCCGGCGTTCGATCCGACGAACGAACAGGTTTACAAATTTCTTGACCAATTCATCGGCGAGATGGCCAAGATCTTTCCGGACCAGTTTTTCCATGTGGGCGGGGATGAAGTGAATGGCAAGCAGTGGAACGCCAATCCGAAGATTCAGGCGTTTATCAAAGAACACAATTTGAAGGACGACCGAGGACTGCAGGCGTATTTCAACAAGCGGCTGCAGGCGATCGTTACCAAGCACGGAAAAAGTATGATCGGGTGGGACGAGGTTCTGGATCCGAGCTTGCCCAAGGACGTAACGATTCATTCCTGGCGCGGGCCGGAATCGCTGGCCGCTGCCGCCAGGCAGGGATATCGCGGCATTCTTTCCAACGGATATTACATCGATTTGGGCTGGTCGGCGGCGCGGCACTACGTGGTGGATCCGATGAGCGGGGCGGCGGCGAATCTTTCCGCGGAGGAGAAGCAACGAATCCTGGGCGGGGAATCGACGATGTGGTCGGAGTATGTGAACGGGGAAAATGTCGATTCGCGCGTGTGGCCGCGCAATGCGGCGATTGCCGAAAGACTGTGGTCCCCCCAGGATGTGACCGACCTACCTTCGATGTATGCGCGCATGGAAGCGGAAAGTCTCCGGCTGGAATGGCTGGGACTGACGCACAAGACGGTTTACCGGCGGATGTTGCAGCGGATTGCAGGTCCGGCGGCGGCGCCGGACGAATTTGCAGCGTTACGGGCATTGGCCGATGTGGTGGAACCAGTGAAGGACTACAAGAGAGAAGAAACGGCCACCGTCGAGCCGACGAGTCTGACTCCCATGAATCGGGTGGTGGACGCGATTCCACTCGAGAGCAGCGAAGGGAGGCGGTTTGCAGAGCAGGTGAACAAGTATTTGGCGGCTTCATGCAACGACGCGGCTCGTGAAACGAAAATTCGTGCGCAGCTCGCGTTGTGGCGGGATAATGACGCGAAATTGCAGCCCTTGGCCGAGCGGTCCACGTTCGTGAAGGAAGTAAGCGGTGCTTCGCGCGCTTTATCGGCGCTCGGGGCGGCCGGACTCGAAGCACTCGATCTGATTGCCAAGGGGCAGCCGGGGAAAGTGTCTACGAGCGCTGCCGTGGACGAGGCAATCAAACCGCACGGACAGTTGCTCTTGATTCCGGCGACGGCGGTGCAAAAGTTGGTGGCGGCCGCAGCGGACCGCGCGAACTGCGCGGCGGGTAAATAAATGGTCGAAACTGGAGTAACCGGAGGGTCAGCTCCTTCCTTACCAGGCTAAGTTCTCGGCCAGCGCAATACAAAACTAATCGGAGACGGCGGCGCGGTTGTGGCAAGCGGCGCTGCCCGAGTCGCTGAACGATTTTCCCTGCGCGGGGATGAATTCCCAATCGTAACTGGATGGTGACAGCGTCAGTTTCAACACCCCGTAGGTATTCCAGTTTCTTGCGTCGCTGTTTCTCATCGGAATCCCGAGCAGATCGTGGCTTTTGCCGCCGGTTCCGGCGACGATTTCGCGAATTCCGTTTTGCTCATCGAGTCGGCCATTGGGATCTTGGGGCGCAAAGCGCTCGTAGGAATGCTCGTGGCCGGCGAGGACTAGATCTGCGTGGGCCGCGTACAGGTCCTGCCAGAGCGGCCGCAGTTCGGTATGAACCGCGTGTTTTATTGAAATACCGCTGCTGTAAAGTGCGTGATGGCCGTAGGCCACGATGCATTGGTCGGCGTGTTCCTGCAAATCCTGTTTCAACCAGGTTTCCTCGGGAGAGCCAGCGGCGCACCCGCCCAACCCCTTGGCAAAGCAATTGGTATTCAGAACGACGACATGCCAGGCGCCAACGTCGTAGCTGTAATAGCCTTTGCCTGGTGGACCTGCGACAACTCCCCAGTATTGAAAATAGGCCGAAGCCGTTGGCTCGTGGTATTCGTGATTCCCGAGCGCGGGTTTGGTGCGGTCCTTAAACTTGCCCCAGGTGGTGTCATAGCAGTTCCGGAAGTTGGCGGCGCTACCGTCATCGTAGGCGAGATCGCCCAGGGCAAACACGGTGCCGGGAATTTGCTCAATCAACTGGGCCGTGGCCCGAGCGCCGGAGAGATCGTTGCAACCTGCGATATCGCCAGCTCCGACCAAAACGACGGTTTGCTCGTGGGAAAGAGCACGTGGGTTGCTCTTTTCGAGCGCCGGGGATGGTTCGGCGCGAGCCGGTGGAGACGGTGGCGTTTGCGCAAAGGCTTCCCTGGAAAATAAGAGTGCCGCGAGCCTGATGAGCGCGCCAATTTGAGACCTTTTCCCAATTGCCATGTACCCAGCCCTCCCGGAACGTTCATCGAAGGGGTAGCGTATCATGCACCAGAAGTTTCCCAGAGTGCGCGCCGCTTACTGGGCCGAATTGGTGCTGGATGCGCGAGAATTGCCGTTGGCTGCAAAGATATGGAAAATAGGACCACTTCGGGCTTATTATAAGCCGTAGTAAATACAGGGTTTGTCCGGAAATTGACCAGGAAGTTTATTTTGACTTGTGCCGGCAAGCAGGGTAAACTCTATTTGCGACTGATTCAGTCGCATATTTTACGAAGTTCAGGAATGAGACGTCCCCGATGTTCAAGCTTTCTAAGAAGGCCGATTACGGACTGATTGCTGTAAAGCACCTGGCCATGCATCGCGAGCAGCACGCTTGCAGCGCGAACGAAGTTGCCGAAGAGTATGGGATTTCGACAACCCTGATGGCCAAAGTGCTGCAAAAACTGGCCCGGCAGGGGATGGTCGCGGCAAAACACGGTTCTAGCGGCGGGTACCAGCTGGCCAAAGAGCCGGAGCACATCACGGCGCTGGACGTAATTTCCGCAATTGACGGACCGGTGCTGATTACGTCCTGCGTGACCAGCCATGGCGCATGCGATGCGACGGACAAATGCTCTGTGCGGGAGCCGCTGCGGCGTGTAAATGAAAGTATTTTGAATGTATTAAACACGGTAACGATTGCGCAGTTAAGTGAAGAGCCGTTAGAGCAAGTGCTGGTTGCGCTGAAGGTCTAGGAGATAAAGCAATGGCAGTCAAGCTACCCATTTATTTTGACAACCACGCCACGACGCCGGTTGATCCGCGTGTGGTCGAGGCCATGTTGCCGTATTTCACGGAGAAATTTGGCAATGCCGCGAGCCGCAATCACGAATTTGGCTGGGCGGGGGAAGAAGCGGTTGAAACAGCGCGCCAGCAGGTGGCGTCGCTGATCGGAGCGACCCCGAAAGAGATTATTTTTACAAGCGGCGCGACGGAATCCGACAACCTGATGATCAAGGGTGTTGCGGAAATGTACCGTGAAAAGGGCAACCACATCATTACGCAGGCAATTGAGCACAAAGCCGTGCTGGATACCTGTAAGAACCTGGAAAAGCACGGTTTTGAAGTGACCTATCTGGCGGTAGGCAAGGATGGGCGCGTCAATCCGGAAGATGTGCGTAAAGCCATTACCCCGAAGACGATTCTCATCACCGTCATGTACGCCAACAACGAAATCGGCATCATTAACCCGATCGCTGAAATTGGAAAAATCGCCAAAGAACACGGAATCTTTTTTGCGGTGGATGGCGTCCAAGCGGTTGGAAAGATCCCGGTCGACGTGCAGAAAGACAACATCGATCTGCTGGCCATCAGCGCACACAAACTCTATGGCCCGAAGGGCGTGGGCGCCCTGTATGTGCGGCGCCGCAATCCCCGTGTGCAGCTTTCCGCGATCATCGACGGCGGCGGTCACGAGCGTGGCATGCGTTCCGGTACGCTGAACGTTACGGGCATTGTGGGGCTGGGTAAGGCCTGCGAAATTGCGCAAAAGGAAATGCCGGAGGAAAGCGTCCGGCTGCGCGCCCTGCGGGATCGTTTGAAGTCCCAACTGGAAGCCAAACTCGACGAAGTCTTCGTTAACGGTTCGATGGAATACCGTCTGCCGAACAACCTCAATATGAGTTTTGCGTATGTGGAAGGCGAATCGCTGCTCATGGGCATAAACGATATTGCCGTTTCGAGCGGCTCGGCCTGCACCTCGGCAACCCTGGAACCCAGCTACGTACTCAAAGCACTAGGTGTGGGTGAGGACCTGGCTCACACCTCGATCCGCTTCGGCCTGGGACGGTTCAATACCCAGGAAGAAGTGGACTACGTGACCGACAAGATGGTGCAAGTCGTCACCAAATTACGCGAACTATCTCCGCTGTATGAAATGGCGAAGGAAGGCATCGACATTTCCAAAGTGAAGTGGCAGACGGCGTAAAGTTCGCAAAAGGAAAAACGCATATGACAAGTGAAGGAACACTTCGAATTCATCGATCCATTGGCGGAACGGGCGCGGCGTTCCGCGTGTCGTTTGTCCCGTATTCCTCGGATGGAGAAGGCACGGCAGGCGTTCGCGCGTTTCATGAAGTACAGCATGTCCGTGCGTTCCTTAAACTTTTGGGAGTCGGAGCGGATATCGTGAAAGAAGCGCTGCGGCAGTTGGCCGCGGGTCGTTCCGCTTCTGTGCCGAACGTTTCGTTGACCGAAGCGGCGGTGAAGAACAACGGGTTAACCACCGTGGAGAATTTGGCAAAGAGCCGTTAACAGAGTTTTATACGCAGGAGGGGTGATGGCATACAGTGAAAAGGTAGTTGAGCATTACAACAATCCGCGCAATGTCGGCAGCTTGCCGAAGGAAGATCCCAACGTCGGGACCGGCCTGGTGGGTGCGCCGGAGTGCGGCGACGTGATGAAGCTGCAGATGAAGATCAATCCGGACACGAAGATTATTGAAGAAGCCAAGTTCAAGACCTTCGGTTGTGGATCGGCCATCGCCAGTTCTTCGCTGGCCACCGAATGGGTGAAGGGCAAGACGGTGGAAGAAGCGCTTTCCATCAAGAACACGGACATCGTGCGGGAACTCGCGCTGCCGCCGGTGAAGATTCACTGTTCTGTGCTTGCTGAAGACGCCATCAAGGCCGCGATCGGCGATTGGAAGAAGAAGCACAACATCGCAGTTCCGGAGCACGAGAAGCCGTCGCACTAAGGCGGTTAAAGGCAAATGGCTATGGCTAGTGAAGTCGCAAGCCCAAGTATTGCGAAGATTCACCTGAGCGAAAAAGCAGCGCTGAAGATTCGCTCACTGCTGGAGACCGAAGGCGTGTCTCCGGAGCAGGGCGGTTTGCGCGTGGGCGTGCAGGGTGGCGGGTGCTCTGGATTGTCTTACGCGATGCGGCTGGATACCCAGGCGCGCGACCGCGACAAGATTTTTGAGGAGCATGGAGCGCGGCTTTTTGTCGATCCCAAGAGTTTTTTGTATTTGAACGGAACGACGCTCGAGTATGAAGAGACGCTCATGCGGCAGGGATTCGTGTTTCAAAATCCTAACGCGGCGCGGAATTGCGGCTGCGGCAGTTCGTTCACGGCGTAGTTGCCAGAGTGTGCGATTGTGGATGGCTGGCGTCGGTTCGCCAGCCATTTTTGTTTGTGGAGGTAGCACTTTTCGATGACCGCTCCCACTTCAGCGACGAATTCCTCTGTGGATTATTTCTCTATTTTTGGTTTGCAGCGGAAGTTATGGATTGAAATGGGAGCACTTGAAGCAAAATTCTTGCAATTGAGTTGGAAGCTGCACCCGGATAACTTTGTCAATGCCAGCGAGGACCAGCGCGAACGATCGTTGAAACAAAGCTCGGAATTAAACGACGCGTATCGCGTGTTGCGCGATCCCGTGACGCGCGTGGAATATTTGCTGGGGATTGAAGGGGAACGCAAGGAAGGCGAAACCAAACAACAGGCTCCGCCGGAATTGCTCGCAGAAGTATTTGAGCTAAATGAATCCCTGGATGAAATGCGCGAGGCGAAATCGGCAGGCGGGGATTTGCGCGAACTAAAGAGCAAACTGGAAGCGGCAGAGAAGAATTTTGGTGAAAAGCTCGCGGATCTTGACGCGCAGATGCAGTCGACGGCGCGGGAATGGGATGCGGCGGTGGAATCCAGTGCCGATCAGGTGTCGCGAAAGAAGATTATGGCGAAGTTGAACGAACATTTGAATCGACGGTCGTACATTCGAAATTTGGTGACCAAGGTCGCCAAGGAACTGGCAGAGGCTTAGAGAACCGGCATGGGACGTACTGTAGGAATTGATCTGGGGACCACCAACAGCCTGGTGGCTTACGTGGACCGGCAAACGGGCAAGCCCACATGCATTCCAGGACCGTACGGCGAGACGCTGTGTCCTTCGGTTGTCAGTCTGGACCCCAATGGCACTGTGGTTGTGGGTGAGGCGGCGCGCCGCCGCTTGTTGACGCAGCCGGAACGCACGATTTATTCCGTGAAACGACTGATGGGACGCGGACCTGCCGACGTACAGGATGAACTGAAGCTGTTTCCGTTTCGCATTGACCCAACCAGCAAGAATGTGATTCGCGTTCAACTCGGCGACAAGGTTTTCACGGCTCCGGAAATTTCCGCGTTCATTCTTCGCGAATTGAAAAACTGGGCTGAAGCGCATTTTGGCGAAGCGGTTGATCGCGCCGTCATCACGGTGCCTGCGTATTTCAACGATGCGCAGCGCCAAGCCACGAAAGACGCGGGGAAGATTGCCGGCCTCGAAGTACTTCGCCTGGTGAATGAACCGACAGCCGCTGCTCTGGCCTATGGTTTGCATGAAAAACAGCGCGGCAAAGTGGCGGTATACGATCTTGGCGGCGGAACATTCGATATTTCCGTGCTGAAGCTGACGGCAACGGGCGAAGGCGATATTTACCAGGTGCTTTCAACGAACGGCGACACGCATCTTGGCGGGGATGATATTGACAACTTGCTGCAGGCGTTTGTCCACGAACTAATTTTGCAGGACGACCAGATTGATTTTGCGCCACACGGGGAGCTGGCGCAGGAATTGCGCAAGGCTCTGATCGATCTAAAGCACAGACTTTCGTCGAACGAATCCGCAGTGCTGCGATTTGAACTTCCGGGTGGCAAGATTTTTGCGCGTGAATTCACACGGGGATCGTTGGATGCCTTGATTCGTCCGGTCGTGGACCGCACGATGGGTCCGGTGAAGCGAGCCCTGGCTGATGCAGAATTGCAGCCGGCCGAAATCGAAGAAGTTGTATTGGTCGGCGGCACCACACGGACACCCATGGTGCGGCGCACCGTGGAAGACTATTTTGGCCGCAAAGCACATACGGATTTGAATCCGGATGAAGTTGTGGCGCTCGGCGCGGCGGTGCAGGCCAACATTCTAGAGCAGGGCGTCAGCAATATGCTCTTGCTGGACGTGAACCCGCTTTCGCTGGGAATTGAGACTTACGGCGGCGCGGTGGCCAAGATTATTCCGCGCAATTCGCCGATTCCGGCCAGCGCCGAGGAGCAATATACGACCGGCGTAGATCAGCAAACCGGGATCGACATTCATGTTTTGCAGGGAGAGCGCGAGTTGGCCAAGGATTGCCGGTCACTGGCGCGATTTACTTTGAAGGTTCCTCCCGCACCGGCCGGACTCCCGCGCATCGCAGTACGGTTTCTGATCGACGCCAACGGCATCCTCCAGGTGGGGGCCAAGGATTTGCGCAGCGGCGAACAGCACACGATCGAAGTACGACCAAGCTACGGCATCGACGACGCAGAAATAGAGCGTATGCTGGAAGAGTCCATCGAATATGCGGAGCAGGATTTTGCCGAACGGCAATTGATTGAGGCGCGGACCGAATCGGAATCGATTCTCGCGGCTACGACCAAAGCCATGGCGAATTCTGAAGTAGCAGGTTTGTCGGCCGACGAGCGCGGAAAAATTCAAGCAAGCGTCGCGGAGCTGCAAGCCTCGGCGGCGGGAAGCGATTACAAGCTGATTCGCAAAAAGATTGATGAATTGAACCACGCGACCGAGCATCTGGCGGAATTGGTGATGAACAGCGCGGTTTCATCAGCGCTGCAGGGAAAAAATCTGGCAGAGGTCTAGTTTTTTGGCGTTTTCGGGCGAAATGTTTTGCGCCGCTACTTGATTTGGCGAGACCAGTGACGTGCGGAAGTTTTGGGAGAGAAAAGCATGGGCGGAAGTAACCCATATATTGACGAAGTAAAGTACAAGCCGGCGACGAAGAAATACAAAGTTACGTTTCTTCCGAGCGGCAAGACGATTGAAATCGATCCGGCGCAGGTACCTTACGGACATAACGGGTTGCCGGGTAGCATTCTGGATGCGTCGGAAGGCGCGAAAGCCGGTCTCGATCACGCTTGCGGCGGTGTTTGTGCGTGCTCGACGTGCCACGTGATCGTGCGCGAAGGCTTGGAATCCTGCAACGAAGCGACCGATGCCGAGCTCGATGAACTCGACGAAGCGCCGGGCATCACCCCGAAGTCACGCCTGGGGTGCCAGACAGTTCCTGATGGCACGATGGATATCGTCGTGGAAATTCCACAATGGAACAAGAACTACGCCAAGGAGCTCGACCACTAGGATGTTGGGGAGATTTTAACATGCCGCCGACCTTTGATTGGGATGCCCTCGAAGACATCGCCATCGCACTGACCGACAAATATCCGGATACCGATCCGCTGACCGTGCGTTTCACGGACCTGCACAAGTGGATTATCGAGCTTCCGGGATTTGCCGGCGATCCGCAAAAGTCCAACGAAGCCAAACTCGAAGCCATTCAGATGGCGTGGCACGAGGAATATTCCGACCGTCAGAACTGAGCGAACCCGCTCGCTTTTCGTCGCTTCCGGCGATCGTGCACCGCCCGGCGAGCAACTGGACCGTCAGGCAGAACAAGCCAGGGGCCGCGCGTCACCGGCAGGGGAGCCGCGCTGGCAACTCGATTTAGCGAACAAATTTCCTATCCAACTTCTGTTCGGCGGCTTGTACAAACGTTCGTTTCCCTTTATTCTAGTAGGGTTCTATTCCACATAAATTGTGGCGCTATGGTGCAACGGTTAGCACGCGGCCCTTTCAAGGCCGAAATACGGGTTCGATTCCCGTTAGCGCTACCAAGTTTTCATCGCCTCACAGGCGTTCTGCTACCATCCGCAAACCAGGAATTCAATTCTGTAAACCCAGGATTTCAATTAGCCAATATAAGGCGAACCTGCACGCGGCTCGGTAAGCCGTTTTCCTTGTGCGGCTGGGCTTTACACACTTGACAGGGCGAGCCAGGAAGCCAGCGTCGCGAATTTCTCATCTTGTGCCCAAGGCGCCCCAAGCGAACGGCCCATCTGCGTGACCTGGCGTAGAAGTTCGGGGGCGCTTGCGGAAAAAGAGCCCGCACACTCTGTCAGCAATTCGCGCTCCCGGACGGTTCTCAGTTTCACGCCGCCACGAGCGCAGGCGGTTCGAAGAGCGTCGCGGAACAGTTCGCCATCAGCGGTGTGAATCAGAGCGTGAGACTTCAGAATCTTCTCAAGTTCTGGTAGCGCGCGACCTGAAGCAAGCAACAGCCCCCCGCATTCGAGTTGGTAACCTCGTTTTCGCAAGTCAATTTTGACGGCGCGAAGAGAACGGCCGGCGAGGGCTTCGGCCTGCCGGCGGATCTGTGAAACAAATTCAGCGGCTTGTTGGCCCCGCATCTTTTCTGCAGTGTGATAGGGCTGCCTATATCTGTAGCTGAAGGTGTTCACCAGTTGAAGGCGCTGACGAGCCAGGATCGCGGGCACGCCGTTTTCAACAGACAAGACGACCAGCGCCGTCCAGCCGGAGTGAACGCGAAAACCAACCGCAGCTTTCTTCATGGGGAGCTCCGCGGCAGAGGACCGGAGGCATCAAAGATGCATCCCGGACGGCTGCGCGGTCAAGGGCTACGCTCCCGGGGACGCTGCCAAATCCGCTCGGCGGAGGAAGAATTCAAAAGCTGGTGTTGAGCCGCAAGGCGTAACTGCGTGCTGGACCTATGGCGTTGCCGGAAAACAGCCCTGCGAAGTCGATTACATTGAGGCGATTGTTCAAGTTGGTGGCGTCGGCTTGCAGATGCATTTTTAGTTTTTCGGATTTCCAGATATCCGCCCCGACCGAAGCATCGACTGAAAGCAATGGTTTGATACGGCCATTATCAAAATTGACGCGATCCACAACTTTTTGCCCGTACTGGTCAATGGCGTCCTGTTGGCTGCCTGAAAATTCAAACGGCAAGCCGGTTCCGTATTCGGCGCCGAGAGCAACTGAAAAACGACTGGTCAGATCATAACGAAACCGCGTGCGCACGGTATGACGCTGGTCTTGCGAGATCCAGAACCGGCCGGTGAGATTGCTGAGGGCGTTTTGCGCATCGTCACCCAGAAAAAGTCCGCCGGCCACAGGCAAGTAGGCGGAGCCGACACTATAGGAATAACTCACAAAGCCGCTCAAGCGATTCCAATGCGGGATTTCAATTTTCCCCTCTGCCCCGTAAATCGAGGACTTCCGGAAGGCAATGGGGAAACTGACGGCGGTACTGAGCAGCTGATCGTCATCGGCATAATTGTCGACGCGGCGATTGAAAACATTGCCGTCAAGTCGCAATTGTCCGAAAAGCCCTTTGGTGAACCCCGCTTCATAATAATTTCCGTGAGATGGCTCGACGGGAAGGTTCAGAACTTCATCGCTAAGATGGGTTACCTCGGGTGAGCTGGAAAGCAAAATATTTTCCGCTGAAGGCGTTTGGAAAATGCGGTCATACGAAGCATGTAGAACCAGATCGTGTTTCGGAAAATAATACGCAGCGGAAAGACGTGGGCTCAATGCATGTTCGTTGACGACCAGTTGATAGTGATCCCAGCGTAGCCCGGCGCTCACGGTCCAATTGCCGAGACGGATTTGATCCTGGATAAACGCCGATTGTTCGAGGTCCGGCCGCTGGCCGACAAAATTGAAAGTTGGCGGGGTATCCGGATCGAAATTGGAATAATCGGTGATCAGGCTGGCAAAATTTTCGTGCAGAAAAGTTGCGTCTGATTCAACGCCAAACTTCCACTCTTGGCGCCCTTGATGCACTGAAACACTGCCCTTGACGTAGCCCTCGCGAAAATAATTATGCTGAAAAGCCATGACCGGGATGGCATAGGGGTTGGAATACAAATCGTTGGAGTGGTCACGAACCATGCCGCGAAGGTCCCCGACGGCATTGGGTGAAAAAATGTGCTGGTAAGCCACGATGCCCATCGTTTCGAAATTGCCAGCATTCTGAAATTGTGAACCGAGCGGCTGCGCGGGATCGAGCGCATTTTCGTGAGGTGTCTGCTGCAACTGCTCGTTGGGAATTTGATAGCGCGATAGTTCGTGGCGAACACTGAGGCTGAGGCGGTCGCGATCCGTCAAATCGCGTTCATAGCGAACCGCGAAATCACCCGTCGTCCCGCTGTTGGTAAAATTTTCAGGAACGACCGGGTTCAGGTAATAGTCCGTGCGGTTGCCGCTGGCGCTAACGCCGAGCGTATTCTTGCCCCAGATGTATTGCCCCATGGCATAAGCGCCGGCCGTCGCAAAGCTGCCACCGGAAAGCACAGCGTTGCCATGAAATCCCTGGCGCGTATCTTTCTCCGTGTTCACTTCAATCACGCCGCCCATTTTGCGGCCATATTCGGCGGGAAATGTCGCGGTGTAGACGCTCATGGACGCAACATCGTCCGCGCCGATCTCCGGACCAAAACTCGGAGAACGATTGTCCTGCAGAGGGATTCCGTCCACGACAAATTGCACCTGATATTCAGAGCCCCGGGGATGCAGAACCGCGTTTCCTTCATACAGCCATCCGGGTTGCGAGTTGACCAGATCCTGAATCGAGCGGCCCGGCAGGGAACTGATGCGGTTTTCAATCACATCGGAACCAATGTGGTTGATGGCCCCGGTGCGATGGGGGTCGACAAGAGTTTCGTCCCCGGTGACCAGGACCGATGAGTTGGAGCCGGCAAGGCTGAGGGTAGCCGTAAATTCTTTGGGAATAGCCGAGCGCACTTCGACGGAGTCAAGCAGCGGGGCGAAACCCGGCTGCTCGATCTTGATGAGATAGATTCCAAATGCCAGGTGTTTGGCGAAAAGACTTCCAGAACCATCCGTTTCATAGTTCTGATGAAACCCGTTGGCATCAGAAATCAATTCAACGGTACTTCGCACCGCCAGCCCCGCAGGATCTCTAACGTTGAGGCGCAATTCACCGGTGTTACTCTGCGCGAATACCGCCAGAGCACAGAACAAATACAGAAACAGAAACCGTTTGCTGAAACTCTGTGGCACGGAGCCCGGACGTCCTTTCACGAAGCGATGTCACTGCATTGCAGCCTGCGCGATACTGCACTCCATTTTAGCTGGTGAAAAGACAATTGTCTGGGTATCTCGCCGCAGCTGGCTACATCAGTCACTCGGAGAAGCGGGCTCGAGCCGGCCGCGCTGAGACGGTAGCCGGCTGATCCGAGGGTATGTATTTCTAGGCCACCGAATCGTCTGCGCGGCCTTCTGCACATGTCTCGCGTTTGTTAAATTTACTTCAATTCTCACGCTCCGGTTCCCTTTCGCTGGAAAGGATTGACACTCTGTTGGAAACTAGAGGATGCAGTTTCATAAAAGTGGAACAAGGACCCCGATGAATCGCAGCGCTACGGAAAATGTGGAACGGCAATCTGCTGGAGACGAGCGCGTGTCGATTGTTGGCTCTGCGGGCCTGACGGGTTCGCGGATTGTTCCGCCTGAGGAGGTGGACCGGGCCTTCAACATGCCTGTTGGCAAGCTCCGCAAGCGCGCCGGGATTGAATCCCTGGCCTACGCCGGTGCCGATGAGACCGAGTTAACCCTAGGCGTGCGCGCCGCCCAACAAGCACTCGCCGCCGCCGCGTGCGCTCCACGAGATCTGGATTGGATCATTGGCACCAGCGAAACGTTTCACGACTATCCATCGCTTGCCGCACAGCTGCATTCCCAGCTGAAGGTGCGCGAGAATTGTGGCGCTCTCGACGTTGGCAGCGCCTGTCTGGGGCTTTTAAATGCTTTGGCAGTCGCCAAGGCATTGCTTGCGTCGGGGCAGGCGAGCTGTATTTGTGTGGTTACTGCCGACCTGCACAGCCGCACGCTTACGCCCGATCGCGTTGCCGGGGAATTTGGCGGGCTATTTGGCGATGGAGCCAGTGCCTTTGTTTTGCGCAAAGGAGATTCCCGCATGGTGGCCGCGCAGCATAGTCTCGGTTCGTTTTTTTTCGGCTGCGCCGGTCAGTACGCCGACGCCGTTCGGGTCAGCGACGACAAGGATGGGGGATTGCACCTGACCTTTGATGGAGAGGCGCTCTCTCGCGCCGCCATTACCCGGATGGAAAAAATAATTACCGAGGTCGAGCAACGCAGTGGGATTTGCCGCTCCGAAGTCGGCGCCTTTGCCACCCATCAGCCGAATCCCCGACTCGTCGCTCTGCTTGCCAAACAGTGCGGCGTGCCGGCGGAGGTTTTTCCGCCCATTGCAAAAACGGCGGGCAATCTGGGTTCTTCGACCTGCGGCATGGCCCTGCACCACGCGCTGCTGCTGACGTCCCCATCGGGTAGCTCGGGCGGCAAGGCCATCTTCCTCGCCTCACTCGGCCCTGGTCTTGTGTTTGGTGGCGGCTGGATCACAAGCGCGCGGCCACCTCTCTAGCACAGGGATTCCGTCAAGGTTTGTAACTTTTTGTAACATCACGCGCAGGACCGGCATTCGCTTTCTCCGTGATTCCTACCTAAAGCATTCATTATAAGTAGCTTATCAATACAAGGACACTGGCCTTTCGCTTGCACTTCTCAGGGTCAAGTTAGGCCTGTTTGCACATAGCGGAGAATCGAGTGATGAAATTGAAGAGCAATACACGACATGGGTTTTCTCTAATTGAACTACTGATTGTGTTGGCGATCGTATTCACGCTGTCGGCGATGGCGATTATCAACATGGCTCCGATGCGCATGAACAACCGAGCCGACAACGCCAGAGACGCGGTCGTCACCCAGCTTCGTCTTGCTCGCCAACTGGCAATTGCCAAGCGCCGTAACGTGGCTGTGGTTTTTGTAAGCCCGAACCAAATACAGGTGAACGTCCAGTACCGGGCGGGCGAACCGGTTGGCCGGCCCATTCAGCCGGTGTTCTTGAATGATGCGAGCAATGGCGTTACCGACACGTCGCAATTTATGAGTTGGGCGTCGCTCGGTGCATTGCCAACCACAGGCTTCAGCAATGGCGACGCTTCGGGAGTCAACATCACCCAGCTGAGCGGTGGAACAGCTCCCTGTGTTGTCTTTACCACCACGGGAGCCTTGGTAGGCGCTCCTTGTGCAGGAGCCGGTCTCGCCGATTTGGCCAGCAACAACCCGTCAAATCTGGCCGTCTTTGTCGGAAGACCCAATATACCCGGTACGGCCCGGGCGATCACGGTGATGGGTTCGACAGGACGTGTGCGCACCTACAGCTGGGACGGCTCGCTATGGAGACCGTAGAGAGGATTACGATGCAGAACTTAGAAAAAAAGTTTAAGCGTCAACGGGGCTTTACGCTCATAGAGGCACTTCTCTCTATCGCTATCCTTTCCTTTGGCGTGTTGTCGGTAGCAGTCATTTACGCCCAGGGGATCTATCTCTCGAGCATGACGTCGTATGACTATGTCGCGCAGAAAAAAGCGGAGCAAGCCGTGGAAGCAATCTTTGCGGCTCGCGACACAGGCGTCCTGTCTTGGGCCACAATTCAGAACCAAAGCACGGATCCCCAAGGCGTGTTTCTTGACGGTCCGCAGCGCATGTTGCAACCAGGGCCCGACGGCTTGGTTGGCACCATAGCGGATGCCGGAGCCCCGGATGAACTAATCGTTACCGGGCCCAATAGCGCGCACCAGCTGGGAACCAGCACCGATGAATCGGTGAATTTGAATCCGTGGATGACCCGAACGATAACCATCGTTCCCGTTACTGGTGAAGTCAACCTGCGCCAGATAACCGTCACCATCAACTACACGCTTGGAAAGATTTCCCGCACCTACACTCTAGTCAGCTATATCTCGTCATTCTCGTGAGGACGCCAGGGAGAGATTTGGTCATGAAAAAACAGCACGGATTTACGCTCGTTGAATTTATGGTTGCCATGGCAGTAACCGTGGTCGTACTCGGCGCCGCAGTGATGGCGTTCCGCGATACGGCCAAGAGTAGCCAGGGTGTTTCTCTGCAGTCCGACATGACGGACAATCTCCGTGCGGGATTGAACCTCATTCAACAGGATCTGATTCAGACCGGGACCGGCATCCCCACGGGAGGAATCTCGATTCCCAACACCGGTGTTGCCGGTGGCGGATGCGCTTCCGGTGTTTCCAACCTGATTCGTCCCGCCCTCACGGCCAGCTCTCTGATTTTTCCCAAATGCAACATCGTGCTGCCGGCGCTCAATCCGGGTTCCGCTCTCGGTGTGCTGATCAGCAGCCCGGACGCGACGTCGACAACCAATACCGACATCGTCAGCATGCTTTATGCCGACAACTCTTCAGCGACGGCGGCCGGAAAAAATATCGGTATGGACTCGGCACCTGTGAACGGGACCAGTTGCCCGGCGGGAAAAATTGACAAGAATGGCCTCTATTTGACTTTTGACACCACTTGTTTTAATCCTGCAACGCTTCCGACGTACGGTATCGCGATCAATCCCAACGACCTGATTCTGTTCAGCAACGCCAACGGAAACGCTCTGCAGACGGTTACCTCGGTATCGGGCCCCACACTGAACTTCAATGCCGGAGATGGTTTTGGCCTGAATGCCTCGGGCAAGCCTTCGGGCACACTGATCCAGTTGCAGAATTACAACGTCGATTCCTCGGGCAACCGGGTTTACAACGTCGGTACCTACCCGCCCACGACCGTCACGCGTATCTGGATGATTTCCTATTACCTCGACAACACCACCGACCCTTATCACGTGCGTTTGATTCGCCGTTTAAATTTCAATCCCGGGTATGCCGTTTCCGAGACCATCGAAAATCTTCAATTGACCTATAACTTTGTGAACGGCTCTACGGTGCTCCCCAATCAGTCGGCTGTGCCTACGGGCTATTCGGAAAACCAGATTCGCAACGTAACCGTTAACCTTGGCGCGCGTTCCGATACGCCCACCACGGCAGCAGGGAACAAGGTTAGGTACTTGCGCACCAATTTGCAGACACAAGTCACGATTCGCTCACTGGCTTACTTTAGCCAGTATGAATAAACAGGAGCTTGATGATGAGAATCACAACAAAGATGCGGCGTAGCGAAGCGGGTATCGCTCTGGTTACCACCATCCTGCTGATGCTCTTGATGTCCAGCCTTATCGTGGGCTTCCTCATGCTTGTCACGCAAGGACAACGGCTCAGCGGCATCAACAGCGACAACAGCAAAGCCTTCTATGGCGCTGAAGCCGGGATGGAAAAGATTACGGCGGACCTGGGGACCCTGTTCAGCAAGACGTATTCGCCGTCGGCAGCGCAGCTGACTGCGATTGAAAGTGCTCCTCCAGTTCTTACCGACGTTATCTATCAGAAGTTTGATGGAACCAGTGGCTATTCGCTCGACTATCCCGTAGACGGCCTTGGCAATCCCCTCGCCACCGTCAGCCAAATCAGCTCCGGCACTTCCCCCTATCAGGGAATGACCGCACTGATTACTCCCTACACGCTGACCGTTACCGCACGCACGCCACAAGGAACGGAAGTTAAGCTTCAGCGCACGACGCAGACCGTCGGTATTCCCATGTTTCAATTCGGCGTGTTTTGCGATGGCGATTGCAGTTTCTTTCCTGGTCCGAATTTCAATTTTGGCGGTCGTACGCACACGAACGGCAACCTTTTCCTGGCAACAGGATCCACGCTTTCTCTGTCGGATCGGGTTACCGCAGTAAAAGATGTCATCCGTACGAACTTGTCGAATGGCTATCCAACATCCACGTCCTACGCGGGCACAGTCAATATCACGACAGCGCCAGGGTCGGGGTCCTACCGGGCCCTTGCCCAGACCGAAGGCAGTCTGCTCGGAAATCTTGGCACAGCGATCAATCCGGTTTGGTACAACCTGTCCACCAGCGCCAGCAACTATGCGGGGAACATCAAGAACGGCAAAACCGGAGCGCAACAATTGAACTTGGGTATCACGACTCTGGGCACCAACACCAAACCGATCGATATTATTCGTCGACCCACAGCTCTGGATGATCCGACGGTTTTGCAGCAGCGTTACTTCGCACAAGCCAGCGTGCGCGTGCTCCTGTCCGACAACCCTGTCGATATCACATCGCTGCCTTGCGTGTCGGGCGGCGCTCCGCTGGACTTGTCGCTCCTGGCGACCGATCCAGCTACGTGGGCGGGCAGCGCCAACCCAGCCGTACAGAATCTCTTCACTCGAATGACGAACAACAATGCTGCCGGTCTCAACACCCGTCCCGTGCCGCTCGCTACCTCCGGCGCTGCAGTTGGCGCTGCCGCCTACGCTACTTCTCAGATCGCGGGAGGCAACGGTTATTGGGTGCCCAACCCGGGGCCGACGGTCGGCTTTGGACTTCCCATCATCAAAGGTTTTATCAAAATTGATGTGCAATTGGCTCCCTATGGCAATCCTTGCGGCGGTTGGCGGGATGTCACGACCGAAGTTCTTTCCTACGGGTACGTGGGCAAGAATCTGAATCCTTACTACGCCGGATCCCTCAACAATCCCTCGCTGGATTTGACGGCGGCGCAGTACGGACCCACCCAGCCTCTGATGACCTTGAATCTGTCCGGTCAACTGCCACCCAATCCGAACGCCTGCCCTGACCTCCACCCCAATGCGATCATTCGGTTGGAAAGGGTGCGGGACAATCCTTCCAACTGGAAACAAGGTCTATTACCTTCAGTTCCCTGCGGTGTGGTCCTGAACGCCAATCCGGTAAACCAGGTTTATCCGAAGTTGGGTTCCGACTACTGGCCCAATGCGCTATTCGATACCCGAGAAGGCACGATCCGGGACGAAAACCCGCCGGGAAGCCTGGGTGTAATGCCCTACGCAAAGATGGTCACACTCGGCGGCGTGATGAACTACGTTGAAGTGGACACCGCGAATCTGGCGCGCTATCTGACGGGAGCTCTTGCCGGTTCTGGCACCTTGTCTTTCGATGCCGTCACCGCTCCGAACGACTATGTTCTGTATGTTTCAGACCGTCGCGGAAACTACAAAAGCCAAGTACTTCCAGCGGGAACCGTGCCTCTGTCTCCGTCCACCTTTGAAACCGGCGAATATGGTTTTGAAGACTTCATCAATCTTACGGATCCGAGCAACGGCTGCCCCAACAGTACTCTCGACACGGGTGAAGATCTGGACGGCATTGGAACAGCTGCCTTCTTTACCTACGGCCAGGACGCTACCAAAGCCAGCCAGATGTACAACGCCGCGAGTCCGGCCATCAGCGGAAATGGCTATTTCCCCAATAACCAGGTCGGAGCCCCGGCAGTTGCAGCCGTCAAAGCAGCACTGGTAGGCGCCACCGTCAACAATGCTTTGGCTGCCAACTACGTGTGCCCTGCTGTCGCATTGCCAACAGCCGTCTGGCCGCAGACCATGGTCATTCACGCCAACGAAGCCAGAGAAAATCCGAATTTCTTCTTCCGCCGCGCCGTTAAGCTGGTCAACAGCAGAACGCTCGGAAACTTGATGAATATCTGCCCGGGCAACGTACGCTGCGGACTGACGATTGCCTCGGAAAATCCGATCTATGTACAGGGCGACTTCAACGCCAATTCGGCAGGTGGTGGATTCGGTGATGCCTACGTGGCTACGTCGATTATCGGCGATGCCGTAACGCTACTGTCAAACAATTGGAACGACGTGAACTCGTTTTATTCGACCTTTAACCAGGCGCAGCGCGGCGCGGCCACTTCCTTCTACCACACGGCGATTGTCGGAGGAAAAGGCATCTCGTTCCCGCAACCGTCTGGCGAACCGCAGGACTTCGGCACCGATGGCGGAGTTCACAATTTCCTGCGCTTCCTTGAGGCCTGGGGCAGCAACACCTTGAACTACCGTGGCTCCATGATCAGCCTTTACACCAGCCGTCAGGCCATCAGCACCTTCAAGTGCTGCGCAACGGTATACGGCGCTCCAGTCCGCGCCTACGCCTTCGACACCGACTTTTTGACCCCGCAACTGTTGCCGCCGAGAACTCCCTTGTTCCGCAGCGTCAACACCACGGGCTTCACGCAACTGCTGCTGTCGACGCAACAGAACTAACTCGGCAGTTGTCCGCTGTTTTCCCAAAGACCCCGGCCTAGCGGCCGGGGTTTTTTCTTGCCGTGGGCGAAACGTAGGCGCAGAGCCTGCTGAAAAGTCCGAACTGTTTCGCAGGCAAACCGCCGTTCGTCTGGCTCTGGTGTCAGGCGTAAACCGCTACTGTAGTGTAGCTTGCGGTCCGCACGGGGATGGACGACCTGCAGGCTCGTCTTCGTAGACACCGGTTGCAGGCGGGCCCCGTTTGCGGGGGTGACAATTCCGAGCGTCTCCCCGTTCCCTGAATCATTCTGGCGTTCAACCTGCCGCTGTGCTCCTGCCACTCGCTGTGTTTAACTCATTCTCCCGACTGAACCATTTGCCCAGTCGTGGCGTCTGGCATCTTGTAACGGGAGGCGAGCATTTCCACTCGCACACGAGATCACCTGCAGGAGCTGGTTCTGATCCAGCTGGGCCGCACGGCAATGCCGGAAGGGAAGCGCGAAGCTGCTGCGCTACTGCGTCGCGAATTTGAAGAGCGCCTCGCGGAATCGGGAACTCTCGCTTTTCGCGTTGCGCGCGGAGTCCTGCGCAACGACGCCGACGCCGAAGACGCCGCACAGGAGGCCTTGCTCCGGGCCTACCAACGTTTCCCTCGCCTGCGTGACAGGAATTTGTTTCGGGCCTGGCTCGTACGCATCACCTTCCGCCTGGCGCTCGATCGCCTGCGTTCGTCGAAGCGTCGCGAAGTTCGCGAAACGGAATGGTCGAGGCCCACAACGCGCCCGCCGGCGGCCACCGCGGAGGATTTGGCGGTGAACAGCCAGTTTCAGCTGCACCTCGAGACCGCGCTCAGTGCACTGCCCGACAAGCTGCGTCTCGCCTTGCTCCTGTCGGCCATGGACGGGCATTCACTTGAGGAAGTGTCCGCGATTTTGCAAGTACCACTGGGAACGGTCAAGTCCAGGATTTTTTCAGCAAGAAAGCAGTTAGCGGAGAAATTGCAATGTCATGTGAAATTTTCAAAAGTGCGCTGAACGAAGCAGCCGCCACACGCTCTGGTCCGGCCGGGGATTTGCGCGTTCATTTGGAAGCGTGCGCCGACTGCCGCGCAGAATTTGCCTGCGTGCGAACTACTTTTGCCGCTATTGACGCGCACTTGTCCGCCATTGCGAACATGCAGCCGTCATCCGCATTCCTCCCGCGCGTTCGCTCGCGGCTGGAGCAAGGCACCACGCCGAAACTTAACTGGACACCGGTTGGGCTGGCGGGCGCTGTTGCGGCAGCGATGGTCCTTGCTGTGATGTTCTTTCCTCTTTTGCAGCACAAGGACACGCCGCAACCGCAACCAGTGCAAAGTTCTCGAGCGCAGCAGAATCAGTCAAGCACTCCAGTCGTGCCGCAAGCCGACCAGCCGCGGCAGGAAGCGCACACGGTCTTAAAGCGTTCCGCTTCCGTCCCTCGGCCCCTGGCGCTCGGCAGTGCGCGCAGGAGTGTACCGCGGGAACCGCAGGTAATCGTCCCGCAGGAAGAGCGAGTCGCTTTTGGCCGATTCCTTTCTGCGGTGCAGCGCGGGGAAGTCGCTCTGGCGCTCGGTGAAACTCCCGCAAGGGACGAGCAAAAACTGCTGCAGGTCGATCCCCTCGAAGTTGCCAAGCTAAGTATCGCTCCCCTGGACGGCAGGGCGGATTGGATTTCCACCGGCACGGAGTAGCGGTCGGTCTGGAAAACGGATTTTGACTGTTGATGAAGAAATTTTGGAGGAACAATGAAGAAGATGAATCTGCTTTTCTGCTCCGTTGCACTGTGCGCAGCCGTTCCGTTTTTCGCAACGGCGCAGGACAGTGCCGCGCAAATGGAGGAAAAACATAAAGCGGAAACCAAAGCCATTGCCGCTGATAAATCGAAAGCGGAGGACATGGCGCGGTCGGCTGTGTCTTCCATTCCCATCAAGTTGCAGGTCGTTTTCGTGGAGTATGAAGGGGATAAAAAAATTAAGAGTCTGCCCTACATTCTTTACCTCAATGCTCCAAACGATGCACGCGGTTGGAAGAAACTTCGCATCGGCAGCCGGGTGCCGGTTCTAACTGGCAAAGACGGCGGTATGCAGTACCTCGACGTTGGAACAAACATTGATGCTCGGGTAACGCGGAATGCCGACGCTCGATTCAATCTCGAATTGGTTCTCGAACGTTCCTGGGTAGAGGGAGAAGTGTTTGCAAACGTGGAGGGAACTGCCACAAAAGGTACCGACCCTTCTTCCGGCCCGTTCAAGCAGCCCATCATTCGGCAATTTAGAACCGACGTCGACCTCTTCTTGCGCGATGGCCAGACAGTTGAAAGCACCATGGCGACCGACCCGCTCAGCGGAAAAGTCCTTCGCGTTGAGATCACTCTCAACGTTGTGAAGTAAAGCCGCCGAGGGTTACTGCGCTTTGAGGATCTCCGCCAGGGCCGGCTCGAGCTGTGAATAGCGAAACTGGTAGCCATTCTGCTCGGCTCTGTGTGGGGTGACGCGCTGGCTTCCCAGCAGTGCGTCCGCCATTTCCCCTAGCGCCAGTCGCAGCGCAAATGCCGGCGCCGTAAAAATCGCGGGACGGTCGATTGCACGAGCCAAAATCTTGGTAAACTCCACATTGCGCACCGGCTCGGGGGCCACCACATTCACGGCCCCGCGCAGCGAACTGCTCTCGATCGCCATTCGCAAAATCCCGATCACATCCTCCAGCGCCACCCACGACATCCACTGCTGCCCATTTCCGAGCTTTCCGCCGAGTCCGACGCGAAACGGCTTCATCATCTGCGGCAAAGCCCCGCCTTCTCTCGCCAAAATAATTCCAAATCGCGGCAGAACTACGCGAATCCCCAGGGCCTCCGCCTTTACCGCTTCCGCTTCCCATTCCAGCGCCAGCTCCGAGAGAAAATCCCGTCCAGGCTTGCTTTCCTCACTCAGCAATTCATCGCCACGATCGCCATAAATGCCGCAGGCAGAGGCGGACACGAGCACCCGTGGTCGCGCATTCATCTCGGCCAGTATCTTAACGAGCGCTCGAGTCGTATCAATTCGGCTCGAGTGTAACAATTTCTTGCGCTCCTCGGTCCATCGTCCATCGGCGATCGGTGCTCCCGCCAGATTCACGACCGCATCCGGGCCAACTCCTGCCCCGCCCAATTCGCCGGTTTCCGGATTCCATTCGACGTCGAATCCCCGCTCGGCCCCTTCGCGCTTTTTACTCCCCGCGCGAAGCAACCGGCACACCATATGCCCCTCACGCCCCAGCGCCTCCACCAGCGCCGTTCCCACCAGTCCGGTAGCCCCGGTCACCAGGATTTTCATAGCACCGCTGTCTCAAATTTTCGCACGACGGTTGTGTCCCCTTCTGGAAGTTCGATGCCCAGGCCATGCGCTTAGCTCCGGCAAAGGGACTCGGCGGGCAAAATTCACGGCGGGAACGCCCTGCTGGCGAGCGGTTGCCTTCGCTCGTTGCTACTGATAGGGATATCCTGCCTCGGACCGCTCCACTCGTCATAGCTCCACTGGCCCCCTCCGCTCCCGCACGGTACAATCAGGGGGTGCCTTCCCATGCACAACCCGCTCCCGTCAAGGTCCTTTTCTTCGGCCGCCTGAGGGAAATTGTCGGCAAGTCTGAGGATTCGATTCAGCTGGCCGAGGGTGCGCTCATCGAGTCGCTTTTTGCCACTTACACCGCTCGCCATCCCCAACTCACCGAATACCGCTCGTCACTCGTCGCTTCCTGCAACCAGGAATTCGTGCCGTGGGACACCCCGCTCCAGTTCGGCGACGAGGTGGCCTTCCTTCCTCCGGTGAGCGGCGGATAAAACAAACCATGACGGACCCACTCAGCCAGGATCTCTACCGGTTGACTCATGACCCTGTCGACATCGCTGGCATCACGCAACACGTGCGGGGTTCGGCCGACGGCGCTATCGTTGTCTTTGACGGTTTCGTTCGGAACCATTCGCACAACCGCGAAACGCTCTATTTGGACTACGAGGCTTACGAGCCGATGGCGGTAACCAAAATGGAGCAAATCGGTATCGAACTCCACGCCAAGTTTCCGATTCATCGCGTCGCCATGGTTCACCGCCTCGGCCGCTTGCAGATCGGCGAAACCAGTGTACTGATCGCCGTCAGTTCGCAGCACCGCCCGGCGGCCTTCGACGCTTGCAGATACGCCATTGATACTCTGAAACGCACCGTCCCCATCTGGAAAAAGGAGTATTTTATAGATGGTGCGGTTTGGGCCGACGGGGAACTCCCGCCCGTTCCGTCCGGGCGACAGGGGACAACCAAGCCTCCGGCGACACCGGATGCCGATTCAGCATCTTAATTTTCAATGCGAAAACCTTCTCTTGGTCTGCCCGCTCTGCTGGTCGCACTGGGTGTACTTGTCGCTGCCGGCGGCGCAGCCACGCAGGACACCTCCGCACCGGCACAGAGCAATTCCTCGCCGCCGCAGAATCCCAATCGCCCGCCCTGGGCCCAGAAATCAAAAACCGCTTCGAAAACCGCAGCTCCGAGCGCTTCGCCGGTGGGCGAACCCGGAAAAATTGTTCAGCCGACCCCGCCAGAGCCTTCTCCCGACCCTCAGGACTCCGCCTCACAGCGCGGCAGAATCAAAGTCACCGTGAACCTGGTCAATGTCCTGGTCAGCGTGCTGGATGAAAATAATCGGCCCATGCCGGACTTGCCCATTGAAAGCTTTCAGCTCTTTGAAGAAGGGGTTCAGCAAAAAATCGAAGTCTTTGAATCAGAGACGACCCAGCCGCTCGATCTCGCTCTGATGATTGACGCCAGCCTCAGCGCCCACAAGGAAATCAGTTTTGAACAGGAAGCTTCTGCTCGTTTCATCGGTCAAATCCTGCGTCCAGTCGATCGGCTCGCCGTGTTTTGTTTTGACGAAGACGTCACCCAACTTGCTCCCTTTTCCGACAAAGTGCCTATGCTGCAAGCTGCAGTTCGGAAAGTGCCCCCCGGTGCGGGAACTTCGATTTATGATGCCGTGGCGCTCGGCGCGCGTTCCCTTGAAAATCGCGGCGACAATCGCCGGCGCGTCATCATTCTCGTAACGGACGCCGGCGAAACGACGAGCCGCACGGATTTTGACGCCGCGCGTAAAGCTGCTGTCCGCTCCGGCGCCCTGCTGTACACCATCGTCATTCGCCCCATTAAGACCGAAAGCGGCCGCAACACCGCCGGCGAGCACGCCCTCGAAGCGATGACGGACACCACCGGAGGCGCCATTTTCTATCCCGACACCGCGCAACAACTGGACGCCATCTATGACCGCATTGACCGCGAATTGCGCACCCAATACCGTCTTGGCTACTATCCAACCCCGCGCGGCCCGGCCAACACCTACCGCTCCATTGCGGTAAAAGTCGGCGAGCACTACCGCGTCCGCCACCGCACGACGTACCTCACTGGTCCGCAGTAACGTCGAGTTAACTTTTATTTTTCCGCAGATCTGCTCCTCTCTCCTCAGCCTGTCTTTGCGTTAGAATCTTCGTGATGCCTAAAAACTATCTCGAAGCCGCCATCGAAATCGCTCGGCAAGCCGGCGCCATTCTTCGCGACGAGTTTTCCCGCCCGCCGCAAATCGCTTACAAAGGCGAAGTCGACCTCGTTACCCAAGCGGACAAACGCTCCGAGCAAGCCATCGTCGCGGAGATCTCCAACTACTTCCCCGATCATTCCATCCTCGCCGAAGAAGGCTTCGGCCACGAATCCATCTCCGAATTTGGCTGGCACGTCGATCCTCTCGACGGCACCACAAATTTTGCCCACGGCTACCCGTGTTTTTGTGTTTCGATTGCACTCGCGCAGCGCGGCACGCTGCTCGTTGGAGTCATCTACAATCCGATTCACGACGAACTTTTCGCCGCGGCCAAAGGCGAGGGCGCTACGCTGAACGGCAAGAAAATCCAAGTCTCGAAAAATGCCACACTTTCCACCAGCCTGCTCTGCACCGGTTTCCCGGTTCACAACCGCAAGGGCACGCCTAATCTTCAGTATTACGGCGACTTCACCATGCAGTCCCACGGAGTTCGCCGCGATGGCTCGGCGGCACTCGATCTTGCCTATGTGGCTGCTGGCCGTTTCGACGGATTCTGGGAATTCGGCCTGAAAAAATGGGATACCGCCGCGGGCGTCCTCCTGGTTGAAGAAGCCGGAGGCCAGGTCAGCGATTTCGCCGGTACACCGTATGAATTGGGAGGCCCGCTGATCCTCGCCACGAACGGCCTTATCCACGGGGAAATGCGCGCCGCGGCCGCGAAGGTCGCACAAAGCGGTCCACTTATTCTGGGCACGTAACTGCTTTGTTTTTTGCAGCATCAGCGGCCGTATTTCTCGCTCGAGTCTTACGCCCCCGGGTTCCCCGCTAAATTCTGACCGCAGTCTGGAACTGTCCTTGTATGAATGATCGAAGTGTCTGGGGCCTGGAGAGCGGGCATCGCCATCTCGATTCCACTTTACTTTTGCGGAAACATTCGCCGATCATGGGCCCACTACGAGGGGGCCTGTTCCAGAAGAACCGTCCTCGAACGGCAAAGTATCCCCGCCGGTAAGGCGCGGAGATGCCACGCTACAACGCTCTTACCCGTGAAGGAGATTGATCGCTCATGAAGAAGCTTGTCGTGCTGGTCCTGTCCATTGTTCTGTTGCCCTTCCTGCATGCCCAGCAGCCGCAACAGCAGCGGGAGCGCAGAGAAGATGAGCAACCGCCTAATCCTGAACTACAGCGTGAAGAAGTAACCAACCTCGAACTGGAGACCGCGCGCGCCATACAGCACAACAATGGAACATTTTTCCGCCGCGTCTACAGTGAAGATTTTGCCGGTACTCTTTCCCACGGCCAGCCCGTCGATAAAACCGCTTTCATTCGTGTCGTCGAAGACCGTTCCTTCCAGTATGAGTTCTTCAACGCCTCGGACATCAAAGTGCGCCTGTTCCAGGACGTTGCCGTCACGACTTCCTTGTGGACCTCCAAAGCCATCGTCAAAGGCCAGCATGTCAGCATGCAGATGCGTACGATGCACGTCTATGTCAGCAGCCCCCGTGGCTGGAAAGCCATTGGGGGACAAATCACCAACCTCCCGCCAGACACCGCGCACCCGCTTTGATCCTGGACCCGCGTTGACGCCGCGAACCTGCAATGCTACGCTCGCCCCTCATCCATAACGCATGCGCGCCGTCGACCTGATCCGCAAAAAACGCGACTCCCAAGAGCACTCCCGCGAAGAGATCGATTTTCTTGTTTCCAGCTACACCCGCGATGAAATTCCCGACTATCAGATTTCGGCCTGGCTTATGGCCGCTTGGATCCGCGGTCTCAGCCGCCAGGAACTGGCTTTCCTGACCGAGGCCATGCTGCATTCCGGCCAGGTTCTCGATTTTTCTTCGATTCCGGCAAAGAAAGTCGACAAACATTCCACCGGCGGCGTCGGCGACAAGACCTCTTTAGTCATTGCGCCTATTGCCGCTGCCGGCGGGCTTATCGTCCCCATGATCAGTGGACGCGGCCTCGGACACACCGGCGGGACGCTGGACAAACTCGAATCCATCCCGGGTTTCAATGTTAATCTCCCGCTCGAGCGTTTCCGCGAAGTTCTGGAACAATGCGGAATGGGACTCATCGGTCAAACTCCGGAAATTGCCCCAGCCGACAAGAAAATCTACGCCCTCCGGGATGTCACTTCCACCGTTGACAACGATTCGCTCATCTGCGCTTCCATCATGAGCAAGAAGCTGGCCGAAGGAATTGACGCGCTGGTTCTTGATGTCAAAACTGGTTCCGGCGCGTTCATGAAAAAAGAAGCAGACGCCGTGCGTCTGGCCGAACTCATGGTTGATACCGGCAAGCGCATGAACAAGAAAGTCGTCGCGCTTATCACCGACATGGACCAGCCCCTCGGACGCATGGCAGGGCACGCTTATGAAGTCATCGAATGCATCGACATTCTCAACGGCGGCGGACCTGCCGATCTGCGTGAACTTTGTATCGAACTTTCCGCTTGGATGTTCGTTCTGGGCGAACGCAGTAAGGGTCTTGAGGAAGGTTGCGCGCTCGCCGCGACTCTGCTCGGCAACGGGAAAGCCCTTGAAAAATTCAAACAGGGAATCCGCCTGCAAGGCGGCGACGAACGGATCGTCGACGAACCGCAACGTCTGCAAACCGCAAATTCACATCAAAGCGTCGCAAGTCCCGCCGCCGGATTCGTCACGGCAACCGATTGCGAGCAATTCGGCACGGCCCTCGCCATTCTTGGCGGCGGTCGGGAACGGAAGGAAGACAAAATTGATCATGCCGTCGGACTCGAATTCCACAAGCGCATCGGTGATGCCGTCGAAAGAGGCGAAACTCTCGCCACAATCCACTACAATAGCCACGTAAAAGTTGCCGAGGCCACGCGGCTCATCTCTGAAAGTTATAAAATTGGTCCGGCATCGCAAAAACGGCAATTAATCCGCCGCGTTATCGGCGACTGAGGAACGGTTTCATCGCAAGAGAGGAATATTCAAATGGGAAGATTTGCCGGTCTGCTGGGCCTTACCACCATGATCGCCCTGGCCTATCTTTTTTCGACCGACCGCAAAGCCATTCGTCTCAAAACGGTCGCCTGGGGACTCGGCCTGCAGCTTACCTTTGCCTACTTTGTTCTTCGCTTTGAGACCGGCCGCCGCATCTTCCAGATAGCGGGGGACGCCGTTAATCGTCTCCTCAACTATTCCTACTACGGCTCTGAATTTCTCTTTGGCGAACTCGGCAAAAAAGGGTCCTCGGTCGGCTTCATCTTCGCGTTTCAGGTTCTCACCACAATTATTTTCATCGCCGCCTTTTTTGCCCTCCTCTATCATATCGGCGTCATGCAAATCCTGATCCGTGCTTTTGCCGTGGTCATGACAAAAGTCATGGGCGCCAGCGGCGCCGAATCACTGGACATCGCCGCCAGCATCTTCATGGGTCAGACCGAAGCTCCGCTGACCATCCGCCCTTTCTTGAACAGCCTCACCAAATCCGAGCTAATGTGTGTGATGACTTGCGGAATGGCGCATGTTTCCGGTGGCATGCTAGCTGCATATGTGAGTTACGGTATCGAGGCAAAACATCTGCTAACCGCCGTCATCATGACCGCCCCCGGCACTCTGCTCATGGCCAAAATGCTCGTTCCGGAAACGGAAGTCCCGCTGACCGCAGGCCGCGTCGAAATGCCGCAAATGGAAAAAGAACCAAACGTCTTCGGAGCCATCTCGCGCGGCACGGTGGACGGCCTGCATCTCGCACTCAACGTCGGAGCAATGCTCATTTCTTTCCTGGCCCTGCTGGCTCTGCTCAACGGAATCATGGGCGGCACCCATAACTGGCTCTATGCCCATGGGATCACCTGGTTCCCAGCCAGCCTTACGCAGGTTTTCGGATGGCTTTTTGCGCCAGTCGCCTGGCTTATCGGAATTCCCTGGCATGACTGCACGACGGTCGGCAATCTGCTCGGCACTCGCATGGCGGCCAATGAGCTTGTGGCCTTCACCGAGCTCGCTCAGCTAAAAGGTAGCCTCGATCCGCGCTCTTTCACCATCGCCACGTTTGCTCTGTGCGGCTTTGCAAATTTCAGTTCCATCGGCATT
The DNA here is from genome assembly GCA_035317965.1 of Saccharimonadales bacterium (SeqCode). Taxonomy (GTDB): domain Bacteria; phylum Acidobacteriota; class Terriglobia; order Acidiferrales; family UBA7541; genus Acidiferrum. Next base: position 47,520 of record DATHFT010000135.1, on the reverse strand, counting down.
CAAATCGGCGGTATCGGCGCCTTGGCGCCGGAACAACGCGGCCAGCTTGCGAAATTCGGTTTCCGCGCCATGATGGCCGGAACCATGGCCAATCTGATGTCCGCTTCCATCGTGGGAATGTTGACGTGAGCGTAAGGAAAAACACAGGCAAAGCTGCGGCAGAAAGATCCGCTGCCAGGAAATCGAGCACGGCAAACGGGGCTGCGCTCGGCGAATTTGAAAGAGCGGACCTCGCGGCCAGCTACATTTTAGAGAAAACGGCCCTGCGGCCCCCCATCGCGCTCGTCCTTGGTTCAGGACTTGGCGCCTTTGCCGACGAGTTTTTCGAGCCAAGTAAAATTCCCTATGCGGATATTCCGCATTTTCCCGTTTCCACCGCAATTGGCCACGCCGGACAACTGGTCATCGGCGGAGTCGGCGGCACCTCGGTCGTTGCCATGCAAGGCCGCGTGCATCTCTATGAAGGATACTCCGTCAAAGAAGTCGCGTTCCCCATCCGCGTGTTTGCCCGTATGGGCGTGAAAGCGGTCATCCTCACAAATGCCGCCGGCGGCATCAAACGCGAGTTCAGCCAGGGCCGCCTGGTCGTGATCAAGGACCACATCAATTTGCAAAATGTGAATCCCCTCTCCGGTCCCAACGACGAACGTTTCGGCCCGCGTTTTCCTGATATGAGCACTGCCTATGACCGTCGCTTTCGCGAAATGACGGTCGGCGAAGGCAATCGTTCCGGCATCGGACTATTTGAGGGCGTCTACGCGGCACTCCCGGGCCCCAGCTATGAAACTCCCGCGGAAATCCGCTATTTACGTTCGATCGGCGCCGACCTTGTCGGCATGTCCACGGTTCCTGAAGTTATCGCGGCGCGCCACTGCGGTATCCGCGTCCTCGGAATTTCCTGCGTCACCAACGCCGCTGCCGGAATTCTAGATCAGCCGCTTGATCACAAAGAAGTTCTCGAGACCGCCGAGTGCGTGAAATCGCAATTCATCACTCTTCTGCGCGGGGTAATCCATCGTATCGCGTCGAGCCTCGTCGAAGCCGACGTAAAAACTGTCCTGGAGCAAATCAAGTGAGCGAAAAAGATTCCTTGATCGAAGCCGCCAAACAAGTCCGCGAAAACGCCCACGCCCCATTTAGCAATTTCCGCGTGGGGGCGGCCGTGCGCGCCAGCTCCGGCCGGATCTTCGGCGGCTGCAACGTAGAGAACTCCACTTACGGACTGACCCTGTGCGCTGAACGCGTTGCCATCTTCAAAGCCTTGAGCGAGGGCGAACGCGGCTTCGACGCCATTGCCATCGTCACCGACGCCGATACGCTGACTCCGCCGTGCGGGGCTTGTCGCCAAATCATCTGGGAATTCTGCGGGGACATCCCCGTAACCCTGTCAAATCTCAAAGACAAGTCGGAAACTCTCCAGATGCGCGATCTGCTCCCCAGGCCTTTTGACGTCTCGAGCCTTTAGGAAACGAGCAAACCCCTGCCGCCAATTTCCCAGACCTGCTACTATCACCCAAGAAATGAGGGATAACTCTTGCGATGCAAATTTCTCGCTGTCAGTTCGATCGTTTTTCTCTTTCTCGCTATTCCCGCAAACGCGCAAAACGCAAAAAAGGAAAAAGTAGATGTAATCATTACGGGCGGCACGGTACTAACCATGGACGGCTCCCGCACCACTATTGATGACGGGGCCGTAGCCGTCAAAGGCGACCTGATTGTCGCCGCTGCCCCGCGAATTGAAATTGAAAGCAAATACAGTGCTGCGCAAACCATCGATGCAAGAAATAAACTCGTCCTGCCCGGCTTCATTAACGGCCATACCCATGTACCGATGACGCTATTTCGCGGATTGCATGACGATGTAACGCTCGATGACTGGCTGCGAAAATATATTTTTCCGGCGGAGGCCAGAAACGTAACCGAAGAATTTGTTCGCTGGGGAACGCGACTGGCCATGGCTGAACAGATTCGCGGCGGCGTAACCACTTTCGCGGACATGTATTACTTTGAGGACGCGGTAGCCGAAGAGACCAAAGCTGCAGGCATGCGCGGTGTGCTCGGCGAGACCTTCATCGACTTTCCCGCTCCTGACAACAAAACCGAAGCCGAAATGGTCGCCTACACCGAAAAGTTTCTGAAAAAGTGGCAGGGCGATCCCCTGATTCACGCCGCGCCCGCGCCACACTCCATCTACACCTGCTCGAGGAAAACCTTGCAGGATGCCGCAGCACTCGCCCGAAAATACAACGCGCCCATCCTGATTCACGTCGCTGAAATGAAAAAAGAACTCGACGACAGCCGCGCGCAGAACGGCACAACCCCTGTGCAATATCTCGACAAAATCGGGATCCTCGGTCCCGACGTAGTCGCCGCGCACTGTATTTTTGTGGATGAAGTCGACCAGAAGATTCTCGCCGGGAAAAACGTTGGCTGCGTACACAACCCTTCCAGCAACATGATGCTCGCCAGCGGAGTGTCTCCCGTTCCCGACATGCGCGCCGCAGGAATTGCCGTCGGCCTGGGCACCGACGGACCCGCCGGAAGCAACAACGACCTCGATCTCATGGAAGAAATGGACCTGGCCGCAAAACTCGCAAAAATCACGCGCAACAACCCGCTCGCGCTCAATGCCAGGGCTGTCGTGGAAATGGCTACCATCGACGGCGCAAGAGCGCTGCATATGGAAAAAGAAATCGGCTCGCTCGAAGCCGGCAAAAAAGCCGACTTGATTCTGATTGGCCTCGACGCGCCCCACGCCGTTCCCATGTACGACGTATACGCGCAGCTGGCCTATGCGCTCAAGGGCAGTGACATTGAAACCGTCATGATTGGCGGCCGTTTGGTGATGCGCGACCACAAACTATTGACGGTGAAAGAAGACGAAGCCGTCGCCAAAGCGCGCGAATACAAGTTGCAGATTGCCGCGTCGCTGAAATAAGAAAATAAACTAACTTTGATTCATTTGTCCGGGCAGATGTTCGGCGTGCCCGCGAGGTCCGGGAACGCTTTGCACATTTGATTCAGAATGTCCGGGATATTGTCCAGCGCAAATTGCCGGGCAATTTGTTCCAAATTTTCTGCATTTACTTTTTCCTGGCCATCGGTTTCGTATTCACGGGTCAATCTCCTGATGTCCTGGTCGGAATAACGCCTGGCATAGTCGGAAATAATCGCTTCGTAGAATTCGCTGGTTTGCAGCGAATTCGAGATTTGTTTTGAATAATCGTCGGCGATCGGGGTCTCATCAAGATTGGATGGCAATGATTCGAGCAGCGCGGCGCGCATCGAATCGTTGAGTTTTCCAGCCGCATTCTCGATTTGTGACTTCATGTCGGCAGTTTCCAGGAGACGCACAATATCGGCACGCAACTGCGGATCAATGGGGACGGCCGGCGCCTCACCGGGAAGCGGCGCCGGAGAAGGCCGGGTTCCGGGTCCGTCGTTCGCCAGTGCGAATACAACTGCAACGGTGGTCTCGGCCTCAACCGGACCTCCGTTCAGCAGAACCGGCTCATAACGCCACTGCCGCACGGCATCCACAGCGGCAGCCTGCAGAAGCGCCGGGCCCGTGACGACTTCGAAATCCTTGGGGACACCGTCGGTACCGATCACCAGATGGACCTGCACGGTGCCGGATTGCCGAGTCATCCTGGCAAGGGGCGGATAGACCGGATGTACTCGACGGGTGAGTTTGCCCGCGAGAACCTTGCCGTCGATTTGCACACGTTCGGGACTGGTCTGCGCAGCTGGGGTGGGCGCCGATTGCGCGCGTGCCGCTACGGCGCAAAGCACGAACAGCGAAGCGAGTTTGCTCTTGGTTTTCATGTTGGATCGGCGAAATTGTCAAAGTTTCGAGCGATTCTGCGGGCTTCTTCCAAAGTTTGATCGCGAAGCAGGGTGCCGTCTTCGAGGATTGTTTCCAGTGCGTTGGAGCCGGCCGCCGGAGCTTCGGGGATGGCGACGCCGTCTTCAATTTCTACTGTCGCGAAGCTTCGCCCGTTCTGGACGAGGTTAAAGCGGCCCCCTTTGCTGGCTTTGCTGGGGTCGGTCTTGGGATTTTTGTAGACGTTGTGCCAGGTGCCGTTGCGATCGATGGCCGAGCATTTTAGAGCGAATTTCAGCGTGTCGCGGTTGACCTGTTGCAGGAGCGCGCCGCCCATGCCGTAACTCCAGATGTCCTGTGACCAGCCCTTGCGCGTGAGCTGGGCAGTAATGTTCTGAATGGTATAGAAGTTCACGCCGTCGCCTTGGATGAAACGTACGTTGGGAACCGTAGTCTTCCAGCCTTTTTTGTTTACTTCGTAACCGAAAACTTCGCTGACGATTTTGAAAAGTTCTTCAAGGACGGCGACAGCGTCGCCGGAGTCAGGGCGAATGATAAGCGTACCGTTACGCTGCATTACTTTTTCACGCAGCACGCCGCCCCACAGATTGCGGACGGCGTTGTAAATGTCATAGGAATCGCTGACACAGGCGACCAGGCCTTCCGGGCAGTTGGCAAGCATGTTGGCGTAGGCGTCGACTTCACCCTCTTCGCCCCACGACGTGATGGTGGAGTGCTCCGAGGCAGGAATGCTGTATGCGGCGCAGTCGAGTGGATTCTGCGCTGTATGATCCGCGGAGTAGAACTGATTGAGCAGCTGAATCGCGGCGAGCGTGTCCGTGCCAAGAAAATTGAAAAGATGCGCGGCGCCCCCGATCGCCGCGGATTCTTTCGATGAAACTCCCCGAAATCCGAAGTCGTGCAACTTGAAGGGAAGCAGAGAAGGATCGCCCGTGCGCACGAGCGCTTTGCCAATCACCTGTTTAATCGCACGGGAAAGTGTGGCGACAGTGATCGGGTACCAAACTTGCAGAAGCAAGGTTTCCGCCCAGTTCGTGAGCCAGTAAAATTCCGGATCGGTATTTTCTATCGTGATGAGCGCGTTATGGCTTTTAACGACAGTGCCTTCTTTGATCGCGCGAATGCGCAGGGGGAGGCGCCCGCCGTGTTTGGCGAAGAGGGATTTGAATCCCTCGTAGTTGAACGATTTCGGGTGTCCCTGGAAGTGGGCATGGGCCAGGCGGCGGGCTTCTTCGACATCCTCGATCGTGAAGACCTGGCCGGCGAAATTGGATTTGATGATGTATTGCAGCAGGGCGAGCATGGTTTCGTCGAACATGCCCCCGCGCGACTCCACGTAGGAATAGATGTGGCGCGTGTCTGGCGGATATTGCCACCAGTGGGTGAGCTTGTAGGAGTCAGTATTGAGGATGGGGTTCAGCCGAAGCGACTGCATGGAGCTCCTTGGGCGTTGGGTTGAACGAGGGAGCCGGTACGGCGGCGGCCGCTCACAGGGTTCAGAATAGCAGATGGGGCGCTGCTGGTGATCGCTCAAGTGCTTCCAGCCCGTGGTTCGTTGGCGACTCGCGAGCAGGACGGGACTTCCCTTGGCAGGGCCGACGACGTTGGAACTGATTGAAAACCAAGAGAGGGATTTTTGTGCGGCGCCAGGGATCGCTTCTCGCACCGCCCGATACGGGAACGGCCATGGTCAGACTGTGGTTTGCCGGTGCCGGAAGAAAACACGGGGGACGGCAGCAGTCATGAAGTATCGGATAAATATTTATAACTGTAGTAATAATAGTTGAATGGGCGGTCGTTCTGCGGAAATCGCGGGAACGGTCTCGGCAAAAGCTTGCCCGTGTTCCTGGAGACCGATTCGATTACCGCGTGGCCTCGGCCGCTTAAATCTGCCGGATGTCGCTGCCGTGCAGCGTGTAAACTCTGTTTGCCAGCTGGCGGAAAGGACACTTCAATGAAGACAATCAAGGGACCGTCGATCCATTTGGCGCAGTTTGCAGGGGACGAAGCGCCATTTAACACTCTGGCAGCGATTGCAACCTGGGCGGCGGGGCTGGGATTTACCGGACTGCAGATTCCCAGCTGGGATCGCCGGCTTTTTGATTTGGAAAAGGCCGCGGAAAGTCAGACGTATTGTGATGAAGTGACCGGGACACTGCGCGAGCGCGGTTTGGTGATTAGCGAATTGTCTTCTCACTTGCAGGGGCAGCTGGTCGCGGTGCATCCCGCCTACGACGTGGTGTTTGACGGTTTCGCGGCGGCAGAGGTGCGGGGAAATCCGGCGGCGCGCACCGCCTGGGCCGTTGCGCAAATGAAGCTGGCGGCGCGGGCTTCACAGCGGCTGGGGTTAACCGAACACGCAACATTCTCTGGAGCGCTAGCGTGGCCCTATTTCTATCCGTGGCCGCAACGGCCTGCCGGATTAGTCGAAGCCGCCTTTGAGGAACTGGCCCGGCGATGGAATCCAATTCTGGATGCGTTTGCTGAGGCCGGAGTCGATCTCTGCTACGAGATTCATCCCGGAGAGGATTTGCATGACGGCGTGTCCTTTGAAATGTTTCTTGATTACGTCGGCGGCCACAAGCGATGCAACATTCTTTATGATCCCAGCCATTTTGTATTGCAGCAGCTGAATTATCTGGATTATATCGACATCTACCATGAACGAATTCGCATGTTTCACGTGAAGGATGCCGAATTCAGTCCGACGGGCCGGTGTGGGGTGTATGGCGGGTATCAGCCGTGGTTGAATCGCGCGGGACGATTCCGCTCTGTAGGAGATGGCCAGGTCGATTTTCCGGGAATTTTTTCCAAGCTGGCGCAATATGATTTTGCGGGCTGGGCGGTGCTGGAGTGGGAGTGTTGTTTGAAGAATCCAGAAGATGGAGCGCGCGAAGGGGCCCAATATATCAAGGAACACATTATTCGGGTCAGCGAGAAGACCTTCGACGATTTTGCCGGTACCGGCACGGATCGGGCGGCAAATCGTAGCATGCTGGGACTTTCACAAGTCGGCGACTTGGTCGATGGAAGTAGCTGAAGCCCGGGCAACGCCGCAGTAAACCTGATCGTCCTCGCCACCGCTTCGTCCAGAGCCCTTCTTGAAAACGTCGCTGCGCTTCCTGTTTCCGGTGGAAAAACGAAATTGTTCCGTCGCTAGGGACGAGCGCGGGAGTCGTCAGGAAGTTGTGAGCCCAAGCTAAGCCTAGTTATATGAGTTGTTTACGGGGAGACGGAAGCAGGATTTGCAAGGCGGCCCTTGCGCGAGCTCGCCCGCGCAGCGGAACACTTCGTTTTCTATCGATCAGCGTGCAGCGAACGGGCCGGCTGCGCGGTAGCGAATGTGGCGGCGGTTTGCGGAGCCGATAGCGCCGTCAATTGCTGCAGAAGTTCCCAATCGCGCTGAAGCTGAGTGTCGGAAATTTTGGGCGGACCGCCTTTGGCCAGTTCCTGGCGAAGTCGCGTGATGAGCAGTTCCCGTGCAAGATCCATATGCGAGGAAGAAGACAAGATATTGCTGCGCGTGAGTCCGACAGCCATGGCATCGTCATTGGTGCCCGAACGCAGCATGGGATTCCCAGCAGCAGTGAGATCCAGCTGCGCGTGTTCTTGAAATTGCCGCCAGGATGTCTTTACGCGATGCAGGTTGCTGTCGGCAGAGGTGCGGGCAATTTCTTCCAGACCCTTTTGATACGAACGACGTTCGTCCTCGGTCAGGCGCACGCCAAAGGTCCCGTCGGGAGAATAGATCCGGGCGTTCCTGGGAGGATTGAAACGTCCGTTAGTGAGATAAATGAGCCCGACGCCGGCCGCCAGTTCGGGATGAAATACCGTGAGCGGAATCGCGTATTTTTTTGCTTTGAAGATGGAATCGACCAGGCCGTGAATTGGTTTGCTGCGGCGAATGCTACCCGGAACCTGGGGAATGATGTATGCGCTTGAAACATACTGCGGATGGTGCGAGGTGTAGTGGTAAAACGTTTTTGCAATGTGTTTGGGTGTGGAGACGCCGAGGTCGGCGATGACTCCGCGCTTGGCGGATTTTGGATAGTAGAAATTTACGGCTTGGCGAACAAAATCGGCACAATTGCGATTAACGAGTTTATAGGCCGGTAGATTTTCCCGGTCGTTGTAGGAGGCGATGAATTCGTCGTCTCTTTGTTCGGTCGTTTCAATTTCAAAGGCATACAGAGTGCGATCGTAGGCCGAACCGACAAGTTGCGTCCAGTTACCGCCAGGAATTTCGCGCGTCGGATCGTCCGGCGCGATGTCCTGTAAATGATTCAGGCGATATTGATTGCGAAGGCGCGCCACGGTTTTCGCGTCAACCAGCAAAGGGATGTCTTCCGGGCGATCAACAGCGTACAGGTAGGGAATGAGAGCAATGGCGATCCAGTCGCGACCACCAACATCGTGGTAGCGGCTCAGGACGACGCCGTTTTCGCCCGGGAGGCAGCGGCGCAGCTCGGTTGGGGAGGCCGCGCAGACGCGCGAGAGATAGACGGCGGTATGCCCCGTACCCGCCAGAGCTCCGTCGTAGCTGTAAGGTTCTTCGAGCAAGACGGTGACGTCGGCGCGAACTGGTTTTGCCAGCCACAACGCGGTGGCGGCCAGGCCCGACAGCAGAGCCAGCCGGATCGCAGCCCGTAATACAGCGCCGAGTTGGTAGGTAACCCTCATCGCAAAAGTCGATCGTTCCGTATTCCTGGGGACACCGTCCACTCTAATTAGAACCCGGGTCCGGGGGTATAAGTTGTGCCCTGTAGGACGGTCTGGAGGAAACGGTAACCTGTACATAAGTACAGGAGAATGAGGTAGATGAGTGGTGTAAAAGGAGCTCGAAATGGAGGAAAAAGGGCGCCCGCTGCAGCTCACCCGGGCGAAGGGTCGTCCCGGGGCACGGCCCAGACGCGCCGCCGAGCCTCGAGCGATTGGGGCGCGCACGGGCCAAAGTTGGCGTTAGGAGCCAGAGTCGGGTAGATTAGAGCCGCAAAGGTGAGTTGATACTTTTCGAGGAGAGTTTTATGGCGGATGCCGTACTGAGCGGCGCGGAATTCAAGCAAGAGATGCGCGAGGGAAAGTTGAAGTTGGGACTGTTCCTCAACTCGCACAGCCCTACAGTTGCAGAGCAGTTGGCGCATAGCGGATACGACTGGCTGCTCGTGGATACGCAGCACGGGCCGATGGGCTACGAGAAGCTTTCCGCGATGCTGTGCGCGATTGCGGCGGGCGGGGCGAAATCCATGGTGCGCGTTGCAGGCTACAACGATCGCGCGGGGATCCAGCAGGCGCTGGACCTTGGAGCCGACGGCGTGCTCGTGCCCTACATCAACACGGCCGAAGAGGCCCGGCAGGCGATCAGCTGTACGAAATATCCGATGGAAGGAACGCGCTCGGTCTATTTCCCCCAACGCAGCATGAACAAAGCGGGATTGCTCGGGTACGCGGGCAATTCGAACAAGAACGCCATTGTGGCGCTGCAGGTGGAGACGGCGGACTGCATCAAGAACATGGCGGAAATTGCGGCCGTTCCTGGTGTTGATTTGTTATTCCTCGGGCAGAACGATTTGTGCATGTCGATGGGGCTTTATGTGAAGTACGAGTTTCCCCACATGTACACTTCGCCGGAATTGCAGGCTGCTACCGACAAGCTGATTGCCGAAGCCGGCAAGAACAAAGTGATTCTCGGATTGTTCTTGTTTGGCACTTCGCGGGTGGGCGAATTTCTGGACAAAGGATTCACGTTTATCAGCCTGGGCAACGACTTGCATCATGTGCTGACGCAAGCCGGCGCTTATGTGAAGGATGTGGAAGGAATTGCAAAAGGTAAAGGCCGGGGCTGGGCGCGCCGGCCATCGGCTTTGATTTAGACTGTCTATCGCGATTTTATGTAAAAAAAGACGGATCGGATTTTACGGTCCGTCTTTTTTTATTGGCGCGGTATAGTCGAGTACGAGGGCAAGAGGCTCATGAACAGGAAGGCCGTAGGGATTGCGTTGCAGGCGAGTGCATGGCTGCTCTGCGTTTCCCCAGGCTCCGGGTTGCTGCCGACCTCGGCCGCAGCCGCGGAGTGCGGAAGCGCTGTGCGACTGCATCTGAGTGCCGATCAAGCCACGCAAGGAAGCTTGCTACTCGCCGAGGTGACGACCGCCAGCGGGTTTACGGCCGTCGAAGGCGACTGGGACGGCAGGAAAATTGAATTCTGGAAAGCGGGAACTGCCACCGGTCAAAGCGGGGCAGGCAGCCGGAGCTTGGTGGGGATCGACCTGGAAAAGCCTCCCGGGGATTACAAAGTTACGGTCGAGGCCCGAAAGGCGAACGGCGAAAAGGCGATTTGCACTGCCACGGTCACTGTGAAGCAGGGCCGATTTGCCACCGAGCGGTTGCAGGTGGGGAAGCAGTTTGTCGAGCCAGACCCGCAACAAGTGCAGAGAGCGGAAGACGAACGGACAAGACTCCGAGAGATCTATCGGATGGTATCTCCGCAGCCTCTCTGGAAGGGCAAGTTTAGGCGCCCCCTCGATAGTGTTTCCACCGGAGGAAATTTCGGCAAGCGCCGTGTTTTGAATGGGAAAGCCGGATCGCCCCATGGCGGAGTTGATTTCCCGGCCATCACCGGCACCCCGGTTCACGCAGCGCAAGCAGGCAAGGTCGTTCTGGCCGACAACCTGTTTTTTTCAGGAAACACGGTGGTGGTCGACCATGGTCTCGGGATATACACGTTTTATTGCCATTTTTCTGCCATCAGCGTGAAGGTCGGGGAGGAAGTCGAGGCAGGGACGATTTTAGGTAAGGTGGGAGCCACCGGGAGGGTCACCGGTCCGCACCTGCACTGGGCCCTGTCGGTCGACCGCGAGCGGGTCAATCCGCTCGAAATTGTGAGATTACTGGGGAAATAGAGCGAAGTTTTCCGGTACCGGGCAAACCGGGGAACGGGAGGGGAAGTACGAGGGTACTGTTTTAGGATCGCGATTTGTGGTACGGTTCAGCCATTGCTCTCAGAATCGAACCCAGGCAAACTTGGGTTGTGTGGACAAGATTTGTTTTGCTTACTTCAGTGCTACTGTCCATTCGCTTTGGAATCCTGATGGTTCGCTTTGGGAAACTGAAGCTCGTCGAGTGAAATAAAGTAAAGCGATTCTCAGTAAAGACGCAGCTAGAGGTAGCGGTAAAATGTCCCTACTCCACTTTCGTTGCAAAGAGCGTCGCCGCACGGTAAGAGTATCGCTAACTGTACCGTTGATCATTCACGGACAAACTGGCGAGGGAGAGAAATTCTCCGTCGAAACGCAATCACAATCCGTGAACAAGCATGGCGTGATGTTTTCCATGGAGCAGGTTGTGGCCATTGGGCAGCAACTGGTTCTTGTCAATTTTCACACGGCAAAAAGCATGGAGTGCGTGGTCGTGGCGATTCGCCGGGGCCGTGACGGAAAGACCTACGTCGGCGTGGAGTTTGCGACCCCGGATACGAATTTCTGGCACATGGCGTTTCCGGTTCCTGGTGCCAGACCCCTGCGCCGGTCGATTTCGCCGAAAGCGTCAGCTTCGGCATAAGGGTAAGCCTCGCTAAAGTTCTCCAGGTTCTGTCTCCGTTTTTCCAAACTACAAAACAGTGCGATAGGATCGCTCCATGGCAAACCGGCCAACGCGCCTGGGTCTGATTTCCGATACCCATGGACTGCTGCGTGAAGAAGCGTTGCTTGCGCTCCAGGGGTGCGAGCTGATCCTGCACGCCGGGGATGTGGGAAAACGCGAGATTCTCGAGAACTTGCAATCCATTGCACCGGTGATTGCGGTTCGTGGAAACGTCGACACCGAAGACTGGTGCCAGGAGCTGCCAACTACGGCGATCGTCGAAGCGGGGGATGTTCGCATTTATCTGCTGCACAATCTGCGCGAACTGGATTTGAAGCCGGAAGCCGCTGGAATTTCGCTGGTCGTTAGCGGGCACACGCATCAGCCACTGCGCATGGAACGCAACGGCGTGATTTGCATCAACCCCGGCAGTGCCGGCCCGAGACGTTTTGAATTGCCGGTAACCTTGGGGCGGCTGGACTTGGGCGGCGGGGCATGGAACTATGAGTTAGTCGATCTGGAAAGGTGGCGCGGACTGGAAAGCGCCCGCCGGTCCGGACTGCACGATTGAGAAATTGAGCGAAGGGAACCGACGCGATCATGGCCACGAAAAAAAAGAGCGCGAAGAGAGCCAAGCCGGTGAAGGCAGCCAGGAAAGCGGCGAAGGGAAAAGTTGCCGTGAAACGGAAGTCCGCCGCAAAAACCCTTGTGGTGAAGAAGGCGGCGCCCAGAAAAGTGACGAAAAAACCTTCATCGCGAAAAGGCTTTGACGCGCGGCGGGAAAATGTGGACACGGTCGTATTCGAACCCAAAGGGCTCGGAGCGCGGTCGGCCGGGCAATCGGGCGATTTGCAGGGGCTTTCCGGGCGGGAAAGATCGAATTCGGAAAGTGTGGATGAGCTGCTGGAGGAAGGGAATTCGTTTGAAGCCGAATTCGTCAAAGGCGTTGAAGACGCGGGCGACGAGGATGAGGCCGAAGTGCGCACGCACGAAGTTCCGGAAGACGATGTTCCCGAGGAATATCTGGATAAGGACGAAAAATAAGCCCCGGGCTTCCCGGCAAAGCGCCCAGCGAAGCCACGTTATTTTTGTACTGACCGGGATTCAGTTTTGCTTCCGGAGAAAGTACCGCGGAGACGAAGCGCTTCCCGCTGTAGGCACTAAATCCGTCAACACGCGGTCGATCCGTTCGACCGATTCTGAGATGCGGCGAAAGCGCTCTTCTTTGTCTTCGAGCGCCGCAGCGTAGTGAATTACCGTAAGAGAATTGCGGACGTGATGATTAAGTTCCATGATGAGAGTGGTCCGCTCTTTGGCGCGCAGGTAATTTTGTTCAAAGTAGAGCGTGGATAGATAGTAGATGAGCAGAAGCGCGCCCAGTACCCCGATGGCGACATTATTGAGTATGGTCGCGGTCCCGGGAATCCCCAGCCACGAAAGCAGCAGATCAAACCCATAACTGATGAAGAAGAGAGAAATCCCCATGATCAGTGCGGGTCGCGAACGGTCCGGCGTAAACCAACGGGGAAAGAATTTTTCAATAGGCATGCATGTTCTCCCGCTAAAGCGCAGGCCGGAAGTATAGCGCGAAAGTGCGAAACCGAGGGTTTGGGCCGCTTGCAGGAGCGAGCTGGATATGTCAACGCAAAGTAGAAATGTCCGGTTTTTCGCAAGGTAGAAATGTCCGGGTCCAGGGTTTCCTCCAGGGGTGCTGGGCCGGCACATGGTATTTGGGTTTGATTTTGTTTTTGGCTCTGGGTAGTTGTTGCGCAAGTCCTGGAGGCCGTAGGCCGGAAGGACTTGCGGGCGGTCGCAGAGGTGCTGGGCAGTGGCGCAGTCGGAGATAGCGGCCCCGGAAGCGCAGCCAGTGCGAACCGTCCAGACGTCGTTCGATTTCCACCTGGGCACCGCGAAGACCGGCGCACACTTCTCCTCGTGGTACCCCCCAGCGAGTGCCATCCCAACTGACCGTGTGATCGTCTGCCACCTGGCGGGATACGCGCACGCTTAGAATTTCCTCCAAGCGCTGCCCGCGATCCAACCGTCGGTGCGCATTGTGCGGCCTGCGCGGCGCCACCGTGAAACGCTCTTCCCACACCGGTAGAAAGCGCATTTCCAAAAAGTGTGCCGCAGCGATGCTGGCGATCCCCGCCAGCCGCATTTCCTTAACCAAGCGATCCTGCAGCGTTTCGAACAGTCGCTCGATCCGTCCTTTCGCCTGCGGACTGTGCGCCGCGATCCATTCGATCCCCAACTCCCGCAGCGCTCGTCCGAAATGCGAGCGGGCTTTTTCTCCCCGCAACTGTTCTCCTAGCGGCGCCGCAGCAGACGTCCGGAAGATGCTGTTTTTATCGGTGTAATGCGCCAAAGGACGTCCGTAGCGCCGCACCCATTCTCCAAAAGTCCGCAAGTTCTCTTCCGTGGTGTCGTGTTCGGTGAAGCGGGCATAGAAACGGCTGGTGGCGTCATCGATCACCGCAATCAACTGACAAGCCGGCCCGCGCTCCTCCAACCAACGGAACGGCGAGCTATCTTGCATCACCAGCTCCCCGAAACTGGCTCTCCGCTCCCGCCACACATGGATGGTCTTTACGCGTTGCGCGTGGGGGCGCCACAAGCTGGCCTTCACCATCCACTTCCGCAGCGTCTCGCGGCTCACCGGCAATCCTTCCTGGGCCAAGTGCTCGGCGGCCAGCGTGGGCCCGAAGTCCGCATACCGTTGGCGCACCCGGCGCAAAATCTTCAGCTGCAACCGCTCGGCTAGCCTGCGGTTGGATCTTCGTCCGCGTAATCCATGGACCACCGCTCGGTCGCCATGTTCCCCCAGACGAAACAGCAGCCGACGGATATGGCGATCGCTGATCTTCAGCCGCTGGGCGGCTTCGATCTGCGTGATCTGCTTCTGCTGGACTGCGTGTAGCACCCGCAACCGGTCCCGTTCTCGTTGGCTCAAGGCGATTCGCTCCGTTTCCATAGCGCCCTCGGCCACCTATGAAACCGGACATTCTCATTTTGCAGCGACAGGAGCGAGCTGGATATTGACGGAGTTGGGCGCGGGAAGTAGGATGGCGCGAGTTTCCTGATCCTCGAGGGACCAACCAAGGAGCCGACGTGTACTGTTCAAAGTGCGGCAATTCGCTGGCGGAAGGCACGTCATTTTGCATGAGCTGTGGGCAGTCCGCCTATGCGGGAGTTTCTGTTACCGGAGCGGTGGCATCTGCAGGGGCGTCCGCGATGGTCGTTCCGGCGGTCCCCGGAGTTATGGTTGTCGGCAGCGTCGGAAGAATTTCTTACGCGGGGTTTTGGCTGCGATTTGTCGCGCACCTTATCGACACCTTCATTTTAGGCGTACTGTTCCTCCTGGCGTTGCTGGCGTTCATATTGATCAGTGGAATTGGAGCGGCACTCAGCAACCTTCATTCCGGAGAAGGCCTCAACGACATCGTAGCGCTTTTTGGATTGGGGTTCCTGGCCGGCTTTGGAATCCTGGTTTTTTGTGGAGTATGGCTGTACTACGCGTTTTCAGAGAGTTCGGACTGGCAGGCTACCCCGGGGAAGAAAATGCTGGGCTTGCGCGTGACCACCCTGCAGCTCCAGCCGATTTCTTTTGCGCGCGCAACCGGGCGCTACTTTGGGAAGTTTGTTTCAAGTCTGATTCCACTTGCGCTTGGATACATTATGGCTGGCTTTACAGAAAAGCGGCAGGCCCTGCACGATATGCTGGCTGGCTGCCTGGTCCTGCGCAACGACTGAGCTCACCCCACAAATTGCAAGCCTGGTACCGGCCGCTTCGCAGGTCCGGGCAGTGGCGCGCTAGCGGGCCTGCTCGACGGGCAAACCCTTTTCTACCCAGTCGGCTGCGAAGCTTGTCGGAAGAATGAGCACGCGCAGGTTGGCAAAACCCATCTCATGGAGAGTGGAGAAAGCCGGCCGAATGTTGGGGCAGCGATCGAGCGGGCAGCAGCCACAGTAGATGACCAGACTCGTAGACCTTGGCAACGTGTCGGCCCATGCTTTCATTTCCTGCAGGCCCTTTTCCGTGGAGGGAGTTCCATGAAATGAGCTGCCGGGAATGTGACCTCCGTTGAAAAGCGTGCGCACGCCCACATAGAGCACGGTTGGTCGAGCTTGTTTTCCGTTTGCGAGCTCGCGCGCCAAGTCGGCTGGCTGCAAGGCTTGCCCAGAACTCCATGGATCGGCATCGGCCGCGGCGGCAACGTGCTCGAATGGCGAAGAAATCAGAAACGCCGAAAGCAGTGCCGAAAAAGAAACGATCAGAAC
Source organism: Saccharimonadales bacterium (SeqCode) (assembly GCA_035317965.1). Lineage (GTDB taxonomy): Bacteria > Acidobacteriota > Terriglobia > Acidiferrales > UBA7541 > Acidiferrum. The sequence goes on along the minus strand of DATHFT010000135.1, from coordinate 31,817 downwards.
GGCAAAACGCAAATGGCGGGACGCCCTCTGGCCAGACATTTCGTTACGCTCCTTTAATCCAAAGTGGTGAGGGCAAGCCTGTCCAAGTGAACCGGACAGGCTTGCTCGGTCGATTCGCGGCCTTAACGTGGTTGCCCGAGGCCCGGTACATTGAAGGCATCGGCAATTTGATTCAGTTCGGTAACAACTTTCGCCCACATGGCATTGGTGCGTTCATTGAGCGAAAGGCCCCGCAGGAGGGTGTCTACTTCGCGCGCCGTGGTCAGCACATTGGGAAGATCGACATCTGCTTTCTTGGTGTCCTTGAAGTGGTTGTACATCCCCTCAGCGCTCTTTTGAAAACGTTCGACGAGTTCCCGGGCTTCTTTTTCCTGACTGGTGTGGCGAATCGTGCTTTTCTTGATGGAGTCATCGAACGCAGACTGAAACCGTCCGGCGTCGGAATGCAGGTTGTCCATCATGATTGCAACGTCTTTGTCGCTTACCCGGTTTTGCGCGGAAGCCGGGACCGCGCAAGAGGCAACCAGTAAAAACACAGCAACGAGCGAAGACAGACTTGTCAAACGTAGGACATTCAAACGTTTCATATCTTCCATTCTCCTTGTGGGCTGTGGACGGGTTGCGGGCTGTTTTTATCTTAGCTTCTTGTCGCCGGCAAAAGCTACTTTTTGAGTTCGGTGCGGGTACGCATCAGCTTGTGCGCAGTGGTGCGAAGCGTTTCCGGAACGTTTTTGTTGGTGGTGAGTCGTTTGAGGTCGATGGCGTTGAGGATAGGAAGCATATGCAAGCTCACATCGAGCGGCGTCTTGGCGTTGCTCATCAAATTGCGCACGACGGTGTAATTTTTCCGGAAGTTGCGATTGTTGGCAATGAGGCGAAGAATTTCGTCGGTGAGGCTGGACATGGCTGCGAAGGCTTCGACTTCCTGGTCGGTAAGGCGGGGGGACTGTAGAACCGCGCGCTGCACGACCTTGTTGGAGTCGCGAATCAACGTGCGACGCGCCTCCGATCCGCCTTTAATTGCAAATTGCACGCGTTGCGACACGTTCATTTTTGCGAGGCGTTGCAGCAACGTCACTCGCTTGACGGGGTCCGGCTCCGCATCGGCGGCCGCTTCGGCGAACGCGTCTTCATCCATGGGGGTTTCCGGTCCAAGGAGTTCCTGCAGGATACGTTTGTGCTCCGGGGAAGCTTGCGAGGAATGCAGCAACGCGCTGGCGAGCGAGTTGGAGTCGCTTACGCGGTCCAGCGTGTCCATCAGATCCTGCATATTGCCGGCGGAAAAATGGGGAACGCTGGTAATCAGACATCGTGCCGGGCAATTCACATTTCCGAGGAGCGCCTCGGTTACGCCAGGTTTGCCGGCAAGATTCTCCGCGGCGTAAACAAAAAGCGCCGGCATGGCTTCGCTGCGCTTGAGCGCTTCCACCAGAGATTCCAGCGGTTGCGCAAGAAGCGCGTTTTGGGCGTGCTCGGAGACCATCTCGTCCGGGTCGCCAGCCAAAATCACCAGAATTTCCGCGCGGTCCACGGGGTCGAGATGAGCGCCACCGGCGCAAACGGCGATTTTGCGTTCGCGCGTAGCGCGATCGTGGCGAAGACCTTGTACGACTTCAGCGCTGAGAGGTTCCACGGGATGCCTGCCTTAAGTCTTTCTGTCCAAGCACAATTGTACCGGAGGAGCGGGGGGCACCGAGCGGCGGCATGGCCTGGCCATTTAGTTCCAGCAGCAGGGCGGAAGAATCCGCCGCAGTGATTTCAAACTGCTCGTTGGCAGGGAAATGCCATGTGTCGCCTGCCGCGATTTCTGCGTCAAGCACAACCTGGTGATCGGCAAGAACTCGCACCCGAGTGGTAACCGAAGTGGAAACAGAAAGATTGAGTCGTGCCGTTGCCGAGTCGGTTGCTTTCGTCGGGAAAGTCCCCGCAGCATCGGCAGCCAGCTCGCCGGGCGGCAGAATTTTCGCCGAACTCTGTCTGGTGGCGCGGTGCGCTTCGTATTTGCGCCACACATAGCGACCCCCATAGAAAAGTCCCGCGAGCAGCAACGCGATTACCAGGACGGCAAGAAACGGAAGCCACTTGGGCGGCGAAGGCAGACGATTTTCGTAAGGAGCAGGAGCTTCGTGTTTTTGTTCGCCTCGCGCCAGATCGTATTCGCCGAGGAGGCTCTCTTCATCGAGTCCGAGGTAGCGGGCGATGGAACGAACGAAGCCACGGCCGAAAACACCGCCGGGCAGCTTGTCCCACTGTTCGTTTTCAAGGGCGTCCAGGAAGCGCGGGCCGATGCGGGTGCCCTTGGTGAGTTCGTCCACGGTGACTTCGCGCATCTCGCGCTCACGCTTCAGGCGTTCGCCAAAATTTCCCTTGGCCATGAATCGAAAATTCCTCGGAGGAGCGGCCGCAATGCCGCGGACTGAGCGGAGAAAAGTCCCCTTAACGCACTATAGGCGGGCAGCAAAGGAGTGTCAAACAAATGCGACAAAACAGCCGGTAAATTAGTCAGCGCGCAATGCAACGACGGGATCAACGCGCATGGCGCGGCGCACCGGAATGTAGGAAGCGGCCAGCGCCACGGCGGCCAGCAAGGCGGCTACTGCCAGAAACGTGATCGGATCGTACGCGCGAACTCCGTACAGCAGTGTCGAGAGGAAGCGCGCGAGCGCCAGGGCACCAAGGAACCCGGCGACGATGCCGACCAGTGTGAGCCGCATGGCGTGGCCCAGCACCAGCCGGCCTACGTCGGCGTGCTGGGCCCCCAGAGCCACGCGGACGCCAATTTCCTGCGTGCGCTGGCTGACCGTGAAGCTCATGACGCCATAGGTGCCAACGGCCGCGAGCAGCAGGGCGAGTGAGGCGAAAATTCCAATCAATAAAACGACAAAGCGCCGCGGCGAAACAGACGTGGACACGAGCTCGTCCATTGTCGTGACCTCGGAAACGGGAAGCGTGGGCGCAGCCCGGTGCACGATGTCGCGCGCAGCGGCGGCGATGGTCTCGGGATCCGATGCAGTGCGAATGATGACGACCGGCGTCCAGCCCCCCGCGCCATACACGTCAAACGTGGGCGGGGCGTCGAGTCCAAATTGGTGGACGTCGCCGATCACCCCAACAATGGATGACCAGCAGGGCTGCGCTGCGAGCGAACACAGATTGATGCGCTTGCCGATCGGATCGCCATGGGGCCAGAAACGCCGCGCCATCGCTTCATTGACGATGATGTTGCTGGAAACCCAATCAGCGGAGCGGAAGAGCCGCCCGCGCCACAATGGAATATTCATCGCTGAAAAATAGCCAAGACTCGCAGTGCGAATTTGCGCGACGGGACGGGCTCCGGCTTCCGGTACCGGTTCGCCTTCGACCAAGAATCGCGAAGCCTGGTTGTTCGACGAAGCCAAGGGAAGCACATCGATACCCGCGACAGCCTTTACTCCCGGCAAGCCTTTGAGCCGCATCGCGACGTCTTCGAATTGAATGGATTGCCGCTCGATCAGCTCGGTTTGCTGCTCATTCGTCAGTTTTATCGCGTCGACTAAAGAAAGACTGGGCTGTGACACAGTCATGGTAAGAATGTGGTCGGTAGCAAATCCAGGATTCACGTTGAGCAGTTGATAGAAACTTCGTAGTAGCAATCCAGCGCCGATCAAGGGGATCAGGGCAAATGCAATCTCGGAAACGATGAGGGCGCTGTGCAACGAAAGACGGCGCGCGGAAGCCGAACTCCTGCTTCCCTGTTTCAGCAAGGAGTTCAGATCCGCCTTCAGAGCGTGCAGGGCCGGCAGCAAGCCGCAAAGCAACCCGCACAGCAGGCAAAGCCCGAACGTGAACAGCAGTACTGTCTGGTTCAGACTGGTTTCACGCACAGCAGAGAGGCTTGCAGGAAGGAAGGCTCTGAGAATTTTCAGTCCCACGCCCGCGAAAACGCTTCCCAGTAAGCCGCCAGCCAAAGCCAGGATCAGGCTTTCCGTCAGCATCTGTCCGAGCAACCGGTAGGGACTCGCGCCCAGCGCCGTGCGCAATGCCACCTCGCGTTCGCGAACCGCGTTTCGCGCCAACAATAGATTCGCAATGTTTGAACACGCGATCAGCAGCACCAGTCCAACCGCTCCCAGAAGTACCAACAGAGTTCGCCGCAACTTCGCGGCCGCCGGATCTTCCAGCAACCGAGCGAACACGCCCCAACCTTTGTGCGTATCGGGAAAACCGGAAGCCACTTGGCTGTTCAGTGCCGACAATTCGGACTGCGCCTGCTCGAGCGTCGCCCCGGGACGCAAGCGCGCAATGACATTCAATGGATGATGGACGCGTTGCGTGAGGTCGTCCTGATATTGCCCCAAGGGCATCCACACGTCCGATTCAGGGAGCAGGGGAAAATTGGCTGGAAGTGCGCCCGCAATCGTATAGCTCTGCCCATCCAGCTGGACAGTGCGATTGATAACGGCCGGGTCCAAACCATAGCGACTCTGCCAGAAGCGGTGGCTCAGCAAGACAATGGGTGCGCTGCCTGGCTGGTCTTCCTCGGAGTGAAAAGCGCGGCCGGCTGCCGGCGGTACTCCCAGCAGGGGAAAAAGGCCCGCTGAGGCGTAATTCGCCCGGATGCGCTGCGGATCCCCGTCCCCGGTGAGATTGTATCCGGTGTTTAAATCGGCGTAGGCCTCCATGGCTACGAAGGTCTTGGCTTGCCGCTTCCAATCCTGAAAATCCCCGCCGGAAAGCCCCAGCTCCGGCCAAGCCGGCAGATACGTATTGGAAATCTGCACCAGGCTTTCGGGGTGAGTGTAGGGAAGGGAACGCAGCAAAACGCTTTCGACGACGCTGAAGATGGCGGTATTGGCGCCGATACCGAGAGCCAGTGTCAGCACCGCTACGACGGCGAACAACGGGCTTTTGCGCAAAGTACGCACGGCGTAGCGAAAATCTTGGCCAAAGATATCGGTCATAGCCGTCTCCACCCGGAAATGAACCACAATCGGGCACCTATGGGGGATAGACGCAGCGAACCAGAAAAAGTGGTGACCGGAGGCGATAGCAAGATGGCAACGCCTGTACCACGAGCAGGTTGCGAAGGATTTTAAGAGGTGTCTATACTTGCGAAGGTTCGGAATGTGGGGCGAGTCGTGTCGGTGGGCGGGCCCTTCCAGCCTTACGGCAAAACCTAAGAAAGATCAGGTTCCATTGGACGTGGAGGAAGTGAACCAATTTCCAGCCGTTGAACGCCGCCGCAACCCCGCCGTTCCCTTTGAACAGCGCGAAGCGGGCGAAGTTGCCGTCTTCCAAGAGTTGGGGAAGGCGCTGACATCGTCGCTGCAGCTCGACCAGGTTCTCCGCACCATCATGGAAAAGATTGATGAGTTTCTGCGGCCGGATAACTGGTCGCTGCTGCTACTGGATGAGGCAAAAAAGGAACTGTATTTTGAACTTGCTGTGGGCAAGGCTTCGCAAGCTCTGAAGGATGTGCGCATCAAGATGGGCGTGGGCATTGCCGGCTGGGTCGCGCAAAACGGAGAGGCAGTCGTCGTTCCTGACACCGCCAAGGACACCCGTTTTTTCGGCAAGGTGGACGAAAAAACCAAGATGGAGACGCGCTCGATCGTCGCAGTTCCGGTTAAATTTCGCGACAGTTGCCTCGGCGTCATCGAATTGATCAATTGCATCGGGCCGGAGGGATTTAACCCCCGCGATTTAAAATTGCTTGAAGCCCTTTCCGATTTCGCCGCTATCGCCCTGGAAAATGCCCGCCATGTAAAGCGCATTCATGAGCTGACGATTACCGATGACTGTACATCCCTGTACAACGCGCGCCACATGGGTTCGATTCTGGAAACGGAAATTTACCGTTCGCAGCGCTATAACTACGAATTTTCGGTCGTCTTTATCGACCTCGATCACTTCAAGCAGGTCAACGATACGCACGGCCATTTGGTCGGCTCGCGACTGCTGGCGGAGATCGGCAATTCCCTCAAAGCCCATTGCCGCTTGATCGATTTTGCCTTCCGCTATGGTGGCGACGAATTTGTTCTTCTACTGCCGCAAACTTCCAAAGAAAATGCAATGAACGTGGCGCGCCGGCTGCACAAACTGGTCCGCGACACGGTGTGGTTGATTCCCGAGGGCCTGAACATCAAATTGACGTCCAGTCTCGGCCTGGCTTCCTATCCGGTCGACTCCCGCTCCAAGGAAGGTCTGCTGCATCTCGCGGATGAGGCGATGTATCTGGTAAAAAATACCAACCGCGACAGCGTCGCGGCCGCCAACATTGGTATCCTCCCCGAATTGCCGACGGCCAGCGCAGAAACTGCCGGTTAATCGTTGTTTTTCCCGCCGCGGGCAAACCACGACGTCAATTTCGCGCGGCCCGCTGCTCTCCTGCCCACGTTCTATACAGCGATGCTGATTTTTGCTTAACTTGAATCCATGAAACGAAGCGAAGCCGCGCGGTATGCGCGCTGGTCCGCCAGTGTGGCGGCCCTGCTCGCCGCGATTACCCTCGGGGTGTACCTGAAGCGGGAAGTGGTGAAAACAATTGAAATCAAAAATGCTCCGGCTCCGGCTCCGCAAAACGTAGAAAGGCAATCGAACGGCCTGACGTTTTCCAAAGTGGAAGGCAATCGCACGGTGTTTACCGTGAACGCCGGAAAATCCACCGAATTCAAGGACAAAGGAGCAAACCTTCTGGAAGATGTTCGAATCACAATTTTCGGGAAGACCGGCGAGCGCCACGACACGATCCATACGCAGAGTTGCCAATATGCCAAAGAAAGTGGAACGGTCGTTTGCAGCGGTGACGTTCAACTCGATATGCAGAGCGCGGCTGATGCCGACCGGGTCGCCAAAAGTCCAGCCAGTGCCATGCCCGAGATCGTTCATGTAGAAACCCGGAACGTGACATTTAACCGCGGCACGGGCGCAGCGCATACTCCCGAGGCTGTAAGATTCAGCTTTCCTGGCGGAAGCGGCGACGCGATTGGTGTCGACTACGATTCTGGCGAAGGAACCGCACGACTTCTGCGCGACGTGAAATTCACCCTTCGGCAACCCGTCACAGCAGGACGAACGGCCGGCAAGGGGAATTCGCTTCCGACCGAAGATGTTCATGTGCAAGGAACGGCGCTGGATTTTGCAAGAGACGCGCGGACGATGCATTTACAAGGACCAGCGCAGGCGGAAACCAGCAACGCCAAATTAACGGCTGGAGACCTGACCCTGGAGCTGGACGAGGGGTTTCGTGCGCGAAACTTGCTGGCGACCGCGGGAACGACTGGAAAACAGCCGGCGTTAAATACTCTGGGTCCTGGCGGCACCACGGCAATGAACGCCGACCGCTTGTCCGCCCAATTTGCACCGCAAGGCTGGCTCGAGAAAATCCATGCAGACGGCAAGGTCCAAGGCGCAAAACGCGCAACGACGGGTCAGGAGGACTTCAGCGCGGATAAAGCCGTCATGGACATTTGGCCCCGATTGAGCGATCCCAAAGAACTAGAGCTCACCGGCAACGTAATCGTGAAGTCCGTCGCAAACCAGGGGGGGGCCGCGCGTCTGCTGCAAACGACGGCTTTACGCATGGAATTTTCCGGCGGCCAAGCACGTCAGCAAAACAGCCCGAAGTACGCGGAAACCTTGGGACCCGGCACCCTGGAGTGGACCGATGGCGCTCCGCCAAGTGGAAACGCCCGGGCCTTGAGCGAGACGAAAACAAAACTGAGCGCCGGAAAATTGCAGCTGTCTTTTGACGCCCAAGGAAAGGCCAACTCCCTGGTTGCGACCGGAAACGTAAGGACCGAGCGCGCTGCCGACGGCAGGCCGACGCAAATTGCTGTGGCCCAAAAGGGCACCGCACAACTCACCGACGGCGGCGGGTGGTCTCGCATGGACCTGCAAGGCAACGTAAGACTGAGCGAAGGGGAGCGCAGAGCCCAGGCGGGGCGTGCGGTTTTTGTTCGCGCCGATCAAACCGCCACGCTCACCGAGCAAGCCGCGGTCCGCGACGCCACGGCCGAGACGCGAGCCACGCGAATCATTTTTTCGCAAGCGACGGGAGATATTCGCGCCGAGGGCAAAGTTCGCTCCACGGATTTTTCATCCAGAGGCGGCACGCTGCAGCTTGCGCCCGCAGCAACCAACATCACTGCCGATGTCATGCAGGCCAATTCGAAAACCGGCCGGGCCCTGTACTCGGGTAGCGCGCGACTTTGGCAGGGCGATTCCGTGATGGAAGCCGAGGCCATTGAATTGCTGCGCGACAAGAAAATACTAAATGCTGCAGGAAATGTCCGTGCCATATTTCCGCAATCTCCGCAAAATTCAAAAACCGGCCCGTCCGCCGCCCAGGCACAAGCCAGGAAACTCAATCTCTGGCACCTGTCCGCGGCAACCCTCACCTACAACGACGCAGAAAGTTTCGCCCACCTTGAGAAAAACGTCGTCGTGCAATCCGCCGATCAGCGCATTCGGGCTTCCGCCATGGACCTGTATTTTACCCGCAGCGCAACCGCCGGAAATTCCGCTGTACCCAGCACCGGCGCTCAACAAATCAGCAAGGCGATCGGCACCGGCGGCGTAGTTGTTGAAGATGGAGTTCGCAAGGCAACCGCCGAGCGCGGCGAATACACCGCAGCGGATGGAAAATTCGTGATGAGCGGCGGAAATCCCACGCTTGCCGACGGCAGCGAAGGCACAACCAGTGGCCGTCAATTGACCTTCTTTTTAGCGGATGATACGATCATCGTTGACTCCGAAAATGGCTCGCGCATTTTGACGAAACATCGAGTCCAGAAGTAATCAGGCTGCCAAACGCGGCCACCCATGGCGAGGTATGCTGAAGCTCCAGGCCGTCGAACTTAGCAAAACGTATCGGGGCCGCAAGGTCGTTGATGACGTTGAATTGGAGATCGGCCAGGGTGAAGTCGTTGGGCTGCTCGGCCCAAACGGTGCGGGAAAGACCACTACTTTCTATATCTTAGTTGGCCTGGCCCGACCAGATTCGGGCAAGGTACTGCTCAACGGCGAAGAAATCACCGATCTACCGATGTATCTTCGGGCCCGCAGCGGGATCAGCTACCTTCCTCAGGAACCCTCGGTATTTCGTCAACTGACCAGCGAAGAAAATCTTTTGGCCGTCTTGGAGACTCTTCCTCTTACGCCGGAGCAGCAGCGCGATCGTCTCGAAGAATTGCTGGTGCAGATGGGCTTGGAAACTGTGCGAACGAGCAAAGCGTACGTGCTGTCCGGCGGAGAACGCCGCCGCCTGGAGATTGCGCGCTCGCTGACGCTGCAGCCATCCTTCATCCTGCTGGACGAGCCTTTTTCCGGCATCGATCCGCTGACGGTAAAAGACCTGCAGGAGATTATTCGCGATCTCAGCCGGTCAGGTATAGGCGTACTGATAACCGACCATAACGTGCGCGAAACACTTAACGTTACCGACCGCGCATACATCGTGAATCGCGGTAAAATCATGAAGAAGGGCACTCCACTTGAATTGAGCACGGACCCGGAGGTTCGCCGCGTGTACCTGGGGGAGCACTTCCGGCTGAACTAGATCTTTTGAAAGAAATGAAGTTAGGAAGAAGATAGACGAACAATGGCTTGGCAGGGACTCAAACTCAATCTCCGGGTGTCGCAGAAACAGATTCTAACGCCCGGCTTGGTACAGATGGTCAGCGTGCTTGCGCTGAACCGTCTGGAACTGCGCGAGATGATCAACCAAGAGATGATTGCCAATCCTGTTCTTGAAGAGCAAAGCGAAGAGCCAACCCAAACCGACAACTACAGCGACGAAACGTTTCTGAAAGCAGAAACTGAAAAAGTTCCGGAAAAGCCCGAGCCAAATCATTTTGATGAATTTGATGTGGGCAGCTTTTTCAATCAATACCTCGATACCGGCGGCGATGGCGGCCAGTCGCAGGAACGCGAAATATCCGAGCGTCCCTCCTTTGAAAAATTCCTTTCCTCTGCCAGCGGATTGACCGATCACCTTATATGGCAATTGAGCGTAACGATCTGCTCGGACGCAGTGAAGGAAATCGCCGAGCGTATCATCGGCAATTTGGACGAAAACGGGTACCTGACCGCTTCCACCGAAGAGCTGATGCAAGGCGAGCAGTATTCGCAGGACGATCTGGAAGACGCGCTCGCGGTCGTGCAGGATTTCGATCCCATGGGCGTCGGCGCGCGCGATTTGCGTGAATGCTTGCTGCTGCAACTGAAGGCTTTCGACCCGCAAAACACCCTGGCGCACCAAATAGTCTCGGATCACCTGAAGCAGGTGCAGTCCAATCAGCTGAAAGAGGTTGCCCGTGCACTCAACCGTCCGCTTGAAGTCGTGAAGCGCTCGCTTGAAGTGATCAGGAAACTCGATCCGCGTCCGGGCCTTCGCTACAACAAGACGGAACCGCGCCTGGTCGAACCCGACGTTTATTTCCGCAGGGTAGATGACCAGTGGCAAGCCTTCTTGAACGAAGACGATATGCCGCAGTTGCGCTTGAGCCCGACCTACCGCCGTCTTTTGGTAAAAGACGCGTCAGACCGTGACGTTCGCAACTACGTCAAAGAGCGTTTCACGGCTGCCATCCAGCTGATGAAAAATATTGAGCAGCGAAAGCACACGATTCTGCGGGTCTGCCAATCGATCATCGCGCGCCAGGGCGAATTCCTGACCCATGGACAGGACGCGCTGAAACCGATGATGATCAAGGAAGTCGCCGAAGAAGTCGGCGTGCATCCTTCAACTGTGAGTCGCGCCGTCGCCAGCAAATACGCGCACACGTCGCAAGGTGTTTTGGAACTGCGATCGTTTTTCAGCGAATCCGTGAACGGCCCGGAAGGCGCAGAGATGTCGCTGCTGACGCTGAAGCGTCTGGTGAAGAAGATGATTGAAGAAGAAGACGGCACCAAGCCGCTAACGGACGAACAAATCGCCAAGAAACTTGACGACGCGGGCATTCACGTTACGCGCCGCACCGTGGCAAAATATCGCGAAGACATGCGCATCCCCAGCACGCACCAGCGCCGGGTGAAGAACTGAGTTCACGCCCGCCCGTGAAATCGAATCCCAGACACGATTCGCGCCAGCTGGTCATCCTGACGGGACTGTCCGGTTCAGGGAAAAGCACGGTTCTCCGTGCGTTTGAAGATCTCGGCTACTACTGCGTGGACAACCTTCCCGTTGAACTGATTCCCATTTTTGCAGAACTGCACGCTGCGGGGCAGGGCGACTTTGTCCGAGCGGCTCTGCTTGTCGATGCGCGCGAAGGCCTGCAGCTGGAAAAGCTTCCGCCCTTGCTGAAGCTGCTCAAAAAAGATCACCCCATTTCACTCGTATTCATTGAAGCCAATGATGATGCTCTTTTGCGCCGCTACAGCGAAACTCGCCGGCCGCATCCGCTTGGGAAAAACTTTTCCGTACGCGAAAGCTTGAGTCACGAGCGCGCGTTGATGGAGCCAATTCGCAAGCTTGCCGACGTGGTGATCGACACGACGCAATTCAACGTTCATGAATTGCGTAACTTCATCACCTCGCGATTTCAGAATCCCGACAAAAGCCCGATGCTCGTTTCCGTCGTCAGCTTCGGCTACCGTTATGGCGTGCCCACTGACGCCGACCTGGTTTTCGACGTGCGCTTTCTTCCTAATCCGCACTTCGTGCCGCGCTTGCGGCCCTTCACCGGGAAAGACCCCAAAGTCCGGCGCTATATTCGGTCCTTTCCGCAGACCAACGAATTCCTTCGCCGCATGGAAGGCCTTCTCGTGTATTTGATTCCCCACTATATTCGCGAGGGGAAAAGCTATCTCACGATCGCCTTCGGGTGCACCGGCGGCAAACACCGCTCGGTGATGATGTCGGAATCGATCCAGAAATCGCTCGAAAAACGCGGGTACTCGACCAAGGTCGTTCATCGCGATATTGAAAAGTAATCTCTGCTGGCCGCAACATTTGGCACTCAGTCGTCCGTTCGAGGGGAATCGTATGCGAAATTCGGGACGCATTGCAGCACTCTGCGCCATTCTCATCGTATTCGCTGCTGCTTCGCGCGCGGCGACGGACTCAGCGGCCACCACAAAATGGAACGCCCTTGTCGACGAATATCTCGATCAAGCCGCGTTTCACTTCAAACCCACCGACGGCACCAGCGCCGGCCTGCACCAATACGACGCGCTCCTTGAAGACTACTCGCGAAGTGCTATCGCATCCAACATTCGGGTTTTGCATCAATTTGAAAAGCGCGTTGCCAGATTCAACGGGAAAGGACTTTCGCAAACCGAAGCCGCTGATCGCGAAATAGTCCTCGGGAATATTCGCAGCAGCCTGCTGACACTTGAAGTCATTCGGCCCTGGGAGAAAAACCCTGATACATATTCGGGGGGCATCACCAACAGCATCTATGTCATCATGAATCGCAAGTTCGCTTCCTCCGACGATCGCTTAAAGCCGGTCATCGCGCGCGAGAAGCAAATGCCCGGCGTTTTCGATCAGGCCAGACTCAACCTGAAGAACCCTCCCCGCATCTACACAGAAATCGCCCTGGAGCAGCTGCCGGATCTTGTCAGTTTTTTCAAGAACGACGTGCCCGCTGCTTTTGCCGACGCCAAGGATGAAAATACCAAGGCGCAATTCGCAAAATCGAACGCCGCCGTGATCGAAGCGCTGCAAAAATACGAAGCTTGGCTGAGGACCGATTTACTGGCTCGCTCGAACGGCGATTTCCGTTTTGGCACGCAAGTCTATGCCAAGAAACTTCTCTATGACGAGATGGTAGACACCCCTGTCGACCGTTTGCTTGAAATTGGTCTGGCTGACTTGCATCGCAATCAAGCGGAGTTTGTGCGCATCGCGAAAGAAGTCGACGCCGCAAAAAGTCCTCGTCAAATACTTGAGCAGCTAGGCGCCACCCACCCATCTCCCGACCAGCTCATCCCCACCTTCACAAGGACTTTCGACGGCCTCATCGCCTTCATCCAGAACCAGCATATCCTGACGATCCCGTCCGAGATCAGGCCCATTGTCGAAGAGACGCCGCCCTTTGACCGCGCCACAACCACCGCGTCGATGGACACGCCCGGCCCTTTTGAAAAAGTGGCTACCGAAGCTTATTTCAACGTCACCCTCCCCGACCCGCAGGACACGCCGGAACAAGTAAACAGCTACATGTCAATTTTTAATCGCGGCACAATCGTTAGCACAGCCATCCATGAAACGTATCCCGGCCACTACGTGCAATTTCTTTGGACTCCCAGCGCCCCGACCAAAGTTCGCAAATTGCTGGGTTCCTCTTCTAACGCCGAAGGTTGGGCCCACTACTGCGAGCAGATGATGCTCGATGAAGGGTTCGGCCAGCCCGGCAGGGGTGCTGCCGACATGGGAGAAACGCGCTTAATTCGCTTGGGACAGCTGCAGGATGCGCTCCTGCGCGACGCGCGCTTTGTCGTTGGCATCCAGATGCATACCGGCAAAATGACCTTCGAGGAAGCGGTAAAGTTTTTTGAAACAGACGGCTATCAGTTTCACGAGAATGCGGTCATTGAAGCCAAGCGCGGAACCTCCGATGCGACGTACCTTTATTACACTCTCGGAAAGATTCAAATCCTCAAATTGCGCGAGGACCTGAAGAAACGGCAGGGCGCTTCCTTTTCTCTTGAGAAATTTCACAACGATTTTCTGTCGCAGGGATTTCCGGCAATTCGGATCGTCCGAAAAGCGCTTTTGGGGGATGATTCGCCCACACTTTAGCGCAAGCTTGGTGGCGGCGAACTTGACACGCCGCGCGGCCGCGCATAGCGTTACAAGTGCATTGGACAGGGGAGTCTGAGGCGTGTCCTCGCTGCTTTCGCCACAATTAAAAAGGTTGCTGAGCTACGTCAGGCCGTATGCGTTCCGGCAGGCGGTGGGCATTGTGCTGCTCGCATTTGTGGCGCTTGCCGAAGTTACCGTGGCCCTTTTGATTCGTCCGGCATTCGACTATGTTCTGAATCCTTCGGTCGTGGGGTCCACGCTCCCGCTGGTCACTCTGCCGAACGGGCACACCATCTATCTGAATCATTTCTTGCCACACAGCATTCATAACGTCGGCACGATGTTCGCCATCGCGGTGATTTCCATTTTTATCGCCAAGGGCATCGCCGAGTATCTCGGCATTACGCAAATTCAATACGTTGGGCAGGCCGCCGTCAGCGAATTGCGCAATCAGGTCTATGCCAAAATTATCCGACAGCCGATCGCGTTTTTTCAGCACCATCCCACCGGCAAGCTGCTCTCGGCCACCATTAACGATGTGGAACGAACCCGTATCGCCCTCTCCGAGAATCTGGCTGACCTGTTTCAGAAAGGTTTCGCTCTCATCGGTTTTCTCGCCACTATGGCCATCCTCAATTGGCGAATGGCTCTGGGCACAGCCGTCCTGCTGCCGCTGGTGGTGGTTCCCGTCGGCAAACTCGGCAGAAAAATTCGCCGCTCTTCTGAACACAGCCAGACGCGGCTCGGGGATCTTAGTCAGATTCTGCAAGAGACCGTAACCGGAAATCGCGTCGTCAAGGCTTTTGGCATGGAAGGCTTTGAAATCGCAAAATTCAAAGAAACGGCGCGCCGGCTGCTGCGTGAAAACATGCGTTGGGTGCGTGCCGTGGCCGCCACCGGACCCATGATGGATTTGGTCGGCGCGCTGGCTGTTCCGCTCCTGATTCTCTACGCGCGAGGCCAAATCAAGCACGGCCTGATGACTCCCGGCATCTTCATCGCCTTTCTGTATGCGATGTTCAACGCTTACATGCCGCTGAAGCGAATCGGCCAGGTCTACCAACAATTCCAGCTCGCGCAAGGTGCCAGCGTCCAGGTATTCGGCTACCTCGACCGCAGTGAAGAACTCAGTGATCAACCTGGTGCACAGCAGCTGGCTCCGCTCTTGAACGAAATTGTTTTTGAGAATGTCAACTTCGCGTATGACCAGAATTCGCGTGTGCTCGATAATATTCAATTCCGCGTGCAGCGCGGAGAGGTAATCGCTCTGGTAGGTTCCAGCGGCGCCGGGAAAACCACTCTCGTCAATCTGCTGCCGCGCTTTTATGAGCCAACCTCCGGGGCCATCCGAATCGACGGCGTGGACATCAGTCGCGTCACGATTCGCTCTCTGCGCGAGCAAATCGCCATGGTCGCCCAGGAAAATATTCTTTTCCATGATACCGTCTGGAACAACATCTGCTACGGCTTGACGAATGTTCCAAAAGAACGCGTGAACGCCGCCGCACAAGCGGCGCTGGCGCACGATTTCATCATGGAACTTCCCCAGGGCTACGACACAATGATCGGCGAACGCGGTACGCGTCTCAGCGGCGGCCAGCGCCAGCGCATTGCGATTGCCCGGGCCATCCTGAAGGACTCCCCAATTTTGATCCTTGATGAAGCCACCTCCGAGCTGGACTCCGAATCCGAGATGTTTGTGCAAAAAGCGCTGGCCAACTTGATGGTTGGTCGTACGACATTTGTCATCGCGCACCGTTTGGGAACTATACGAAGAGCGGATAAGATTCTTGTGTTGGAAGATGGCCAGATTCGCGAAAGCGGCAAGCATGCCGAATTGATGGCCCGCGGCGGCACCTATGCGCGGCTGCACGATTTACAATTCGCGGACGATGATCTTCTTCCGGCACAAACATTGACAACAAATCTCGCATCGCAAGTCGAACCCTCATGAACGGAAAGAATCCCTTGACAGTCAAACCAGCAGAATGCTTTTCGATGACCGGTTATGCGCAGTCGCGCGCCGAGCAGAATGGATGGGCCGTGCGTGTTTCGGTCAAGAGCGTGAACCATCGCTTTTTGGATTTGAAACTTCGTATCCCGGAAGGATTTGATCTCTACGAACTGCGCCTTCGCCAGATCGTCCGCGAAAGAATTCATCGTGGCCACGTCGAAGTCACGCTGGCGGTGGATCAGACCAAAGCCTCCGCGGTGCAAGTGAACAAGGATCTGGTGCGCTCCTACCTCAATGCGGCCGAAGCGCTGCGGCAAGAGACGCGCGCAGCCACCGACATGGACGTGGTTGCCTTGTTACGCCTGCCGGGAGTGATTACCGGAGCAGGAACAGCGGTCCCGGAATCCGAAGATGCGCAGGAACAATTGGGCCAGGTGCTCGATACCTGCTTGCGGGAAGCCCTCGCAAAGCTCGATGAAATGCGCCGCGCCGAAGGCCAGCACCTGACCGAAGAAATGCGGTCGCGGCTTGCCAATATCAGCGAGCAATCCGAACGGGTCCGTGAGCTCGTGGTTACTTTGCGCCCTGCGTATGCTCGCAGACTCGACGCCAAGCTCAAGGAACTGCTCGGTGGCACAGCAATCGATCCGTCACGGCTGGCGCAAGAAGCCGCCGTACTTGCAGAACGGAGCGATATCAGTGAAGAATTAGACCGTCTGCGAAGTCACCTGCTGCAATTCGGCAAGCTGCTGGACGGCGCAGGGGAGCTCGGGAAAAAACTGGATTTTCTTTTGCAGGAGATGCATCGTGAAGCCAACACCATGCTCTCAAAAACTCCGGGAGTCGAAAGTGAGGCGCTGGCGATCACCGGATTGGCGCTGGAAATAAAGGCGGAAATCGAAAAACTTCGGGAGCAGGTACAGAACATCGAATGAGCAAGGAAATAGAAATTGCGCCGCTGGTTTTGATCGTTTCGGGGCCATCGGGATCGGGGAAGTCCACGCTGGTGCAGAAGATTTTGGAGATGCCCGGGACCATGTCCTCGATCTCATGTACTACCCGGTCGCGACGCACGACTGAGGCCAGTGGGAAGTGTTATGATTTTGTCACCGAGTCTGAATTCGACGCCATGATTGAACGCGGCGAATTCCTAGAGTACGCAAGAGTTTTTGGAAAATATTCCTACGGAACGCCCAAAAAGTGGTTGGAGGAATCGCGCAGAAAAGGACTCGACCTGGTGTTGGAGATCGACGTTCAGGGCGCGGCGCAAGTAAAGGGCAAAATGCCGGAGTCGGTGGCGATTTTTATTATGCCGCCTTCGCGTGAAGAGTTGGAGCGCCGGTTGCGCGGAAGAGGTCAGGATGCGGACGAGGAAATTGCGCGAAGGCTGGCGAAGGCGCATGATGAGATTGCGGCGTCCGAAAAGTACTACGACTTTTGCTTGATAAACGAAGACGTGGAACGTGCGGGACTTGAAGCTCAGGCCATCGTAACGGCTCTGCGCTCGACCTGTGCGCGACGGAGGGCGAGAGTGCAACAACTTTTGGCATCGTTTGGAGGGAATGACTGAAATGACTGTGCTGACGAAAGCTCCCGAGAGCCAGTTTGCATACGTTGTTCTGGCAGCGCGGCGCGCACGGCAGATCATGGCTGGCGCTCCACCGCTGGTGGAAAATCCCAGAACGTACAAGGCCACGCGAATCGCCGTCGAGGAACTGGATCACAGCCTCCTTGAATACGATTTCACCGAACCCGACTCGATTGACACGGACAAGGACGGAAACAAGCGGCGCAAGTAACCGGCCGCGAGGGCAGCGATGCGAATTACGCTTGGTGTGACCGGTGGAGTTGCGGCTTATAAGGCTGCAGAGCTGGTTCGCCGCCTGCAACAGGAAAATTTCAGCGTGCAGGTGGTGATGACACGCGGCGCCCGGGAGTTCATCACGCCGCTTACCTTCGCGGCGCTCAGCGGGCAGAAGGTCATCACCGACCTCTTCAGTGAGTCCTCGGAAGGGGAAGCCAATCTTGAAAGTGCCATTGAACATATTGCCGTGGCGCAGCGCACGGATTTGTTGCTGGTCGCTCCGGCAACTGCTGACATCCTTGCAAAATTGGCGCGCGGGATTGCCGACGACTTTCTTACGACACTCTATTTGGCTTCGACCGCACCCGTAGTTGTGGCGCCTGCGATGAACGTAAATATGTGGAATCACGCCGCCACCCAGGAAAATGTTGAATTGCTGCGCAAGCGCGGCGTGCAGGTCGTAAATCCTGACGAGGGCTATCTCGCTTGCGGCATGGTCGGCTCGGGCCGGCTTGCCGGGCAGGAAGCCATCATCGCCGCTGTGCGCGAGGCTTTGCAGGCGAAGCAAGACTTGCAGGGTGAGACAATTCTGGTTACCGCCGGACCGACTTGCGAAGACCTGGACCCGGTTCGCTATCTGACGAATCGCTCTTCGGGGAAAATGGGTTATGCCGTCGCAGCAGCGGCACAGCAACGCGGCGCCAAAGTTTTTTTGGTAAGCGGTCCGACGTCACTGGAAACACCGAAAGGTGTTGAGCGAATCGCGGTGCGCTCGGCCCAACAGATGCATGAAGCGGTAACCAGGCTTTTTGCTGCCAGCACGACGGCGATTCTTGCCGCAGCCGTTGCGGACTATCGTCCTGCCGAGCAGTCAGCAAGAAAAATAAAGAAATCATCGGCCTCGCTCTCCATTTCCCTGGAACCCACGATCGATATCCTGGCGGACGTGGCTAAAGCGAAAGGCGATCGTCTGATCGTTGGCTTCGCGGCCGAAACCGACAATGTTGCGGCGAACGCGCGCACCAAACTCACCTCGAAGAACGCGGATTTGATTGTCGCCAACGACGTAGCGGCCGAAGGCGCGGGATTTGACCACGACACAAATATCGTTACGCTTTTTTCATGTGATGGCCGCGATCTGGCTCTTCCTAAATTGACCAAAGCGGAAGTCGCCGAGCGCATTCTCGATGAAATAGTTCGCTTGCGCGGCGTGCTTCACGGCAAGAGCACAGTTCGCAGTTCCTCTGTATAATCTCCGGCATGGCTGAGACGCTTCCGCAAACTCTTCAGGAAAAAATTACCGAGCGCCTGGCTTTTTACGAAGACCTCGGCATCAAGCTGTTCTACCGGGATCGGGGCGGCGCGCCCGCCCGGTCTGGGGTTGCTGCGCTCGACCAACCCGCTTTGCCAGAGGCGCAATCAGACACTTTGCTTGAGGAATCGATCTTGGCAAAAAGCGCTCACAAAACTGAACTTGCGAAAGCCCCGCCCGCCGCAACGCCCGGAGCTTCCGAGAAAATTGTCATGCCGCCTCCGGTCGTGACCACGCTGTTCTCTGCGGTGGAGAAAATTCCCGGCGATACGCTGCTTGCGATTCGCGAGGACCTCGGCGACTGCACCCGCTGCAAACTGAGCAGAACGCGCAATAAACTCGTGTTTGGCGACGGCAATCCGAAAGCCGAACTCGTTTTTGTCGGCGAGGGCCCCGGCGCAGATGAAGACGCGCAGGGACTCCCTTTTGTCGGCCGGGCCGGAAAGCTTCTGACGCAAATGATTGAAGCCATGGGACTGCAGCGCAGAGACGTCTATATCTGCAACGTAGTGAAATGCCGGCCACCAGGAAATCGCCGACCGGAACCCGACGAAGTCGCGCAGTGTTCGCCATTTCTTTTGCGGCAACTCGATTCTATTTCGCCCAAAGTAATCGTCTGCCTGGGCGCAACAGCCGCACAGCTCTTACTGCAGACGGACAAGGGAATTTCACAATTTCGCGGGGAATGGCTGGATTTTCGTGGAACAAAATTGATGGCCACCTATCACCCCGCCTATTTGCTGCGAAATCCCGCCGCCAAAGCCGACGTCTGGAAAGATTTGCAAAAAGTAATGGCGAGACTCGGCCTGCAAGTAAAGAAAAAAGCAACGCCGTGAGTAGTGTTGTCACTTGCAACATGAGTTCGAGGGCTCTCGCCTGCCTCTCGATAGAGAGAGCGTAAGACCGTGCATTCGTCGACTCTTCGCACTTGATGGCACAATAATCGCATGGGCATTGTATATGGCGTGCTGACCGCGATTTCCTGGGGCAGTTCGGATTTCATTGCGCGTTTCGCCACCAAACGCGCAGGCGCGTTGCGCTGCATGCTGTACATGCAGGGATTTGGATTTGTGCTCCTCACCTGTTTGCTGTTGCTATTCCATCAGTGGGGGCACCTATTCGACGGCTCCGGCCGGCAACCGTGGATATGGGGGCTGCTGGCCGGCGTCGTGAACACCGTTGCCAGCCTTTCGCTTTTCAAGGCGTTTGAAATCGGAAAACTTTCCGTCGTTGCGCCGCTTTCGGCAAGCGCGCCTGCCCTCACGGTCGTGTTGTCGTACTTCAGCGGCGAAAAGCTTACCTTCATTCGCATCGCCGGCATCATCGCCATTTTATTAGGCGTGTTGCTGGTTGCGGGAGGAGAAAAATCTTCGAGCACCGACGATTTGGAATCGCAGCAGCGAAGTGGAAAGGGCCTCGGCTGGGCGCTGTGCTCCGCTGTGACCTTCGGCATCCTGTTCTGGATTCTCGGCCTCCACGCCGTGCCGCAGACCGGATCGTTTGCCACCGTTTGGTTGATTCGCTTTATGGGAACCATCATTACGCTGGCCATTTTGCTGCTCTGGCGCTTGCCGGTACGCTTGCCGGCTGGCGAAGGAATCGGAGCGCTGCGCTGGCAGATGGTGGGGATGGGGGTTCTGGATACCAGCGCCTATGTGCTGAATAATCGCGGTTTGCAGGTGGAACAGGTGTCGGTCGTCACGGTGCTCGCTTCGCTGTACGGTGCCGTCACGCTGGCGCTCGCAGCGTTGTTTCTTCGCGAGACGGTTGCGCGCTTGCAGAGGTGCGGGATCGTTTCCATTTTTGCGGGAATATTTCTAATTAGCCGATGAGTGCTCCTTTTTGCAATGTGGCGCTGGCCGTGCCGCTGCGTATGACCTTTACCTACGCGGTGCCTGAAGACCTGCAGGCAGCCGTGCAGCCGGGTAGTCGCGTGCTCGTTCCATTTCGCAAGAAGTCGATGGTAGGCGTTGTAGTGGAAATGGCGGACAGTGCGCCACCGGAAACCAAAATCCGGGACATCGCGCGGGTCCTGGACCTGGTTCCGGCGCTGACGCCCAGGCTCCTGGAGTTGGCGCAGTGGATGGCTGGATATTACGTGGCCCCGATCGGCGAAGTGCTGCGAGCCATGTTGCCGCCCGTGACGGAAGTGAAGTCCCAGCGCGAAATTATTTTGACCAATGCGGGATACGAGGCGGCAAACAGCCTGAGCGGCGGAGAATTGTCGCATGGACTTTCCGGCAGCGAAGTGCGCTTTCTGGCAACGCTGAAGGCGAAAAAAGGAATTCTGCACGCTCGATCGGCCGCGAAGTTGGGCGCGGAATCCCGCGAGTTGCAGAGATTGCAACGTCGCGGCCTGATCGAAGTCCGCGAGAGCATTTCGGGAAGAAAACGAAAGACGCAACGTGTCATTGCCTGGAAAGTGTCCCCGCCGGCCGAAGGCGTTGACCAGAGCGGGGAAAATAGTGCCATTCCTCTTGACGGGAAAACGGAACACCTCCGCGTATTGCTCACAACGGAACGAGGTCCGCTGCCGTTGCCAAAACTCCTGAAATTGGCCGGAGTCAGCCGCGCATTCGTTGAAAAACTGTTGCGCGACGGATTTGTGGAAAGCTGGGAAGAACCCGTTGATCCGGCCGAAGATCCGTTTGACGCTGGATATTCGCCTCCCGCGCACGAATTGAATGCGGAACAGAAAAGCGCATTTGCCGCAATTCGCGCTCGATTTGAACTCGGCGAATTCGGCGTGCAGCTGCTTTTTGGAGTCACCGGCAGCGGGAAAACTGAGGTGTACTTACGCGCCGTGCAGGACACGCTGGCGCGCGGAAAAACGGCGATCGTGCTGGTCCCGGAAATTGCCTTGACCCTCTGGATTGGGCGCCAGTGCCGGGGATGGTTTGGCGCGCGATTTGAAGGCGTGGCCGTTCTGCACTCCGCACTCAGCGATTTGGAACGCGCGCGCGAATGGTGGCGGGTGCGAAACGGGGAAGCCCGCGTCGTCGTGGGCACGCGGTCGGCGGTGTTTGCGCCGGTGGAAAATCTTGGACTGATTATCGTCGACGAAGAACAGGAAAATAGTTACAAGCAAGAAGAGACTCCGCGCTACCACGGCCGCGACGTGGCGATCGTGCGTGCGAAAATGGAAAATGCAGTCGCGCTGCTGGGTTCCGCCACCCCGTCTCTGGAAACGTATCACCATGCGCGCAATGGCAAATATGAGTTGCTGACGCTGGCCTCGCGCGTGGAAAATCGGTCGCTGGCGGGAGTCGAAATCGTCGATTTGCGGCAAGAGTTTCAATCCACGCATCAAACCAGTCCGATTTCAGCAATCCTGCACGCAGGCATCCAAGAAGCGCTCGCGAACCGAACCCAGGCGCTCGTGCTCATCAATCGGCGCGGCTATTCCTGGTCCGTGCTATGCCGAAGTTGCGGCGCATCGGTGCAATGTGAGAATTGCAGCATTTCGATGACCTACCACAAGCACCGCAACCGGTTGGAGTGTCACTATTGCGGTTCCATCCAGCAGGTTCCGAAGATTTGTCCGAAGTGCCAATCAAAGTACGTTTACTTTTTTGGCGAGGGTTCCGAGCACCTGGAAGAGCGTTTGCGCAAGGAATTTCCCGGAGCGCGCATCGCGCGACTTGATCGGGACACCGCGCGCACCAAAGCGCAGTTTCAGGAGACCCTCGGCGCATTTGCCGGCGGGGCGCTGGATATTCTTGTCGGCACGCAGATGCTGGCCAAGGGCCACGACTTTCAGCGCGTCACTGTCGTCGGAGTGATCAGCGCGGATTCTTCGCTGAGCCTCCCTGATTTTCGCGCTGCTGAGCGTACATTTCAGCTCCTGACCCAAGTCGCCGGGCGCGCCGGACGCGGCGAACTACGCGGCCGCGTGCTGATTCAAACCTTCTATCCGGACCATTATGCGATTCAAGATGCGGTGAAGCAGGACTACTCCGCGTTCTTCGAGCGCGAGCTGCATTTTCGGCGATTGATGCAGTATCCGCCGTTTACCTCACTGGCCAACGTGATTGTGCGCGATACGAATTTGCAGAAGGCGATTCAGTGGTCGCGCCAGCTTTCGGAATATTTTTCTCCGCACGACGGCAAAGGGGCACGCATCTTGGGCCCGGCAACGGCGCCACTGGCGCGTCTGAAGAAAGAGCATCGTTTTCAATTCTTGCTGAAATCGCCAAAGCGGTCGCTGTTGACCCGGTTGCTGGCCGGAGCGCTGGCGTTTTGCGATGCCCAGGCGATCCCGGACACTGCGGTTCTGGTGGACATGGATCCGTTGAGTTTGTTGTAGTCCCCGCAACGGACGGGCTCTGAACGCGGCCCTGGTCAGCCTGGCCGAGCCGATCGCTTGCGCCAAAAGAGGTAGGCGGGCAGGCCGAGTGCCAGCAGGACCAAGGCTACGGCTATGGAGCGGAACTGGGTAGGGTCGCGGAAGGCCAGGTAGATGGGGTTCAGCACGATGGCAGCGGCAGCCAAGACGAAAACAACAGGAGTCCAAGGGTAGCCCGGGACGCGATAAGGAATCGGTAGACCCTTTGAAGCGCGGCGGATGGGGAAGATGGCGGCTGCGCCGAGGCCATAGAAGATCCAGCCGATGAAGATAGCGCCGCTGGCAAGTTCGGCGAATTTCCCGGCGCATGCCAGGACAGCCGACCAGGCCCCCAAAGCGACAATGGCGCTCGCGGGGGTTTTGAATTTGGGATGAACCTCTGCGAGTTTTTTGAAAAAGAGATTGTCGTTTGCCATGGCGTAAAAAACCCGTGGCGCCGTGAGGATGACGCTGTTGGTGGCGCTGAACGTGGAAATGAGAATCGTGAAGGCCACGATCTTTCCGGCACCATGGCCAAGTACAGCGGCGACTGCGGTGGCGGCGATCGCATCACTCGCGGTGGCTGCGGCAGGACCGAGTGCCACGAGATAGCCGACGACCGCAATCAGATACAGGCCAGCCAAAAGCAGCGAACCGAGGAGAAACGCTCGGGGAAAGCATTTTTGCGGCTCGATGACTTCGCCGGCGCTGTAGGTGCCGAATTGCCAGCCTTCGTACGCCCATAGCACGGCGATCATGGCCAGCAGGAAGCTCGAGAAGAGCGAGAAGCCGTGCTGCGTCGTGCCGAGCGCTGGAGGGAGTTCCGAGGCGTGTTGTCCCATTGAGAGCAGGACGGCGCTGAGGACTACCACAATGCCGGCTTTGATGAGCGTGGTCCAGTTTTGCAGGTCAGAACTCTTGCGCGTGCCCCAAACGTTGACCGCCGTGACGACGGCAATCATGAGCACAGCGATTACTTTGGATTGGAAACCGGTCAGTGGCAAAACTTCTGCGAGGTACCGTGTGAAGGCATGAGCAAGAGCGGCAATGGTGCCGCTGGCGATGACCAGGAACAGGCACCAGCCGTACATAAACGCAGGAAGATGTCCGAAGCCGTCGCGAATGTAGCAATAGAGACCACCGGCTTCAGGGTTGGCGGCCGCCAGTTCTGCGTAGGTGAGAGCGCCGAGCAGCGAAAGGATGCCTCCTACGAGCCAGACCAGCAGGGACAGTCCGACCGAGCCATCGAGATCGCGGAGAATCAGGCCAGGAGTAAGAAAGATGCCGGAACCGATGACTGAGCCAATGAAGAGGAACAGCAGATCACGCAGCCGGATGGTGCGAACAAGTGGCGGCATTCTTTGGTCGCGCCTCGAGCCGGCGCTATCTCTCCGCGAAGCATCATAACCGGAGCTCTCGCTCCGGCATAAAAGAACTTCAGAACTCAATTCCAAGAGTTTACTGGCGACACGGACCGCCCACCTTCTCCGCGCCAGGTGGCCATGACGTGGAATCCCCCGAAAGGACTATTACATGCCGGAAATGGGGGCCAGCATGAAGGAGAGAAGAAAGACAATGAGGCAGAGAAACGCGGCGAAGCGGCGACGCGGGTCGAGCGGGACTGGATCGTGGACCGGAGCGATGCGCAGAAACCGGATTCCGAACAGTAGGGCGGCCCAAATGTACCAGCTAGGCCAGAAAAAACGGCCGAGGGGCAGCAGCGCGAAGGGAACCAGAAGAGTTAGGTAGCGATGGAGATTTGGATTGAGCGAGCGAACGATGTGGCCGCCGTCGAGTTGGGCCGTCGGCAGTAGGTTGAGGGAGGTGGCGAAGAGACCAACCCAGGCGGCCCGCCCGACGGGATGTAGCAGGAGAAAACTGGACGAAACACCAGGATGGAGAAGTGCGGAAACCAGGCGGACGATGAGCGGCGAACCGAAAATGAATTCGGCGGACTCGGAATGGGCAATGCCGGGAACAATCTTGGCGTGGAGTACTCCGTAGATCAGGGCGGGGATCGCAAACGCAAAGCCAACGAGTGGTCCGGAGGCGCCCACGTCGAACAGCGCGCGAGTCGTGCGGATAGGTGAGCGGATTAAGATGAAAGCGCCAAAAGTGCCGATGAGAGACGGGAAGGGAATGAAAAACGGATAACTGGAGTGAATGTGGTGGTGCCGGCAGGCGAAATAGTGGCCGAGTTCATGGGCCAGAAGAATGGCCAGCAGGGTTAGAGCAAACGGGAGGCCTTCCACGAGGGCGGCGGGGTTTTTATAGAACAGGGTAAAAGCCCGCGTGAATTCTTCGGTCGAGGCCGCTTGGTCTTGCGCGAAGGCGCGGGCGAATTGCGTGCCCGCGGCAAGGCAAGTGCCAAGCGTCAGCAGAAACAGCACGATGGCGAGGACCAGAGACTTCTGTGGAGGGTGCCGACGGTCGACCCGGGAAAACTGAGACCAATGCGCGCGCCAGTCCGCTCGAAGGGAAGCAAGATGGAGTTCCTGGTCTGAAGGCGGGGTCGTCATGCGGGACTTGGTTTTCTGGAATACGACTGACGGCTAATTTGAACTCATATGGTGCGCTTGAAACTCGGGCCTTTCCAGCTGAGCCAGTCCTCCCGATTTGCAGGCAAGACGAGAGCGCGACGCAATTCCCCCAACACCTCTAGTACAGCATGAAACGGAGGAGTTGCGCCAGTTTGCCTCGATGGATACAGGAATTCGCGTGGCCAATAAAAACGGCGATTAGGCGCAACTATTCCGCGGGTTTGGCGTCTTCCAGGCCCTGGAGCTCTTTGCCAGGCTTGAAGCGGACCGCTTTTCCAGGCGGAATGCTGACTTCTTCGCCGGTGCGGGGATTGCGGCCGATGCCGGTCTTGCGAGGTTTCACACTGAAGACGCCAAAGCGGCGAAGTTCGATGCGCTGACCACGGCCCAGAGCCTGTTTAAGAGACTCGAAAATGGTTTCAACGGCCTGTTCCGCTTTGGTACGGCTGATGTTCGTTGCGGTCACCACAGCGTTTACGATGTCCAACTTAATCACGCGAGCCTCCTCGCATCAGTGGCCCGATGCTAGAGGGTGCGCAGCGGGTTGTCAAGACGTGTTGAGTAATCTACACTGAACCTCTTTTTAGCACGCAATTTTGCAATAACTGCTAGGCAAATTTTAGCGAGCAGGAATCAAGGAGGAATGGATGTCCGTCAAGCCAGACCATTGGATCCGGCGCATGTCGCTGGAGCATAAAATGATTGAGCCGTTCACGGACCGGCAGGTGCGCGAAGGCGTAATCAGTTATGGATTGTCATCCTATGGTTACGACATCCGAGTGGCGGACGAATTCCGTATTTTCACCAATGTAAATTCCACGATTGTCGATCCGAAGAATTTCGACCCGCGCTCGCTGGTGGAATATAAGGGCGAGGTCTGCCTGGTCCCTCCCAATTCGTTCGCGCTGGCCCGCTCGATAGAGTATTTCCGGGTCCCGCGAAATGTTTTGACCATTTGCCTGGGCAAATCGACCTATGCCCGGTGCGGAATTATTGTGAACGTCACGCCGTTTGAGCCCGAGTGGGAAGGGTACGTGACGCTGGAAATCAGCAACACGACGCCGCTGCCTGCGAAGATTTATGCGAACGAAGGATTGTGCCAGGTGCTGTTTTTCGAGTCCGACGAGGTCTGCGAAGTGAGCTACAAGGATAAGAAGGGGAAATATCAGGCACAAAGCGGAATTGTGTTGCCGCGTTTGTAGGAACACAGCCGTTCCAACAATGGCCGGCCGGGGAATTTTCCCGGCCTTTTTGTTTAAGGAAGCTGTTTTAGCGGTTCGTGGCGGGTGATGGGGTAGCCGCGATCGCGCCACGCGTCCAGCCCGCCTTGCAGCGGACGGATGGTCTTGATTCCTTGCTTGCGCAGTAAGATGGCCATGCGGGCGCTGGTTGCTTCGTTCGGGCAAGTGCAGTACAAAACGATTTCTCGATCGCGCGGCAGGGTATCGTTCTTGTCCTGCAATTCTTTTGTATCCATGCGAAATGCGCCGGGGATGGTTTCTGGGTCGGCGGCAAAATCCAACGCATGCCGTAGATCGACAATGGCGAGTTCTTCGCCAGCATCAATTTTCTCTTTAAGCTCGTCCACCGTCATGCGTGAGCCGCGAAGCTCCCGGATAAACCGCTGGCGGGCAATATATTTCCAGGAAACATAGCTGACGAGTGCGGCGACGAGCAGCACAAGCAGGCCGCTGCCAAGCGATTCAGCGTGCTCGGCAACCTTTTCGATCTGGTCACTGAATAAGTAGCCAATTCCGAGAAACGCGCCCGCCCACAGCAGGGAACCGACGGCGTCGAAAAGCAGGAACTTGCCGAGTGGCAAATGGAAAATTCCGGCAAGTGGCGGCGCAACGGTGCCGAGCCCCGGGAAAAATTTGGCGACCAGCAAAGACCGAGCACCCTGGGTGGAAAAAACACCTTCCGTGCGGCGGACACAGGAATCGGGTTCCAGGGATATTTTGCAAAGAATCTGCAGGATTCGAATGCCCTTGATGCGGCCGAGCTGATACCAGATCGAGTCCGCAGCAACGGCTGCGAAAATACAAATGAAAAGTGAAAGAAAGAAACTGAGATGCCCGGTGCCAGCGAGCGCTCCGGCAGCCAGCAGGAGCGGAAGACTGGGAATGGGAAGGCCGATTTGTTCAGCAAAGACCCATACCAGCAGTACCACGTAGCCATGTACGAGAATAAATTCGATGGTCTTGTGCATGGCGCCGAACTGGGTCCCCTGAAAATGGTTATTTGCTGATGAATGGAGCAGTATGACCCCACTTGCCTGTCATGACAAATGAGCTGAGTGGTTTGCGTGAGCGGGGAGCAACCTCGCGTTCCTTGAGAGGGGCTGGAAGAGACGTCGGATCGCCAGGATACCCGATCGCCATGGCGGCAATCGCGTCCCAGTCGGCGGGAATGTCGAAAACCTGGCGGGCTTTTTCAGGATCGTACCCGGCCATTTGATGGACAACCAAACCCCGCGCGGTGGCCTCGATGGACAGCTGTAAAGAGGCGGCGCCGACATCGTAGTAGGCATTGCGATTGGGGTTGCCGTTGGTAAACTTCAGCTCAGCAACAGCAATCGCCAGCGCTGAAGCCTCTTTGGCCCATCCTGCGTTGAACGGCACAAGCACACTTAAGATCTTGTCGAAATTCTCCCGGTCATCCTTGGTGGCGACGATATAGGCCCAAGGTTGCTGGTTACTGCTTGAAGGGGCCCAGCGGGCGGCTTCAAACAGACTGCGCAGGACGCTGCCCGGAATGGACTGGTCGCCAAATGCGCGGGGACTCCAGCGATTCTGGATAACTTCGTGAACGGGATGTTCCGTGGGTGCAGGATTGTGCATGAACTTTTCCTTTCAAGCTGGTGCTGCGGATTAGATGAATCGCTTGGCGCGGGCGGCATACAGCATTGCCGCCCGGCCAAGCAGTGCGTATGCTTCCTCCGAGCGGCTCACTTTTTGGTCATTTCAACATCGATGGTGATGTTGACATCATCGCTGACCACCATGCCTCCGTTATCGAGAGTCTTGTTCCATTTCACGCCAAAATCCTGGCGATTGATTTTTGTGGAAACGCCAGCGGCAGAGCGCTGCATGCCCCAAGGGTCTTTGATCGCGGCGGTAGGGCCTTCCACATCGAGGACCACCTCTCGCGTTGTGCCGTGCAGGGTGAGGTCGCCGGTCACTTTGAGTTTTCCGGGGCTGACTTGTTCCACTTTTTTGGATTTGAAAGTCATGGTGGGAAATTTTGCAACGTCAAAGAAATTGTCGCTCTTCAGGTCGGCGTCACGCTTGGGTTCGCCGGTGTCGACGGTGGTAGTGTCAATGGTTACGTTGACTGTGGACTTGGTGATGTCGGATTCATCAAGAATCACGGTGCCGGTGACGTTTTTGAATTGTCCACGCACAGTGGAAATGGCCATGTGCTTTACGGTAAATGCGGCAGCCGTATGCAGCGGGTCAATCTGCCAGGTGGAAGTCGCCGCCGATGCGGACATCGTCAGCATCGCGGCCAGGATCGCCGCGAAGACAGCTTTTGCAAGGTGCTTAGCCATGATTTTCTCCTCGTTTCACTTCATTTATTTTACTTGCACTCAAAAAACAGACTACTTTTCCTCGCGCGCGAGTACCTCATCGAGCAGTTCGCCGAGCGCCTTGAGCCGCGACGCCGGCATGTGCTGAAACTGCTGCCTATGAAGTGCGTGCACAGGTTCGTCCAAAGGTTTCAGAATCGCCAATCCTTCCGGTGTGATGCGGGTCTTCACAACCCGACGATCATCGGTTTGCCGTTCCCTGGTAATGAGCCCGCGTTTTTCCATGCGGTCCAGCAAGCGGGTGATGTCCGGATCATGCGAGATCATGCGATCGCCAATGCCGCGACAAGGCAAGCCTTCGGGCTCGGCGCCGCGCAAAATGCGCAAAACGTTGTATTGCGCGCCGGTCAGTCCAACGGATTTAAGAAATTGTTCAGACTCCAGGGCGAAGATATCGGCAACCTTGAGCAGGGTGACGAAAATGCGGTCCTCAAGCGGGGGAGCGGCGCTTCTGGTTCGTGAAAGCATGCACACACAATAGTCGTTATAACAACAGTTGTCAAGAGGAAAATTGCCAGACCGGGAAAACCGCCTACTTTCGCAGGGGTCTTAACTGGATTTCGCTGATAAAACTTTGCGGGCTTTGCGTGACGATCGCGGCAACCGCGTGGGCCACGTCCTCGGCCGCCAGTGTCTTTCGGGGATCTTTCGGGCCGCGGCCAGAGAATCCGGTTGCCACGCTGCCCGGCGCGATGACGCTGACGCGAACTCCATGTTCACGCAGGTCTTCGGCCATGCAGGCGCTGAGACCTTGCAGTCCCCATTTCGAAGCGCAGTAAAGTCCGCCGCCGGCAAAGGCACTATGCCCGGCAAGTGAACTGATGTTGATGATGTCGCCCGCGCCGCGCTGAATCATGGAAGGAGCCACGGCGCGCGAAAGCAGAAAGACGCTTTTGAGATTGGTGTCGAGGACGCGATCCCAGTCGGCTTCCGACTGCAGATGAGCAGGACCAAATCCGCCGATGCCGGCGCTGTTTACGAGAACGCTTATGGGGCCCCAAGTTTCTTCGACTTTGCGAACAGCTGCGGACACTTTATCGGAATGGGTGACGTCTAACGAAAGAGACAAAACCGGTGCGGCGGATTGTGAGATCTCCTGGCGAGCTTGTTCCAGCGCGGCTTCATCCCGTCCGCAGATGGCGACCGAATATCCAAGCGCAGCGAGCCGCAGGGCTACGGCGCGGCCAATCCCGCGGCTCCCACCTGTCACAACTGCGACACGGCCACTGGGACCCGCCGATACCCGATTCTCCGTATTTGTTTTCTCCATTTGAGCCATGATAATTCTTCCTCGTGCGGGCCACTCTTTTTGTGCGACACTCATCGTACCATCAGGGCATTTAGCAAGGCTTGGGGTCCCTTGGATGTTGGGGACGCACATGAGAAGCAGCCAACCATTTGTAAATTTCTTCGCAATCGTCAAGTTTATGCAAGGTAACGTCTTGCGAATGGCAGGCTGGTTTTCTTATAATCCCAAGGATTTCAGAAGCAAAGTGATTCCCCGCAGAACTATTCCGGGGTGCACCGGAAGAGAAACACTCATGCTCAAGGTTTGAGCGAGGAGAAATGGGAATGAACGGACTAAAGCGAGTGGCGAGCTTGGCAGCGTTTGCGGCTACGTGCCTGTTGGTTGGCACGGCGCCCAATGCAAACGCACAGGCGGCGGCCGCACCTGCGGCAGGTCAAGACGCAGGCGCGGCTAAACAGCCTTACACCATGGCGGAGTACAACGCCTATCAAGCAGCCGCGGCGGACAAAAATCCCGCTTCGCAGGTGAAGGAGCTGGATGATTTTGTAGCAAAATATCCGAATTCAGCACTATTGAACTTTGTTTATCCGCTTTATTACCAAGCCTACAGCCAGTTGAAGAATTATCCGAAAGTGATCGAATACGCCGACAAGGTAGTGGCGCTCGGCGAAAAGGTGGATGCCGGAGCAAAGTATCAGGCCCTGTATGCCCGCGCATTTGCCTACAACGCCATGAATTCGACAGACCCGGCGCAAGCCAAGGCCGCGCATGATGCGGCGGTAGCAGGCCTGAAGGCGCTGGAGGATTTGAAGAAGCCGGAAAACATGTCGGACGCCGACTTCGCCGCCCAAAAGCAGAAGATTCAGATCTATTTCTCGGGCACCGCGGCGCAGACGGGGATGATCCTGAAAGACTATGCCGCGGCGGTCCAGGCATATAAAGCGGTGCTGACGCTAACTCCCGACGATGCAATTTCGAGCTACCGCCTGGGTCAGGCCTACCTGGCCATGGCCCCTCCGCAAACGATGGATGCGTTCTGGGCCATCGCGCGCGCGGTGATTTCCAAGGGTGCCACGCAGCAGCAATCCACCCAAGTGAAAACGTATCTGCGCAAACTGCTGGCCAACTATCAGCAGGCGGCGTGCGAAAACCTCACGGATTCCGAACTCAGCGAATTGCTGCAACTTGCCGCCAGCTCGACCGACCGCCCGGCAAGTTACAAACTGGTCAGCGCCGATGATCTGGCCGCAGCGCGCAAGGACATGACGATTGCTTCGGTCATCGCCGACCTGAAGGCTGGCGGCGACAAGGGCAAA
>DATHFT010000134.1:0-15752 GCA_035317965.1 Saccharimonadales bacterium (SeqCode) | reverse complement strand
TCGCTGGGCACTATCGGTCAGCAACCGAGCATATGGCGCGGTAGGTCAGCACAAATCTCGCTCGATCAAGTGGGCTGCGAAGCAAGAAAACTTCCAGCCGACGGAGATGTGTTTTTTCTTGACTTCCCCTTTTATAGAACTAATCGGGAGTTGAGAAGCTCGTTGCTTTCGCCTCTCAGACAAAGGTGTTTAAATAGGGCGTATGAATGCCCGCGAAAACTCGCTCAATAGTGCCGCCCTGGTGTTCAAGTATTGGTTTGGACTATTTGCTTGCGGGTTTGGCCTTCTCCTATTCAACAGGCAACACCCCTACGGTACCGGAATCGTTTGCCTTGGCTTCGTCGTCCTTGGCGCTTTTTTCCTGAGTGTGACGCGAGTTAAATTGGAAGGCAAAGAAGTTAAATATCGGAGATGGATTCGCTGGCACGCGCTGCCCTATTCAGAAATCCGGGAATGCGGCGAGTCTTGGGTGTACGGGTACATCAGACCGCGTCGATTCGCTTTCCCATGGGGAAGAATATACTTCGTTAGGCCTAACGCTTCCGATTCGTTCAGGCTGGACAAAGATATGATTTCAACAATCCGGTCAAAGGCAAACATCTAACAGCCTGTTTCAGCACTCTGGGTCAACTCCTGATCAACGCGCTAATCGGAAACTTGATCTCATTGTCCGGTTTGCCGACAAATCAGGAGGTAGAAGAACATTCGGTCTAATTCGAGCGTGTGACTTGAGATAGAATCCGCGGGACATGAATCGCGTCTTTGAGCCGGAAACCGATCCGTGGCGTGACTATCGCAGACGCAGGAATCTGAGCCTCTTTGCCGTCCTTGGATTTGTACCGATGGTATTCCTGCTCGCACAGGCGACTGTCTGGCTTTTTGGAACCGCCACTCCTGCATTTATCTTGGCCTTCGGATGGATGGTTTTTGCTGTTATCGCCGGGAACTGGTTTATCAGGTTCAAGTGTCCACGCTGCGGAAACCCGTTCTTCGCGGACTCGCAATGGTGGGGTTATAACACGCTGGTCCGGCGGTGTCTTCATTGCAAGCTCCCACTGAATACACCAGTGGAGGCGTCACAAGGAACGACTGGGCGACCTCACTCGTAACCAAAACTGATTGCCTAAGTCCCGGTAAACGCGCTTACCGGAGATGTGAATTTTAGGTTTCCGGTTTGCCAACTTATTGGGGCTCAATATTGTTGTTGTTTTTTGCTTTGACATTCTGTGGAAGTGGAAATGTTCTCACCAGAACACCGCTATCCAGTTCCGACTCAGTTGGCTGATGTGGTTTTAAAATGTGAAGAGCATTTAGCAACACTTGACGCTTCGTTGCGAACGACACCCCGAGTACTAGATCATTTTCGCTTGCGGCCCCCATCCAAATATTCCCCTCAATTTGTTCCGTTGCCTTTGTGTGAAATACGCCTTGGAGCGTGTGCCCCCCGGAGATATGGAAAGCTCTAATTCTCTGCTGTTTTTCGGTTAAGGTGCCATCGGGTCCCGTTCGACAAAGTGAGAATTGCTTACGATAAATCGTCTTGCCGTCCAAAAGCACGTCGATTTCCATCATATTTGCAGGGATGCAATTTCCAAACCAAACCCATTGACCAACTTCAGGTCTTGAGGAAATTTGCGAAAAACTATTTGACGCAAGAGTCAGACTGAATAGGGCGGTCAATAGACAGTAGCGAACGACTTTCATAGCCAGGTGATTCTAAGCTCTATCATGGCTCTCTACAATAAACTCGCGGACAGTCCTGGTAAACGCCGTAATCGTCCATGTGGATTTTTAAGTTACCGGACTGGCTTGGTGCCCAAGTTATCGGCAACGCGGCTAGGGCGCTTTCGGTAGAACCCAAGGGATTCGAGCAAGAAACTCCACCGCACAATATTTCGGACCAATCGGAAGCGTGCCAGTAGGGAAAGAAGCCGTGAACCAGTAGGCAAAAGGTTTCTGCTGCTGCGGCTCAGGCTGCTTATCGCCCCCCTCGACTAGCCCACCGATAAATAAAAACCATCCCCCATAGAGATGTCCGTTCGGATCGACGCCAAAATCCAAGCCAAATGCCTCCCACTCTTTGAATGGATCAATACCTAGTGACCGCAGAAATTGGTCGAACGGGGCGGGAAATACTTTACCGCGCTGGGCCGCGAAATTCTTGCAAGGGATGCAGACGCAAGTGTCAGCGCCCGGGTCGGTGATTGTCTGGCGATACAATTCGACCGTTGCTTCTCGGTCGAACACGACTTTCTGTTGGCCAACGGTGAGTTCCGTTTCCATGTTGCAATTCTATCGCTGCCTCAGATTAATTGCGCGCTTGGGATGTGCCTGATAAACGCGCAAACCGTCCATGTCGATTCAAGTTTACGATAAGCCAACTTAATCAGGAGTTGGCCGCGGGGAATTGATAGATGTAGTTGGAGTATTCGCCTGTACCATCAGGAAAATGGATTTCCCAAACTTCATAAGCGGTGAAGTTGAGCACGTGGAAATTGATTCCATCAGAAAATCGAAAGAGCAAGTCGCCGGTTTCCTTGTCCAGCCGCACATCAATTAGGACTTTGTCTCCTAGCTGACTCTTCAAGTCTTCGACGGCATCTATTGGTGCTGGTGATCCATATTTTTGCTCATGATCGAAACTGCTTCTGCTTGCCGAGCCGTTCTTTTTGACGCGCCAGTAATCCGCACGGAGCCTTGTGCCATTGCCAAAAAGCAGTTGCACGGAGGCCCTAAAATCGGTGTAGCAGTTTGCCGCCGCGACGCGTACAGTTTCATTTTTCAATTCCGAGAGCGATTTGTCGAAATTTGTCACGACCATAACTGTGAGTTTACTCTGTGGACGGACGCTCTGTCACCGACGGAAGCGGATGCCGGTCAAAAGTCCTGGTAAACGCGGCAATCGTAGAATTGGTTCGGCGCGAAAACATCGGGCAACTTGTCAACACGCGGAATTGAATCGTAAACCTCGGGCGTGCGTCGATGCTAATCCGACGCACTGGTCGATAACTTCCGGCTTGCGCGTGATCCAGGGCGTATAACGACGTGTCGGCGTGTTCAGGTCAGCCTCGTCGCGCTGCCTCGATGGCGGCGACGTCGATTTTCTTCATCGTCATCATCGCTTCAAAGGCACGCTTTGCCTCACCGCCACCAGCCGTAAGCGCATCGGTTAACGCGCGCGGGGTGATCTGCCAGGAAAGGCCCCAGCGGTCCTTGCACCAACCGCACGCGCTTTCAGCTCCGCCATTGCCGACGATCGCGTTCCAGTAACGGTCCGTCTCTTCCTGATTCTCTGTGGCGATCTGGAAGGAAAAGGCTTCGGTGTGCTTGAACGTTGGGCCGCCGTTGAGACCGAGACAGGGAATGCCCAGAACGGTGAACTCCACCGTCAGCACATCGCCCTTCTTGCCGCCTGGATAGTCACCGGGAGCCTCGTGAACCGCGGTTACCTTACTATCCGGAAAGGTGGCGGCGTAGAAGCGCGCCGCCTCATGCGCGTCTTTGTCGAACCAGAGGCAGATCGTGTTCTTTGGCTTCATGTTCGTGTGCTCCTTGTGCTCAATTAGGGCAAACGCCGCCGTCTTTGCATCGGTCCGTATCAGTGACCCACCAGGATGCGGCCGACATCTCAAATCGGTCGCGCCCCGTCGTGCCCTTCTAAATCATATCGCTGGCAGTGATTGACGTCGAGGTCTGAAGCCATGACAGGCCGATTCCCGTATGTTCCGGAGCGAGGTTCCTCGTCGTGGCAGATCACGCAAACCGGCGCAGTCCTGCCGATCATCCCAGGACAGCCGGCGAAGCGGAAGTTGGCCAGAACGAACCAGGGATGTCCCTACGGCTACCCAGAAGAGACTTGACACAAAATATTCCGCACGCGGGTATCCGACTAAACGCTTCCACAAAGCAGGCGGCCTGGAGGTCAACAAAAAAAAGCAGCTACCGGTTTTTCGCGTGGGTGGAATTTGGCGCTTGGCAGCGGCAAAAGAAAGCTCCCCGAGAAAACTGCGCTTCGGAGGATCAAGAATTTGGGGTGTGATATGCTCTGCCGAATCCAGCGGTCAAAACGGAAATTCTGACTAACATTAAGAAAGGATCAGCCATGAAGAGCAAAAGCAAGCTCACGATCGCGATAGCTACAGCAGTGCTCGCAGTCCTCGGCGCTGCGGGCGTTTACGCGCAGGACAAATACTTGCTGAAATCGCCGAGCGGAATCGCGTTCTCCGATTTCAGGGGATACGAGGACTGGGCGGTGGTCTCTTCGGCCCGGACCGACGAAGTGCTCAAGGTGATCGTCGCCAATCCGACGATGATCAAGGCGTACAAGACCGGCGTTCCGGGCAACGGCCAGTCATTCCCGGATGGTTCCATGATCGTGAAGCTCCAGTGGAAGCCGAAGAAGAGCACGGAGGCCCCCTTCGTCGTGGATGTGCCAGACGTCTTTACCCAGGCGTTCGTCATCGAAAAGGACAGCAAGAGATTTCCGAAAAGCGGCGGGTGGGGATACGCGGTGTTCAACTACGAAGCCGCATCAGACAAATTCACGGCCGATCCCAAAAGCCCCTCAGACTGCGGCCACGCGTGCCACACGGCCGTAAAGGCGAAGGACTACATCTTCCACCCGTACCAGAAGCGATGAACCGCGGAAATCAAACGCATTCTGGTTCAAGCGGAATAAGCTGGGTTGCCAACCAGTTGTCCGGTAAGACTTACAGGAGTTGGCACGCCGCCACTGGAACCCTTCGCAGTTCTCTACGGATACCACGTGATAAAATTCCGCCGGCCACGGCGAGGGAGAATGTCATGCGAACAATCTTGCGTATCGGTGCCTGCTATCTTGCGATGATCTTCACATTGCCGGTCGTCGTCTTGGCTGGTGATCTACTGGACGGCACCTGGGACCTTGATATTGCGGCTTCCAAGTACGATCCGGGACCGGCACGGAGGGGTGACACACGCATTTACAAGATCGACGGTAGCACCATCCATTTCACGGGCACGGCCGTTTTCGCAGACGGAAAGTCGTTCCACGTTGAGTACACCGGGGCCTACGACGGCAAGGACTACCCAGTGGCGGGTAATCCGCGGGTCGGAACTATCGCGCAAGAGCGGGTCGACGCCTACACTGCCAAGACCACGACAAAGAGAGACGGCAAAATCACCGCCACCAGCGTGCGGGTAATCTCAAAGGACGGGAAAACGATGACGATTAAAAAGGTGTGGCTTTCAATGACACTCTGGTCTTCCACAAGCGAGGGACAAAATCAGGCGAGTGACTCTTTTTGGCCTTCTCATGGATGGGGAATCAAGCGATGCGACGAGAAAGATCATGAATATCTTCGAATTGGCCGTTGACGCATTCGTGGTCCTGTTAGGGGCCAGCCTGTTCATTTGGGCCAAACCACTTTCATTGGCAATGAACTATTGGGCCGCTCAGAAGTATGTCCGATTCCCGAAATGGAAGATGCTACCCGGCGCTCGCAATGCTGGAACCGTCATGAACTATAAATCTACGTTCATCTGGTTTAGGATTTGCGGAGCATTCGTCGTTGCCGTGGCAGTCTATTTCGAGCTGCTCGGATTCTTCTCCCACCTGCGATAAGAACAATACGAGTTGGCATTCTTCTGACGTTCGGCCCAAGTTGCTAAGTCGGCGTACCGGAGATGTGGGATTAGGTGCTGCCTTGCAGATCTGATTCATGCCTTACGCCATTTCCGTCAATCCTTAGAGCCCAACGCGACCCGTTGCATCGAAGCCGCCAAGGTGACCGCTCGACCGTGCCGGATGCGATTAAGTCATCACGATTCCCATTCTCATCTGCATCTTCGTCGAACGCGGTCAGAACCATCCCCGCCTGCAAAGTGACCAGACTTCCGTCCGCGTCCTCACAACGTGTCTTTGTGGGAAAGGCAAAGCAGTTCACCGCATAGCCCATTAAAGTCTGCACGAACACGCATCGTTTTGGACTCGTCCATGGATATGTTCTGGCCTGTCGCCACAATTCTATAGCAGAATTTCCGGGTCAACTCCCGATACGCTTACCGAAAACTTGAAATCCACATGTACGGTTTCCGCGTTTTATCGGACTGACCTCGCCGAGGCAGCTAACAAGAAACCATAAGTCTGATTAATGCTGCCGGACATTTGACGGAGTCGCTGCTGGCGAATAAACTCGTTCTTCGGACATCCACACGATTTGCAACTTCATGTCTATTCTCTTTGATGACCTTAACGGTGACCCCGCGATTCATGGCTACGTACACGTGCCGGAGCGGCCCACTGGAAAGGCTATTGTACTCACTCATGGCGCCGGCGCAGACTGCCAGTCGAAACTGTTGGTAGAGATGTCCAATGCTCTCGCCGAGTCGGGGTTCACTGTTTTGAGGTTCGACCTGCCCTTCCGCCGCGAGCGTCCGCATGGACCGCCTTCGCCCGCCAACGCCGCCCGTGACCGGGATGGACTGCGCCGTGCCGTCTCGATCATGCGAGAGCAGAAAAATAGTCGGACGTTTCTGGGTGGCCATTCCTACGGCGGGCGACAGGCGACCATGCTCGCCTCGGAAGAGCCCCAATTGGCGGATGGCTTGCTTGTGTTCTCGTATCCGCTTCATCCTCCGCGAAATCTGAATCAACTTCGCACCAGCCATTTCCCAAAACTGACTACGCCCACGTTCTTCGTTCACGGCACGCGCGACCCATTTGGCACGACCTCTGAAATGAGCTCCGCTCTGGAGTTGATCCCCGCACCACACGTCGTGTTGGAAGTTGACGGCGCGGGCCACGACCTTCTGCCCAAGAAGACCGCCAATGAATTACCCGCGCGCGTCGCAACCGAGTTTAAGATATTCCTGAAAGCTTTTGTCCAAGAAGCCTAGTCCTGATAGACGCAGCTACCGGAGAAGTGGAATTGTCCCTTGCATCATCGGACCCCGGCAAGGCGAACTAATCTGGGACAACCGACGGTCGCGTGGTATGAAACATTTCAGACACGCTCCGCAGCCATCCTTTAAGCGTCTTCGTTCTCAAGTACTATGCTCCAATGAACTTCTTGGGAGCTACGTTCGTTTTCTGGTCCGGCAAATTCCGTTGGGCACGGCTGATTTTTCTCGTTCCTCTGATTCTTGGCATCCTTTTCTACGCTTCCCTTGCAGTTGTTGAAATACCGGATGGAACGGTCCACTATCGACGGCTCCTCCGCTGGAGAAGAGGTGCAATCGGTTGCCTGCGCCTAAAGCATTTTGTTTTTCCGTGGGGCAGGCTGTACTTCGTCTTGGGCCAAAACGAAAAGCTATTTGGGCGTGGGAGTTATCCACTGCTCCGTTACATTCAAACGTGCGTTAAGGAATGATGCTGCTCGGAAGGTACTAGCCACTTGATGTCCGACAAGGCGTGCGGGCACTGAGACTTCATGAACGAGAGGTTTAGCCACAAAACATTGGTCCCGCACCTATTATGCTAGAATCCGGCGCATGAAGGGCTACAGCGCATTATCGGTACTCTGCCTCACGTTCCTAATAGTTCTGTGGCATGCGGAGCCCTTGCAATCGCAGACTCCTTCCACGCCTTCGGGTCCTACCCCAAATAAAGGTAGCTCTAGCGACAAACCCGTCGCCGCAGGGATGAACGGCGTGAGCTTGCCGGTCTGCACATACAGGCCGAACCCTCCCCTAACAAGGGAAGCAAAGGCGGCAAATTTTCATGGCGCCGTTCTAGCGGACGCTATCGTTGAGTTGGACGGCAGTCTCACGCACATCCGTGTCCTTAGGGGGCCGGGCCTAGGCTTGGATGAGTCAGTGATAAATACACTGAAAAAATGGAAATGCAAGGCGGCGGTGAAAGACGGTAAACCCGTTGTAACTGATACCCCTTTCCAGTTCAGCTTTTAACTCGAACTGACCGACACTCTGGCACTCGCCGGCGCTGGGTTGTCTCGCTGTTTTCGGGGTGCTCGGGCGGAGAGTTGCCAATGGCCAATACCAGCGGTTTCGATTATTGCGAAGTTGCGTTTCAATTTACGGAAGCGCTAACAGAACGGGACTACGATCGGGCGTATACGATCACATCCCAAGACTACCAGAGGCGTATTTCGGCGGAACGGTTACGTACGGCCTTTGAAGCGATTGTCCCAACCGACTGGGGGGCGATTGGACCTGTCACGGTAGTACAAAGTATGACGGAATGGCCAGCCAAACAGCCTTCGGACTTGGGATGGGTGTATGTGAGTATCGGAGGCGGCGTCTACAGTGAAGCCGTGATAACCATTATTACTTTGGAGGATGGACGACCCAAAGTTCGTGACGTCGAATTCGGCAGACCCTGAGTCGAGGGCCTGAATTGCATTCTGGACGCAAGTGAAGCGCTCGAGCATCACCGAAAACTGGCAAATCCATAGGCATCACTAACTAAACTGGAACCGCCAGTCCATCTGATAAAGCGCAAACCGGGCAAATGTATTTCAAGTTCCGGTAAGGCGTGCTGACTTGCCAGGAGTTGGTTCAGACACCAAGGGTAATCGATATGCCGCAGCCCACCTGCCTCACCTGAATGGAATCCGAATAGAATGCAAAATTTTTTCAGTGGTGGTCGGCTACTCGCCGATCAATCTCAGCACGTCCCGACACCTCTGGAAGCGCGCCCACCAGATCGCGTTGTTCCCAGCGGAATTGCGCTTTACGCGAAGCGCGGGGTCGTGCGCGAGCAGCGCACGGACTGTTTCGACGCGGCAGCCCCCGAACATCGGGCGGTCCGGTCCGTTGATCGGGCCGGCCGAGACCGCACGAGACAGCGGTGTGACTCCGCTTTCGCCTTCGATTGCGGGGTCTGCTCCGTGGGCGAGGAGCAAGTTAACGAAAGTGGGATCGGTATCGCCCGCCGCCAGCAGCAGCGGTGCCGGGGCATGCGGGCCGACGACACGATTCGGATCGGCGCCGCGATCCAGAAGAAGCCGGACCGCACCAGACTGTCTCGCGAGGATCGCGTGCTGCAGCGGTGTCGCGTCCCAGTCGTCTCCCGTTGGTCCGGGCAGGTTCATGTCGACGCCGGAGTCGAGGAGGAGTTTAATCGTGTCGAGCGAACCAGTCCGCGCAGCCTGGATCAGTGGGGAGTCGGGCGGCTGTTGGTGGCAGGCCACGAGCAGCGACGCGCAGAGCCCGAGGAGAAATGTGAAACGAAGCATAGCCGCCTCCGGGGCCACTATACACAGAGAACTTTGTATTGTAAAGCACACAGGTTTGCACCTCGTGGTAGCCGAGGTCAGTCCCGATAAACGCTTATCGTAGAAGTGGAATCCGGCGCCAAAGCCTTATCGGGAACCCAAAAATCCACATGGACGGTTTCCGCCTTAATAAGGCGCTTGCCGATTGGCGGATGATAAGTCTGCTCACGCCAACTGGTCTTGGGCATGGTCTCGCTCGGCCCTGGTTTTCCGCTCCTTATCAAAGCGTTCTCGAATCTTTTCGGTGCAACGCCCGTACTGGCACGCCCAATTCAACCAAACATCGAAGTTATTTCCAAAGGGGTGGCATTCCAATGACGCACCACCAGTCAAAAGGAGACCGACAAATGATGAATGGCCACCGTGCGTAGCTAACGAAAGAGCGGTTTCATGAAACTTGTTCCGTCGGTCCAGTTCAGCGCCACTCTCTATGAGTAGGGAGCCGATGCTGGTGTTTCCTTCCAGCGCAGCAATCATCAGCAACGTCCACGAATACTGATTCGCCGTATTGGGGTTGAGTTTGTCCTGCAACTCCTTTCGGAGACGGATGATGTCGCCCTTCTTGATGAGTTTGCTGGCTTCGTCGAAAGTCATACGTTTTGAGTTGTAAACCGCGGTTACTGTACAAGTGCCCCAATGATCGGGCTCGCCCCGGCAGCGGCGGAAAAGTACCCGGCGAATCGCCACTCCCCACCCATCAGGACTTCAATCGAACAGGCCAGAGATGTCTTATGGCTCCTCGAAACGTCGGCCAAAAAGCCCAATAGCATTCGATGTGATATTCACAAAGGTGAAGCGCCTGGCTATTTGCGTGTGTTAGTTGAAATACCTCAGTATTTTCACATTTCCTCGGATAACCGTCAGACGCAAAAGTTTCCCCGTCACATGGTTGTTCACACGGATTAATTGAAATGTAACCGTGTCCTGATGTCATGTAACAAGCCCCTCCAAAACCCACCCGGCCTTCGCATGGTGTTATCATTCGCAAAATAGAAGCGGGGTAAAGACGATGGAATCTACCATAAAAATTGGGCAACGATTCAAGTTCACCTTGACGGACGATGCTCTGAGTGAGCGGCAGGCAGTCGTGATTCGGGTGCTCTCGAACCGAGAAGAAGGGTTCGGTCTCGACGTGGACCAATACATGTCTTATTGGGTTGAGGCTCACGAGCTTCCACAAACAGAGTCTTCATCGACTCTCGTTTTTGTTCGCGGCATCGACGGGAAAATCTACCTCGATGGCCAAATAACTGACGTCACCATGCTGCCGTGACTCAGCGCCCCTTCGGTTCTTCTTTAAGGCGAGTGAATCTAGTCCCGTTCCACAGCCACAACCGGACAATTCGAGAATCATGTATAACCGCGCCCCTGCGTCCGACGTTGACGTAGCGCCTTATCCAAGAACCAACGCCTAGACTTTTGGCTTTGGAGCGAGCCTTCGTAACGCGGCGGAAGGTCCAGCAGCATCCACGTTTCTGAAAATCTGCCGGGTACACTGCGTAGTCGAGCCATTTGGAAATACGCGACATGCATTGATCCTACTACGCTAGGTGTGCCCGACTAACGCGGTTACCTTCCAAGTGCGGGTTCGCCAAATCCACATTTCCGGTAAGCCGGCACGACTTACCAGGCACTACCAAAACAGATCGTGGTAGAGTCAGCCGAATTGTGAGGTGATTACCGATGTGGGGTAAACCGCCATTCTCCATTGCTGACAATTGTGTGGTCGAGGTGCGGAATCTCCCTGCCGCACGCGAGTGGTATAAAGAAAAACTCGGATTTCGCAAGGCGGACACGGACCGCGAAGAGGACTCCGGGCGACCGTTCACAGACCTGTGTATTTCCAACGACCACGCATTTCTTTCGCTTGTGGAATTGGAGTCAGGGACATCACCGGAGAGGGGACGTGTGGTCTTCTACGCCAAAAATCTGGAGAAGGCACACCAGTGGTTGACAGGCCGCGGAGTGCCGGCCCAGCCAACCACGTCTGACTCGGGTGGGAACCGGTTCTTTAACTTCCACGACTTTGAAGGGAACGCGATTGAAGTGTGCGTTGAACCATAAATCGAGCAACTCCGCTCCTACGCTGCCGCTTGACAAGTCCGGCAGGGGTTATCGGAAAAGTGGGT
The DNA here is from genome assembly GCA_035317965.1 of Saccharimonadales bacterium (SeqCode). Taxonomy (GTDB): domain Bacteria; phylum Acidobacteriota; class Terriglobia; order Acidiferrales; family UBA7541; genus Acidiferrum. The sequence goes on along the minus strand of DATHFT010000134.1, from coordinate 4,408 downwards.
ACTAGCGCTCTTGGGCAGCAGTTTTTGCGCCTCTTTGAAGTTCCCACTGCGAGCGAGCAGCCTCCGCGCACTCCTTGAAAATATCACGGCCAAACCTGTGATTCGCATCTGCAGCACTCACGTCATCGTAGCTATCAGCATACGAGCGAAGGGTCTCGGAAACGATACAGAGTGCAACGGTGCGGACTTCGACACCGTATCGCTCTCGAAGTAGTTGTGCGAATTGGGAACGCCAAGGCACTGGGAGACCGTAAGCCAGTACGACGTAATGTCCCCGCCAAACATCATAGTGAGCCGTCAGGCGGCCTCGCACTGAAGCAGTTGACTCCGCAGAAATTACCAAGGCAAGGACACCAACAATCAAAGCGGCTTTTTGGGAGACCTTCACGAGAGCGCCTGCAAGCTGAATTCCCATCTCTATTCAAGCAAGAAAGGGCCTTCCAGCCTTAAGTCTTGATAAACGCGGATCATCGGGCACATTCCCGGTAAGACTAATCAGGAGTTGACAAATTTTTGTTAGAAGAAGTCATGCGACGCAAGGCCCAGCCAACCATGAAAAGAATTGCTCCCGTGAGAAATACACGGAACAGCGGAGGATCGCTCCATGATTTGTCAATGTCCTTGCCAACCTTGAGAAGACGCCAGAGAAGAAACGGGCCAGCACCGAAGTCCTGAACAACTTGGCTGGCTTGCCCAACGATTGATGGAAGGCTCTTGCGATTGGAGGGGTCGGAGAGTTTAGTGAGTTCCTGGTCCGATAGCCCGAGACCCTCCGACGATTTGCGCAGAAGGAAGATGCCCTTGAGGAGCAGAGCAAGGCTGCCAAGCGTGAAGACGAGCGGAACAGTTGTAAATTGAGCCTCGGAAGGCGAGAGAAACCAAAAGCAAAAAGCCGAGACGGCGAGAATCGAATATACAACCGCCCGCCGTGGGTGATACTCCAAATCACCTGCAAAATTCTCGACAAAGATTTCGCGAAGGTTCACGGCAAAGAGTTTATATCAAACAGGAGCGATGCAATCCTGGAATGAAAGATCATTCCTCCTGTTGGCTATTTGTAGATGTTGCCGATGCGATGGGGATCGTAGCTAATGGACGAGAACGTCGCGACAGCGCCAGAACCCGCGGGCGACTGGGCCTCAAATCCAACCCGGATAGGGATATCGGTATCCAGGCTAAAGGTGCGAAGGATTTGCCACTCACGTCCGTCCACCGAGAAATACAAAACGTACGTCTTGCCGCTCTTTGCAATTCGAAGATAAACGGAATCCTGCCGTAGTTCCTTAGAGTTGCAATCGTCCGACAATCCTCTGGTGACCACCGTAACGAGTGTCGGAATCTTTTCCGGCGAGAGCTCGTAGGAGAGTTTAGCCCAGTGGTGATCGTCTCCCCACAGCATTAGGGCGCCCGCATCCCACTTGGTGACGAATTTCACGGTAACCCTGGCGCTGAGAACGTAATCGGAATTCGGAGTAAACAGGAGAATCGGGGCGTTCTTCGCGACGGTGCCGTCAAACGGATCAACAAACCAATCTGTCTTGGAGCCCGCTGAGATCGTGAGCACATTCTGAGCATCGAGCTGCCAAGAGGCAGGACGGTTCTGCCAACTTAATTTGCTTGGAATTCCCGGGATCGACGCAAGAGACTGCCCGTGAAGGAATGCCGAAAAGGCCAGAAGAAAGATCCCACAAACAACACCGTACCGGGTCCCGCGCGCCATCCCCGTGCCCTCCTGAGGTCGAACAACGAGACCGTTGTTGCTTACGCCAAGACTGAGAGGTTCCGCTTCTTGACGCTTCAGCCATCGCGAACTTTAGCATTTTTTCCTGAAAATGGCCTAAGCGGCGTAGACGATCGTTCTGCGGAAAAATCCGATCACTGCGCTCCTTGGATGGCGATCGCGCAAATCAACGCACTATTTAGGAGGGCTGGGAGGGCGGGTAAATTGCCAGCTGCAGGACGCCGTGACGCGCGAGCCGGCGGGCTGCATGGGGCCGACGCTGGCTTTTATTTCCTGCTGGGTTGCGCCGTGAATCGTTGTCGCGGTGGAAGCGTCTTCGGCAACGGGAAGTTGCCATTCAAAGGCTTCCAGCGCCATCGCTTTCGACGAGGCGAGCTGGCCATTCACATAAACCTGTTGCGTGCCGCTGACGCCATCTTTGTAGCGTAGTTGCGCGTGCCCCAACTTGATCAATACGCGGCCATCGGAGGCGCGCACAAAAACAGAAATGGGAGCCGCGGCGTTTTGCCCCGCGGTTGTCCATTGCGCTTTTAGGGTCTGATTGCCTTGGCTGCGTTCGAGCGCGCCGCTGCCGGCGACGCTCCACGAGCCGGCAAATAGGCGTAGGGCGCCCTGCGGGGTTGGCGAGGCGCCCGTAATGGTCCAGGAATGCGTTTGCTGATCGGCGTAACCCGGTCCCTGCACCTGGATCCGGCACTGCGCCGAGCCCGACCAAGGTCCGTCGGCAGGGGAAGGCGTTTGCGGGAGAACGGAAGTTAAAAATCCGAACAACGAGCCGGAGAGCACGACGCAAAAGCGGAACAACTTTCCTAGCATCTGTGACGACTGGCGATAAAGAACATTGTTTTTCATTTGGATCACCTTGGCTGGAACGGAATATTTTCAAGCTAAAAGCGAAGAGCTGAGAACCTGTAGCCGCGCAAACCTGTCGACCTGGGCCTCGCGGAATCCAAAATAAGAGCGGCAAAAAAGGGCGGGTGGTGACCCGCCCTCAGGGACTATTTTTTCGTTACGTCGGTCAGGATTACGGTTGCGGCTTGCTGGAGAAGAGGAGTGAGAACGTCTTCGCCGTCTGATTTGGCTTTGCCTTTGAGGACGTTTTCCAGTTTGGGTTTGTCTTGTCCGGTGGGATAGAGATGATATTCAACGGTGACATCATCCTTGGATTTGATCTGCCCGTTGAACCCGGCGAGCTGGTTGATGGCCTGCTCCTGGGACATTTGGGCGGCGGTTGAAGCGGCCATTCCGGCGACTTGGCCTGCGACGGCTCCGCCCATGCCTCCGGCCATACCAACCATGGGAATAACGCTGGCTGCCGGACCTGCCATTTTCATGAATTTTCCGAACCCTCCGCCACCGCCGGCGTGTTTGACGGCGACACCTGAGAACAGAATGTAGTCACATTCCTTTTGTTGGGCTTCCGCCTGAACCTGTATGGGAATCCGCGCGTCGAGCGGAACGATTTCGACGGCCGGACCGCTCATCATCAGAACGATGGAGTTGCGGATGGGGGAGCCGTAGTCTCCCTGGGCGTTGCTGCCTTGGCCGACTTGCGCCTGGGCGGGGGCCACACCGATGCGGACCTTGCCGGGGGCTTTACGAGCGAGCGGCTGCGGGGTGGCCACGGGCACGGCAGCTACGGCCGGGGGCCCGGGAAGGCCCATGGTCGGCACGGGCGGTTGCTGGGCTATCGCTACATTGATTCCGGCCAACATCGAAAAAGAAACAATTCTTGAGAAGATTGCTGCAAATCGATAGTTCATTGTTACTCCTTTGTCTGGAAATCAAAACTTGCGCCCGATTGAGCGCAGCGCCGCAAATTGGCCAGTGTCGAGCGGCGGCACCGGTTCGCGACCGGACTGGCGAAAACTGTCTCCGGGCGACCTGGGGTTGCGATTGCTGTAAGACCTTTGCGGTGCCGCTGCCTTGTCTAGCGTGGGCGTAAAGTGCGCCGCATCCGGCGTGGGGTCAATGCGCGGCGGAGCAGCAAGGAATGAGTTTTTGGTGAGGAGGTCTAAATTGTGATATCCAATGGAAACCAGAAGTCACGATTCGTCTAGCTCTCCCCGGGTCCAGGCAATTTTGGGAGCACTGTTGGCGGCACGAACACCAAACTCGGAAACCGTAGCATTCGGCGGGTTCGAACTGGACTGCCGGAGCGGAGACTTGCGCCGCGCAGGGGCGTCGCTGAAATTGCAACCGCAGCCAGCCAAGGTACTAGTCCTGCTCGTGAAAAACGCCGGCACCGTCGTGACCAGGCAGGAGCTGGCCGAGCAGGTGTGGGGCGCCGAAACGTTTGTCGACTTTGAACACGGCCTGAACTACGCGATTCGGCAGATCCGAACCGTTCTCGAAGATGATGCCGAGCATCCACGGTACCTTGAGACCCTGCCCAAGCGGGGGTACCGCTTCATCGCCAAGGTCGAGGCGGCTGGCACAGTTGCAAGCGGCCCGGCGGAAACTAGCTCCGCCCAAACAGAATCGGTCAAAACCGCTTCGGGCCACGCGCAAGCCAGGAAACAAAAATTGCTGGGAGTCGCAGCGGTCTGCGGGTTGCTGGGTTTCGGATTTTTCGCCTGGACCCAATTTACGAACAGAGCGAAACCCAGCCCGGGTTCCGCGCCGATTCGCTCGCTGGCCGTGTTGCCACTGACAAACCTGTCGAGT
>DATHFT010000133.1:0-45082 GCA_035317965.1 Saccharimonadales bacterium (SeqCode) | reverse complement strand
CCTCCGGTCGTGCGCCGATGGGTAGCCCTAACGAAGGCGGCCCATTGTCCACGCGTCACATCGAACTTTCCCACCGCGAATTGGCGGACGTTGACCTGGCGCTCGGGTCCTTCCGCGTCGCCGCGTTCAGGCTCACTGGCCGGAGAACCCATGGTAAAGCGACCCGCGGGCACGACTACCATTTCCGGGCAGTGGGGGCAGTCGCGAATCGCCTGTCCAGCCTTAAAGTCGGTTGCAAGAGTGCTCACTGCTGTCGGGTTTGTTGGTGCTGGCAGAAGCGCCGCCATGACCAGACTCAAGATCGCGATTTTCATCTCGATCTCCTCCAGGCACGTAACAACTCATTTTTGGAGGACCGGTGCCTGCTGCGGATTTGCCAACAGCATACACTTCCTGTTGCTCATCGACGCGCAAAATTCGCTATTGGTAGACGGGTCGAGGAGCTCGCTCGGAAGCGGCTGCCCTGCTTAGGGCGCGACGATGTCTTTCGCCCTGGTTCTTACCTGCAGCGCAGAAAGGCTGGAGGCGTCCCAGCCGCCGCCTAGCGCTTTGACCAGCAGGACGGCCGTGACCAGCCGCTGGCCCTGAATAATCGCGAGTTGCTGTTCGTTGGTCAGAAGGTTTTGCTGCGCGGTCACGACGTCGAGATAGTTCACAAGGCCGCCTTTGTAGCGGTTTTCAGAGATGTCGAGCGCTTTACGCGCGGCGTTAACGGCGTCGAGTTGCGATTGGCGGGCCTGTTCGAGCACGGTGAGGCCGGTCACGCTGTCCTGGACTTCCCGGAAGGCATTGAGAACGGTGTCGCGGTAGCTGGCAACGTTGGCGTCATAACCGGCTTGCGCGAACTCGACTTGGGCACGGCGAGCCCCGCCAGTGAAAATGGCTTGCGAGACGTTAGCACCGACCGCCCAAAACGTGCTTTGTACGTTGGCTAGCTTGGTAATGTCGCCAGAGAGCCATCCGCCGCTGCCGAAAAGATTCAGCGATGGATAATAGGCCGCTTTCGCGATTCCGATTTGCGCGTTGGCCACGGCCATCTGCCGTTCTGCTTCGGCGATGTCCGGACGACGCTCGAGCAAGTCCGAAGGCAGACCGGGATTGAGCGGTGGAGGCTCGGCGTTTAACTCCTTGCTCGGAAGGTGAAAGTCTGGAGCAGGCTGGCCGGTGAGGACGGCGATAGCGTCTTCAAACTGTTTGCGCTGCTGCTGGAGAAGAGTGGCTTGTGTGCGCACGGTGTTGAGCAGAGTTTCTTCCTGAGCGACATCGAGTCCGGACGCTACACCGCCGCGGTGGCGCGAATCGACCAGCTTAAGTCCGGTCTGCAATGTTTCCACGGTGCGGGTGAGGATGCCGATTTCAGAATCAATCTGTCGCAATGTGAAATAGTCGCCGGCAAGCTCCGCGGTGATAACCAGGCGAACATTTTCAAGATCAGCGCCGCTGGCCTGATAGGAAGCTCGCGCTGCTTCGATGCTGCGGCGCCGGCGACCAAAAAGATCGACCTCGTAGTTGACGGTGAAAGGAAGCGTGTAGGAATTCTGATTGAACGGCCCGGTAATTGGAAACGTGCTGCTGGCCGGGCGGTTGCCGGAAAGGCGCTGACGCTCGACTGCCGGGGCAGTACCGAGAGTAGGGAATTGCGTGGCGATCTGAACGGAAGCCGCGGCACGCGCTTGCTCGAGTCGCGCCGCGGACACCTTGATGGTTTGATTGGCGTCGATGGCCTGTTTTTCCAGGGCCTTCAACTCGTCGTCATGAAAGACATCCCACCACTGGCCTTTGGCAAGCGCGTCTTGAGGAGTGCTTTCGCGCCAGGGCTCGGCGACATCCCACTTCGCAGGAACTTGCGCGGCTGGCCGGTTATAGTTTGGGCCGACAGTGCAGCCGAGAAGTGTCGACGACATGACCGAGGAAAAGAGCAGGAAGTGTTTCGCAAGCCTCATTATTGTTTCTTGGCCCCCGCTTCTTTCTTGTCGTCGGACGCCGGCTGATGCGCACCAGGGGTTCCCCCGCCGGCCGCACCGGGTACGGCTTGCTGGGGCATCTCTTTGACGTGAACGTCCTGGCCTTCGTCCAGCGAATCTGCGGGATTGATGACAATCCAGTCGGATGCGTCCAGGCCATTCAGGACTTCAAGAGTAGTTCCGTAGTCGCGGCCGATGGACAGAACGCGAAGATGAATCTTGTGATTGGCATCAACAGTGGCGGCACGGAGACCCTCGGAGCGAAAAAGCAGCGCGTTTACGGGAACCTGGAGGCGGGCGTTGGCAACGTTCACTTTCAGATGCACTTGCGCGTAACCGCCAGGAAGTAATGTGCCGTTCTTGTTGGGAACGTCAACTTCAGTGAGGAGAGTGCGAGAAACGGTGTCGATGGCTTCAGAAGTTCTCACTACTTTGCCCGCGAATTTCTGGCCGGGATACTGCGCGAGTTCAAGATAGGCGTCCAGGCCCGCGCGGATGGCGGGCGCGTAGGCTTCCGGAACGCTTACATAGACGCGTATGGGATCGGTTTGCGCAAGGGTGAACAGCAATTGCGTAGCGCCCCCGTTTCCGGCGTTGATGAGATTGCCGATGTCGACGTTGCGTTTGGTGATGACGCCGCTGAATGGCGCATAAACGTGTTTGAAAGATTCCAGTTGTTCGAGCCGGCCGACATTGGCTTGGGCCGATTGCACCATTGCGCGCTTGGCCTGAAAGTCTCCGTTGGCATTGTCGGCTTCCTGTTTGCTGACGCCATCCGTTTTCAGCAATTCGGCAAAACGCGTGGTGGTGATTTGCGACAGGTTTTCGTTGGCTTGCGAGGTGTTGAGATCGGCGCGAGCCTGCAGGAGCTGTTGGTCGACTTCCGGAGTGTCGATATCGGCAAGAATTTCCCCTTGGCGGACGCGGCTGCCGATGTCGCGGTACCATTTCTTGAGATAGCCGCTGGTGCGGGCGTAAATGGGAGATTCGACGTAGGCCTGCAAACTGCCGGGTAAAACGATATCCTCCTGCGGCACTTCGGCGATCGGGTGCGTTACGCTGACGGTAGGAATCGCCATCGCTTCCGTTTCGTTGGCCAGCGTCAGATAGTGCGAATGCCGTTGCAAAAGTGTGAATACCCCGAAAACAACGAGCACCAGCACGACGACAAAAAGAAACGTAAACAGATGACTCTTGCCTGGCGGCCGCTCTTTTTGTTCGAACTGCGAGTGTCTATCTTGTTCCTTCATTTCTCTGGTCTCCACCTTCCATCAAATTCTCGGGCGTTTATGCCGTTTGCGGGGCTTGCGCCAACTGCTGCTCTCTTTTGCGATCGCGACGTCCATGAATAATCGAGAAAACACAGGGGACAAAAAACAGCGTAGCAAAAGTAGCGAAAACCAATCCACCGATGACTGCGCGCCCCAACGGAGCGTTCTGCTCGCCACCTTCCCCAAGGCCGATCGCCATGGGAACCATGCCGATGATCATGGCCAGAGCGGTCATGAGGACCGGCCGCATGCGGACAAATCCCGCTTCCAAGGCCGCATCCAGGGCGTTTTTGCCTTCGTCCATCTGTTCGCGGGCAAAGGAAACCATCAAGATGCTGTTGGCCGTGGCGACGCCCATGCACATGATTGCGCCGGTCAGCGAAGGAACGTTCAGCGTGGTGTGGCTGAGCAGGAGCATCCAGCAGATGCCAGCCAGTGCTCCGGGCAGAGCCGTGATGATGATGAACGGATCCAGCCAAGACTGGAAATTCACAACGATCAAGAGATACGCCAAAACGATGGCGCCCAAAAGACCGAAGCCGAGGCCTTGGAAAGAAGTTTTCATCGTCTGCACTTGGCCGCGGATAACGATGTGGCTGCCCCTAGGCAGGTCTTTTTTGACTTCGTTTACGCGTTTGAATACTTCATCGGAGACTGCGCCCAAATCGCGGCCGTCGACGGCAGCGTATACGTTGATCATGGGCTGAACGTTGTAGTGCGTGACGACTGCGGGGCGCGAAGTGGTCGTGGTGTTGACAAGATTACCGAGAATCTGCGGCGGAGTTCCCGGTGCCGTCCCGGTCACCGGTGTGTTCTGCAGCGCCTGATAAGAGTCCACGCGATATTGCGGAGTTTGTACGGCCACTTGGTAGGAAACGCCGTTTTTGGGATCGAGCCAGAAGGCCGGGGAGGTCTGAAAGCTGGAGCTCAACGATACCAGAACGTTTTGCGCGACGTCCCGGGCCTGCAGGCCGGCGGATTGTGCGCGCGTGCGATCGATTTCCATGTGAATTGTGGGTGCATCGAATGCCTGTTGCACGTGAACATCGACGGCACCCGGTATGTGGCGAATTTGTCCAGCCAGCCGTTGGGCGATTGCGAAATTACCGACCTGATTGTTTCCGACAATTTGCACATCGATCGGCGCCGGAGTGCCAAAGTTTAGAATCTGGGTGACGATATCGGCGGGCTGGAAGAAGAACTGCACGCCAGGGAAGGTTCGCGGGAGTTTTTCACGAAGTGCGTTGATATATTCCGCGGTGGTTTTCCTCTGATGTTCTTTTTTCAGTTGCACAAGGATTTCAGCGTCAGAGGTGCCGAAAGTGCCGGCATTGCTGTAGCTCAAGTTAATACCGCTGTAGGGCAAGCCGAGATTGTCGAGAATCGTTTGCAGCTCATCGGAAGGAATGGTTTGGCGTATGACGCCGTCAACCTGATCGGCCAGACGAGCGGTTTCTTCAATTCGCAAGCCAGTGCGCGCGCGGAAATGGAGGCGGATCTGGCCGGCGTCGACTTGTGGAAAGAAATCTCTTCCGATGAAAAAGACGAGGAGAACAGAGAGAACGCAAAAAGTCAGGAAGACAGAGGAAAAAAATATGGGTTTGGCCAGGGCTGAGCCCAGTGCATGGCGGTACCCATCGCGAAACTTTTCAAAGTTCCTTTCAAAGCCCTGCTGATAGCGGCGGAAAAAACCCTGCTTTTCTCCGGCATGTTCTTCCGGATGGAATTCATCGTCAGAACTCAGCAGATACATGGCCATGGTGGGAACGATCGTCCGCGACCACATGTAGGAGGCGAGCATGGCGAAAATAACGGCTTCGGCGAGTGGAACGAACAGAAACTTCGCCACGCCCGAAAGGAAGAACATGGGAATGAACACGATACAGATGCACAGAGTAGAGACGAAAGCAGGCACAGCGATTTGTTGCGCGCCGTCCAGAATGGCTTGCACCGTTTCCTTGCCCATGGCGAGGTTGCGGTTGATGTTTTCGATCTCCACGGTGGCATCGTCCACGAGGATGCCGACCGCCAGGGCTAATCCACCGAGCGTCATGATGTTGATGGTTTCGCCCAGAGCGCTGAGGCAGAGAATGCTGACGAGAATGGACAGCGGGATGGATACAGCGATGATGAGCGTGCTTTTCCAGTTGCCGAGGAAGAGCAGAATCATGAAGGCCGTAAGAACCGCAGCAATCAGAGCTTCTCGCAAGACCCCTTCAATCGAAGCGCGAACGAACAACGATTGATCGAAGAAGGTATTGACGTGAAGACCTTCGGGCAGCGAAGAGGAATAGTTCTCAAGAACCTGTTTGACGCGAGAAACGATATCCAGTGTCGAGGCGCTACCGGTTTTGTAGGTGCTCATCAGGACGCCGCGCTGGCCATTGGCACGCACAATGTTGGTTTGCGGAGAAAAGCCGTCGCGAATGTGCGCGACTTCCTTCATATAAATCGTCGCACCGTTCACGGTCTTGATGGGCATCTCATTCAGCCCCTCGACGGTGAGCGGGCTGCCGTTCATGTCCACGTTATATTCGATGGTTCCGAGCTTTATGGTGCCGCTGGGCAAAATCAGGTTCTGGGAGTTGATGGCGTTGACGATGTCCACCGGGGAGAGACTTTTTGCTTGCAGCGCCTTTGAGTCCAAGTCGACGGAAATGAATCGCTGTTTTCCGCCGTAGGGGAACGGAAGCGCCGCTCCCTGAACGGTGGCCAGCTGGGTACGAATAAAATTGTTCCCGAAATCGAACAGCTGCTGCTCGCTCAGGTTGTCGCTGGTTAGACCAATCTGAATCACGGGCACCGTGGAGGCCGAATAGATAGCCACCAGAGGAGGGGTCGTGCCGGGAGGCAGAGACCGGAGAATGGTTTGCACCGTGGCCGTGGTCTGCGCGAGCGCCGTCTGGATGTTGGCGTTTGGCTGGAAATAAATTTTGACCACCGCGATGCCGCTGAGCGATGTGGACTCAATATGTTCAACGTCGTTTACGAGGGTGGTGACGGCGCGTTCGGAGTTGGAGGTGATGCGTTGCTCCATTTCCTGCGGTTGCAGGCCGGTGAAGTTCCAAACCAGGCTGATGACCGGGATATTGATGTCCGGAAAGATGTCGGTAGGAGTGCGCAGGAGCACAACGGGAGTGAGAAGGATAATAACGAGTGCCATCACGATAAACGTGTAGGGCCTCGACAGAGCTAGCCGGACGATCCACATAAAAGTTCGATTTTTCCTTCAGGCGGGCTTACACCAGGCGCCACGCGTGTCTAACAACCTGCATTTCTTGGCTTCCAACACTTAGATTCTCGCCGACGATTTATTGGGTACGCGCCTGTTTTTTATGCGATATATCGTAGAAACAGGAATGTATCGCTGTGTTTGAAACAAGTCGGTCCTTGGCCAGGCAGCCACCCATCACGTCGTCCACCCTTAATTCCATAAGCTTTTTGTTTTTAGTCGCTTAAGGCTCGGCTCCGGAAATCGATCGCAAGCATTCTGCAGATTCGATGCCCATATCTTGTCACATGGTACAAATCTCTTCTGCATTGTTTTTTGGTTTTACCGCAGGACCGCCCCCCTAAATTTCCAAATGGGAGACGCCGGAGGATAAATTCCAAGCAAGGCTCGAGCAAGCAATGGAAAATGATGCGCGGAAAGAAGAAGCCGAGTCGGGGCGCAGGAGGCCCTTGCCGCGGATGACTCGAGCGCCACCGCAGCGTTCGGCTGTACGCCGCTACTTGTGAGTCATGGTAAATACGCCGTCCCACGCAGTGGGCGGCTCGTCGAACAGGTATTCCTGGCAGCGTTTCCAGTACATACGGGAGGGGCCATCGTCGGGCCAACGGTCCAAAATGAGTTGAAAGGTGTTTTGCGCAGCAAGCCACAGGCGGGCGCGATAGAGATCACGGCCCTTGGCGAAGAGCTCGAGGCGGGACTGCACTTCTGCCACGGAACCGTAGGACGTGGGTTGTCCGGCCCGGCCGATCAGTTCGTAAATTGTGACCGGCTGCAGCTTCCCTTTGACGCGAATGAGGTCGAGTTCGCGAAAAAGGAAGCCACTGCCTTTTGAGGCGACATAGGTGGTTTCGTTGACGATGATGTGGGTGCCGTAGTCCTTGTTCAATCCCTCCAGGCGGGATGAAAGGTTTACCGTATCGCCGAGCGCCGTGTAGCCGTAACGCAGCACCGAACCCATGTTGCCGACGCTGGCGACGCCGGTGTTGAGGCCGATGCCGATGTCGAGATGCGGCTTGCCTTCGGATTCCCAAACTTTCTGCATTTCACGGACGCGCGCCATCATTTTGAGGGCGGACTCGCAAGCCTTGTCAGCATGGCCAGGTTCTTCAAAAGGTGCTCCCCAGAAGGCCATGACGGCGTCACCAATGTACTTGTCGAGCGTACCCTGGGAATCGAAGACCAGTTTGGTCATGTCGGACAGATATTGGTTGAGAAAGAGAGCGAGATCCTGGGCGTCCAGCTTTTCCGAGATGGTGGTAAATCCGCGAATGTCGCTGAACATAACGGTAATGTCCGTCTTGCGCGGTTCGACGAGTTGCGGATTGACGAGCAGGCGGCGGATCACTTCCGGGCTGAGATATTGGGCGAAAGCGCTGCGGACTTTGCGTTTTTCTTTTTCCTCGAACAGGGCGCGATACAGAGAAACGAGCAATACGTTTGCGGAAAGCGTCAGGGCGGGGATTATGAAGTTGAGCCACTGGCCGTGCAGAAAAGCTCCATAATCGAGAGCAACCAGCGGCCCCAGAAGAGCAAGTCCAAACCACATCCAGCGCGTCGGAACAAGCGCCAAGCAAATGCCTACCGGAATGCCAAAAAACAGAATCAAGGCAAAATCGATGAATTCTTGCCTGAAACCACGAACGAGAAATCCGTGATTCAGCATGTTGTCGATGACATTGGCGTGAATTTCGACGCCCGGATAGGTAGTTCCGCCGAACGGCGTGGTGCGCAAGTCACCGATACCAATGGCCGAGGGGCCCACCAAAACGATTTTGCCCTTAAAAGTACCGGGGGGCACCTTACGGCTCACTACGTCGGCGAGAGAGTAGTACGGGAAAGTATGTTCGGGTCCGCGGAAATTGATGGAGAGTCGGGAAACCGGGTCCGTTTTCAAACGAAAGTTGCTGCCAATATCCAAGCTGTCAAAACCGTACCGGTCGTCAAAATTCGCAGTCAGCTGATCGGAAGGAACGCCGAGGAACAACCGGACGGTCTGGACTTCCATCGATCCATACATATCCCAGTCACTGAAATTCGCGGAGCGACCGTAGGGGAATGCCAGAGTGGTTCGCCGCAAGATACCATCCGCGTCGGCCGAAACATTAAAAAACCCGGTAGCAGCCGTCTCTACGGTAATGGCGTTTGTGAGTTCGGGAATGTTGGCGACCGTGGCGGCCGGGAGAAGTCCGGCGCGATCGTAGCGCTTCACCAGGGAGGCCAAATCCTGCTTGCCAGCTCCCTGACTGAGAGCCCGCAGATTGGCGATGGCGTACCATTGAATCAAGTCCGCGTATTGATCCAGCGTCCGGTTGTCGATGCCTTTAAGCTCTTGCTTGTAAAGGAAGAAATTCCCCAGGACGACTGGGCCAAAATTTCGTATGGACTCGGAGAATTTTTTATCCGCGTCGTATTCTGCCGCCAAGTCCTTGACTTCGGCTTCCAGCCTGGGATCGACAGGGGTGCCCGCTTTTTTCTGGGACTCCAACCTGCTCAAAAGTGCGCGAACGGGAGCTGCGGTCTGGTCTGGCTTGTCAAAGGTAACGTCGAAAGCCGCAACCCTGGCTCCGTCTTCTTTCAGTACATCCAGCATTTTCGCGAAATTTGTGCGGGAGAAAGGCCACTTTCCGAGGACCTCTTGGGAACGTTGATCGATATCCACGATCACAATACGAGGATCGGGAACGGTAGCGGCGCCCGGTCGCACCCGGAAACGGGTATCAAGGGCATTCAATTCCAGGCGTTCGACGAAAGAGATGAGCGGATTTTGGCTTTCAACAATGTAGGCAATAAAATAAATGCTCATCGCAAACAACGTAATACCGACGCTGATTAGGAATGAGATGCGGTGCCGCCACCAGGATTGGAGGAGTTCGTAGAGGCCGAAGCCGCTGCGGCGCTGCCAGAAACTTTCCGGAGATGCGGCCATGGATTGTCGCGAGCTACTCGCGGAAGATGAAATTCAGGCGGACGCCGCAGATTTCTATCAAATCACCGTCGTTGAGGCGGGTGGGTCCAGGAATGGGAGCTCCATTGACTGTAGGAATCTTGTCGCCGGGGCCAACATAGTAGCCGTCATCGCGCTGATTGATTTGCGCAGCCATTTGCGGCTTGAACCAGCCCTTGATGCGGATGGTGGCCATGGGAGATTTGCCGATGACGGTCAGTTTGTTCGTCAGGACGTATTCTTTTTTCTCGGTTCTTCCAGCGACGACCACCAGTGTCGGTACCTTGATGCGGCCGGCGGCAAACTGCATGGATTCGCCCATGGCAGCGGCTTGCTGGAGCATTTCGCGGCGAACTTTGGTATCCAGCACCATGGTTTCGTTGATGCGCGGAGCAGCCGCCTTGCGGCCACTGTCCCAGGGCACCGGAGCGTCACCGGCGGTATCGACTTTGATGTGGTGCTTGCCAATGTGAATGTTATCGCCATCGTGGAGGGTGGCGCGTTCCACCCGCATGTCGTTAACGAACGTGCCGTTCAGGCTGTCGAGATCTTCAATCACCAGGCGGCCAGCTTCGAAGTAGATGCGAGCGTGGTAATTGGAAACAGCGAGGTTGTCGACCGGGATATCATTGTCCGGAGAGCGGCCGATGCCGATGGGCCGATTGCCGACCGGAATCTCTTTCACGATCTTTTGTTCAAACATGAGGCTAAGTTTCGCCATTTAATTTCTCCCTGCGGAGCCGTTGCTAGTCGCACTCTTCCGCGCCCCGCGGCGCAGCCATGAGAACCAACCTTTGGATTCCGAATTAATGCGCACTACGATGACGGTCACGTTGTCTCCGCCGCCGTTTTCATTGGCCAGACTGACGAGTTTTTCGGCAGCTCTGACCGGATCAATTTCAGCCTGGAGACTGCCAGCGATTTCCGGTTCCGTGACCATGCGGGTGAGCCCGTCCGAACAGAGGAGCAGCAAGTCGCGGTCAAACAGGGTGTGCTCTTCGGCATCGACTTCAATTTCGGGCTGGGTGCCGAGGGCCCGAAGGAGAACACTCTGCATGGTGCTGACTTCGGCTTCGGCAGCAGTGAGAACGCCACGGCGGACTTGTTCGGCGACAAGGGAATGATCGGTGGTGAGCTGCTGCAGGGATCCGCCGCGCAAAAGATAGGCCCGGCTGTCGCCGACGTGCGCGATGCTCACTTTGTGGCCGTCGATCCACAGCGCCGTGAGAGTTGCCCCCATGCCAACTTGCTCAGGATGCTTTTCCGCGGAATCAAAAATAGCCTTATTGGCAAGATGGAAGGAGGTATAAAGACGCTTGGTCTTTTCGCTCCAAGCCGGTTGAATGCCCGATCTTGAAGAGCTGGCGGAGATTTCTTCTCCGCCGACACAATAGCGGACCACTGTTTCAACAGCCAGAGCGCTGGCGATTTCGCCGTGGGCTTCGCCTCCCATGCCGTCGGAAAGAACGAAAAGGTTTTGCGGCGCAACAATGCGGAAGCAATCTTCGTTATTGGAACGGACTCGTCCCACGTCGCTTACGCCGCCACTTTGAATCTGCACAATCGCTCCTGAAGTTGCCAAAGGGCGACACCCGCGCCCACACACAAGTTTGGCACTACTTTTACGCTAACAGACGAGGAAGGGCCGCGAAAGGGCATGAACCCTACTAATTACCAGCGTTTTAGCTACATAGAGGCAGACAGGGGTGGCGGGGTAGCGGATTTGCGGGGAAAAGGGGGCGAACGACAAGCGAAGATAGGAACCGCGCCTCCGGAGGGCCTTGCCTGCGGCCGCGTGCGCGCCCTCCCTCTTCCGCTATACTTTCAGGTCTGCGTGGAGAGCCCGCCTCCGCGATTAGGGAGCCGTCAGCCATTCTCGCTATGCCCAAGAACCGAAAGAGCACGAATCGCAAGCGCGCGCCCGCAGCGGGATTGACCCGCGAACTGGAAGAATTGAATCGGATTGGAATTGCGCTTTCTGAAACGCGGGACGTCGACCAATTACTCGACTTGATTTTGTTGAAAGCCAGGCAGATTACGCTGGCCGACGCGGGATCGCTCTATTTGCTGGAACAGAGCCCACTCTATTTGAACGGCGCCATGTTCCCTTCGCAGCTGCGATTCAAATTGACGCAGAACGACAGCGTGCAATTTCCTTTCAGCGAGCATACTTTGCCGCTGACGGAATCGTCGATGGCCGGATATTGCGCGCTGCATGGCGAGGTGATTGAACTGGCCGACGCGTACCGGATTCCCAAGGGACGTCCCTATCAATTTAACGACTCGTTCGATAAAGCGTCCGGGTACCGGACGCGCTCGCTGATTACGCTGCCGATGAAGAATGGAAAGGGCGAAGTGCTCGGAGTGTTGCAACTTATCAATTGCAAACGCCGCGCGAAAGATGTCCTGAAAGATGCGGTGACGGTGCAACGCGGAGTGAAAGCGTTTCCCGAGCACGCCGTGCGGCTGGGACTATCCTTGGCGTCGCAGGCGGCAGTGGCCTACGAAAACTCCAGGCTGTATCGGGAAATTGAGGATTTGTTCGACGGATTTGTGAACGCCGCAGTGCACGCGATTGAACAACGCGATCCCACGACCTCCGGGCATTCGCAACGAGTATGCGAAATGACGGTGGCACTGGCGGAAGCGGTGGATCGCGAGACTCGGGGGGCGTATGCGGATCTGCGCTTTTCGCGCGAACAGATAAAGGAGTTGAGGTACGCGGCGCTGCTGCACGATTTCGGAAAAGTAGGCGTGCGCGAAGAAGTGCTGGTGAAGGCGAAAAAGTTATATCCGCTGCAGTTTGCCCGGCTCTTTGACAGATTCGACTACATACGAAGAGATATCGAAGCTCGAATTGCGCTGCAAAAGGTGGATGCGCTTCTGAAATTGTCCCGCAAGGACGCGGAAATAAAATTGAAAGCCCTGGACGCAGAAGCCGCGCGATTGCTCGGAGAAGTTGACCACTATGCGGAATTGGTGGTGAAGGCCAACGAGCCTACCATCCTGCCCTCAGGCGATTTTGAGACGCTCAGGGAACTTTCTGGGAAAAAGTATAAGGACGCCAAGGGCGAAGAGCAGCCCTATTTGTCAGCGGACGAGGTGAAACTGCTTTCGATTCCCCGCGGGACCCTGGATCCGGATGAACGAAGGCAGATTGAATCGCATGTGATGAACAGTTTTAATTTCCTGACACAGATTCCCTGGACCCGGGAGTTCCGGCGGATTCCCGAGATTGCGCAAGCCCATCACGAAAAATTGAATGGCAAGGGGTATCCGAATGGGTTGACCTCCGCCGATATTCCGGTACAAGCGAAAATCATGACCATCTGCGACATTTACGACGCGCTTTCCGCTTCCGACCGGCCGTACAAACGAGCCATTCCCACTGACCGGGCCATGGAAATACTCGAAGTGTGCGTCCGCGACGAGGAGATCGACGAAGAACTTTTTCGCGTCTTTCAACACGCGCAAGTATTCCGAGTTTCAGAGAAAGTGAAAAAAAACTAGATACCGCCGTCTCGGGTTCCGCCCGGCCGCAAACCGAGTTTATTGTCGAGGCGCGCCCGCTTTCATCCAGCGGTGTCTGTCGACTACAATCACACCATGCAATTGCGAAAGACACTGCCAAGAGCCGGGTTGTTCGTGGTGCTGTGCTTTTTTGGTGAGCCACGAAGTGTGCCCCAGCAAGCGCCGCCGGCAATTGGCGCTCGGATTTTGATTATGCCGAGGCAGATTGTGTCCGGAGAGCGGGCGACTCTGGCGGTACTGGATGTGAACGGACGATTGACGCCGGGAGTTACCGTCCGGTTTTCCAATGGTGAGCGTCTAAAGACGGACGCGACCGGGCGCGCAAGATTTGTGGCTTCGCTGAATCCGGGAATTTTATTTGCTTCGATTGAAGGACGGCCCGGACGAGTTCCGATGGTTGTGCTTTCGCGGGCGGAGGCGGGTACTCCGGCAATAGAGGTAACGTCGGCGCCGCGAATCGCTTCAACAACCGACCGTTTTGAGATTTCGGGACACGGATTCTGCGGAGATGCCGACGCGAACGAAGTGACGATTGGAAATGAGCCTGCCTTGGTACTGGCTTCATCGCCTGCGACACTGGTGGTGTTGCCGCCGACCGAGATCGCACCGGGGCAATTGCCCGTGCGCGTGTCGTGCGCGAAGAATGAAGCGATAAGTTTCTCGATGATGCTCGTCGGGCTGGAGTTGGAAGCGGATTCCGCTGCCCTGGGACCGGGCGATGTGCGGCAGCTGACAGTTCGCGTGAAGGGCACGACGACGAAAGTGGCGCTGGAGGCAAGAAATCTTGCCCCGGAGATCGCCGAATTACGCGGCGGAAACCCGATGCGCCAGGCAAGCAGTGGCGGTGCTGACAATACCGCCCGATTTGAGGTTGTGGGGCGTCAAAAGGGAAGCTTCCTTGTGTCCATCAGGCTTTTGCCTTCCATCGGCAAGCCGCGCTCCTGAGATTGCTGCTGATCGTCCTGAGCATTCTCAAGCAAGGCATCCGTCGAGACAACATCCATCATTCCGCCCAAGGTGTTTTGTGCCTTATCGAGGCGCTTTTCGCCTTCACTGTAAGTTTGCTGCGCATTCTTTAAATGAAACCCCAATTTCTCAAAGACGTCGGTAAAGGTCTTCATCTGCTTTTCCAGGCCTGAGAGATTGGCGCCCAGGCGTTTGGCATTTTCTTCAATTTGCATTCCGCGCATGCCCATTGCAATGACGCAAAGATGCGCGTAAAGCGTGTTGGGAGAAACGGCCATGACTTTTTTGTCCCGGCAATAGGCGTCGAGCAACTGGCCTTTGTTGTCTTCGGTCTTCAGCAACTCGTAGTAAACACTCTCGGAAGGAACGAACATGAGTGCCACGTCGAGAGAACCTTCATCCGGGACAATATATTTCCTGGCGATGGCATCGGCGTGTCCTTTGACGGCAGTAGCAAAGGAACGACGCGCATCTTCGCCTTCTTCAGTGATGCGGCGAAAGGCATCGAGAGGGAATTTCGAGTCGATGGCCATCAGTTTTTTGTCGCGCAGCATAATCACGGCGTCGGCAATTTCACCCGTGGAGAAACGGTATTGCATGGTGTATTGAGAAGAAGGCAGGGAATCTTCGAGCAGGCGTTCGAGCGTGACTTCGCCGAAAGAACCGCGCGAGCGCGCTCCGCCCAGTATATTTTCAAGCGTTTGCGCGGTTTGCGACATCTGTTGTCCAGCCTCCTGCACCGCGCCAAGCTGCTTTTGTATTTGTCCGATTTGTTCGCGTGTATTTTTCAACTCTTCGGCCATCACGGTTTGCGCTTGCGAAGTGATCTGGCCGCTGATTTGTGCTGAGTTCTTGATGCCATCCTGCAGGGCGATGGTCACGCCTTCCAGCCGTTGCGAGACGGCTTCTCCGATTGCTTTCACCTGGCCGGTGTTTTGCGCATTGGTGGTGGCCATCGTCTCCATGTCACGGCGCAGTTCGCTCATCTGCGTTTCAAGCGCATCGTTCTTTTTCTGCCCTTGGGAACTTTGCAGAATCAGCCACGCGACGAGCGCGGCCACCAGGACAACCAGGGCAATCAAAACGAAGTTCATTCTTTCTCCAATACTGTCACCGGAAACGGAAACTCTACTGTACCGCCAGTTGGTTGTTTCTGAAAACTGCGCCAAAAAGCGAAGGGCCTCATTTCTGAGGCCCTTCGGGCACGCTCATCGCGCGGTTGGATTTGCAGGTGTTTTACCACTTCAATTTTAGCGCGAACTGGAAAATGCGCGGATCATAGGAAGCCGTTGGCTGACCGGCGGTGCACGTGGCTCCTGCAGATGGATCACAAAGCTGATTTACGGCGCTGATATTGGTGTGATTGGTCAGATTGAAGCCGTCGGCGATGAGTTCCAGCTTCAGCCGTTCACCGAGTGCGATCATTTTGGAAATGCGCATATCCCATTCAAAGAAGCCGGGCATTGTGAATTTATTCCGGCCCAGATCACCGATGCAGCCCGCGGGAGGAGTAATTCCGGGAATGGAGAATGTGCTGCCGTTGCCGAGAAGGCAGACGTTGGCGACGCCAAAAGTCACGCCAGGAATGTACGGGGAAGACGTTGCTCCGCCGAGGGAAGGACGTGCCTGCGAGGAGCCCAGATCCAGGCGCGTATCTTCGCCGGTGATGACGTTGAAAGGACGGCCCGAGGAGAGCTCAATGATGGGTGAAAAGCTAAACCCGCCGATGAAGTGCTTCAAGAAGCTTTCGCCGCTCTTGGCATTGGGAATTTGATAGACGCCGCTGGTGACCCAGCGATGACGCTGGTCGTTGTCGGAATTGGCACGCTCAAGATAGGCGAACCGGCTGTCTTGCGGCTCAAGAGTGGACTGCAAGTCGGTGGCGTCATTGATGGAATGAGACCACGTATAGCTCGACAGGAATTGAAAATTCTTGCTAAAGGTCTTGCTGACGTTGACGGTTAGCGCGTTGTAGGACGAACTGCCATCGGAAAGCTGTGTATCCACACTGTTAAACGGGACCGGGACACCGAAGCCGACCGGATAGCCGGCGAGACCAGCGAGTTGCTGTTGTGTAGCGTAACCGCCTACCAGCCCGGCGAAGGACGGGTTCGGCCCGGACGGGCGGAAAAAATTGAAGAAGGCTGGCGTGCCAACGAACTGGCCATCCAGCGAGGCGAGCGGGCCAGGGCAGCCAAAAAGCTGACCGAGCAGACTGGGTGCGACCACGCCTACGCCGCAAGTTGTGCCAGTTGGGCCGACGGTTGATGCCGGCGCGGAAACCGTCAAAGGATTGCTGACGGACAATCCAGCTGCGGCCGCGTTGAAGGCATTTTGTGCAAGCATCTGAGGATCTGTGGAGTTCACATCAACCGGGCGATTCAGGTGCAAGCCGCGCGTCCATTGATAACCGGCGCTGATTTTCCACGAACCTGCGATCTGCCGCTCGATTGTAAGATTGGCCTGTTGTGCATAGCCGTAGACGAAATCTCTTGAAACGGGAAGTGTGAAGGGAAGAATCGGCAACGGGAATCCCGCGGTTAGATAGTTTTGATTGGCGAACAGAGAATCGGCAGCGTCGGGCTGAAAGCGCTGTTCCTGGGGCAAATAGTACATCGTCGGAAGGGCATTCAGAACGCCTTGGAAGATGGAGGAGCCGTTTAGATTTGCCGGGGAATCCAGATCGTTTCCGCAGGCCGCCGAGATCAGGCCGCAAGCAGAAGGCGTGCCCCCGGTCGAAATCAACTGGACCGAGCGGCCACCATCGGCGGTGACGGAGTTAAAGGCCACGGCAAGCAATGGATGATCGTAGAAAAGCCCGTAACCGGCGCGGATGACCGTTTTGCCGTCGCCCTTGGGATCCCAGGCAAGTCCAAAACGCGGCGCAACGTTGTTGTAGTCGCGAGGAATGCCTTCAACGACACCCAGTGCGTTTTCCGCAACGGCGTTTACAGCGGTGGCGGGTGCGAACAGTGGTGTGATTTCGACATCGTAGCGGACCCCATAGTTGAAGGTGAGTTTTTTTGAGACCCGCCAGGAATCTTGAGCAAAAAACCCGATAGGGAGGTTGTCAAACGGTTGGTTGGACGTACCAATGCCCTGAATATAGGAGGTCGGAATTCCCAGGCCGTAGGATTGGAAAGGAGTTGTTCCCGGCAGGGCGATACCCCCAGCGCAGTCTGTTCCCGTGCCTCCTACACAATCCGTGCCAACAAAATTCGAAGCAGAAAGGCCACCAAAGTTTGCGACGCCGCCAAAATCGAGCTCAAAGATTTGCTGTTTTGCCGAGCGCAGTTGGACCAGATTGTAGTCGCCGCCGAACTTAAACGTGTGATTGCCCCGCACCACGCTGACGTTATCTGTAAATTCGTAACGGCGTTCGATGCGATCCACGGTGGAGTATGGTTCGCGGCCGAAATACGCATAGCCGGGAATGTTGACGGCAAGAGAGCTGCCGCCGGGCAACGTGGAATAACCGAAGTGCAGGCCGCGTCGCGCGAATTGAAAGCGAAATTCATTCACTGCCCGCGGGCTAACGGTGGTGTCCGTTTCAAAGACAGCAGACAGGTCGCGAGACTGGTTCAACCCGGTGCGCGAGCCGGCATTCTGGCCGAAGACCTGATTTTGCGAGGTGGATTCGATGCCGGTCACCAGGGAAGGAGAAACGGCAACGCGGAGAAACGATGAATTCGTGTCATTCCAGCGTTGGTCGAGACGCGCAGACCAGATGCTGGTTTTCTCGGAAACGGGAAAATTTCCACGGATATCGTTTAATCCAACAAAAGACGCGGGCAGAGTCGCGAGGCCATAGCCAAATGTAGAGCCGGGCGGCGCTTGACAGGAAGCCACCGTGCCGATGGGTCCAGCGCCCGCGGGGCAAGTGACCGGGATGGGAAAGTGCGAACCAGGACTCAAGGGAAATCCGTAATTCGTGGCGACAATGCCGGGATCCAGTTTCGTTATGGCCACGTTCGACGCGGATCCCATGACGGCTGCATACCCGCCCGCTAGTTGTTGCAGCTGTGCCGCCTGCGCCGGATTGGAAGGTCCAATTGCGGCAGCCTCCTGCAGCAGAGAAGTTACAGCGCTCGACTGCGCGGAAGTAAGCAGCAGTCCCTGTAGTTGGCACCCGCCGCAATCGTAAGGAGAGACGCCGAAATTTCCGGTGCCGATGCTGGAAAAGCCGGTTTCCTCGCGTTGGGTATGCTCATATGAGACGAAATAGAAGGTCTTGTTTTTCTTGATCGCGCCACCGAGCGTGAAGCCTGCTTGCACACGGGTGTAAGCCTGTTTTACCGGATCGAGATCACCGGTCAGGGGATCGATCTGTCCGGAGAACGGATTCCGCGCCTGAAAGGCCTTGTTGCGGAAGTAGCCATAGAGGTCGCCGTGCACATCGTTGGCGCCGCTCTTGGTGACGATGTTGATGACGCCCCCGGTGGCGCGGCCGTACTCCGCGTTGTAATTGCTTAAAATGAGGCGAAATTCCTGTACGGCTTCCTGAGAGACCGTCGCGCGAATGCCGTTTACAGAATTATCCGTGGCGTCGGCACCATCCAGAAGCAGCGTGTTTGAGCGGCCACTCGCTCCATTGACGTTCAGGCCGCTGTTCGGGGCAGGACCAATGGTTGGCGTGGCATCGCGTGTCGTTTGCGAGTTGGTGAGCACGATGGCGAGCGGGTTTGGGTTCAAGACGGGGAGATAGTCGATCACGCGCCTGCCAACGATTTGTGAAGTGTCGCTCTGCGTTGGATCAATCGTTGCAGCTTCCGAGGAAATGGTGGTGGTCTCGGACTGCGAGCGGATCGCCAGTTTAGGATTGATGGACGCATTTTCGCCGACGGTCAGTTGGATAGCGTCATTTTGATAAATGGCAAATGCGGAGCCGGCATCGACGGTCATCTTGTATTGTCCGGGAGGCAAGCTGACGAAGGTATACCGCCCATTGTCATCTGCTTCGGTCGAGCGCTCGGCACCGGTCGCCGCGTTTGTGACCGTGACTTTCGCGCCTTTGATGGAAGCTTCGTTCGGATCGAGAACGGTTCCCGTGAGAGTCGTGTTGACTTGCGCAGTAGCAACAGAGGCGCACGACAAGAAAACCGCTACGGCAGCGACCCCAGCAAAAGCTCGCAATGCACCTAACGTCCAGACAGGCTGACGGCGACGCATAGTGTTCCTCCTAGATTTTCCCGAAAACCTTCCGCTACCCCTAGCGGCAACGGCGCCACCCGTCCGGACAAGGCACAATTGAATACTCGGCTTTTACTGCAACGTCCAGCGCAATTCAACAACAATCTGGCCGCCACCGGTTTCTTTTGTGGCAAACGACACACTTTTGCCGCCGCGCCTACCCGGTGACGTTTTTAAGATACCGATTTGCGGACGGAAACCTTAGCAAGAAGTTGGAAATCGCGGCGGACTAGTTACTGAAGACGTGCTAGATGGATGTATCTCTCCGCGCGGTCCAGGCTTTCAGAGCGGTGGCGAGAGCAATCAGTACGGCGGCGATGACGTTGGTCCAGACGACCGCGGGAGACTCAATCAGCAGTCCAAAGCAAAACCACAAGAGCACTCCGGTGAGGTACAGAACGAGCATCCCATAGGAAAGATCGCGGCCGCCCTGCTTCCAGATTTTCACCACCTGCGGAACAAAAGCGAATGTTGTGCAGAAACCGGCCAACGGACCGAGGATGGCGATCCAATAGTGCTTGCTCAACGCGGATAGCTCCAGTGTAGTCACAATATCTTATCAGCACGTGGGTCCCGGGAGGTTACGAAACTAGACGGGAAGACACTCGTCGCGATGAAAGCGATTCCAAATCCTGCTAAAACGTCAGAGAGAATCAGATCTGCAGGTGGCGCTGCACGAGCTTGCGGAGTTTTTCGCGATCTTCGTCTTTCATGTGCACAAATTCGACGCCGTTGCCGTCCGGACCGGTGTTGCGAACGACTGCCGTAAAGTTAATTTTTCGCAGTCCGGAGCGAACTTCAAGTTTGATGGAATCGCCTACTGCGAGTTTTTTATGCGATTCCAGATAGGCTCCGCCGAGACTAATTGTTTTTACGCGAGCCAAGCCCGCCTGCGCGCCGCCAATTTGCGCGCGCAACGGCGCTTCCAAGGGTACTCGCGCATAGCGGCGCGGAATTACATAACTTGCGCCAGCTTGTGCGACGGCTTCAAACGCGGCACGGACACGCGCCGACGAAGGGCGATTCTCCAATAGCGAAAGAGCATCTTCGGCGGCGGCCCGCAGGCCAGATGGCTCTGCATGGGTTATGCCGTCACGACCTTCGACCAGCACCCGCAGCAGATCAACGGCTTCCACCGCGCGCATGCGTCCCAGCGCTTCGATTGCCTTGATGCGAACGAATTGATCGCGAAGAATTTCGTGCTCCCCGGCGGCGATTTCCATCAATAGGGGAACGGCGGTGGTTTCCTGGGCGAGGCCAATCTGATCAATCATCATGGGAACCACGAGAGGGTGCGCATCGGCCAACACCGCGGAGAAAATGAAGGCGGCGCTTTGCGCGCAGGCTGCATTGGCAGGGCGGGAAAGTTCGCTAACCGCGAGATCTTGCAGATTCCATTCCCAGCTTGCCAGCGCACGCGCCAAGCCCCGCAGCAAACGTTCGGGGTCGGCGGCAGCAAGAAGCTTAATCGCTCCCGAAACGCGTTGGCGACGCGCTTCATAGAGGCGTGTTTCGAGAAGATTTAACACCGGAACGCCTATGGTCCGTAAGAGTCTTGCGGTTGCCGGAAGAATATCCGTGCCACGCGGTTCAGTGAGAAGCAGTGTCAAGCGGTCCATCAGACGTTCAGGGTCACGCTGCAGGAGTCTCGGCAGTGCGGGATCCAATGCGCGATTGGCCAACGCGGAATCCACCAACAACAGCCAGCGGTCCTGTGCGACAAGGCGCTGCGCAAGAGTTGCCATGTGATCGTGTTGTGCATCTCTTGGCGCGTCTTCCAGACCAATGAGGATCGCTTCAAATCCCGTATAGTCGGAACGATTCACCGCAATACGCGCCAGATTTTCAAGAAACGCTGCCAGCAGAGCGGCGGTCTCAGGCGTTGTTTCTTTGCCCAGGGCTTTCAATGTGCCTTGGCTCAAATCGTCAGGCACTTGGTTGGGCCAGAGGGATTCGATGATAGCCGTCAGCTCGTTCAGGCCTGCGGCGACCGAACGGCGGGCGCTAGCATCAGCGATTTCGATGCGCCGCACATAGTTAAGAAGGATGTTGCGTGCTTCACGACGTGGTGCGTCCGCACCGGTATCGGCAAGCTGGCCCAGCGTTTGCCGCAACGAAGCTACCGGGATGTTCCAGACTTCGGGTCCGCGCAGTACAGAGGATTTCTCCCGCGGTGACATTTCCATCCAGAATCGTTCGACCAGTTGCTCGCGGTGAGAATCGGTCGCCCACACTGTCGCGAATGCGGAAAGATGCTGAGACGAGTGTGGTCCCGCATAGGCTCCGGAAGCAACCAGCGCATCACCAATGCGGTGAAACATAGGACGAACGGAGGCGGGCGATAGTGAGCCCGCTGAAAACTCCGCGCCAAGAAACTCGAATATCAAGGTTTCAGTAAGCCGTAGTAAATACGGCTGGGGACGTTCCCCTTCAGACGGGGAATACTGGGAGATCGAACTCAACAGCGTGCGGACGGTTTCGCGGCTGGCTTCTTCCAGTGCACCGTGTATGGCTCGCGCTGCCTCTTCTGGAGAAAGTCCGCGGGCCGTTTCAAGAGGAGGGGTCAACCTCGAGAGCAGACGCAGTGCCGCGAGAAGGTCCTCTATTTGCGGAGCGGCGATGGCCGCTTCGGCAGATTCGCGGGGGGAGTTGCCCCCATAGGCAACCAGGGCCGCCATCAGGCTCGCCAGTACGCTGTCTACGTTTCGTTCGGAATGTGTATTGACCAAAATTCCTTCCACACCATTCTCCAATAGACGGGCAGTCCACCACGAATCCAAACTGCGTTTTGCAAGCTCGTCCGATTTTAGCAACGATGTGGTCACGAGTTGGGTGAGCGTGTCCAGTTCGCCTACATGAAATTTCTTCGCAAAAGAAAGAGACCGAATTCCGGCACGCTGCAAATCAAGGGCCAGCGACTGGATTTCACCGCGTGCATCTGGCAGATGGCTATCGCTGATCTTGGGGGCGACAAATCCTCCACGCTCCACTCTCAGGTCCACACCATCCAGGATGGTGGCAAGATTTCGAAGCGAGTCGTAAGCGGAATCGAGATTTCCCAAAATATGAGGATGGTTCCGTCCGTACAGCCGTTGCGAGCGCAGCAGGACATGCAATTCGTGGAGGGCGCGATGCGCTTCCGAGGACCGCGCTGCGGTTAGCCGGGACAACGGATCAGGAGTCTTGGCGGCGACGCTCGGCTGGGAATTACGTGCAGCCGGAGACGCGTCCGGACGTGACGGCTCACGCTGTTCGTTTTCCTTCTTGAATGGCTGTGAAGCTGGACGGAGCAACGCATCCCCACTTACTTCGGCATTTCAACCAGTTTCCCAAGCGGCCATACCTGCGGTCCATGTCGGAACGGAGGCGCCCCGAAGGTATAAGCATGCACGCTGCCCGCCCTTGGTTGAGGAACATAAGTGGTTTATTTTCAGAACCGAAAGCAGGTAGTCCTAGGACTAAAACTGTATAAGTGTAACAAAATGTTACGGTTTGGGAACCCGATTATCGAGCATTTGGACATGCGAGTTCGACTTCTCGTTGAGCTGAGCATTCAGTTGTGTTTGGATATTTTCTTTTACCTGAATCTTGCCGGAAAACGGTTCATGGCCGGCCAGACGCAAGACCAGATTGTATTGACCTGGTGCGAGTGGCAACGTCAGCGGAGTTTGCCCGGATTGTTTGTCTCCGTTGATGAAGACATCGGCTCCAGGAGGCTGACTGCGCACCAGAATTCCCTTGGCTACTGATTCTAATTTTATTTTTTGATCCTGAACACTTCCAACTTTCACCTGAAGAGCGGTTTGCACGGGAAGATATCCATCCTTTTTTACTTCCAGGCTGTAACGAGATGGATTCAGGTCATTGAAGCTGCAAGGAGTTGTGCATTGCTCGACCACTCGCCCATTCGCGCCGTGGAGAAGAGCAGTGGCTCCGATGACGTCTGTCACCACGTGAAGTGCGCCATAGCCAGAACCCGGAACGGGGTGTCCGCCATCGAGCGGAGCGAGTGTTCCCGTGGGAGCATCGTCATATTCAATGTGATCGACGACGTGAATGTCAGTAGGAGTATCGCGAAGAAATTGCAGAAGCGTGCTGTGTTCTGCGGGGCGTAGTTTACCCGCCAGGGTCAGCGTGTTGCCCGAGCCTTGCACCTTGACATGCCCGGCCAGACCCTTTTCAGCTACTGCTTGCTCGATGCGGCCTTTGTATTCGGCAGCTCTTGTTGTGAGGGATGTCTCTAGTTTCTTTGGAACGACAGCGGCTTCTACTTTTATCTTGGGTGCGACCGTGGAAACCGTAGCTGGAACCATCGGAGTCGGAGTCGCGATCGAGCTGGTCGTGACCTCGGTATTTTCCTGGCTTGAGGCGCTTGAATCGGGCGGAACCGCGGTACTTGGCTCGGCGGCAGTCGGCGCAGAATTATTTCCAGCCGCCGTCTTTTGCTGGGCAGCGCGCAGATCCCGAGCTTCCATGAAAATTGGTCGAAGCTTGAAGCCGCCATAGCCGATTACGCCCAGTAAAACGAGCGTGGCCAGGATGGTGCCAACCATACTTTTTTTCTTTGGTTCCTCAAATGGTGCTACCGGACCTGTGCGGCGCACGGCCGGCGTTTGATCGGGATGAGCCGCATTGCCTCCGATGGAGCGTGCCGTGGCGAACAACAGTCTCGGATCGTCGTAACCCGCTCCGTTGCCGGAATTATTCTGCATGGCAACGGTCGCCGCAGGGTTTCCCTGAATCATGGTGGATTGCAGGCTCGCGCCGTTTGCGGCAATCGCGCGGAAATTTTTCAGATCCTCCAGCATTTCCCGGCAAGTTTGATAGCGATAGTCGGGGTCTTTGGTCAGCGCTTTGAGGATTACCGCGCTGATGCCGGGATGAATGGAAGGGTCGATTTGGCGAGGGGGAACGGGTTCCTCGTTCACGATCTTGTAAATCACAGTAGTGATGTTCTGACCGGGAAAGGGTTTTTCGCCGGTGATCATTTCATAGAGCATCACGCCAAGCGAAAAGATGTCGCTACGTCCGTCGACCGGGCGACCTTTTACTTGTTCGGGCGACATGTAACTCGGCGTGCCCATCACATGCGCGGTTTGCTGGACTGTTCCGAATTGCAGGATCTTTGCCGTGCCGAAGTCCGTGATTTTTACCGTATCGTCGGCGGTCAGCATTAAGTTGGCGGGCTTGATGTCGCGATGTACAACGTTGCGCTCATGAGCAAAGTTCAGTGCGTTGCAAGTTTGCTCCATGATGCGCAGAACGCGCGGGAGAGGAAAAGCCTGTCCGGAGTCCAGGAGGGCTTGGAGGCTCTTGCCCTCGACCAGCTCCATGGTGATGAAGTACAGCCCGTCTTCTTCGCCGGCGTCGAAGACTACGACGATATTGGGGTGGGCGAGGAGGCCTGCGGCGCGCGCTTCAGTCTGAAAGCGAACGAGCAATTCGGGGCCAGAGAGTCCAGTGCCTTCTGCACTGAGGCGAATTGTTTTTACTGCGACCGTGCGTCCAATGACCGGATCAGTCGCTTTGTAAACGACACCCATGGCGCCTCGGCCAAGTTCGCCGACAATTTCGTAACGACCTGCTTTTGCTACTGTCGCCATGAATCACAAACTTTCAATCCGGCGCGAAATGCCGAAAATTTCGGACGCCAAGTGGTACGAAGGCGCGTATTGACCCGCGAGCGCTGAAACGGGAAGGGTCTTCCCTGCGGGTCGTTGCGTTTTCATCGTTCCTGGACCTGCATTGCGGCACTTCCAGCGGAGATGGCTCCGCCAGAGCCCAATCGCCCTATCATCGACAGTACTGAGCGGATTTTCTGGAGGTCAACGCTACTAGAGTACTAGTGTTGCGGAATCGCCACCGTAAGGACGGCTGGCGCAGCTAAACTGTTTGTTAACAGAGGTTTGAAGATCAGGGGAATTGTTATCACTTGCCTACAAACAGGCGTTAAAAATCTATTTCAAGGTGACAAATATCTGCGAATCCGCGTAAACGTCTTGGGGAACCCCGGCATCGGATGACCTGCCCTGGGTCCGCAACTCCAGGCGCAAAGTCTTTTTCTTCTTGGCTTTAAATTCGGTGCTGACGATATTGGAAGATTTTCGGTTTGCACCTGTACCTGCAACCACCCGCAATTCGTGTACGCCGGGAGGAACAAAAACGTCGTCAAATGTCGTTTGCGTTTTTGCCGATCCTCGTTCGAACAGAATCTTGCCATTCATCTCTAGCGTGAAATTAATGTTGGGTGGGAATCGATCGGCTTCAATCCGGAGTCGAGTGTTTTCGCTTGGAGTGAGCGATTTCGGATCAAAGTCCACGCGCGCGGGAGGGGCAGGCGCCGGAGCCGGAACGATGGCAGCGGCTGGCGGCGGAGTTGCAATCGTTGCCGCAGCCGCGGGGACCTGCGGCTTGGTTGCATCGCTCGTGGATTTGGGACTTTTGGCCGCTTTTTTGGAAGTGACAGGTGGCGAGGCGAGAGGAGGGGCCGGCTTCGCCGTCTCCGCAGGCAATTCAGACTGGGTTGCCGGGCTCGGTTGCTCGGAACTTGCCAAGGGGGCGTTGCTGACTGCGGGAGGAGCCGCGGGCGGATTCGGCGTTAGGACATAGGGGCCAGCTTGTGGCTGCGCTGGAACGTGAGTGCTTCGGTAAGCGTAAAGTCCGCCAGCCAGAATCGCGACTGCAACTGAAATTCCCAGAAACGCATTGGTCGGTCCGCCAGATTTTCGTATTGAATTGGCCTGCACTTCCGGCGCGGGAACTTTCAACGCTGATTGGCGAACGGCAGGCTCGCCGGTGAAACCGGCATTGGAGTCGAGAGTTACATCCATGCCGCTATCAGAACCTGGAACAACCGCAATGTGGATGGAACTGGTCAACTCGGCGGCAGTGCGGCCCGCACGGACAGCGGACAGGTCGTGGGCCAAATCCTCGCCGGTCTGATAGCGAACGGCCGGATCTTTGGCGAGACTTTTCATGATGACGTGCTCGAGACCAGAAGGAATCGCCGGATTCAGTTTGCGAGGCGGCACCGGCTCGGTATGAACAACTTTATAAGAGACCGCAGTGACGGTCTCGCCCGGGAAAGCCTGCTCGCCCGTGGCAAGCCAATACAGAATCACGCCGAGCGAAAAGAGGTCGCTGCGCCCGTCGATCGTTGCTCCGGTAAATTGCTCAGGAGGCATGAAGGCCGGCGTTCCCAGCATTTGCCCGGTTGTGGTAATTTGCGCGGCGGAAAGTTTGGCGATTCCGAAGTCGGTAATTTTTGGGCGTTCGATTCCGTATTTTTCTTTGGAAGTCAGCAGAATGTTTGCGGGCTTGATGTCGCGATGAACGACACCGTTTTTGTGGGCGTAGCCCAGGGCTTCGGCTATTTGTTGGCCGATTTCGCAGACGCGTTCAAGAGTAAATCTCTGACCACCTTTTGCCGCGTCGGCCAGGGTCTGACCTTCGATATATTCCATAACCAGATACGGGAGGCTGTCTTGTTCTCCCACGTCAAACATGGGAACTATGCCGGGATGCGCGAGGCGTCCTGAAGCGCGCGCTTCACGGTAGAAACGCTCCCGATATTCAGCAGCTTGCGGACCTTGCAGCGCAAGGGAATGGATTGTTTTCAGTGCGACCACGCGATCCATGGCCGGGTCGCGCGCGATAAAAACAGAACCCATCGCACCGCGGCCTTTTTCCTGGATGATTTCGTATCGTCCGATTTTTTGAATTTCGCTCATTGCCAGTCACGGCTACTCTATCATGGCCTGCGCGAGGAAATGTCGGATGGCGACATGGTACGTTCCGGCATAGGCACATTGGTTTCGCGGATGGGCCGATCCATTTCGCCGGGGCGCGCAGGAGCTTCCAGTCCGTCGGTCAGCAAGAATCCTTGTAACGCAATTCCGTTGGTCCAAACACCTTCGAGCGTAGAGATGTACTCAATTTGTAACTCGTACAGTTTGCGCTGAAATTCCAAAACACGCGGGTAGGAAGCGAGCATCTGGCCGTACCTGTCAAACATCAGTCCGTAGGCTTGGCGGGCACGGGGCAGAATTTCGTCGCGGTATTCGACGGCCATCAGGCGGGCGTTTGCGTATTGATCGACGACGGAAGCGGCGCGCTCGCGCAGCGTTAACGCAATACGCGTTTTTTCCAGTCCGGCCCGCTCGGCGTCGGCATGTCCTGCGGCGACATTTCCCTGGTTCCGGTTGAACAGCGGGATTTCTATGCTGGCCTCGGCGAATCCTTCCCATCCTTTGGCTTGTGGCGAGTTCGCCAGGAGGTCATTGTTGTATTCCATTCCGGCCCGCAGTTGGATGTCCGGGATGGCTTCGCGTTTTGCGCGGGCCAGTGCCGAGAAGGCCCGCTGTTCGGCGGCGTCGGCGATTTTGTTCGCCGGGCTATTCCTTGAAATCGCTTCTACTGTTTCTTCTTCGTTTAATTCAGGCCAATTGCGTTCCAGATCGCCGGTCACCGTCGCAAGAGGAAGATCCGGTTGTCCCACAACGGCGGCAAGCGAACGCCATTCCTCGCGAAGCGTATTTTCTTGCATTCGCGCCGCCATGCGAGCGCGTCGTGCTTCCACTTCACTTTCCAGGACTTCTGTTTGGTCGGTCTGCCCGGTATTGCTGAGCCGCCTTTGCGTTTCAACGGCGTCTGCTGCGATCCGAGCTATATCGTTGCGCGTGTCCAGCAATTCCTGTGCTGCGAGGACTCGGAGATATGCCATTTTGACTGCGCTTTGCACGCGGATTGTTTGTTCTTGCGCTTCAATTTCGGCAAGTTTCAGATCGTTTGCGGAGACATCGCGGCTCAGCCCGAGTTTGTTACCCGTTACAATCGATTGCTGGACGAAGAATCCTTGCTTGCCACCACCCACAGACCCGCCGCGAATTTCGTCTCCTGCGTAGCCGACCGTTGGATTGGGGTAAAGACCGGCTTGTTTTTGCCGCGCGCGAGTGGCGCGAATTTCGCTCTCGGCCTGCCGGAGCGTCGGATTTTTGTCTGCGGCTAGTTTCTGCATCTGTTCGAGAGTAACAAGATTACCGGCCGAGCTTTGTTGTGTGCGCCGCATTTTCGGATAGGCCGGCTTGGCGGCTTCCATATTCATTTCCTGGTGCGCGGCGGGTTCCTGGCGGGGCATCGGCATTCCCGGCATGGAGGTATCTTGGGCACGCGAAAGGTTTCCCAGCAGCGACGCTTCCAGCAGCAACAATAGACTCAGATTCAGACCGACTTTCATCGCGATTCCTCTCTCACTAGCCACATTTGCAAAGGCGGGTATTGGCACTTGCCGTTCAGGAATGGTTGTGCGGCTCGGTTTTCTCAGATGGAGCAGCATTTTTCTTTTGCCGCACGATTTCGTCATAGTCTTTGTCGGGAAGAACACGAACCATGGTCATCATGCCCATCATTCCGGCGCTCCAATTTGGGGGCAAACCATGGGTTTCAGGCTTCCGGACAACTTCATCCATGGCCATCTCCATGAAGGCATCTTGCGGGAATCCCGGGACGCTGTTGGCATTTTCTGCAACGGGAGCAGGATGAACATGCTCGAAGGGAACGCTCTTTGCCAAAGTCTGCATCTGGCGCATGGCCTTCGCTTCGCTTTGATCCGCGGTTTGTATAGCGCGATCCCGCAGCAAGTCCGACATGCTGTTCATCATGTGATGCGGCAGGTGACAATGAATCATCCACGCACCGGGATATTTGGCCTCAAATTCCACCACGCGCGCCTGCGCAACTCCCACAAGGACCGTATTCATGGGATACCAGGTCGATTCCGGCGCACGGCCGCCTTCCGTCCCGGTGAGAACAAATTGGTTGCCATGCAGATGAATCGGATGGTGATCCATTCCGAGGTTCACGAATCGCAAACGAACGCGACTACCCAAGCGGGCGATCAAGGGAGTGGTCATGGGGGCGGAAACTCCATTGAAGGTGAGCCAGTTGTATTCCATAGCCGCGGTGTTCGGGACGCTGTTGCTCGGCAAGACGGCCCACTCCTGAAGCACGATTCCATAGTCATGGTCAGCGTGGGGATTATGGGATTTTTCAGGATGCGCGATGAAGAAGCCTAGCTGCCCGATCATTTCCTGCATTGCACTGTGCGCGTGATAGAAAAAAGTTCCTTCCTGGTGGACCGTAAATTCATAAACGTAAGTTTCGCCCGGAGCGATCGGTTTATGGCTAATGTAAGGCACACCGTCTTGCTCGATTGGGAGTTCGATCCCGTGCCAGTGCATCGACGTGGATTCCGGCAAGCGGTTTTCAAAGACCACGCGCACCCGATCGCCTTGATTCACTTGAATCGTTGGCCCCGGGCAACTTCCGTTGTAGCCCCAGGTATCGATGATCTTGAACGGAGCAATTTTCTTCTTCACGGGCTCGGCTCTTAGACGGAAAACTTTAACGGGGCCATCCATCTGGTAAGGAAGGTCGGGCACATCGGGCGTGACCATGGGTAGCGGAGCATGAGGCTCGGCGACCTGGGCCTGATGAGGAAGCTGCTTCTTCGCGCCCCCAGCCTCCCGTCGGCGGCCTTCCTGTGCGCGCAGTGAACTGCTGAACCCCAAAAGTCCGGCGCTGAATATGACCGCTTCTTGAAAAAACTTTCTTCTTGTTCCACTCATGGATCTCTCCTCGCGAAATGCCCGGCACACCATTGTTGAGCAACAGCAGGCTTGGTCTGAATGCACCTGTAGAACTACAGATTCTCGGAGCGAAGCTCGATTTGAGGGCGGGGAAATGAATCAGATGCGAAGAATCAGAAAGTCAGCGGACGGCTGGAATCCATGCGGACGCAGTGCGGCCACCTCCCACCCGGAACGCTTACCGGATGAAATAGAAGAGAAATTCTTCACGGCCAAAAATGGAGTTTCCTGGCTAACTTCCTTTTGCTGGTCCTGGAGACTTGCGACGGTTTTGGGGATGGCCGCCTGCTCAACCGCGGCGCACATAGACATTGCGTGGGTTTGCGAACGTAAAAAGCTCGCTACCGAAGAATTGCCGTGGCGGCAATGATGCTGCTCTATTTTACCCGTCCCATCAGAGCCATCGCATGACCTCGCTGCACAGAGCGGCGCACAGATCGGAGCCACGATCAAAGCGAGGAGGGTGAGCAGGGCCATGGCAGTTCTTCGCGGGCTGGTGCGCTGAGTTGGGTGGACGACCTTCATTTGGACTCGCCACTCCTTACGCTACGCTGCTGATTTCCGGCAGTCAATCATCGGCCTGGAAACTGTTCATCAAGTGACACAATTTTCAGTCCCCGTGACCGGACGACGAGCCTGCGGCATCGATTTTGCCGGAAAATGAGCGATAGAGGAATGTGAAATATCCCGTCGTGAGGATCATTCCGATAACCCACCAGATCAGGCCGACTTTCAGCCCATAGCTGCCCGCTTTGGTGTTCGAAACGGTTAAGGAATAGATCGGATTTCGCGCGGGCAAAACCATCGGATAGACTCCGAACACAACGCTTGCCAGCATTCCAACAAGATAAGCACCGGAGGCGAAGAACGCTTTGCGTTCGTCGCGCTTCCTCAATTCAAATGCAACTCCGGCCAGACCGGCCACCGCCAGAAAAGGGAACACCAAGCCGAGCGGCCAGGTCGTGAAATTAACCCGTACCTGTGCCTGGACTCCAAAGGTTAGAGATGTAACGACGGCCGTGAGCGCGAGCACGCCGATCCAGGCGCGATGCGCCATTTTTCCCGCGCGCTCGTTGACGGGTCCGCTCGTTTTGTACTGCAGCCAGAGCGAGCCGTGCATGACCAACGCGAACGCGGCTAGAATTCCCACCAGTATCGTGTACCAATCAAGAATGCCGGTTTCCTCGCCCAGTCGAAAATTGGTCCACAGCGGCTCAAAAAAATAGCCGCTGGCGTCGAGTGGAACGCCCCGCACAACATTGCCGAGTGCCGCTCCGAAGAACACCGCCAGTAAGAAACTGGAAGAACAGAAAACGAAGTCCCAGAGAGGATCCCAGATTTTGCTTTTTATATGGTTGCGGAATTCTATCGAAATGCCGCGGAGAATCAGAAGCCAGAGCACCATCATCAACGGAAGATAGAATCCGCTGAATGCGCCTGCATAAAGAGCGGGAAATGCGAAATATAGAGTACCCCCCGCTGCCAACAGCCAAACTTCGTTGCCGTCCCACACCGGGCCGATGCTGGCGAGGACCTGTTGGCGTTCGCTGTCAGTTTTTGCCACGAAGAGATGGATCGCTCCTACCCCAATATCGAAGCCGTCCAGCAGTACGTACACCGTGATCATGATGGCTACGAGTCCGAACCAAATCGTTGCCATTTAGTTCTCCTCCGCAACCGCCAGAACAACGGCGTCTTCCCCGTACAGATACTTCCCTGGTTCGGGACCAAGCTCGATTTCGCGATAGACCAGAAAAAGCCACAGAATTCCGAGAACGGTGTACAGGCCCATGAATCCAATGAGCGTAAACCACGCATTGCCGGCGGCCACGCGCGGGGAAAATCCGTGAGCGGTACGCATTAATCCGTATATCAGCCATGGCTGGCGGCCAAGTTCTGCGGTCATCCATCCGGCAGTGTTCGCAATGTAGGGCAGCGGGATGCTGAGCATCAGGACCCATAACATCCAGCGGGCCCGGTACAGGATTCCGCGCCAAAGTAGAAAAGCGGAGAGCACCATCACTGCGATGAAAATGGTTCCGAGGCCAACCATCACGTGATAGCTGTAATAAAGAAGGGCGATGCGGTCTGGCCATTGATCTTGCGGAAATGCGTCAAGGCCACGGACGTGTGCCGTCCACTTCTTGTAGGTTAGAAAGCTCAACATGCCGGGGACTTCCAGCGGGTTGTCTAGCTTGCGGTTTTCCACATCTGGCTGTCCGAGAATCGTCAGTGGCGCGCCATCTTGCGTTTGGAAAAGCCCTTCCATCGCGGCGAGGGTGACCGGCTGGTGTTCTGCGATGAGCTTGCCCTGCATGTCGCCCGTGGGGAAGAGTTGCAGCAGCGCGGCGAAAGTGCCGACGAGCACTCCCGACTTTACGAACGTTTTGCCGTACACTTCATCGCGGTTGGTTAAAAGATAAAAGGCACCCACTGCCGCCATCACAAAACACCCGGTCTGCACTGCACCAAGCATCGTGTGCAGATATTGCCAGAACGCCCATTTGTTCAGCAGCAGTCCCCAGAAGCTGGCAAGCTCAATCGATCCATTGGCGCCAATCCGATAGGCGGTGGGATATTGCATCCAAGCGCTGGTAGCCACAATAAAAAATCCAGATAGCCACGATCCGAGAAAAACGAGAAAAGCTGAGAACCAGTGGCCCAGGGGGCCGAGCTTTTTTTCACCAAATAGAAACAGGCCCAGGAAGCTCGATTCAAGAAAGAAAGAAAATACGCCTTCCATTGCCAGCGTCTGGCCGATCACGCCGCCGGCAGTTCTTGAAAATTCCGCCCAGTTGGTGCCGAACTGGAATTCCATGGGAATTCCCGTCACCACGCCAAGAGCGAAATTGATTCCAAAGATACGGGCCCAGAACCTTGCAGCTTTGTTGTAGTGTTCGTCGCCTGTCCGCAGTGCTTTCGTCTTCAAGTAGACAAGCAGTAGGGCAAGCCCCATCGTCAACTGCGGGAAGATGTAATGAAATGTGATGGTGAACGCGAAGTGCAGGCGGTGTATTTCTTGGGCGTGTTCCATACGCACCCCAGGTATTCCATGTGGCTTACAGTCTTCAGAAACTGGTTCCTTGGAAACGGCGAAGGACGCAAGTACGTAAACGCGATTGTCTCACGGTTGTCCAAATGGATTCAGAAAATTAACTGCCGTCTCTCGCCTGGTACTTGCACGGTCCGGCGTCGGTACTATCACGCGAATATGCGCTTTCGGTCCAGCGCGCTGAGTACCAGAGGAGTCTTTAAACTATGGGTGCTGGGCTTTCAACAACCTTCATTCGTGAACCACGCCAGGCTTGAAAACCTTCCTTGGCGAGCTTGAGTATGATGCGCCGATTTTCTGAAATCACTTTGACCCAGGCAAAGCGGCCCATCTGGGGGAAATAGATCCCGCGGAAGCAAAGGCGCGCAATCAATATGTTGATGCGGTAGCCGAGTGGCTTATAAAAGAGCGAATCGACCGCTTGGGCAATGGCTTTCGGGCTGTACGCGCTGGCCCAGCCATACTTCACTTCGGCATGCGCCTCGGCGATGGTCATCTTTAACGGAGTGTGCGCCATTTCAAAGGGAATAAATTCCTGCCAGTGTTTTGGGCGGGTGAGACGTCCGGCCAGTTCCAGCCGCTTGTAAAGCGGTGTTGCCGGCAGCGGAGTGAGCAGGCCAAAAATGGGCAATCCGGCGGGCCAGGTGCGGATTTGTTCGAGCGTTCTTTCGGCCACGCCCGTTGTATCGTTGTCCATGCCAAAAATAAAAGAAGTAATGGCGTAAACACTTCGCCGGGCAAGACGTTCCAGCACGGCTGCGTATTCGCCGGGCTTATTGAATCCCTTGTTCACGTCTTTCAAGTTTGCAGGATCGATGGACTCCATACCAATGAAGATCCATTTTCCGCCAGCTGCCGCGATCAGATCGACGAGCTCTTCATCACGCAGCAAATTCGCGCTGATCTGGGCAACCCAGTGAACCTGTGCTTCGGCGGCAATAATGTCGCGCAGCAGCGACTTGGTGCGCTTCACGTTGATGGCAAAATTATCATCGATGAAGAAGACCGCAATCTGTCCGAGCTCTTTCTTTGCCCGCGACTTCAGAAGCAGCAATTCGTTGACTACGCTTTCATTCGAGCGAAAACGAATGGAGTCGCCAAAAAAACCTGTAACCGTACAAAATTCGCAGCCGTAAGGACACCCGCGTCCAGACTCCATGGGAATGATGCGAAATGTTCCCCAGCCGGCTCCCAATTTGCCAAGCAGAGACTTCGCCATTTTGGGGACCAAATTAAATTGATCGAGATTTATTTTGTCCCAGGGAATCGCAGGATAGGGCTGAAGGCTCGGCTTGCTTTCCTGACCGAATGCGTCAACCGGGGCGTAAATATCTTTGAGTTTCCCTTCGGCAGCATCCTGAACAATTTGCGGCCACGTTTGGTCGGCTTCACCCAAAGCCACGGCGTCGGCGTGACGCGAGCCGCCATCGCGGCCGAGCGCCTCATTGGCCATTTCCGTAACGTGAGGACCGCCCATTACGACAGGAACACCAACGCTGCGAACCGCGTCCGCCATACGATAGGCCTTGGCGATCATGCGAGTCATGGCGCCGATTCCTACAAGATCAATCTTGTTCTCGCGCACATACAGTGCGATACCAGCTTCATCCATAGGCTGGGCGTTGCCATCGATGAGGGTTACCTCGTGGTTGTCTGGCGTCAGCGATTTGAGCAGAAACATCCAGAGATGGGGCATGAAATTGCGTGTTACACCGTTATCGGGGTTATACAAAAGTATTTTCATCTGGTCTAATGCTCCTGTGTCGGTTCCTAAATATCATCCGGTGCGCAGACTCAAAGAAACCGCCGTGCGCATACGCACACGCCGGCGAGCCTGTCGCAAACTACGCCCAGTTGCAGTCGGGATAATTTTCAGTTTTCAGAGGCCGGAAGACCCAAGGGGGTGATGGGAGCCTCTACAGGAACCCTATACGAGATGCGCGGAATAGGAAAGCACTGTTTGTGCGGTACCGTACTATTGTGAACGTTCGGAAAAGGTGTGAATTCCGCACTCCAATTTCTTGCCGCCCCAGCGCCCTGAGCGGGGATCGCTTCCACGTTCCGGAATTGCCGTGCATGGTTCGCAGCCGATGCTGGAGTACCCCTGGTCGTATTGCGGAAGATAACTGAGTTTGTGCCTTCCGGTGTACTCCCAAACCTGCGACCATTTCCAATCGGCGAGCAAACTTACTTTCAGTAAAAGTTTTCCACTTGGCAGGCGATGTTGCTCAACCGTCTTTAAATTTGCGCGGGTGGGTGACTGTTCTCGCCGCAATCCGGTGAACCAGATATCAAATGGTTCGAGAGAACTCATCAGCGGTTCCACTTTGCGCAGTTGGCAGCATTGTGTCGGATTCGTCTGATTGAGAATTCCGAATTGCGACTCCTGCTGTTCAACCGTATTCTTTGGAAGCACATTGTGCAGGTTGAGTGACCATTCTTTGGTCATCTGATCCCGATATTCATAGGTCTGCGCAAAGTGATAGCCGGTATCGAGAAACAGCACCGGAATATCCGGAATGCGCGCCTTCAACATGCGGACGACGATCATATCCTCTGCCTGAAAACTGCAAGTCACGCAAGACGTTGTCCCGGATTGTTCTTTCAGCAGAGAATCGAGCAACATTTCTGCATCCAGAGTTTCGTAATGCTCAAGCTTTGGAGTAGCCTGCATTTCAATAAACCTCTTCTGAATTCTTCGCTGGTGCAGGAGTGCGAAGTTCGTTTGCGAACCGCAAAACTCGTTGCAAAGAGTCCGGATCGCTTGAGGGGGCATCTTCCAGCGATACGTCGAGCAGGGAATCGGGCGCCAGATCGTTCAGCCCGCTGCTCGCGGCTTTTTCAAATCCGTCGGTTACCACGATAACCATGAGCCCTGCTTGCAATAGCGCACGCGCAGCGGCCAACCGAGCTTGCTGCGAAAGCTTGCCGTCTGCCAGGGAGACAACTTCGAAATGATTTTTGAACAGTTCGCGCTCAAGACGATTTGCTTGCTCGACGGTACGGGCAAAAATAATGCCGGCCCGGTGGCCATGCCGCAAGCTGCGTTCTTGCGAGGTCACGGGAAACAGAGCGCCTGGAGCCGGCGGCGTTTTGCGCTCGCTTGCGGACCTCTCTTGAATCATGCCGGCGCCGACGGTTGCATTCGTCAGCGGATCAATGACGATAAAACTTCCAGTGGTTCGATTGCGTTGATAGGTGTCGAAAAAAAGAGGCTCTGTCGTCTCAAATTCCACGCAGGCGATTCCATTCATTTCCAATTGTTGCGCAGGTGCATGCGCGAATGTATTCACATCCACCCGGTAGCGAATTTGCGTAGCTTTCGCCTTCACGTGCCGTCCCGTATGCTTCACCAGATAGAAGTGGTTCAATTCCAGCGGACTTGAATGCAGCCAGACTGTCATCGCATCAAAACGGAGCGACGATTGCGGAACAGTTTCGGGTGAAACCAGCATGCCGCCGCGACTCAAATCGATTTCGTCTTCGAGTTTCAGCGTAACGGACATTCCGGGGCTGGCTTCCGGCAAATCTCCGTCGAAGGTAACAATGGATTGCAAGCGAGTTTTGCGTCCGGAGGGCAGAGCGAGAAGCGCGTCGCCAGGGCGCACTGTCCCGCTCGCGACGCGTCCGGCAAAACCGCGGAAACTTGCATCGGGGCGCACTACATACTGCACCGGGAAGCGAAAGTCTTCGACTGCAGCCAGCGGATGAATTTCAACGGTTTCCAAATGTTCCAGCAGCGTTGGTCCGGAATACCACGGCGTGTTTTTGCTCCGCATCGCGACGTTGTCCCCGGCCAGCGCGCTGATGGGGACGCACTGAATCGAATGGATGCTCAGCTGTTCGGCCAGTGCCAGGAAATCTTTTTCCACCCGCAAAAAGGCCTCCTCGCGAAAATCGAGCAAGTCCAGTTTGTTGATAGCCACAAGCAAGCTCGGAATCCCCAGCAGGGCAGCGATGTGAGTGTGACGCCGCGTTTGCGAGAGCAGGCCCTTAGTGGCATCTACCAGAATGATGGCGAGGTCCGCCGTCGAAGCGCCCGTGGCCATATTGCGTGTGTACTCTTCGTGGCCCGGCGTATCGGCAATTATGAATTTTCTGCGCGCGGTGCTGAAATACCGGTAAGCCACGTCGATCGTAATTCCTTGCTCACGCTCCGCGCGAAGGCCGTCGGTCAGCAACGAGAAATCAATTTCCCCACCGGAGCGATTGATCCGGCTTTTTTTTACGGAGGCTAACTGGTCTTCATAAACTGCCTTGGAATCGTGCAGCAGCCTGCCGATCAGAGTGGACTTTCCGTCGTCCACGCTCCCAGCCGTGGTGAAACGCAGCAACTCCTTGTCGATGTCCTCTCTGAGGAAGTTGTCGAAGTTTCCAGCGGGCCCGATGTCTTTCGTCGACAACATCAGAAATATCCCTCACGTTTCTTGATTTCCATCGATCCTTCTTCGTCGTGGTCGATAGCGCGGTTTTCGCGTTCTGAGCGCCGAAACGAAATCATCTCTTCAATAATTTTCGGAAGCGTGTCGGCTTCTGAACGGATTGCACCGGTGCAAGGCATGCAGCCCAGGGAGCGCATCCGGCATTTCAAGATTTGTGTTTTCTCACCCGATAGAACTTGACCTTGGCCATAAATGGGCACGATCGTGTCCCCACGCAAGACAACTTCTCTTTCCCGCGCGTAATAAAGCGGCACAATCGGAATGCTCTCCGCATAGATGTACAGCCAGATGTCCAGCTCTGTCCAATTTGAGAGCGGAAATACGCGGATGCTCTCGTTTTTGTCGATCCGCGAATTGAAGATATTCCATAGTTCGGGGCGTTGATTTTTGGGATCCCACTGCCCGTGAGAATCCCGGAACGAATAGATTCTCTCTTTTGCTCGCGATTTTTCTTCGTCACGCCGCGCTCCGCCAAATGCCGCGTTGAAACCACCTTCCGCCAAAGCGTCGAGCAAAGACTTGGTTTTCAGCAATCCGCAACACTTTTGTGTGCCAAGCAAGAATGGATTGGCGCCCTGCGCAAGAGCTTCGCGATTCTGGTGAATGATCAACTCCGCGCCGATTTCTCGGGTGTAGGAATCGCGGAATTCGATCATCTCGGGGAATTTATAGCTGGTGTCCACATGCAAGAGAGGGAAGGGGATCTTCCCCGGAAAAAACGCCTTTTGCGCCAGCCGCAGCATCACAGAGGAATCTTTACCGATGGAGTACAGCATCACCGGGTGGGCGAACTCCGCCACCGCCTCGCGCAGAATAAAAATGCTCTCCGCTTCCAGGGCCTGCAGGTGATTCAGTTTCTTGCTGACGAAAGCGGCCGAGCGCTTATTCAGCTCAGCAGACGAATCAGCCAAAGAATCCAATTCGGGCGTTGCCTGTGACATGCGTATCCTTCCAATTGCAAATCCGGCCAAAAAACAAAAAACCCACCTACCAGAAACTCTGGCGGTGGGATTTAGAAAACTAAGCTAGGGTTGGATTCCTAGAGTAGCAGCCTCCCGGCGCCAGAAGACACGGGCGTACAACACGTACAACAGACGCACGCAGCCAACCGGTGCTGGAAACAGCGCAATTTCATACTAAAAGTCTACAAGGTAAGCAGGGAGTCCGCAACTACAGAGTACCAAGGCGTGCGCGGTCTGCGGTCCTGCGCTGGTGTGAGCTGCACGGACGAAATTGTCGGCTCGCCGCCGCCCCTTTGCAAGAACTCAGCGAGAATCTGACGCTGCGCACTGCAGGTCAAAAATTGTTGTAAGCTGTTGCCGCGGCGCGGTAGCTCAGCGGGACAGAGAAAGCTTCTGAACACTGTTTCGAGTGTCACGGAGGACTACACCGTGAATACCAGTTCATCGGTTCGTCCGCAACTACCGGATTCAATTCCTGTAAATCATTTATTTACAAGCACTTGCCGCCATTCAGGAATTTTATTGGACCCTGGACTAATACGACACGATAAACCCCTTCCGGACGACGGAGGCTACAGTGAAACGCAAATTAACCAGGCAGTCGGGGGTAGGAGTTTTGCTCTTGGAGTTGTTGATCGTCATGGCTATTACCGGCATTATTTTGGCGGCCTCAAGCGCAAGCGTTGTGAGAATTCGGGCCATTCAAAACCAAACTGACGCCAAGACCCGCCTTCGCCAGGTGGCTCAGGCCCAGACGACCGTCGCGTACTGCGCCATCCCGGCGAACATGTGCAGCGCCGCTCCTCTGGCCGCCATCGTACCGCCTCCGGGAGTGGCGCTGCAGTCCGGCTATCGATTTGCTTTCGCACAGGTGGACCCTGTGAGCTGGACATTCACAGCCACTCCGATTTCGGCAGGTTTTACCGGTTCAGAGAACTATTTTGTGGATCAGACCTCGCTCATTAGGTGCGGTACAGATGCCAGCGCTGCCCCCTGCTGAGCGCCACGGTAATCCCGAGGGCCTTACGTCCGCCGGGTACAAAATGGCGACCACCGGGCACGGGCGGTGCGGAAAACTATCTGCCGGAATTGTTATAAACTATCTGTAACGGGGCTGTAGCTCAGCTGGATAGAGCAAGTGTTTCCTAAACACTAGGTCGGGAGTTCGAGTCTCCCCAGCCCCACCATTGCTGTGATTTTCCGTGCAAAGGCCAAGACCTCTCAGCGTGTTGAAATTTGAGTTTTTCAAACAGGTCTCTTCGGATCGTCAGCGGATGGGGTGCACGGGAACGTCGGTCGGCTTGTCACGTTCACGCAGGTAGAACACGAATCCACCTGCTACGCAAATAATTCCCAAGATTCCCGGAAGCAAATGGATGAT
Organism: Saccharimonadales bacterium (SeqCode); assembly: GCA_035317965.1. Classification (GTDB taxonomy): domain Bacteria; phylum Acidobacteriota; class Terriglobia; order Acidiferrales; family UBA7541; genus Acidiferrum. The sequence continues at coordinate 5,501 of DATHFT010000133.1, read as the reverse complement.
CGGTTCCCGGCTGGAGTCCTGGGGCGCGGCTGATTGAGAAGCTGGCGGAGCAGGAGGCGTCGCGGAGCGCTGAGAAAGCGAAATCCACGCCTGCGCCAGCAGCAGGAAAACACCAAATACCAAAAGTGCAATTCCGTGCAAACGGCCAAATTGCATAGAACCTCCTCTGGCGACGCATCTCACGTTACGTCCGTCACGACCGCAAGAGTATCGGGGAAAGCCTGTAGCGCGCATTTCCCGGCGAAGTCCTCCAAACCCGCGCCTCTTCGGCCCACGCCTAACGGTGCAATCTCCTGTGCTACTATCTTTTTACCGCGAGTTTGGCATCGCTCAACCCTGCCGCTTTGGAGGAAACATGAGTAGCAAGCTCCGCATCCTGCTTATTGTTGTAGCAGTCCTCATCGTTGCAATCCTCGTAATACCGTTCTTGGTTCCGGTGAACCACTTCCGGCCTACCATTGAAGCAAAGGCGTCGGCAGCGCTTGGCCGCAAAGTGCTGGTCGGCAATTTGAGCTTTTCCCTTTTCGGCGGCTCGCTTTCAGCGGAAAATCTCGCCATCGGTGATGACCCGAAATTCAGTAATTCCAATTTCCTCACTGCGCAGTCTTTGAAAGTTGGCGTGGAAATCATGCCGCTGATTTTTTCAAAGGCCTTGCATGTGACCGGCATCACCATCGAGAAGCCGGAAGTTACGCTGCTCCGCAATCCTGCCGGCCAGTGGAACTATTCTTCGTTGGGCGGAGCCGCCTCCCCGTCCCCGGCAAAATCAGCCACCCCGGCGTCGGCAACGCCTGGCGATGCGCCCGTTGATTTGTCGGTAAAGAAGCTTGAACTCAAGGGCGGACGCATCATTGTCGGTGCAACCAATTCAAAAAAACGCAGTACCTATGACAACGTGGACGTGGTGGCCTCCGATTTTTCAGCGACTTCGAAATTTCCCGTAACCGTAAACGCCAACCTGCCCGGAGGAGGGAAGTTCAAGTTTGACGGAACCGTGGGTCCAATCGACCAATCCGATGCATCGCTTACTCCTCTGGACGCGAAAATCAAAGTTGATGCACTGAATCTTGCTTCAACCGGATTTCTGGACCCGTCTGCCGGACTTGGAGGATTGGTTGACCTCGACGCCACGATCAATTCTCAGGGAGGTCAGGCCGCCACCAAGGGTACGGCCAAGTTGACCAAAGCCTTGTTGATCGCTGGCGGCTCTCCGTCGAGTGTTCCGGTCAACGTGGATTTCAGCACCAAATACAACTTGCAGAAGGAATCCGGAGTCTTGAATCCATCCACATTCAAAATCGGCAATGCAGCGGCCGCCATCAATGGAACGTATGCGAGCCCTGGCGATGACACCGTTGTGAATATCAAACTCAATGGACGAGACATGCCCGCAAAAGATTTGCAGGCATTTCTGCCGGCCCTGGGAATCAACCTGCCCAAAGGCGCTTCCCTTGAAGCCGGCACGCTCAGCACGGATTTGAATATCACCGGCCCCACCAACAAGCTCGTTACCAGCGGGAGTGTGGGCTTGCTTGCGGCCAAACTCGCCGGCTTCGACCTTGGTTCAAAAATGTCAGCGATATCCTCTTTAGCCGGAATCAAAAGTGGCAAGGACTTGAATATTGAAAAGCTCAGCACAAATTTGCGCATGGCGCCCAATGGATTGCAAGCCGACAATTTTGTGGCCGTTGTAACTTCTGTCGGCAATTTGGCCGGCGGCGGTACGATTGACGCGACGAATCATCTGGACTTCAAGATGGCCGCAACGCTGACGAACGTTCTCGGTGCCGTGGGTAGCCCCGTATCGAGCGCGGGAGGCCTGCTAGGAAAAATTACCGGCGGTGGAAATAATTGCAAGAATGGCACGACCGTGCCCTTCCTTATTCAAGGCACGACATCTGATCCCAAGTTTGTTCCTGACGTCGGTGGGCTGGCAGCCAGCATGCTCAAGTCGCAACTCGGCTGCGCTGGCGGCCTGGCGACAAGCGGCGCAAAGGGCACCGCGCAAACTCCCGCCGACGCGGTAAACGCTTTAGGCAGTCTGTTTGGCAAAAAGAAAAAGCCGTAGTAGAAGGCCTGGCGCGCAATGCTGGTCGTGTATTCGAATCTATTCCTTAGAAAATAGCCATAAACCTCTGGCTTTCAATCACAGTGCTGCGGCTATTTTCATGGTTCGTCGTGGTTCGCAGAACCATGAGCTATTCGTAGCGCAGTGCAACCATGGGATCGACGCGCATCGCGCGCCGCGCCGGCAAATAGCACGCCGCTAGCGCGATTCCAAAAAGCAGAAGGGCCACTCCACCGAAGGTGAGCGGATCAGTCGCGCTCACTCCGAATAGAAGCCTGGCCATGAGCCGCGTCAGTGCAAACGATGCGCATAGCCCGATGGCAATCCCAGCCAATGCCATTTTGCTGCCGCTCCCCAGAACAATTCGCAAAATATCTCTGGGCCGCGCGCCCATCGCCATGCGAATACCCACTTCATGGGTCCGCTGGTTCACCAGATAGGAAACCACCCCATAAATTCCCACCATCGCCAGCAGCAGCGCAATCGCTGCAAATCCGTTCAGCAGCAGCATGGAAAATCTTCGTTGTGCCTGGGAAGCGGTGACAATGTCTTCCATCGTGGATACCCGATTGACGATCTGCCGGTTGTCGATTGAACTGATTTCCTTGCGAACCGATTGCAGCATAGCCGCCGAAGGCACAGACGCTCGTACCACAAAGTCTGCCCCATTAGCCCCCATGGTCATCGCCTGATCGGGAAACTGCGCGAAAGCCAGATAAAGCTGCGAGCGTATTTTTGCCGTGTCGTCGCTGTCCAAGCCCCAATGATTTACGTGGCCAACCACGCCTACAATCTCGGCCTGGCCTAGGATTATAAGATTCAACCGTTTTCCAACGGGGTCCTGTCCTGGAAAATGTTGTCGCGCAAATTCTTCGTCGATTACTGTTATGAGCGGCGCCGTATGGCTGTCCTGTGCGCTTATGGTTCTTCCCGCCAGCAGCGGAATTTTCATCGCGCGAAAGTATCCGGGGCTCACGCCGTACATAAGCGACCAGGACATATCGTTTTGGCTGGTCGGCTTCGGCTGGCCTTCCAGCCAGAACGGAATTTCCGAGTCACCCGACATCGGCAGCGACCCGAACACCACACTGGCCGCTTCGATTCCCGGCAATGCTTGTAGCCGTTCGAGCAACTGATTATTTTTCTCGCGAATCGCCACGGCGTCCGGCTTCGAGGAAGGCGGCAACGCCACTTCAAAACTCGTTACATTGCGGGGATCGAAGCCCAATTTCACGTTCCACAAGTGCCCCAGACTCCTCAACATCAGTCCCGCGCCCACCAGCAGAATCATCGCCAACGCAATTTCCGACACTATAAAAATGCCCTGCGCACGATGGCGGCCGCCTTCCATCCCGCGCCCTCCTTCTTTCAGCGTTTCTTGCAGATTTGGCCGCACCGTTTTCCATGCCGGCGCCAGCCCAAATAACAGGCCGGTCAGCAAGGAAGCTCCCAGCGCGAAGAGCAGAACGCGCATGTCCAAGTCGAGCCGTACGATGCCGGGCAGAGTTGCCGGAAGCAATTTCAATGCCGCCTGAGTGCCCCACATCGCCAATAAAATTCCAAGAACTCCGCCCGTCATCGAAAGCAGCAGGCTTTCCGTCAGCATTTGCCGGATCACGCGATTTCGGCTCGCCCCAATCGCGGTACGGATTGCAAACTCGCGTGCTCGCGCCGCCGATCTCGCCAGAAGTAAATTGGCCACGTTGGCGCACGCAATCAGCAGCACAAATCCAACCGCGCCGAGCAAGACCAGCAGCAACGGCCGAATGTCGCCAACCGCATCCTCACGCAGAGGAACAACCACGGCGCTCGTTCCCTTCAAAGCGTCCGGATAGGTCCGCGCCAGGTTCGCCGCTACCGCTACCATGTCCGCATTGGCCTGGGCGATGGTCACACCCGGTTTCATCAGCGCAATCACCTGGGTTCCCTGGCTCAGTCCCCGGGTCCGAAATATTTCAGAATCCCACTGCCCGATCGGATAAAAGACATCGCTGTCGCGATACCAGTGGAATGTTGCGGGAACTACTCCAACGACGGCGTAGTCCTTGCCGTTCAAGGTGAGATTTTTGCCAAGTATGTCTTGCGCCCCGCCGAATCGATTTCTCCAAACTCGTTCGCTGATCAAAACCACTGGAGCCGCGCCCAGCTGATCTTCCGCTTCTGAAAAATAGCGGCCCAGTATTGGCTGCACACCCAGCAATGGCATAAAGCTCGCCGAAGTTTGCAACCCCTGATACTGCTCCGCCTCTCCGGATCCTGTCAGATTAAAAGTGTCCCGCCGCCAGGCTGAGAGCGCCGCGAAGCTGCGATTGTCTTTCTGCCAATCCAAAATATCCATATACGAAACCGAAGACTCTTCAAACTGACTCGTCTTCTGATAAACCGCCACAAGCCTCTCCGGATGCACAAACGGAAAGGGTCGAAAGATTGCTGCGTTCACCACACTGAAGATTGCGGTGTTTGCGCCGATGCCCAAGGTCAACATCAAAATCACCACGACCGTAAATCCCGGATTCTTCCGCAACATACGCAGCGCATAGCGCGTGTCTTGCCATAGGATTTCCAGCATGGGATGCCCTCTCCTGTCGCGATAAATCTCTTTGGTCTGCTCGGTCCCGCCCAATTTCAGCAGAGCCACCCGCCGCGCTTCTTCCAGGTTCATTCCTCTGCGCAAATTTTCATCGATATGCAGTTGCAGATTGCTTTCAAGCTCTGCTGCAAACTCCTGCTCACGCTTTTCCTTGCGAAACAGTTCCGCCGCTCGCAGAAAGAATGCGCGCACTTGTCTCATGCCGTTTCCTTGCCGGTCCCCAGGAAGCGGGCCAGGATTTCCGTAGTCTCCGCCCAATCCCTGGCCTCCTTCGCCAACTGTTTCCTTCCGGCCCGGGTCAACTTGTAGTATTTCGCTTTTCGATTGTTGTCGGATTGGCCCCACTCCGATGCGATATAGCCTTCCTGCTCCAATTTCAGCAGGGCAGGGTAGAGCGTTCCATAATTCACCGCCAGCAAGTCGCCGCTGGTCTGTTCAATGCGTCGCGCGATCCCGTATCCGTGCAACGGCCCGAGGGCCTCGAGCGTTTTCAGCGCCATTAACGCCAAAGTCCCCTGCCAGACATCTTTCTTCTCGCCCATGGCCTTTTTGCCTCCTTGCCGCCGTCGTCCTATGGGATACCCATAGCGGAATATCACAAGTCCTATGGGAAGGCAATAGAAGGAACGCACGGTCTCCGCAATTTGTTCCATGCGGTTCAGAATATTTTGCCGACGGGCCTGTTTTTCATTTTTCCGGCAATCCTGTCGTTAGCAAGTTAAAATGTCCGGTTTTCATAGCACATGAAGTGTCCGGTTTGGTTTAGGTGGTAGGGATTGGTTGGTTGTGTTGAGTCTGGGGAGGCGGGGGGAGCGTAGCGACCCCCGCTTCCCCAGAGGTGGG
>DATHFT010000132.1:0-11219 GCA_035317965.1 Saccharimonadales bacterium (SeqCode) | reverse complement strand
CTTGAAAAGCATTTGGTGACGATGGCGACCCAAATCCTTCGCAAAGACCGTTGCTGCACCGTATTCCGTTTTTTCTAGAGCAGTCCGGCTGAGAATCGCTCCCGGCTGGATTTGCTCCCCGCCGTTGTGCTGCGCCGCTAGCATTGTCTGGGCCGAAATTGGCATTTCGCCAGTTGGCACGGACCGATTGGCCCGGAGCTTTGACGCCTATTCCTGAAACGTCACGCAGATGCCGCTCGGGTCGATGGCGGAAAATTCCTTGGTGCCCCAGGGCTTGGTTTGCAGAGGGCCGTTTGGATGGACCTGGCCGCCGCAGGATTGGTATTCGGCGTAGAGGGTTTCGATATTTTTGACGGCGAAGCGGACCATGGTTTGCTCGCCGACCTGGCGGGCGATGGCGGGGTCGGAGACGGTGGAAATGTGGATGTGCACGTCGCCGCGTTTTAGGCCAGCATAGCTGGGAGGCGTCTGGTCGCGGAAGATTTCGGTGAAACCGCAGTGCTCAGTCCACCATTTCAGCGAGTCAGCGGCGTTGGCAGAAGGTAGGACGGGAATGGCGCGTTGGATGAGTTCCATTTCAAGCCTCGTGAGAATAAATTTGTACTGCGCACTAAAAGTTATTTTACTTGGACGGGTGATGAAAAGGGGGCGATTTCTGAATCGTTCCTCGCGGCAGTGCAATTCACGTGGACGAACATCAGCCGTGCGCAGGCGGCCGATCGAGGATTTGATCGGCGTAGAGAAGAAAGCCGCAGAGTAGACGATACGTGTCGTAGTACTCGGATTGCTTGATTTCTTTATAGCGGTCAAAGGGGCTGTGCAGGATGCCAATCTTTTTTTGTGTGAGCGAATGAATCATGAGGCATGGAATTTGCAAGGCCCGAAACGAACTCTCGTCAGAATCGCCAACACGATCGGCATTGACGCCGGAGAGCGGTAATTTCATGGCGCCAGCCGTGCGATTCAGAAGCTGCACGAGCGTGCGATCGGAATGCGTTACCCAGACTTCGGTCGGCCCCAAGCCGAGCGTATCGAGATTCACCATGGCGTGAATCCTGGCTGACTGTTCCTTGGTTAGCGATTGCGCATAGGTGTGCGACCCCAGCAGTCCATTTTCCTCGCCGGCGAATGCAATGAATACATAGGTATGTTCATGGGGCTGCGTTACCAGCGCCTGAAAAATGCTGGGGAGGAGCGATGCCCCGCTCCAGTTATCGACTACTCCATCTCCGGCGTAAACATAGTCATAGTGGCCTCCCACAATAATGATGGAGTCGGTCTTACCAGGCAGCGTGCAGACCACGTTTTTTTCTTTGGCGTGCTGCACCGGAAGTTCGCCGAGGTGGTCGGCGGGACACCCCGCCTCGGTGAAGAGTGCTTTCATGGTGGCTTGGCGCTGGCTGTTCTTGCCGCTGAAGCGCTGCAGCCGAGACTGAATTATTTCCGGCGCGACCGCGTCAAAATGGATCGCGACAGCACGGGAATAATTGGGAAAAGTGGCCAGCAGGAGGAGAGCGGAAAGCGTCCGGGCCAAGTGCTGCACGCGACGCAGAACGATAGGCATAAGGCTGAGTCGTTGCGACGTCCTCAAGGAAAATTGGTTGGCGAAACTGGAAGCATGTTACCGGAATCCGCGGCCGCAGGCAAAAGGAAGCGAAGTTTGATACAATTTGCGACATTGCTTGAGCGGCGTGACGCAAGGCGTACGCCTAACCTGCGGAGGGCTTCAATGGCGAACACGGAACTCTTGAACAAGATTGATGCGGCGATTGCCGAGAAGAACCTTTTGAAGCATCCGTTTTACGAGGATTGGCAGGCGGGCAAATTGAGCCGCGAAGCGCTGCAATTGTATGCAGCGCAGTACTACAAGCACGTCGAAGCGTTTCCCAAGCATCTGAAGGTTTTGGCGGCGCGGACCGATGGCGCGTTGCGGGACCTGATACTGGAGAATTTGGCGGAAGAAGAGAATCCGGCGCGTCCGCATCCAAAACTGTGGCGGGATTTTGCGGCGGCGGTGGGTGTGGGCGAGGATGACATTACTGCGTGCCCGGCTCTCCCTGGGACCAAGGCGGTTGTCGGAAAGTTTCGCGAGATTTGCGGCGAGCGCTCGATGACGGAAGCGGTGGCGGCGCTCTATGCCTATGAAGCGCAAGTACCTGAGATTGCGAGCACAAAGATTGCCGGACTGAAGAAATTTTATGGCGTGGATCAGCCGGCAGGACTGGCCTATTTCACAATCCATGAAGAAGCCGACAAGGAACACCGCGCCGCCTGGCGCGGATGGCTCGAGGAAAATGCTTCCGGGAACGAGGAGCAGATTTTAGCGAGCACGAGGGAAGCGTTGAATGCTCTGTGGGGAGCGCTCGATGCAGTGCATAAGAGGCAGGAAGTAGTGAATTAAGAAGGGACGAGCTGGAGAAGCGAAGGGTGGGCCCGCGATTTCGTTCGGGGCCCACCCTTTTTTTGCAGCTACAAGCAGAATCCGTTCAGCAAAAACGCCGGCCAGGTCCCTGCACGCCACAAATGCCGTCGCGTCCGCCAGGTCGCTGCTACCTACGGACCTGACTGGTGTCTAAGGAGCAGACCGGGTCGAAGCCCGTGAGGAATGCGCGACCGCAACCACTAGTTAACCGGCGCAGCTGCTGTTCGAAACCCGAGCGCCTGCATCACGGCGTCATGTACCGCCGGCCGCACCTTGGCGATCTTCATATTCTCGCGTGTGGGGTTCACGCGATTGGTCAAAAGCACCACAAACACCTGCCGGTCCTGGTCGATCCAAATCGACGTTCCGGTAAACCCGGTGTGCCCAAACGTATGCGCCGAAAAATAATGTCCGCTCGATCCGCCCTCGGTTGGCACAGCCCAGCCCAGAGTCCGCGTGCCCGAGGACAGCTCTTGCGGAGTCGTAATTTCCGCAATCGTCGCGCGCTTCAGGATCCTCTTGTGGCCGTAAACGCCACCATTTAGAAGCATCTGGCAAAACGCCGCCAAATCGGGGGCGGTACTGAAAATTCCTGCGTGTCCGGAAACGCCGCCAATTGAAAACGCATTCTCATCATGCACTTGGCCCTGCACCAGCCGGTGCCGCAAGTTATTGTCAACCTCGGTTGGCGCAATCGACGGCCAAAGCTTTTTCACCGGCTTGTACATCGTGTCGGTCATGCTCAGCGGCGCAAAAATAAAACTGTGTGCCAGGCCGTCGAGCTTGCGTCCGGTCAACCGTTCAATAATTTCGGCCATCAAGATAATTCCCAGGTCGGAGTAAACTTCCTTGGTCCCCGGTTCATAATCGAGAGGCTCGACAAAAATGCGCCGCAGCGTCTCTTCCTTGCTTGTGGAAGTCCGCCAGTATTCCTTGAACGGCGGCAACCCGGACGTATGCGTCAGCAAATGCCGCACCGTCACCCGGCGGCGCCACTCCAGATCTTTGCCATCCTCGTGCAACAAGCTTTGCAGTCCGTGAGCGGTCTCCCGCGTTGCCGTCCATTCGGGAAGGTAACGATCCACCTTCGCATCGAGATCGAGGCCAACCGGGAAGTCGCCTTCGAGTAATTTCGCAACCAGCGTCGTCGTTGCCACAACTTTCGTCAGCGATGCAATGTCATACATCGTCGTCGGAACAACCGCCGCCGATTTTGCGTCATAGCTCAACTTTCCGAACGCGTGAATGGCCAGTCGTCCGCGGTAGCCCACCGCGAGCGTCGCGCCCGGAAACGCCTTGTCCGCAATCGCCTTCTCCACCACGTCGTAGACTGGATGCAACTGCTCTTCTGTGCGCGCATCCATCGGCTGCAGCTTCATCGGACCCGCCGGAACTTCCATCCCGAATCCGGCCTTCATCTCCACGCCAGGAATCGTGACCGGCAAATGCCCCGCGACCGGATTCTCGCCAAACAGTGCGCGTGCCACGGAAATCTGCGCCACATCGCTGATGCCAAATGCCGCCAGCCAGGTCTCGGCCTGCGGAAACCGTTCAATCAAATAGGGGCTGCCAAATCCTACGGTCACAACCGGCTTGCCGCTCTTGAAAACTTGTTCCGCCAAAGCGGCCTGCTCGGCCGGAACATCCACATTCCCCTTGCGATCGCTCACCCGCACAAACAAAGCCAGAATCGTCACATCATAGGAATCCGGCGCAGGCAGTTTCAGGGAATCGGCCTTCAGAAAACGAGTGTCCGCCCGCAACGTCGTCACCGAATCAAATCGCGAACGCAGCTCGCGTTCCAGGTCTTCGCCGGGATACGGTTCGGGATCGGCGTACATCGCCACCAGCAACGCGCGCGCGGGTTTTGTTCCATCCAGTGGCAAACGATGCGGGATGTCCCGCAGCAAGGAAATTCCGCGATCGGAAATATCCTGCGACTCGCGCTGCGAACCTGTGCTGCCAAAATGCTTGTTGATGGCGTCCAAATCCACGAGCCGCGTCTTGTGCAATCCCAGCCGCGCCTTGGCTTCGAGGATTCTACGGACCGAGGCATCCAGACGTTCGCGCGAAATCCTGCCGGACTTTACCGACTCCTGGAGAGCTTCGTAGGCCGCATCCGGAACCGGCGGCATCAACAAGGCGTCGGCGCCGGCCAGTACCGCGCGCACCGCCGCTTCGCCCGGAGCGAAGCGCACGGTAATGCCGCCCATGTCCATCGCGTCGGTAACCACGAGTCCCTGAAAATGCAATTCGTCCCGCAGAACGCCAGTCAAAATATTGCGGGAAAGCGTCGCAGGAGTGTTCGTGTCCGGCTCCAGTGCCGGTATCGCCAGATGCCCGGTCATCACGCTGCCGACACTGGCCGACATGGCCGCGCGAAAGGGAACCAGTTCCAGTTTTTCCAGACGCTCTTTGTCCGCGTGAATCACCGGCAAATCAATGTGCGAATCCGCGGCCGTATCGCCGTGCCCGGGAAAATGCTTGGCTGTCGCGAGCCCGCCATTTTCTTCAACGCCGCGCACAAATGCCGCGACAAATTCTGAAACTTTGGCGGGGTCTTCTCCAAACGAACGCGTATTGATAATGGGATTTCCCGGATTGTTGTTCACATCCGCAACCGGCGCGTAGATCCACTGCACGCCCACGGCGCGCGCTTCGAGCGCCGTAACTTTTCCCATCGTGTACGCGTCAGCCGGACTCCCAGCGGCGGCCAGCGCCATCGCCGTTGGAAACGAAGTGCCTTCGTCCAGTCGCATGGCGGTGCCCCGCTCAAAATCCGCCCCAATGAGCAAGGGCAATTTTGATTTGGACTGCAACTGATTCATCAGAACGGCGGTAGGATACGCTTGGCTTTTCACGATCCCCAGCGGAGAGCGGTCCGTAACGTTGATGAAGCCCCCGACATGCAACTCGTCCACGTCATGCGTCATCTGTTTATAGGCGAGCGAATCGGTTGGCGTGAAACTTCCGTGGTAGGTCGCAAAAAGGAGCTGCCCGACTTTTTCGTCTGCGCTCAATTTGCGCAAGGTGGTCTCCACCCACTGCCGCTCTGCAGGCGTCAGCGGTTTCAATCCAGAAAATTTCTTGTCGGGGCTTTTGGTTCTTGCCGCCACTGAATGATTTTGACTTCGCGCGTTATGCGTCATAAGAAGAGCAATCAAGATAAAGCAGGTAGAGACGACGGCGATGCGGCGCTTCCTCATGTGGTGAATTCCTCAAGCCGCCTCGCAATGTATTTATTCATAGCACACGCGTTCGAACCTCTCAATGCAGGTGCGGGCGACGCGTTCCAGAATATCATTGCCACGAATCAATACAGGGGGTCTATTTGACTCGACAAACGCTGTTTTTCGTCCGTCCGTTTTTTCTGGGGATCGCCATTGTTCTGGTGTTGCCTGCAAGCGCTTCTGCAAATCGAGCGGCCGGGAAAACCTCCAAGACGCGCGCGCGGGCCGCGCGCGTGCAGACGGGGCTGGATGTCCTCGAAGCGCAGAAATTCGCTCCGCTTCGCGGCAAGCGAATTGGGGTGATAACCAACCATACCGGCCTGGATGCGCAGGGCCGCTCGATTGTCGAACTCCTGGCCCGCGCTCCGGGAGTAAAGCTGGTGGCCATCTTCAGTCCCGAGCATGGGCTGGCCGGCCGCAAGGATGTGGAAAATATACCGTCTTCGCGGGATTCCTCCACCGGGCTGCCGGTCTACAGCCTGTACGGGGAAACCCGCCGCCCCACCGAAGAAATGCTGCAAAACATCGATACCCTGGTTTTCGACGTGCAGGACGCCGGGGTGCGTTTCTACACCTATACCGCAACCATGGGCTATTGCATGGAGGAGGCGGCCAAACGGAAAATCTCTTTCTATGTCCTGGATCGCCCCAATCCGCTCGGAGGCGAAGTCCTTGAAGGCCCCATGCTGGACGCCGACAAAACCGCTTTTGTCGCGTACTATCCGGTCCCCGTCCGCTACGGCCTGACCATTGGCGAGCTGGCGCAATTTTACAACACGGAAAACCACATCAACGCCGACTTGCACGTGATTGCCATGAAGAACTGGCATCGCAATTATTATTTTGAAAGCACGGGAATCCGCTGGCTGCCGCCGTCGCCGAATCTGCGTACGCTCAAAGGCTCGATCGTGTATCCCGGCATTGAAATTCTGCAAGCCGCAAAAGTTTCCGTGGGTCGAGGAACGGAAACTCCGTTTGAACAATTTGGCGCGCCGTGGATGGACGGTGAAGCAGTGGCGCGCGCTCTGAATGAGCGCAATTTGCCTGGTTTGCGGTTTGCCTCGCAGCCGTTTATCCCTGTGGCGGAACTTTACAGCGGAAAACGTTGCGGGGGCGTGGCCATTCGCATTACGGACCGGGCAGCGGTGCGCTCGTTACGGCTGGAAATTGAAATTGCGACGATCCTCAAAAAGCTCTATCCGCAGCAATTCGATGTGACGAAATTGCTGGTCCTTACTGGAAATGATGAAACCATCCGCCAATTGACGGAGGATGTTGCTCCGGAGAAAATTGTGGCGAGCTGGTCCGCCGATTTGCAAGCATTTGACAAGCTTCGTCGCAGATATTTTCTGTATAAGTGAAGGACGCTTCGCGCAAGCGCCGCGTTGACATAGTGCAACCTTGGTTGTGATAAAGTCGGGCGATGCGCATCGTTTCGCTTCTGCCATCGGCTACGGAAATACTTTTCGCGCTGGGCTTCGACAAGGAAATCGTCGGAGTCAGCCACGAGTGCGATTTTCCCGCACAAGCCCGCACAAAACGGGTGGTAATCCACTCCCGCATTCCGCACGGCGCGACGCCGCTCGAAATCGATGGCCTGGTGCGTGATTTTGTTTCGCGCGGTGAAAGCATGTACGCCGTGGACGGCGAAGCCCTCGAGGAACTGGCTCCCGATTTGATTGTCACGCAGGATTTGTGCCATGTATGCGCCGCTTCGCCGGACGATTTGGCCACCGCCCTGGCAAGATTTGGGCGGCGTCCGGAAGTGCTTTGCCTGAATCCCCAGGATCTGGGAGACGTGTGGCGCGACATTCTATGGGTTGGCGAGGAAACCTGCCATGGATTCCAGGCCGAAGCGCTGGTGAAGAGCATTGGTGAGAAGCTTGGCGCGATTGGAATTGAAATGCGCCAAGCGACAGAACGGCCACGGGTGGCCTTTCTCGAGTGGCTGCAGCCTTTCTATGTTGGCGGACACTGGGTTCCTGAAATGATTGAACTCGCCGGCGCGCGGGACGTCTTTGGCAAGGCCCGCACGCCTTCGGTCCGCGTCACTCTGGAAAACGTAGTCGATGCCGCTCCCGATATTCTGGTGATCGCACCGTGCGGCTATTCGGCCGAACAGGCCCGCGATGAATACCGCAGCATGGCCTTTCCCGATGAGTGGAACGCCATCCCCGCCGTACGCCACAACCGCGTCTACGCCCTGGAAGCGAACAGCTACTTTTCTCGTCCCGGTCCCCGCCTGGTGACCGGAGTCGAAATCCTGGCAAAGCTCTTCCATCCTGCAGCCGAAGTTAGCCCCGAAGCCGCGAAGAGTATTTTGCCCATCACGCAGACAGCGAAAACGTCCCGGGCCGCTGCTGTGTAGCAGGTTCCGGCCCTAACTTCGCGGGACCTGCGCCTGACGGCCGAGAACGTAGACCCGCGGGCTAGCTTCGGCCCGAACCCGTGGCGTTCTGCTTGGCCCAGTGTTTGTAGAAGGGAAGTCCGGCCAAAATCAGGAGCAGTCCGATCGAAGAGCGGATCGGGCTTCCCAGCCAGATATTGAAGGTGAGCGCGAGCGCACCGGCTACGAAAAGGCCGGGGACCCAGGGATAGCCGGGGCAGCGATAGGGGCGGGAGAGAGTGGGTTCGGTGGTACGCAGCCGGAACAGGGCCACGACTGCGAATCCATAGAAAATCCAGCCGGCAAAAATGTACAGATTGGTCAGTTCTTCAAAGGTGCCGGTGAGGGCCATCAATCCGGCGAGACTTCCTTGAAAAATCAGGGAGCGGCCGGGTGTACGAAATTTCTCGTGGATACCTCCGACGACTTTGAAGAAAATGCCGTCGCGGGCCATGGCATAGCCGACGCGCGCGCCGCTTAAAACCGAAGAATTCATGGAGCCCAGGGCGGAGATGACCATCGCCACGGTGATCCACAGCGCCGCGCCGCGGCCTGCAATGCTTTCGACTACGTCGGAGGCGATGTGTTTTGACGCCGCCACGGCCTGGAGCGGCAGCACTTTCAGACACGCGGCGCTGAATAGCAGATAGACGATGGCGACAAACGAGACACCGCCAACCAATGCCCGGGGAAAATTCTTCTGTGGATTTTCGACTTCCGAACCGACCAGATTCAGATCTTCCCAACCGTCGTAAGCCCACAATGCCGCCGCAAGCGTTGCCAAAAATGCGCTGAGAATCATGCCGGTGCTTTCGCCGGGCGCCGGCCAGAATGGATTGGGCGCGTGCGTGGCCGGGGACGGAGAGAAAAAAGCCACGCCGATGACGATGACGACTGAAGTTATTTTAATGGTGGTGAGAAACACTTGAACGGCTCCGCCGAGCCGAACGCCGAGGTAGTTCACGCCGGTCATGATGGCGATCCACAAAACGGCGAGCGGCTGCGCCCAGGTAAAAACAAAATCGTAAGGTTTGATCCAATTCGTCAAACCGGGAATCGCAATGTGCACGGTGAAGAGTGGGGCGGCGACAAAAGGCAGCAGAAAGCTGAGAAAACGCATCATGCCGGCCGAAATGGAAGCCAGGGAACTGGGACGTCCTACGATGGAATGCATCCAGCCAAACAGAAATCCCCACACCGGGCCAAAGGCGCGGCGCAGGTAGGCGTATTCACCGCCCGCTTCCGGAATCATGGCGCCCAGCTCGGCGTAGGAAAGGGCTCCGAAAATCGAGAGGATGGCGCCAACAATCCACGCGGCAAAAATGACGGAGACGGTGCGCCCTTCGCGCGCCATTTCGGCCGGCTTCAGAAAAATGCCCGTGCCGATCATCGTGCCGACCACGATGGCGGCCGAGGCCCAGGCGCCCAATCCGCGCACGAGGTCCAGGCGTTTTTCGGTCATGGGTGTTCACCGCGCGAAGCGGGGACGCCAGTCCGGGGATCCAACCGGCTGATCGCCCCGCCAAAAAGAAAGGTCACCGTAGCTCCTATCAAGACGTACCACGTATAGGCCACGGTCGTGAAGCGAAACACACACAGAATCGCCGCCAGGCCCAAAAACATTCCGAGGAGAGCGCCTGTGGCGTTAGCGCGGCGATCAAAGGTGCCGAGCAGAAAAAGCCCCAGCAAGCACCCGGAAGGCAATGCCGCCACGGTGAGGCCGGCTTCGAGCAAATGTCCCCATTCAAGAAAACCAAAACCCATCAGTACCAGTCCCCAGAGCAGGGTCATACGACGAGAGAGGCGCATGAATTTTGCGGGATCGGCTTCATGGCCGCGCAGTCGCGAGAAGTCGAGAACGCTCGAAGCGGCCAGTGAGTTGAGCGAACCGCTGGCATTGGACATAGCCACTGCAATAATGGAAGCAAGCAAAAGACCTGCGAGCCCGGTGGGCATTTCTTTTACGAGGAACATCGGGAGAATGCTGTCGGGGCGGTCGCCAGCGGAAAGCAGCGGCGTGTGCTGCGCGAAAACGAAAAGCAAAACGCCGATCAAAAGGAACACGGTGAACTGGATGAGGATGATCCCTCCGCTCGTGAGCAGTGCCTTACGGCTGTCGCTTTCATTCCGGGCCGCCAGCAGTCTCTGAACGATCGTTTGATCGGTGCCGTGGCTGGCCATGGTGAGAAAGGCACCGCCAATAACACCAGACCAAAATGTGTATTTCGTCGTCAGGTTCCAGGTGAAATCGAGAAATTGCAATTTGTGACCCGCGGCGGCGGCGACTTGTGCGACTTCGCTCCAGCCCCCGGGAATGCGGTGGAGGAGTACGAAAAATGTGACGGCGCTTCCTGTGAGATACAGCAATAGTTGGGCCACATCGGTCCAGATAACGGCTTTCATGCCGCCTTCAAACGTGTAGAGAACCGTGAGCGCGATCACCAGAACAACCGCCAGGTGCACGGAAGTGCCGAGGACCACGCTGATGACCAGGGCAATGGCGGCAACTCGGACACCTTCGGCCACGGCGCGGGTAAGCAGAAACGTTGAAGCCGCGACAGCGCGCATCCTGGTTCCGAAACGCTTTTCAATCAGCGCGTAAGCCGTGAAAAACTCACCGCGAAAATATCCCGGCAACAGCAGCAGGACGATCAGAACGCGCCCCACCAGATAGCCAAAGACGAGTTGAATGAACGTGAGATTGCCGCCGTATGAAATGGCCGGGGTGCCAATGATAGTGAGAGTGGAGGTTTCCGTCGCTACGATGGAGAACGCCAGAGCCCACCAGGGAGCCGTTCGTCCGCCAAGAAAATAGTCGCGAGTGGCCGACTGATTGTCGCCCGCCCGAGCCGCGCCCTGTTTGCGCCGAAAGCGCATGCCCAGTGCGGTCACGCCGAGCAAATAGGCAACGACAATGCCCAGGTCAAGTGGATGGATCCGCATCTTATCTATAGGCTCTCCCGCGCAGGAATCGGCTGCCGCAGAAAAGTGCGACGAGGATAGTGGCGGCGGGGCATGACGTCAAGGAAACGATGCGCACGTGTCGTTAGCACATGATATGTCCGGTCGAATTAGCACATGAAATGTCCGCTTTTAGCGAGCCACTAAGGTAGAGCTACCAGCCTGGAGGGGAGGCATGGAGAGCTACTCGAGAGTGGCAGTGGAGCGGGCGATGAAAGTA
>DATHFT010000131.1:0-48661 GCA_035317965.1 Saccharimonadales bacterium (SeqCode) | reverse complement strand
CAATTTCATCTGCAGGACAAGATGACCTGTGATTTTGACCAGCCCGGGTCACAAATGGGCGGGAAGACACCGAAGTTCTCCTGCAAGATCACCAAAGTCGAGAGCGCGAACGGACAGACGCAGACGCTTAACGATCAAATGGATGAAGAGTCCGTCAAAGTGAAGTTCGGCGCTTCGGACAACGAGATTTACGCCGAGGTGGCGTCGACACGCCTGCTGTGGGCTCTGGGCTTTTATGCCGATTCCTGGTTTCCCGTGCATGTGGACTGCAACAATTGCCCGGCAGATCCGGCGTCCGGTTCCGGCGCCCGGGGCGTGCGCTCCTACGATGCGGCAACGGTCGTCCGCAAATACGCGGGACACAAGATGTATGAGACCGGCAACAGTGATGAGGGCTGGAGCTGGAAGGAATTCGAAGCAAGCAATGGCCGGCCGCTCAGTGAACGGGACGGACTTCGTTTGCTGGCCGCGTTTATCCAGCACAGCGACAACAAGCCACCGCAGCAACGGCTGGTATGCGATGGGGTAAAAGTCGATCAAACGACCAGTCCGTTTGTCACCACCTGCAAGCAATCGAAAATGATCGTTCAGGATGTGGGCGCCAGCTTTGGCGGCGGCGGCTGGTTCACCAGCAACGACGGCGCGAAAATGAACTTGGACAATTGGTCGAACAAAAAACTTTGGAAGAAAACAGGAACTCCGGCGATGAAGGAAGCCGATTGTCCGGTCTGCCAGGCGCAACTGAGCAAGAGTCTGTCGGCCAAGGACGGGCTGGGCGATCCTACGATCAGCGAAGAAGGGCGGCGGTTTCTGGCGGGTTTGATGTGCCAGCTGACCGACGAACAAATCACAGATCTGTTCAAGGTATCGCGCGTGGCGTCGATGCCGAGATATCACAATAGCGATGGCTCGTTCAAGCAGGGCCTGGACGATGCCACGATTGAAAAACAGTGGGTGGAGGCTTTCAAGGCCAAGCGGGAAGCGCTGGCCAGCGGCCGTTGCCGCTGGAGCAGCAAGCCCGCAGATCTCACGGCGATCGATAACCCGATGGGATTGCCTACCGTGCCGAACCACTGTGCGGCGCAACCCTTCTAGGTCCGGCCGGCAAATCCAGAGTGAAGTGTGAACGAGCGCGTGAGACAACACCATGGTTAAGAAAATCATGATCGTGCGGCACGGTGAAAAGCCCGATCGAGATAGTGAGATTCATGGCGTCGATGCCAACGGCGAGCGCGACAGGAACGAACTGTCGCCGCAGGGCTGGCAACGTTCCGGGGCCCTGATCCGTTTCTTCAATCCGGCCAGCGGACAGTTTTCCAGTCCGGCGCTCGCCAAGCCGGACGCCGTATTTGCGGCCGGCCCTTCCGGGCACACGCCGAGCCAGCGCTCGAAGAATACCGTGCAGGGAGTCGCTGATTCGCTGCATCTCCGCCTCAATCTCAGGCACACAAAGGGTGAAGAGAAAAACTTGGTGGACGAGGTCATGAGCGTTGGCGGTGTTGTGCTGATTGCCTGGGAGCACAAGGCCATTCTGGATATCGTCAATCTGATTTTAGGAAATGATCGGTCCAGTCCTCAGCACTGGCCCGACTCCCGATTCGATTTGGTTTGGGTGCTGGACGCGCAACCGCACCCGGCAGGATGGAAATTTACGCAACTGCCGCAGCTGCTCTTGCCGCACGACAGTCCGCACGTGCTTTAGTTCTTCGGTTCGCGCGCCTGCGCAGGCGGTATTCGGCGATGGTCTTGTGGCCGGCCGTCTGGCAGAATCTCTGGACTATTCCGATCCGACAAAGAGGAACGATGGCTACCGTGGCGTCGATCATGGCGGAGCTGAAGAAACGAGGGAGAGCCGGGACGCGGCGAATTTATGCGCGGCATGGGATGGCGACCGACAACATGTATGGCGTGAGCATCGCGGATCTGAAAATAATTTTCCGGAAAATCAAAGGAGACCAGGAGCTGGCGCTCGCCCTTTTCGCCACGGGAAATGTGGACGCGATGTATCTGGCGGGGATGGTGGCGGACGGCTCAAAGATGAGCAAGCGGGACTTGTGTGCCTGGGCCGAGGGTGCCGCGGGACTCCAGATGATTGCCGAGTATACGGTGCCGTGGGTGGCGGTTGAGAATGCCGGCGGGCGGGAGCTGGCGTTGCAGTGGATGAAGTCGACGAGTGAACACGTGGCGTCGACAGGATGGTGCACGTACTCTGGGCTGCTGGCCACCACACCGGATGAGAAACTCGATTTGGCGGAGATTGAGACCCTGATCGGCACGGTGGTGAGCGGCATCGCCGCTGCCCAGAACCGGGTGCGCTACACCATGAATGGTTTTCTGATGGCGGTCGGAAGCTATGTGAAACCTCTTTTGCGGAAAGCCAAGGCGGCGGCAAAACAGATTGGAAACGTTTCTGTCGATGTGGGGGAGACCGCGTGTCGCGTGCCGGTGGCCGCCGAGTATATCGACGAGATGGAAGCGAAGGGGCGGACCGGAAAGAAACGGAAAACGATCCGCTGTTGAAGTGGTGAGGGCCGAAGTGCCGGGCGTTGTCCCGCGAGGCGTTACGGTTGAGTGTGGCGGAGAGCTTTGGCGCGGGCCTCGATGGCGGCAGGGAACGGCGGCGCCGGCGGCGGCATTTTGCCGAGCGAGAGGGCCCATTGTTCGATCCAGCCCTGGCCTTCTTCACCGATGTAGGTGTTGGGGAGGCTGTAAGCCTGCTCGCTCAGGGCTTGGCCAAGAGTGATAAAGCTGTAGCCGCGCTGACGGAGCAGCTCGATCAGTTCGCCGATGTGCTCGGCTTCGAGATTGTTCCCGTGCAGTAGCAAAACCTGTTTAGGCTCGTAGCCCAATAATTCCTTCGAGAATTTTTCTTCATACGCGAACATTTCCGCGTGATGAGCGAGATACGCTCGGACGATTTCCTGTTGCGCGGCGGCGTCATTGCGTTTTTTGGCGTCGTCGTAGACCGCGGCGAAGTGCCAGTCCCAGGCGTCGAGCGTGACGGGAGCGATGTGATAGCCGCGCGCAACCAGGAACGCTTCCGCGTCGCGGCGGGTTCCCAGGTCCCGTCCGGTGTCGAGATAGGGATGGCGGAAGTACCGCATCTTCATATTGTGCTGCGCCAGCAGCAGGCGCGTTACGGTTTCGCCTCGAACGACATCTTCTTCAAAATCCTTCAAGCCGACATTGATTGATGTGTGGGCATAGGTGTGATTTCCCAGTTCAAAGCCGGAGTCCAGCCACATGTTCAGGGCTTTGATGCGATCATCGACCTCTCCCCATTTTTGATAAAGCTTTTTCTCGTTGACGAAGCCGACTGCCGGAACTTTTTGCTGTTGAAGGGTGGCCAGGAGTTTGCTCGTCATGGTGATGACGTCGGTGCCGGACATGGAGAGGGAGGCGGCGGGAAGGTCGTCAATCGTGATAGCGACCTGGCGCTCGCCAGCGGCGGGAGTTTGCGGAGTGGCGGGGGACTGCGCCTGTAGCGGTCCGCCGGGGCTGGCGACGCTAATGAGGAAGAGAGACAAGACGGCGAGCGACGCGGCAAGCAACGGCTTCATTGGGAATCCTCCGGCCAGGAAAAGTGCGAAGGGAGATGCTATCAAAGATTCCATCGGTTGTGGATGGTCGCCGGGGAAAGTTTTTGATTTTCCCGCGGGAACGCAGAAAACCGTTCACCGTCCGGAAAGTAGCGGGCCCGGAAAAAAAGCTGGGAAAGCGGAAAAAGCGTCCGGGTTTGAAAACCGGGACGCTTTTTCCGGGAACCAGTGAAGACTAGTCTTTTGGAGCGGCGTTCATCCCCGGAGCTGTCACGAGTTGCGTGGCACCCACTGCGCCGTTTGCCGAGTGCGGAGCGTCCGGTTCGAACGACAACAGACCTTCGGTCGCAGAAACCGCCACGACCGCACCGTTGCGGCGAGTCTGCACGACCGGGAAGTAGCCTTCCGCGAGAGGATCGCTCACCCGCTGCCACGATTTGCCGGCGTCAAACGAAGCCAGCAATCCGTGTTTTTGCAGAGCTACGACCAGCGCATTGCCGCTGCCGGCGACGTCCTGGAACTGTAATTCGCGGACTTCTGTGCGGTTCCAGCTGCGTCCCGCGTCATGCGAAGCGTACAGACCCATGTTCGAAGTCAGGAAGAGGTTTGCATCGTCGACGCGGTGGAGACGAAGATTTCCGGCTGCCGCAAAGGAGAGCTCTTTCGCTTCCCAGCGGGAACCGCCGTCGGCGGAATACAACATGTTGCGTTGAGAGACGGCCCAGACTTGCGAGCCCTCTCGAGAAACTTCAACCGATGTTGCAGGCTGCTTGAGGAAAGAATCTGAGCCTCCGGTCTTCCAGCTTGCTCCATGATCCTTTGAAACGAGCACGCCACCGGTCGTTGCCGCAAACCAGGCGTCGTTGCCGAACGCCATGTCATTGACCTGGAAAGCGACGAGGGTAGCAACGGCGGTCTTGGCTTTGGGCGCCGCTTTTTTCACAGGAACCGTAATCTTCTTGCCTGATTTGGTGGTGATGGTTTTGCTGGTGGCCACTGCCGTTGCGGCAACCGGCGCGGCTTCAGGAACGAGCAGCCCCGCTTTTACCCACTTGCCGGAGCCTTCCTCATACTTCATCCAGCCACCACCAGTGAGAGATGCCCACCAGCCGCTGGGGGCGGCGTACACGTGGCGAAGGTCGGTGCGCTTCAGTCCTGTGCCGAGAGTTGCCCAGGAAGTGCCGCCGTCTTTGGTGGCGATAAATGCGTTGGTGTCAAAGGTAAGCACGGCGAGCACTCGTTCCGGATGCTCGTGATCCATGGCCACATCCAGAATGTGCTGGTGGTGGAAACCGACGTTGGCCGATGTGAAGGTCGCGCCGCCGTTTTCACTGATTTGTACGCCTTCGCGTTCCGTTCCGAGAATAATGCGGTTGGGATTTTTCGGATTAATCAAAATGGAATTGATAACCCAGTCGCCGGGGGTGACGCGCTTGAAATCTTTTTCGTTCGTGGTCTTCCAAAGCCCGCTGGTGGTGCCCGCATACAAGACTTGCGGGTTGGTAGGGTCTTGCCGGATGAGTTGTGTGCGGCGGAAGACGAACGGAATGCCTTGATACTTCGACCATTGCTGCGCCCCGTTGACGCTGTGATAGATGC
Source organism: Saccharimonadales bacterium (SeqCode) (assembly GCA_035317965.1). Classification (GTDB taxonomy): domain Bacteria; phylum Acidobacteriota; class Terriglobia; order Acidiferrales; family UBA7541; genus Acidiferrum. The sequence continues at coordinate 43,523 of DATHFT010000131.1, read as the reverse complement.
CGGAGCAAGCCGTTGCATGGACGTTGTCCGGATTGGTCGGATCAACGATGATGCTCATCACATCCGAGTCGTCAATCATGCCTTTCTGAATCGGGAACCAGTCCTTGCCGCCGTTCGTGGTTTTCCAGGGAAGATGGTACGTTCCCGCGTAAATAATATTTTCATCCTTCGGGTCGAATGCGACAGAGTCAAAATTGCGAAGGTCGGAATGGTTTGCCGGGGTGATGCGTTCCCAGGTTGCGCCTTCATCCACGGAGCGGTATACACCGGTGAGTGAGCCCGCTACCAAAGTCCTGGGGTTCGTCGGGGCCTGCGCGAGCGCGCGCACGGTCTCATGGGCCAGGCCGATTACCTTCCAGCTCTTGCCGGCGTCTTCACTCTGATACACGCCGCCGCCGCCTGAATAAAGCGTCCAGGTGCTGGCGTACAGGCGATTCGAATGGCGAGGGTCGATTAAAATGTGGGTGACGACGTCATCCTGGCCGACGCCGATGCGGCTGAGCAACTGCCAGTGCGAGCCTTCATCACTCGAAGTGAACACATGGCCGTCCGACGTGCCCAAAAAGAGCTTCTTCTGGTCCTGCGGATCTGCCTGGAGAGAAATGACCGTGCCGCCCGGAGGTCCCACCTGCCGCCATGCCTGTGCCGGAGCGATTGCCGCCGCGGCTAATGCGATTGCTACGGCTCCGAACCATTTCGCTTTCATAGCCATGCATTCTCCCAGAGCGCAGCAGCGCTCACAATAGGGGGAGTGTAGAGAATTGCCTCGCGCGCGTCGCCTGTCCTAAGGGCCAGATTTCGGGCGGGTTACCCTTTTGAGTCAATTCCGGGAAAAGGGGGCGAAACAGGTGGCAAAAGTCTGCTTTTGCCCGCTGGCAACTTTTTTCCCTAGACAGGGTTCTACCCTTGGGAGCCATATACCTATATAGGCACTTCTCCCACAGCCGGAGCACGGACATGGGGTATCGACCCGGCGCATCTAACCAGAGTGACGGACCGAATTCGACGCCCGGATTCAAGACAGGGGAAAAATCATGTTGAAGACCAAATGGATCGGAAAGAGCGGAGTAGCAGCGGCGCTTCTATTTCTGGCAGGTCTTCTGGGCATTAGCGCCGGCACTACGCGGGCGCAAGATCAGCCTGGGTATCCGGGCGACCAGGGCGCGCCGGGCGACCAGGGCATGCCGGGCGACCAAAGCGACGAGGGCGATCCCCCCAGTCGAGTTGCCCGTATCAGCTATTTGGATGGAACGGTGTCCCTGCAACCTGGCGGCGAAGGCGATTGGGCCAACGCGGCGCTCAACCGTCCGATGACCATCGGCGATAAGATCTGGTCGGATAAAGATTCACGCGTCGAGCTGCAGGCCGGCGTAGTTACCATTCATCTGGGCAGCATGACCGCATTGTCGTTTCTGAACTTGGACGATGCCATCACCCAGATGCGTCTGGCTGAAGGCAGCATCAACTTCAGGGTCAGCGAACTGCGCGAAGGCGATCTTTACGAAGTCGACACTCCGAACCTAGCGTTCACCGTTAAAGAAGCCGGAGCATTTCGCGTCGACGTGAACGAAAACGGGGATGGCACCCGGGTTACGGTCATCCGGGGAACGGGTGAAGTGACATCGGGCGGCAAGACGTATGCCGTCAAAGCGGGCGAGCGCGCCGAGTTCAACGGCACCGAAAACGATATTCGATACAGTGTGAATCAAGCGCCGGCGCCGGATGGCCTTGACCGCTGGTCGAGCCAGCGGGATTCGAAAGAGGACAATTCGCGGTCCGCGAAATACGTTTCGCGGGACATGGTTGGTTATGGGGACCTCGACGATCATGGAACCTGGAGCGAGGAACCAGAATATGGTCACGTCTGGTATCCCAATGACGTGGATGACGACTGGGCTCCGTACAGCACCGGGAACTGGAACTATGTCGGCCCTTGGGGCTGGACCTGGGTTGACTATTCGCCGTGGGGTTTTGCTCCGTATCACTACGGACGCTGGAATTATTTCGGTCATCGCTGGGGCTGGTGCCCTGGGCCATATTATGGCCGGCCAATTTATGGGCCAGCGTTTGTTGGATTCGTTGGCGGTTCGCGCTGGGGCGTTGGATTTGGCTTCGGCGGAGGCTGGGGAATTGGCGGTGGTATCGGATGGTTTCCACTCGGCTGGGGCGAAGCGTACCATCCGTGGTATCACGCAGGTGGAAGGTATCTCCGCAACATCAACGTTCACAACACCTACATTCGCAACGTGAATGTGATTAACAACTCACACTTCAACAATTACAGGTATGCGCGTAACACGCGTGCGGTAACCGCAACCTCTCACGACGGGTTTGTAAATGGCCAGCGCGTCAATCGTGGAGCAGCGCGGCTGACGGAAGCAAATCTGCGCGGAGCGCAAGTCAGCAACCGCAATCAGTTCACGCCGACTCGCGCGAGCTTTACCGGGGCCGCAAGTCGCGGCGGCCGCGTCGCGACGCCGGCAGCAGGAATTCAGAATCGCGCCGTTGTAGCGCGTACCGCGCCAGCGGCCGGCGCCTCGCACATGCCGGTTCGCACGATGAACACGGCCAATCTTTCCAATGGTCGCGCCAATGGGGCGGCGAACAACTCAGGCGCAGTTCGCGCGGGCAGTGGATTGAACAACAACGCAGGGAATCGGCCCGCGTCAAGTCGCGAAACAAATGGCGGATTCAACCAGCGTGGTAATGCTCGGAACAACGCAGCTGCCGGCGGACGTCTGAATGGAGCCGCAGGCAATTCCGGAACATCGCCTCGCGAGCGCGAACTTTCGCAAAGCCGCCCTCCTTCGGCAGGGCAGAGCCATATGATTCGTTCGACCAACGGCGGCACCAATCCTTCCGGTACGCGCACCTGGGAGGCGCAAGGCGGCCAGACCGATCGCGGTCGGGGGCCGGCGGGCTTTGGAAGCCAGTCGAGTTCCGCCAACCGACCTGACGGCGGAACAGCGCAAGCGACACGGATGAACGACGGAAATCGTCCTCCATTCGCGCGCGGAAATGACGCATCGGGCAATTCCAACGCTCGTTCATCGCAAAGCGACGGTGCAGGCCGCGGCTATAACGGCGCCAATCGTTCCTCGGCTCCAGCCCAGCGGACACAACCAAACAGCAGCAGGAACTACGCGCCGCAGCGCCAATACAACGCTCCATCACGCAGCAATTCGGCTCCGCCGCGGTCCTACTCCGCGCCAAGCCGCAGCTATCCAGCGCCCTCGCGCAGCAATGCGGCGCCCCGCAGCGGCGGCTCCGCTCCCAGCCGTCCTTCAGGTGGCGGCGGAGCGCCGCGCGGTGGTAGCGGCGGAAGTCCGCACGGCGGTGGTGGAGGCGGTTCGCATACCCGCCATTAACCTTGCAGTGTGAGCGATGCCCGCTCCTTGTAATGGGGGCGGGTGCTCCTCACGTTCCGGTCCAAAATTCTTCGCCCACGTGCTGCGCGCCAGACCAACTCCCCTCGCCTGACTCACCTGCAACTCTTTGCTCACCTACGTGTTAAAGAAACAGGCATCGAGCGCACGGCATTTCCTTATCCGACATACAAGAAAGGCCCGATTGAGGAACTGCCACGGGTCAATGCTACTGTCACAGTACACTCCGCGAATACACTTCGGACGTGATGGTCGCAATCCCGGCAAGACAAGGCAATCGAATTTCAGGAGAGAACTTCGATATGAGACATAATCCGTTCAAATTGTTGTGGGTTCTAGCCGCCGCCCTGGCGATGGTCCTGCTTCTGCCTCATTGCGCCGCAGCACAGGACGAAGGCGACGACAATGACGATCCGCCTTCGCGCGTCGCGCGGCTGGCATACACGAGTGGGGAAGTTTCCTTTGAACCGGCCGGCACCGACGATTGGGTCGCCGCCGTTCTCAACCGTCCTATCACCACGGGCGACAAGCTCTGGTCGGATAACAATTCACGAGCCGAGTTGAATATCGGTTCTGCTTCCATTCGACTTTCAAGCACCACCGGCTTCTCGTTTCTCAATCTCACCGACAGCATCACGCAAATTCGGCTGACCGAAGGCACCCTGCGCGTGCGCGTAAAAGACCTGGACGAAAACGAGACCTTTGAAATCGACACTCCCAACCTTGCGTTCTCCGTGCTGCGCACGGGAACGTATCGCGTGACGGTGAACGAAGGCGGCGATACGACGATTGTAAAAGTTTTAAGCGGGCAGGGTGAAGCAAACGGTGGGGGGCAGGCGTATACCGTCCATGCCAACGAAGTGGGCACCTTCAACGGGACCGATGACATCAACGGTGATGTCCAGGGTTACGGAAACGATGAAGACGATTTCGACAACTGGTGCGCGGATCGCGACCGTCGCGAAGACCGCTCCGTTTCTGCAAAATATGTTTCTACCGATGTCATTGGCTACCAGGATCTCGACGACAATGGTGGATGGCGCGACACACCGGAATACGGCACCATCTGGTTTCCCCACACGACGATTGTGGGCTGGGCCCCGTATCACTACGGACACTGGGCCTACATTGCGCCGTGGGGCTATACCTGGGTTGACGACGCGCCCTGGGGATTTGCGCCGTTTCATTACGGCCGTTGGGTGACGGTGCGCGGTGTTTGGGGATGGGTGCCGGTTGCGCCTCGCCCCCGCGTTGTAACCGTCGCTTATGTGCGCCCGGTTTATGCGCCAGCGCTGGTAGCGTGGGTGGGCGGACCGCACTTTGGTATTGGAGTGGCTGTTGGTGGCGGTGGTGGCAACGTCGGATGGTTTCCGCTCGGTCCGCGTGAAGTTTATGTTCCTTCCTATCACGTGAGCCGCCGGTACGTGAACCGCGTGAACGTTTCAAATACCACCGTGAACACAACCGTCGTGAACAACTACTACAACACGACGGTGATCAACAAGAATGTGACCAACGTCACGTATGTGAATCAGCGGGTTCCCGGAGCAGTGGCTGCCACGAACCGCCAAACTTTCGTATCCGCACAATCTGTTTCACGCAATGTGGTTAAAGTGGATGCCCGTGAAGCGGCTTCCGCTCCCGTGGCATATAACGCGCCGGCAGTTGCTCCGTCCCGGCAAGCCGTTCTGGGTGGCGGCGCAGCAGCGCGAGTACGGCCTCCGGCCGCGCTACAGGCACGCGCAGTTGTGGCAAAGACCGCGCCGCCTCCGGCACCGGCGACGTTTGCAAAGCAACAACAGGCGATTGAAGCCAATGGCGGACGACCTCTGGCACCGTCGCAAACGCGGCAGATTGAGCAACAGAATGGACAAGCTCCGAGGTCCAACATTCGAATTGCGCCGCCTGCGAAACAAGTAACGCCGCAGAATGGGCAAGTCAGCCGTCCTGGCCAGCCCGGCCAGCCGAACCGGCCGGTTCAGCCGAACGCCGCCGTGCAGCCGAACGCTCCTGGTCAGCCGAACAACGCCGCCCAGCCTGGCAACGCGGCGCAACAGAATAAAGCGGCGCAGCCGAATACTGCCGGTCAACCGAATAACGCCGGGCAAAACAACAATGCGAACCGTCCGGGCAACCCCCAGGGGAACGCTCCGGCAAACGCTCCGGCAAACGCGCCCGTGAATGCGCCGGGAAATCCCGGCAATCGGAGGACGCTCAACGACCGTCCGAATGCGGCGCGGCCCGCGGCTCCTGCCACTAGTCCGCAACTGGAACAAAAACAGCAGCAGCAACAGGAGCAGTTGCGCCAGAAGCAGGATCAGGAGCGCCAGAGGGTCGAACAGCAACAAGTTCAACAACAGCAAAAACTGCAGCAGCAGAACGATCTGAGAAGGCAACAGCAGACGCAGCAAAAACAGCAGCAACAGCTCGAACAGCTGGAACACAAACACGACACCCAACAACAAAAACTGGAAAAGAAACAGACACAGGAACAGCAAAAAGTGCAGAAGGCGCCGCGGCAATCGCAAGAAAAGGACGCCAAGCCGCCGAAAAAGGACAAGCCTCACAGTAACTAGCCGGAGCCGGGTGGCCACGGAACGGGCGGAGAGCGCAGAAAGACAACAAGCTCTCCGCCCATTTTCTTTTTTGGCAGGCGTGTATGTTATCTTCGAAAAGTTCAGACATGACCACGCCACCGCCGACGTCCGCCGAATTTCGCCAAGCCCTGGGTCAGTTCGCCACCGGTGTTACGGTGGTCACCGTGGAACGCGATCCTGGACAGGTGCACGGCATGACGGCCAGCTCGTTTACCTCCGTGTCCCTTGATCCGCTACTCATTCTGGTCTGCATTGATCACAATGCCAGAATGTTGACGCTGCTCCGCGACAAAAAGCGTTTTGGCGTAAGCGTCCTGCGGGAAAATCAACAGGCCGTCTCGGAATTTTTTGCGCAGCCGGAACAGCCGGAACGCAGCGAAGCCCTCCTGGGGATTCGTTTCGGGTGGGCCAAGGATGGAATTCCAATTCTCGAAGATACGCTGGCGCGCCTGGCCTGTACCGTAGTCAGCTCGCACGTTTCTGGTGATCACACAATTTTCATTGGAAAAGTGGAAAGCGTTGAAGTCGATGAAGGCGAGCCTTTGCTGCATTTCCGCGGGAAATACCGGAAAATCTGCGAAGGGCAATAACCACTTGCCGTTGGGCTAGTGAGCTCCACCCAGAGGATCGCGTTTTACGCCGTAGGTCGCTCCCCACCGGTCGGTCATCTCTCCGCGCACTTCCCACAGTTCGGGAAAAAATTTGTGACGCATGCCGTCTTCCAGAATTTCCACGGGGCGGCCCTTCAACGACTTTGAACCGAAGCCAATCGTCCGGAAAATCAGCTGCATGTGTTCGAAGCGGAATTTCTGGAACAGTTCGTCAAATTCCGCAAGCGACTCGGCAACGACGTACGGGTCTCCGTGCGTATACTCTGAATCATAAATCTTCTCGACGGTCAGCCCGCGGCCGTCGAGATAATGTTGTTTGAACGAAGCCCAAATCGGCTGGTACATCTTCAGCAAAACGCGGAAGCCGGGAGATTCCTGTCCGCTGCCATTGCCCAGGCGCTTGCGGATTTCCTGATATTCCTTGGGAGACATGGTCTCGAGAAGCGCGAGCTGTTGAATCATCATGCGCTGCACCAGGTGAACGCGCTTGAACAGCGTCACCACCCGGTTGGTATTTTCCTGCTGCAGATAGTCGTCAATCTCCAGAAGCGTAAAAGCGATCAGCTTCATCCACAACTCTTCCACCTGATGAACAATCTGGAACTGCATTTCGTCGGGGATGCACAGCTCGCCGTAGGGCAACTGGCAGCTCAGGAGCGATTTGGTGTTGAGATAAAGTTCGTAGTCGAGCGTGCCGTCGCCGCTCATAATGGCGTAAAACTGTTCGCGATTCACTTGGCTGCCTCCCGGAATTGTCTTTTCTATTGTATCTACTTTGGCAGCTGCCTTTGCGCGTAGCACTTCCCGGGCGGCCGGCTCCCGGCAGGCTGCGATGATGAAAAAGTTGCGGATCTGGTTGAAACAAAAACCTAGCGTTCCGAGCTTCCCGATGGTCGCGCCGGTTCGGCCGGATCGCCCATTTCTTTGCGGTGGCTTTTCACTTCGCGGAGGGCATAGATGGGTTTGTTCTGCGATTCGTAATACGTACGAGCCAGCATTTCGCCCAGAAGTCCCATGGAGATGAATTGCACGCCGCTTACAAACAGCGCAACGGCCAGCAATACCAGCGGTCCATGCTGCCCCATAACTTGGGTGTGATAAAAAAGCTTAGAAAGCGCCAGGAAAAGCCCCAGTAGGACGCCGACGCCTGCGCCGCCAACTCCCAGCAGGCCGAAGAATTGCAGCGGCCGCGTCGAATAGTCGAGCAAAAATTTTACGATCATCAAATCCAGCAGCACCCGGATGGTGCGACCCACTCCGTAACTACTGTGGCCATTCTTGTGCGCCAAGTGCGTTATGGGAACTTCCGTGATGCGTGCTCCGGAAGTGCTGGCCAGCGCGGGAATGAAACGGTGTAATTCTCCGTATAGCTGGATTTCTTGAATAATTTCGCGACGATAGGCCTTGAACATGGTTCCGAAATCGTGCAGATCCACGCCCGAAACGCGCGCCATCATCCAGTTGGCCATGCGGCTGGGAATTTGACCCATCAACCAGTGGTCGCGGCGCTGATGACGCCAGCCGCTGACCATGTCGTAGCCTTCTTCGATTTTTTCCAGAAAGCGCGGAATCTCCTCGGGATCGTGTTCGAGATTGCCGTCCATTGAAATGATAATTTCCCCGCGCGCGAAATCGAAACCCGCTTTCAGTGCGGCGGTCTGGCCGAAGTTGCGGCGCAGCCGCACGATATTCACGCGGCGATCATGTTCGTAGATTTCCGTCAGAATCTTGAATGAACCGTCGCGGCTTCCGTCGTCCACGAACACGATTTCATACGACTCGCCGAGCCCGTCCATGACTTCGGTCAACTTCATGTAAAGGGTAGGGATGTTTTCCTGTTCGTTGAAGAACGGGACAACAATGGAATAGCCGATGGTTGAGTCGCTGCGCATCAAATCTCAGCAATTTCCAGATCTTGCTGCGCAATCGTTCCTTGACGGAAGGTTCCGCGGAATCGACTGGGCACTCAGCAGCAATTTCCACTATAGCAAGCGTGTGCCCTTCTTGGCGAGGCCAATTGCTTTTCCAGGTACCGGCGCGGGCGGAACCTCAACCCAGGTGGCAGTCGAAAATTCAGTGGAATGAAATTCCGGCGGTTTTTGCTGGCCGCAACGCATCAAATGCCCGGTTGTGCTAGTCTTTTATTCTGAACTCATGGAAATTTCTGGAGCCGTTTCCCCCGACAGCAGCGCAACGCAGGTCCGTGCAGCCGCCAGCCGCGAGCCGGGCCAATCCGTCCACAGCAATCAATTTTATGAACTGATTGTCATCTTTTTTGCAGCCGCCATTTTTCTTGGCGGGGTAATGAGCCCTCCTTCGCTGATGGATGATGTGGATGCGGCCCAAGGGCAGGTCGCGCGCACCATGCTGGCTTCCGGCGACTGGGTGACCGGCCGCCTGGACGGAGTGATCTTTCTTGACAAAGCCCCGCTCAAATACTGGATGACCGCCATTTGCTACAAGGTTTTCGGCGTGCATGATTGGTCTGCGCGTCTTCCCGGGGCACTGGCCGCTATCGTGCTTGCCTGGGTGATGGTTCGCTTCGGTCGCTGGGCATTTTCTCCCCGCATCGGCTTCTATGCCGGACTCAGTGTGGCCACCTGCGTCGGACTCTTTCTCTTCACGCGCATCGTCATACCCGATGTCATCCTCACCCTTTCCATTACGCTTGGCCTGTGGAGCTTTCTGCGCGCTCTGGACGAAACCGAAGTCCATCCCCAGCGCTGGGCATACGCATTTTGGATTACGCTGGCCGCCGGAATGCTGCTCAAGGGTCTCATCGGCGTGGTTTTTCCGCTGGGCATTGCCTTTGTTTATTTGCTGTTTACCCGCCAACTGTTTGTCGCCAGCACCTGGCGCCGGCTGTGTACTGTGACTGGACTTCTGCTGTTTGTCGTGATCGCCGCGCCCTGGCACATCCTGGCCATCCTCCACAATCCCCCCTATTTCGACTTCACCCTGCACGGCGGCCCCGGCGAATATCGCGGCTTCTTTTGGTTTTACTTTATCAACGATCAATTGCTGCGCTTTTTCAACGCGCGCTACCCGCGCGATTACAATACGGTACCGCGCCTGGCGTTCTGGCTGCTGCATTTTGCCTGGCTCTTCCCGTGGAGCGTCTATTTTTTTTCCTCACTGCGCGCGCGCTTCGGTCCACTGGGTCGCGCCGGCCGGGCCTGGACCATGGCCCTGTGCTGGGCTGGATTTGTGCTGCTGTTCTTCACCTTTTCCACAACCCAGGAATATTACTCAATGCCCGCCTACCCCGCGCTCGCATTGCTACTGGCGGTCGGGATGGCGGCTGGCGGCAGAGCCTTGGACATCTCCTCGCGCGTTCTCGGAGTGGTACTCGCATTGGGGGTGATCGTCGGCGCCACGTTGCTCATCGTGGTGCGTCACGCCCCCACGCCCGCGGATATTTCCTATGCGCTGTCGCAACACTCCAACGACTACACGCTGTCGCTCGGCCACATGCAGGATTTGAACATCGCCGCCCTCGCCTATCTGCGACTGCCGCTGGCCGTTGCTGTGCTGGCAGGACTTATCGGCGCAATCGGCGCCTGGTTTTTCAAAGGCGAACGTCGTTTCCTGGCCATCGCCCTGATGATGGTCGTCTTCTGCCATGCCGCGCGACTCGCGCTGGTCGTTTTCGATCCTTTTCTCTCTTCGCGGCCGCTGGCCGAGGCGCTCAACCGTTCACCGAAAGGCACGCTCATCATCAACGGGCCGTACTATACTTTTTCATCGGTATTTTTCTACACAGGGGAAACCGCTCTGATCCTGAACGGCCGCGAAACCAATCTCGAGTACGGCTCGTACGCGCCGGACGCGCCGCCCGTGTTCATCGGCAATCAGAACTTCGTGAACCTCTGGAATGGTCCCCGGTTGCAGTACCTTGCTGTTGAAGACGAAAAACTCCCGGACATCGAAAAACTGGTCGCTCGCGATACGTTGCACAAAGTGGCGTCCGCTGGCGGAAAATCGCTGTATGCCAATCGGCCGGTGCTCCTCAGCCAGAAGTTGCCGCAATCAGCCCCGGCAGGGGCGGTTCGGCCGCAGCCCGCTTTTGCCGGGGGCGCCGGCCGATGAAATACAGCATCGTGGTCCCGTTTTTCAACGAGCAGGAAAGCATCCACGAGTTCTACCGCACGCTGAGTGCGGCCATGCAAAAAATCTCCGATGATTGTGAATTTGTATTTGTCGATGACGGCAGTAAGGACAGTTCATTCGATATTCTTCAGGAAATCGCCGAACACGACGAGCGCGTGGTCATTGTTCGCTTGCGCCGCAACTACGGTAAAACGGAAGCGCTCGTCGCCGGTTTCGAGCACGTTTCCGGCGAATACGTCATCGCCATGGACGGCGACCTGCAGCACAATCCCGAGGAAATTGCGCTCTTCGTGCAGAAATTCAATGAGGGTTTTGATGTTGTATGCGGTTGCCGTGTAAAACGTCCCGGCGACAACGTGCTCCTGAAGCGAATTCCGTCGCGCATCGCCAACTGGATGATGCGTAAGCTCACCCGCGTGGAAATTCACGATTTTGGCGGCGGCTATAAGGGCTATCGCACGCAGCTCATCCGCAAGATTCCGCTCTACGGCGAGCTGCAGCGCTTTATTCCCGCGCTGGCGGTGGCCTATGGCGCAACGATCTGCGAAGTTCCCATCCACATCGCCGAGCGGCGCCACGGCAAATCACACTACGGAATCGGCCGCGCCATTCCGGTATTTTTCGACCTCATTACCATTCCATTTCTGCTGCGCTATGTCTCGCGCCCGATGTATTTCTTCGGGTCCTTCGGAATGGTCGCGCTGGCCGCCGGAAGCGCCATCGGCCTGACCTTGTCCGCACTTTCGCTCCTCTTTGGCGTGCACGTCATGCAAAATCACGGCCCGCTGATGTTCTTCGGCGCGGTCCTGATCCTTGGCGGCTTGCAGCTCGTGGGGCTGGGTTTGCTGGGTGAAATGCAGGTCCGGCACTTCCATCAAAGGGCGGATGCGTTCCGCGAATCTGCCGTCCTCCGCGTCGTCAAACGCCGCGAATAGTTCCGCCTGAAGGCCCTACGCTTCGTCGGCAATTTCGCGATAGCCGATCAGGCGAATTCCTTGCATGGTCACAACGCTCCGTATGCCCGGATCCGTGAGAATTGCAACTTCGGTCTCGCGTGATTCCTGCAATCGGGTTTGCGAATTCTTCAGTTCGTCATCCATGTATCCGGGATGGCACATCAGCTCGGTGGTGCCGTCGGGAAGATTCTTCAGCAACTGCTCCACGCCTTCTCGCGTCAATTCTCCCGTTTGTGCGATTCCGCAAAAATAATCTGCCGTGGCGATGCCGGCATGTTCGGCCAGCTCCCGCGCGTCACGCGCCAAAAACTTCAGTCCCCGCGCTTGCACTCCCTGCTTCAGTACAACGCTCCCGCGCTGGCCCTCTCCGGCTGAAAGAGCCGCGCGTAAACTCGATGCTTCATGCGCAACCCGCACGGCTCCCACGCCGTGCCGTTTGGCCAGCCGCAGCGCAATTTCAAACAATCCTGGCAGCATCTGCACATGCTTATGCCCATCGAGATGCGACGGCGCAATGCCTTCCTCGCGAATCTTCGAAATCTGGGCATCCCATTCCGTTTCTACTTCCTTCAGCAACAGGTGTCTCCGGGCCACGCGCATCAGCAGATTCTCTGGTCCTCCACTGAATTCTCCCGCCTCATTGAGCAGGCTCTTGACCGACGCCCGCGGCGCGACCGGAGTCCCGTCGCTCAAATTCAAATGCACTCCGATGCGGAGGCTGGGCGTCGCACGCGCCAGTTCCACGCCGGATGCAAATGCCGAGCCGTTGGCCAGCAGCGACGCGCTGGTCACAATTCCATTGCGATGCGCTTCGCCAATGCCGCGATTAACACCGGCGGCCCAGCCCAGATCGTCCGCATTCACAATCAAGTTCTTCACGCCTGCCTGTCTCCGTGGGCCTGTCCGTTGGTACAGCTATTCTTTTCGCGCGCGCTAACATCCGTACCATTGACCCATCTGCTCGTCAACTTTAGCATGACGGCATAGAGGGAATATGTCGCTGAAAATGCGCGAATCCAAGCAGATTGCCTCGCCGCATCACGATAGTCGCCGTGGCCGCCGCATGAACTCTCGCGTCCCCATTACTCTTGAATGGGACGCCGAAGGCGACAAGCGCATCCGCGTGGAAGCGCATACCCGCGTCGTAAATCCTTACGGCTGCATGGTCGTTCTCAAGCAGTCACTCAACCTCGAGCACCGCGTGGCTCTTACAAACCAGGCTACAAATTCCAGCAATGCCGCTGTCGTTGTTTGGAAGGGCGGCGCCCGGCCTGACGGCTGGGAGTACGGCATCGAATTGGTTGCGCCGGAGATGGATTTCTGGGGACTTGAGCTCTGACATGCTACCCAACGGCAAAGCTCCAGTAACAAATTCCGCGAAGCCGGGGCTCACGCGTCAACCGACTGCTGAAGAACGTCGCCGTGCTCAGCGGGTTCTTCTGAAGATGCCGGTGAATCTTGAAGTGGCAGGGAAGTCCGTGACCGTTCACGGCACGACCCACACCGTGAGCGCCAACGGGGCCATGATCATTGTGAAAGAGCCCATTACCGAAGGCACCAAGATCATTATCGAAAATCCCAAGTCGCAAAAAAAGGTAGAAGCCAAAGTTGTACGCCCGCCGCAATTCAATTCCGAAGGCTCGCTGGTTCCGGTAGAATTCCTGGTCGCCGCTCCCAATTTCTGGGGCGTTTTCTTTCCACCCGCGCTCGCCAGCTGAAGCAATCACTCGCCTCGCAGTTGTCACGCACGAGAGTATGGGCATCTGGAATTTTCTCGCAGCTTGCCGGGCTTGCTGAAACAAAAAGGGCGGCTGCACGACAGCCGCCGCCCTTCCTTGCTCCAGTACGTCTCAGCTAGTTGATGGTCAGATGAATCGGGGTTGAACTCGACGCCGTCGGCGTGGCCGAAATGGCCACGGTGGTTGTGCCTGTAACGGTCACGTTTAGGGTGCCGCTGGCGGATGCGGAAAAACCGGTTGTCCCGATATAGCGAACACTAATCGCATGCGTGCCCACAACATTGACGGGCGCGTCGGCGCTGGTTAGCGTCACCGAGAATGCCCCACTAACAAGAGGGACCGGGACCGTACCAACTAATGGCGTAGCTCCATCATAAAATTGCACAGTACCTGCAGGAGTTCCCGCCGAAGAATGTACGTTGACACCTACCGTGAGAGATCCTGTGGAGGCTACTTTGGTACTTGATACGGTCAGCGTTGTCGTTGTTGCGGCCGGTCCTGTCCCGCCACCGCCACCTCCCCCGCTTGAACCGCCACCACCACACCCGAGAGCCAGGCTCGCAAGACAAACTACGCTGAGGACCACGCCTGCCTTGAATTTTTTCTGCCCAGGCACGAAGAACAAGAATAGGGCCGCCAGTCCCGTTCCGGCACTGAGTGTCCACCAGCCATTCCTGGCAGATCCGGAATCAACCGGAGCTGCTGCCACAAGTACCGGGTGCCCATTTGTCAGAGACGCAGTCATTGCGCTGGAAGGGGCGGTAACAGATATCGTCAACGGCCCGGTCGTCGCACTGCTGGAACTCGTCGCGGCAATCACGAGTGGGTTCGGCGTACAGGTGACCCCTGGTGGCAACCCCGAACTAGCGCAAGTGATATTTACGCTCCCCGGGGCAGTGGCATTTGTCGGAGTCACCGAAATCGTGGAGGTTCCCGTACCGCCAGCAGTCACAGTTGTTGTCGTACCGGCAATTGAAAATACACCACCGGTGCCAGTTCCGCTCACTGTCACTGTAGCGGCAGTGGTCGTAGCTGAGGCCGTATAGTTCGCGTCTCCAACATAAGACGCCGTTATCGATTTTGTTCCTGTCGTGCTAAACGTTGTTGTCAGGGTAGCGGTTAATGTAGGAAACGCCGTGCTACTGAGAGGGGTGGACACATAGGTCGGCGTGCCAGAGATTGCCGAGCCATTGGCAGAGAAGCTTACGGTCCCGGTTGGCCCGGCTCCATTGCTGGTGGGAGCAACCACCGTAGCGGTAAGAGTTACGGTCTGGCTGGTGGTTGCCGTGGCAGGCGCCGCGCCCACACTGGTTGTCGTTCCTGCCTTGCCGATGGTGATCGTGTCCGTTGCCGACGTGCTGCCGCTATAACTACTGTCACCTGCGTACGTAGCAATGATCGCGTGGGTCCCGCCAGAAAGTTGAATCGGCTGGTCTTCGAAATAGCCCAGGCTGTTCAACGTCACAACATTGGTCGCGCCAGGGATATTCAGATTCGTAAAGTCATTGAGCGGCGCTCCATTGTCCGTCAATGTCACGTTGCCGGTTGGGCAGGGAATCGTCGTAATCGGGGGAATAGTGCCATTGTCTGAATTGGCAGAACACTGCGTACTGGAGCCGTTCGTTACATCCACCCTCATAATGTAGGGGCTGCCATAAACTGCAGAAGTTACCGTCGATAAGCTATTGCCATTGATGGCCAGGAGATTCACGAAAGCCTTACTGCTTTCCCTGTTAACCGTCACAGAGACCGGCGTGGAGTCGTTCGCGCCGAACGTGCCGTCCCCCGCGTAATGGGCCACAACCGAAACCGGACCACCCGTTGCGCCGCCGCCGGTGGCCCCACCTCCGCCGGGGATCTTGTTTGTAGAAATCGCAACGGATCCAGCAGTCAGGGTAAATGGCCCAATCTCTTGTGCCGTGCCTCCGGCAGGAGTTGCCGACAAGGAGACCAACCCACTGGGTGGTGTTCCACCGGTCCCGGTCACATTGACCGTGAAGTTGGCGTTCGCTCCATGCGTAATTGTGGTTGTCGTGGTAGCCAGCGCGACGGTAGAGGTGGTGAAGGTCGCAGTCGGCCACGCCGTAGCCAGATTGGCCACGTTTACCGTACCCAAGCCTGTGGCCCGATCGTAGCCCGCCGTTGCAGCCCAAGCAGCGGTTGAGGTGCTTGCGGGATCAACCAGCACACCAAATCCACCCGTTGAAGTCTTGCTGCAGTTGGTTGCCGCTCCCGCGCACGGCACGGAAATATTGCCCGAAGCCACATCATAGAAAACGCAACTGCCCGGCGTAGCCGCGGTTGTTGCGTTTGAGGTGCAACTTGCGCCACTGGCTGCCGCTAGCTTGTATAGCGTATAGTTGGCGTTTCCCTGTCGGCCGCTTTTGCCCGCGGCAAGCTGCGATTGATTGATGAGCGCGATGATTCCTGCAAATGCCGGCGATGAGGCCGATGTTCCCCCAACTCCAATAAACTGGGCTGGTCCGGTTGTCGCGCAAGACTGACTTGGCGTGCTTACGCTGTCCGCCTGACACGTGACGTAAAAACTCTGATTTTTCCCGCTGCTTGCGAACAGAGAAACATCCGGCAAATAGCGATGGCTCGCCGCAGGTACGCCCGTTCCCGTCTGCCACGACGGTTTCGGGTAGATCGTGCTTTGCCCGCCGCTGGCAGCGACGATGTTCAGGCTTGGCGAGCCGGCCGTGGCGGTATTGCAACCGGCAATTCCGGTCCCCGCGGCACAGGATTCGTTCCACGGCACTTCCGGAATGTAGCTGAGCGCCGAAATCTTTGTGCCCGCTGCGTTCGTTGCAGTCCAATACGTCAGAAAGCTTCCTACATCATTGAAATCGGTGCCTCCCACCGCAACGTTGTAGGGCGTCGAGGCAAATCCGCTGACGGCGATCCCATTCGCTGCGGTACTCGCGCTGGTAAAATCGTCGCAACCGGCGGACCCGTTGTCGCCCGTTGAAAGAAGCACGGTAATGCCTTCGGCGGCGGCCTGTTGCCACAACGCATTGTAGAAAGCGTTTCCAATCGTGCCCAGTCCCGCTTCGCACGCGCCGTAACTCTCGCTCATGACCGGCGCGACATTGTTGTCAATAATGTAGAGAGCGGAAAGGTCGATCCCCGAGGTAATTCCCGTGTCGGTGGTTTCTGAAACCACCAGCTTGATCGTAGCTTTCGGCGCCACCGCGCCCGACCACTGTACGTCCAAATCAGCTTCACCCTCTTCATCGACCGAGGTGATCCCGGGATCAGGTCCGTTTAAAATAATATTGGAAGCGCTAAAATTATTGGGCAATCCAAAAAAGGCGCGGAACGCCTGCACGTCGGTAACATTGATATTGGTCTGGCCAACGATCGCAATCGTTTGCCCAGTTCCGTCCATTGTCGACGGAATGTTGTAGATCTTGGCAAAGTCGCCAGGCCCCACCGCGTAGCAGGGCGAAGTGCCGCCAGTTCCACAACCGGAAGTCGTCGTGAGCAATGGACGGACTTCTCCTGTTTTTTCATCGCGCTCGTAGGTTCCGATTCTGCGCGCATGGGCAAGTTTCGGAAAGCTATTGAGCGAGACGACTCCGGCGACAACGGGCGAAAGGGCTACCGGAATCTGCGGATCGCTGGAATTGGCGATGCGCCGGTTTCCGTTCACCAGATAATTGTGGAGTTCGGTATGAAACGCTTCCTGCACCTGACCGACCGTGCCGTTGAACTCAATCGTTGTGCGCCCTGCGCCCAGTTTGATTCCCGAAAATCCTTGTGTGGCCAGCCACGTGGTAACGGCCTGAATGTCGGCGTCGGCCGGGCCGAACTGTTGCCCGAATTGTTCTGGGGTGAGCCATGCGTGGAAATTGGACGAAGACTTGGTCTGCTGCTCGTCGATTAACTGGTGCAGCGCTGTCTCTTGCTCCGGACTACGCTGCAGGAGGAGAAGCATGCGTCCGGCTGCCTGCCCAGGTTCGACCATTCCCTGATCAAACTCGGCCCGTGCCAACGGATGAACGTTGCCTTTGAGCGTGACCGTTTGCGCATTGTCTACGGCGCGCACAATCCGCGCCGCCGCTGGTTTCATCTGCCCGGACGCCCGCGAAGCCGTCAGAGCCAAAAAAGCCAGCAGTAGAAGCAGGGAATTACGAAGGAACGGAATTATCGATCTCATGGGCCTTCCGGGGAGAGAGAATTTGTGTGCAATCGGGCGAACGATCTACGGTGTTTGGGAACCCGTACGTAGGAGGGTCGCATACCTGTAAAGGTTGCTCAGACGCGCTGCGTTCTGCCAAGGGATAATCCACCAAGATCAAGCGTAGCGTACTACAGCATACCCCTCGCCTGCATGTCTACCTGTTCGTTACGGTTACCCCAATACATCCAAGATTTAATCGAGAAAACGCCCACCCAACGCTGGACATGCTAGCTCGCTCCGCCGCCGTCCGTGTCGCGCTCCTGTCACTCGGGTGTAAATTTACGATGGCCTGCGCCGCCCAAGCAAAAAGCGCTCCGATCGTGAAATCGGAGCGCCCTTTACTGCCCCTTCCTTAAACCAGCTTCACCAGCGGCCTCGGCCACGGAATCCGCCGCGAAACCCGCCGCGGAACCCGTAGGCGCCATAAAAACGCGGTCCCCAGTAGCCATCATAAAAACCGTAGTAACCGGGGTAGCCATAATAGCCGTAGTATCCGTTCGGATAGGCGCCTCCGCGACGCGCCGGCCGGCGATCTCCACCGCGACCGCTGTCGAAATCCTCCTGGCTCACGGGCAAGAAAGCCTGTTGGCCAGCTGTCGTGTCCACTTTGACCGCATCCGTTAGTCGAAAGCTGAGCTGTGTCTCCGGAGGTAGAACGGTTGCGCGTCCCCGCGTGAGCAGTACGGCACCGATGCCTGCAGCCGCCCCCGCGCCAGCTCCTATTGCAGCGCCTTTGCCTGAGTCCGCCACAGCTCCGATCAGTGCTCCCGTGCCGGTTGTCGCGCCGATCGTGGCCGCGTCCTGCCCGTGGGATGTGCCGCCGCTACCTTGCCACAACTGCGTCGCAACCCGCACCTGTTGGCCATCGACTAGAGTCAGGTCGGTCACCTCCAGACCCAGTTGCGAAGTGCCTTTGACGAGACCCGCTTTCTTGACTGCTTTCACCTGTCCGGTCATCGTCTGCCCACGGCGCGCGACCACCCACCCGTTCACGACGAGTGGCTGGTCCAGTATTCCGGTGAACATGTCGCCTACTTTGCTGTGATCACTCGACAAAAAGTCATTGGTCCGCACGACGAGAACCGTTCCTGCGGGGATCGTCAGCGTTGGAGGAGGGGGTGGTGGTGGCTCATCATAGGGCGGAGCCTGCTGATCTGCCGGCGGGCGATCCGACCGATTCATAGGCTGTGAGTGGGGATCCTGCGGAGGAGCATTTTGCCGCTGGTTTTGCTGTATAGGCGGCGGATCCTGCGGGCGGTCCTGTGAAGCATATGGTGGGGAACTTGGTGATTGATCTTGCGTCTGATTCTGCTGTTCCCGAGCGCGAATTGCGCCACTCGTGGAAACCACAATTCCCAAAACCAGCGCGCAACGCAGAAACAGTCTTGCCTTCATCCGGATTGCCGGGTCTATCATGTCCCTTTTCTCCCTGACCTGGACTTCAGGGCCAACCTTGCAACCAAGCCGCCGTCACGGCTCATTTACTTGGATGGCGGGAAGCATCGCTTGGATGTATTGCCCCAGCAATCCGTGCTTTCCGGGCGCTTTGCCATCGGTTCAAGGCCAAAGGCCTCCGGAACTTACGGCCGGCACCCGCAAAGTCGCTTCCTGACGGGCTCGGCCCGCCGTTTTACCGAAACGGAAATCCAATTCTCGCCGCTGCTGAGTCAAACCGTAACCGGCTCGCCCTCGCGTTTGACGGGCAACCGGACAGCAATCTGGGTCCCCGGACTCCGCGAGCGCACTTCGAGATTTCCGCCCAGCTCGCCAACGCGCTCCCGCATTCCGCGAAATCCTACCCCGGTCGTGGCACCCATTTCCATCTGGAGAAGCTGTTCGTGCGGGATTCCCGATCCTTCATCGTTCACCTCCACGACGATTTCACCCCCCTGCCGCCTCACGGCTATGGTTGCCCTGGCACTGCCCGAATGCCGGTGCACGTTGGTCAGGCATTCCTGCACAATGCGGAATATGGCGGTTTCCATTTCCGCCGACAGCCGGCCAAAGTTCTCGCTAAATTTCAACTCGGCTTGAATGCGGCTGCGTTCGGAAAATCCCGCAACATACCAGTTCAAAGCCGACTCCAGGCCCATTTCGTCCAGTAGCGGCGGGTGCAATAAATAGGAAAGCGTCCGAATCTCGGCCAGCATTTGCTCTACCAGAGTTCCGTTTTCGTGCACCGCTTCAGCCGCTCGCGCACTTAGCTTTTCTTTTTCTGAGGAAACAATCGAGACGTTCATGCTCATCGCAGCCAGGAGCTGTCCGACACTATCATGCAGTTCCCGCGCAATGCGCCGCCGCTCTTCGTCCTGCAGCCGCAGCAGGCGCGCGTTCAGTCCCCGTAAACTGCGGTTTGCTTGCCGCAACTCAGCCGTACGCTCGGCCACGCGGACCTCCAGCTCCTCATGCGCCCGCCGCTGCGCTTCTTCGGCTCTTTTGCGATCCGTTATGTCAAATCCCAGTACCACGACCAGCGATACTTCACCGGACTCGTCGGTCACCGGCGTCATGGAGCAACTGGCAAAGCGCGTCTCTTGGTCCGACGTCTGATACCGAATGTCGCGCTCGGTAGTGCCGCCTTGCGCAGCGGAGAACAGGTCTCGCTTGATCGTCTCCTGATCGTCTGGGAGGTTGCGCCACCACGGCGTTTCCCAAAACAGCTGCCCAACTGTTTCTCTCCGGGTTACCCCGGTGCCTTCAAGAGCCAAACGATTCCCGTCCAGCATGACGCCCTTGGTGCTGACCAGTGCGAGAAATACCTGGGATTGATTGAGCACCGCCCGGAAGCGCTCTTCCTGCGCGCGCAATTCCTTGTTGGTGCTCAGCAGCTTGCGATTCAGTTCATGAACTTCTTCGGTCCGCGCGGAAACTTCGGCTTCCATCCGCTCCGCCTGGGTCTTCAGGGACTCGTTCAAACTCGCCTGCCGACTGTCGTCGTCGCTCAAGCGGCCAAAATCCGTGATGTCTTCGATTTCCTGCAGAATGAATTCGGTGACGCCGCTCGCACCGAGCACCGGATTATTCCTGATGTTCCAGTAGTGTTCTTCCATTCGGCCCGAAGTCGAGCCGGGGCTGGGCAGGTCGTATTGCAGCGCGGCCAGAATGTTTGTTTCCTGGGTGGACAGGGCGGCATGCAATGACGCCCGAATCTTGGCGTTGGCCGCTTCCGCTCCTTGGCAAATGCTGCTGGGGAAAATCTCGAAAAGGCCCTTGCCGAGAATTTCGTCGCGGGTGGTACGCGTGGCCCGCAGGTAGCCTTGGTTCACGGCCACAACCGTGAACTGTTCGTCGGGCAAGAGCACGACGCAGCAGCCAGGAGCGAACTCAAAAAGAGCCGCAAAATCGACGTTCGGCTGCTGGTCCTTCTTGCTGGTCAAGGTTCAGGTCTCCCGGGCGAATCCCGTGCGAACGAAGCTGGCGTTGGCTGCGCGGCCGCCGTTGCTCCTAGAGCGCCGATCAATGACATCTTATGCCATTTTTTCGAGCCGCAGGAGCGTTCATGACGCCCGTCTCTGGAAAAGCTATAATCGTTTTTCAGCCCATCTCACGGAGGTACGCATGGCCGAACCAACCTACGAAGAGCTTAAAGCGCAGTTGGAAGAATTGAAAAAACAGGGCGGTCCGCGCCGCACCGGCTCTCTTGAATTTCGCGTGGGAGAAAAAGGCGGCGTCAGCGTATACGGCCTTGGTCGCTTTCCGGTCACCCTGTACTACGAACAGTGGGTCCGCCTGCTCGACACCGCTCCGCAGCTGCGCGAATTTCTTGAATCCAACAAAGCCGAAGGCAAGTTGAAACTCAAAGAGCAGTAATTCGTCCCGTTGCAGTTCTTGCCAGCTCGCCGAACAATCTTGTCTGCAGTGGCTTCGAGTGTTACGCTCCGGCGTCTTTATTCGCTTCGCCAAGGAGTGTCATGTCTTATTTCCTGTCTCGCAGGCAATTCATAAACGTATCCGCACAAACCGCTGCCGTTGCCGCCGGAGCTCGCTTCCTGGTTCTTGACGGTTCTGCCCAGCAGTCCGCCGGCCGTTATCAGACCTGCTTCGCCCGGCTCGACACGTTCGTCGAGCAGTATATGCGCGAGCAAGGGGCCCCGGGCATGACCCTGGTCCTGGCCGACCGCGATGGCGTCCAGCGCGTCGTCACGTATGGATTCAGCGACGTGGACCAGAAAATTTCGGTCACGCCGGACCAGCTCTTCCAGATCGGTTCGATCAGCAAGTCGTTTGCTGCCAATTGCGCCTTGCAACTCCGTCAGGAAGGGAAGCTCGAGCTCAACAAGCCGGTCCTCGACTACCTCCCGTGGTTCCGCATGGAAACCAAGTTTGCGCCGATTACCACGCATCACCTGCTGACGCATACCACAGGCCTTCCGGGCGACCCCCCGGTCTTTCTTTCCGATCCGAACGCCAAACACCAGACGGCTTACGCTCCCGGCAATCAATTTCATTACAACAACATGTGTTTTGCGCTTCTCGGCCATCTGCTGGTTACGCTTGACGGCCGCCCGCTTCCAGAAATCTTCCGCAAACGCGTTTTCGAGCCTCTCGGCATGACTGCTAGCGAACCGGTCATAACCCTCGATGTCCGCGGTCGCACCGCCAAGAGCTACAACGTCTTCCGGAATGACCGCCCGTACGCCACGCGCGGACGCCTGGCCGAAGCGCCGTATGTAGTCATTACCGATGCCTCCGGCTGCATCGCATCCACTCCCGAGAACATGGGTCGCTACATCCAGATGATCGCCAATCACGGCAAGGGCCCGAAGGGCACGGTTCTTAACGAAGAAAGTTTTGCCCTGTTCTCACGTCCTCACGTTAAAGCCGAAGAGTTCGGACCGACGGCCAGCTATGGTTACGGAATCGCCGTCGACACCCTCGAGGGCCACCAAGTTCTGCGCCACACCGGCGGCATGGTCTCCTTTGCATCCGCCATGCAGGTTGATATCGACGCCGGGGTTGGCGCCTTCGCTTCGATTAACGCCATGCAAGGCTACCGACCCAACCCCGTCGCGCAATACGCCATGCAACTCATGCGCACACAGCTCGAGTCCAAACCGCTTCCAGCCGCTCCGGCGCCCCGCGACGCGTACAAAGTCGAAAATGCCGCGGCCTACGCTGGAACATTTCAAAGTGCCACAGGCGGCAAACTGGAATTCGTGGCCGAAGGCGACAGACTGTTTTTGCTGCACGCCGGGAAGCGCCTAGCCCTGGAAGGCAGTAACGATGCGTTCTTGGTTCTCGATCCCGAGTTTGACCGGTTCCCGGTCCTGTTCGGCCACGCCGACGGCAAAGATGCCAAGAGCCCGGTCGTTGAGGCGTCCTGGGGCAGCGAGTGGTTCACCAACTCGAAATATTCCGGCCCGAAGACGTTCGATTATCCGAAAGAATGGGACACTTTCATCGGCCACTACCGGAATGAAAGCCCCTGGATCGGCAGCTTCCACGTTTTAGTCCGCAAAGGAAAACTTTTTATCGACGGAGTCATTCCGCTGGAGCCGCGAGCAGGCGATACCTACCGTCTCAGCGATGAAGAGTCGAACACCGAATGGATTCGCTTCACGGAGATTGTCAACGGCCACGCCATGAAAATAAAATTTTCCGGCGAAGACATGTGGCGCGTTGCCGCGCTCTGAGCTGCGATGGGCGGGGGCGGCCTGCAGGGGGCCGTTCCCGTCAGGCGAGCCTAGGAATTCCACGCCACCCGCGAAATCTGCTTCTTCCGCGTTTCCCACTCCGGCCCCGCCAGAATCCTCGGCGCGACATCGATCAAGCGCGGCGTCAGCTTAAAAACCCCCAAGGCACTCCACAAGTGCCCGCCGCGGGTCCGAAAGCCGCGCTGGTTTAAAGCGGCGGCCATCTCGGGAAACGACAAATCCTGCACAACTAATTCCGCCAGCACCTTTAGAACCTCCATCTCCGCGCCGTTTTCCTCCAGATGGTGACAATCCGACGCCACCTGCAAGCCAAACGGAATCTCCTCGGCTCCTCCGGGCTCCGCCGGGCGCGACCCACCTTCCTCCGGCTTGACCTCGAGCACCGTCACCTCCCGCTGCCACTCGACGGCTACCGGACGCCAACCCGCCTCCTCGCGCTGTTTCAAATACTGCGGCGTCAGCAGGGAAGAAAGTGTTTCGCGCATGGATTCTATCTTTTTCATTGGTGCCTCTCATCAGACGATCGGAGTGGTAGGCAATGCGGGCCCGGAGGTTTTTTTTGCAATTCGGATGCCGCCGCGGCCTCCGGCAAACAACACAGAAACAAAAGAAGTTGCTGAATAACCGCACCTTAATTTTGAAGACCGACTGTCCGTTCATGGGACGGTTGCAAACGCACCCGGACATGACCCAGGCCCGGGGCGCTGCCCGCCCGGGGCTTCCCGCATTTTCTCCCGGTCTTAGTTGCCTCCCCGAAAACTGCTCCACAGAACCCCGACGGACGCCGCGGTCATCACCGCGGTTGCCGCCCAACCCAATATCAGTAAATACCCGGGCAATGTAAACTTCCCGACGACCGCCTTGTTGTTAGCCAGGAGCATCAATACAAACAGCAGCGGGACTGCGGTAATCCCATTGAGGATCGCGGACCAGTACAAAGCGCGGATCGGATCGATTCCCCAAAAATTCAGCAACACCCCGAGAATCGTGGCCCCGGAGAGTACCGCATAAAACTTCGGCGCCTGCTGCGGCCGGGTTTCCAGACTGGCCCGCCACCGGAAGGTCTCGGCGACTCCGTAAGCAGCGGAACCCGCCAGGACCGGCACCGCGAGCAATCCGGTTCCAATGATTCCGGACGCAAACAACACGAATGCCAGCCGCCCTGCCAGCGGCTCGAGGGCCCTTGCGGCATCGGCCGAGGTTTCGATCCCCGAGGAGTGTCCATTGTGCAGCGTCACTCCGGCCGTCAAGATAATAAAAAACGCCACGAGATTTGAAAATCCCATTCCCAATCGCGTATCGCTGGCAATCCGGCGAAATTGTTGGCTGGCCTGCTCCGGCTTGTTTTTCAAAGCGGACTCGCCTCTAACCCTCCGCACGTCCTCTGCTTCTTCCGACGCTTGCCAGAAAAATAGATAAGGGCTGATGGTCGTTCCGAGTACAGCCACCAGCCCGAGCAGGTATTCCGGTTTAAGCGACAACGAGGGCAGCACTGTGGCCCGCAGTGCCGCTCCCCACGGAACGTGAATCACAAATACGGTGGCCACATAGGCAAACAGCACGAGCGTCAGCCACTTCAAATACCGCACATACTTTGTATAGGGCACGTAAATTTCAAGCAACAAGGAGACGGCTCCGAACGCCACCACATACGCCGCCGCCGGTCCTCCGGCAAGGAGCTGTGCTGCGGCGGCCATTGCCGAAACATCGGCGCTCAGATTAAAAACATTCGCGCCGCACAAGAGCAGCACAAGTGCATACAACAGCGGCCGGGGATAGTGCTTGCGCACATTTTCCGCGATTCCTGCGCCGGTAATTCTTCCAATCCGTCCGCAAATCTCCTGCGTCGCGGTCATCAAGGGAAAGGAAAACAGCATGGTCCAAAGCATGGCGAAGCCAAACTGGGCTCCGACCTGCGAGTACGTGGCGATTCCGCTCGGGTCATCATCGGCTGCACCGGTAACCAGTCCCGGTCCCAGCCGCCGCAGATAAGCCCAGACCCGTTTGCCAGACGATTCCTGGTTCGCCGTTTTCGGGCGCACGCCTCGCCCCGTGGTCATCGAGGAGACTCCGGGCAACGCATGAAAATCCTCCTTCTTGATTGGCTTCCCCTGCAGCCGAAAAATAAAGCGGCGTTATGATTTCGCCGATGGCGGTCCACAACTTCGCGTCCATTGATAATATTCGCGCTTTCCAATGCAAATACGCGATTCGGTGTATTTCGTGCCAATTCCTCTGTAGTTCGCCCGGCAGAAAGCAGCGGGAGAATTTCCAGGTCGCGTATGTTCGATGGCCTACAAAGCCGTCGCGCGCTTGACGAACTTGAAGCCGCGCTTATACCTTTACTGCACCGGCTCAAGTGTGTCACTCGTGCGGGCCGGTCAGCCAGGCGCAACTAAAAACAATTTTTTTCGGGAATCGGCGCTCCCGCAAAGAGTGGAGTGTGTGATTGTGATGTCGACGAAGACTATGCGGGTCGTTCGCCCCGGCGAACGCACCAATCCGGCCGGCAAGCCAATTATCAACAAGCTGCTACTGGCGATGAGTGACCACGAGTTCCGCGTCATTCGCCCGCACCTGGAATACCTGCCCATGCCCCATCACCTGATTCTGCAAGAAGCCCATCGCCGGCTGCGGGCCGCGCACTTTCTCAACAGCGGCCTTATCTCCCTGGTTGTTGTGCTCAAGCAAGGGAAGACGGTTGAAGCCGGAGTCGTCGGAAGCGAAGGCGCCACCGGAATTCCCGGACTTGTTGGCTTGGAGAGAAGTTCACTGCGCGAGGTAATTCAGGTTGCGGGCGACGGATTTCGAGTCAAGACCGAAGCCCTGAAATCCATTCTTCCGGCAACGCCGGTTTTCCAAATGATGCTCAGCCGGTATGCCGTAGTTCTGGGCATGCAAATTGCCCAAACCGCTGCATGCAATCGGCTGCACGGCGTTCACCAGCGCCTTTCCCGCTGGTTGCTGCTGACCCAGGATCGCGTCGATTCCGGCTTTCTGCCCATCACCCACGATTTCCTGGCGACCATGCTCGGCACCGACCGTCCCAGCGTCACGCTGGCGGCCAATAAACTGCAAAAAATGCTTCTCATCGAATATGTTCGCGGCGCGGTAAGAATACTGGATCGTAAAGAACTGGAAAGCGTGGCCTGCGAATGCTACGACGCTATCCGGCAATACGGCCATGGCCGCTAGTTGCTTGGAAAACTCGAGAAGCTCCGTCGAGGCCCTTGACGACATTTTGCAACGGGACCCGTGACGGCTCGTGCGAGCGGGCGCGAAGCCGTAGCCAACTGGGAAAGGGCTGAAGGCAGGATTGCCGAATGGGCCAGGAAAGTTCCCGGCGCGTACCTGGTTTTTGACGAGGGCGGTAAAACGGGAAGTCTTTAAGAAAAGGGATAAACGACAACTAGGTTCGCAGCGCCGCTGCCCCTGGTCCGATCGCCCGGGAGGAAGTAAAATCGCGGGACCGCCCGCCTGACCATTGCGGAGAGCTCATCATGCCGTTCGTTTCCATCACTCGCCTGCGCGTACGTTCCTGGCAATTTCTTCCCGGATTTTTTTATCAAACACTGCGCTCGGCGTTACAAGTGCGCTCCGCGGAAGGCCAATTGCATTTTGGCTTGCTTCGGGATGCACACAATACCTATTGGACACGAACCGTGTGGACATCTGAACAAGCCATGAAGGCTTTCATGACCTCCGGCGCCCATCGCCACGCCATGCCCCGGCTGCTCAAATGGTGTGATGAAGCCGCCATCGCCCACTGGAATCAAGACTCGCCCGATCCGCCTGGTTGGAACGAAGCGCACAGGCAACTCCTCGCGATCGGCCGCCCTTCCAAAGTCCTATATCCCACAGAAGCCCACCGCCGCCATGACCTTCCCCTGCCGCGATTGCAAGGCCCCCAGGGCGAAACGAAGTAATCCGGGGTCCCCGCCCGTGCGCGTACCGGTGGCTGGGCAGCGTCATCCCGCGCCCGCTTGATTCTGCTCGCGCCCGTCCACCGGCTTCTGGACCGTGGCGTCCGCAACTGCATCGCTTGGTTCTGGAAATCTAAGCCGGGTTTTCTGGTCAAAGATAAAATACGCGCCGGGCGCATCCCTTTGCAAAACCTCGATGCGTGCCCGGGCCTCGTCGAGACTCATGGCGGATTCAACCCAATGGGCCTCACCCTCGATGGTTCTGAATATGTCAAAGGCCGGAATGATCATCGTTTCTTACCGCTCTTCACGGACGGAAGTTTCGGCTCCTTCTCCGGGCCTGGCAGTTGCGTGATCGTCGCAATTTTCTTGACAACCTTCAAAGGCACTTGTTCGTAATAGGTCTTTTTCATGAGTTTCACCACCGACTCAAATTAGCAGGGCCCGGGCCATACGGGTCAGATCTTTAAAAAGAATCTAGAGACTTGTTTGGCGCGCTCTCGGCCCGATAACCGCAAAAACAGGCGTGGGATTGCTCACCCCCATCCGATGTTTAAGCACCTGTGCGGAAGGACCCCGTGCTTTTATTTCTCTTGCACGTTTCCTTACGATTGGATACGATAACGAATCGTTAAGGCTACTCTGTCATCTCGTGGAGGATAAAAATGCCGAGCGCCAGACGGGCTCCGATGCATTTCAAAACCATCGTGCAAGCCGATATTCCGCAAGGCAGAGACGGAAAGCACAAGTTGATCGTCACGACCATTCTCCGGGATCTGGATCAGCTGGACGTTGGTTCGGCGCTGAAAGTGCCTCTTGCTGAGCTGGTTGAATCCAAGGAAAAAGTACGGTCGGCTCTGAACCGCGCCACTCGTAAAAGCGGCCGCAGAGTGGCTACCGCTACTGACGCTGGCTTTCTCTATGTCTGGAACGTCGCCTAGTTTTGCAGGGGGACCGAGCGATGAGCGCGCACCGGACGTTTGCGCAAGCCTCACGCGCAGACGGAATTGTCTGCCAAGTTCTCGGCCACACCGATTGCAAGCATCAGTTTTTTTGGATACGGCAGACGCGGTGGTCCGGCGGTTTTTTTTCTGATTCGCGACGGAGCAAAGATTTGGTAGGGCACCGAACCGACCAGGTGTTGCAAAGCTGTTAAGTTGTCAATAAGCAGTGTCGCGAGGGAGGGGAACTGTGACTGTCACTGTATTGCTCGCTGACGATTCTGAAATCATGCGTCGATCAATCCGCCGGCTTCTCGAGGAGTATCCGGAAATCGTGGTTCTGGCTGAAACAACGTCCTTCCCGGAAACCGTTCAGATGGCGACTGCGCTTAAGCCGGACGTCATCCTTCTTGATCTCCATATGCCCAACCCAGCCAATATGTCGATGGAGCAGGTTAAAGCCGCCTGCAGCGCGTGCCGGGTACTGGCAATTTCCATCTTCAACGATGAGGAAACCAGAACGATTGGTGCCGACCTGGGCGCGGCTTGCCTTCTCGACAAGGCGGATCTCGGAATGAAGCTCGTGCCGGCGATAAACAAATTGCGGCCGACGGCCACTGCCTGACGCCGGACCCAGCACCCGGCGAGCGGCCGTCAGGAAAATTAGGTTAAGGCCTCCCGAGTTTCTAGTGTCTTTCACCGATGGAACGATTTACGCCTGACCGCTACCCTGATTTGGTACATCCTGGCGGCCCTGTCCCTTTGGGAGTGACTGCACACGGTGACCCAGGTCGGGCCTTTGCAGTTTGACCGGTTTGGAAGTCATCCTTGGCCGCCATCGAATTCGCCGTGGCGATCCCGAGCAATCGTTTCCTGCGCGCCCGCGCTTGGGGATCGTTTCGCAGTACGGACCCGCGCTGCTTCACCGCGTAATCGTGCAAGCGTCTTGCGGTACTGCCCGGCGTACTGTGGAATCGAATTTCCTGCCGCAACTCAGCCGTACAAAAAACCTCGGCGGCCTGTACGGGAATCGAAGTATGTCCTCCCGGGCGGGCACGATTCACAATCGTGCCCGCCGAAGCTTTCCGTACGGCCCATGCACCGGCCAACAGGAGGATCGAATGATCAAGAAAACTTCAGGCGGCTATCGGGTTTTGTCGGAAAAGGGAAAGAACCTGGGTGGGCCCTACAAGACAAAACAACAGGCAGAAAAGCGCCTCCGGCAAGTGGAATATTTCAAACATAAAAAATAACCCGCGTACCCGCGAGAACAGAAAAATACAATTTTCTCTGTATTGAGCGAAACGCGGAACGGACTAGACTCGACAGGCAGGTTTAAGTAGGCACTGATGCGAGGATTATTAAAGACTGGGCATCCTTGCATCAGTGTCTGTCCAAAACCATGAGTCACCTGCAGATTCCGACAACGGACATTCCCCTGTCGTAGATGTCACCGCCTTCTCGCGGGCGAGCCCACCGGTTCGGCCGAGTGGGGCGGCACTTGGTAGCGCGGCCTCGCGAAAGCCAGGCCCGGGAGCATACATGTCCTTCTCGCTATACTCGATCGGGTTTGTCCTCGTAATCTGCGGCCTGATTTATGCTGCCCACCTGATGCATGTCCCCACGCACTGGATTGCCGCCGGCGCCACCGTATTCCTGGGGATTGGCATCCTTTCGGCAGTCAAAAATACCCGCCCCAAGGATCCTGCCTAAATTTGCGGCGCTTTCCCGGGAGAGCGCCGCCGGGTGCCCTGTGCGCCCCGACCAGGAGCAAAAACTCTAAAAAACAGGGCAGGGATGGTGCGCGAGTCTTTACTCTTTTTCCCAATGCTCGGTATTGAAGTTCTTCGGATCAAACACCGCCGCATTCAATTTGGGATTCGCCACAATATCGAAATAGGTTTCATCAAAAACCAGTTTGCCATCGGTATAAAATTCCACGCGCGCCGCAATCCAGCCCACCGATAGCTGCCGGTAGTCGCCAAATCGCTCGTCGCGCATTTTTGTCGGGTCCTTCTCATCCGGCATGAGCAGCCGCACAAACAAAAGCCGTTCCTTTTCCACCCAAAACTGTTTCGCCCGCAAATCACCTTTGTCCGCTCCCACTACGTAAACGGACCTACCCTGCCAGGATTCTTCATGTACTTTCAACAAGTCAATTGCCTGGCTCTTGACCAGATCGATGGTGGTCTGCGCTTCCTGCTTGTAAACGTCAAATCCTAAAACCAGGAGCAGGTGCACAAAGGGCCGCGTAGAAACCACCCGTCCGTCCTTAAACGAGGTCACCGTCCCGTCGTTGAAAACCGCGCCGTTGCCGGCGGCAATTTTTCCGAAATCAATTCGCAATTTGCCCGGCAGCAGGGCCGCTTCAGACCAGATCTCCGTTTTACTGGTCCCATCCGGATTGTGTGTCGTGCTGTTTTGTGCAAATGTCAGCGTGTCATACCAGTTTGCTTTGTATTTCTCGTGCATCGCCCGCAGAACGTCATCGCCACTCCTAATTTCCTGGGCCCGGGTGCTGGCACTTGCCAAGGCAAAAATCGCAAGAGTCGTTGCTCCAATGATTTTCATTGCTGTGTGTCTCATGTTCCTCCGGCTGGGTCACTGCGAATCAAACGCGCCTAGGGTACCGCAACTTATCCGTCGGGCAGGAAAAAAGTTTGCGGCGCGCGCCGGGAGGCGAGGTTGCCGGAAATGCGCCAACGATTTTGCCCCATGCCGGGCTAACCCTTGAAGGAGGATTCACGACCGGACTGCCTAAAGACCAATCATGCAGGGGGGCTGCCGCAGGCGGCGCACAGCAGCTGATTGTCAGGCAGCGTACAGACGGCTACCGTCCATTTCGGCAAACTTCCAGCAATGGCTTTGTACGAACGCCCGTGTCCTTCTTGCGGCGCGATTATTTCGCAGCTGCAGTCCCCGGTGTGGAATGCCCAAGGTTTTCCTTGCCCCAAGTGCGGCATGCATCTACGAAGCTCGCTCGGCGATTTGCGATTGTCCTGGGTTATGACTCTCATTATCTCGGCGGGCATCTGCTTTCGCCTTGGAGTTTCCGGGTTAAAAGCCATCTACCTTCTGCTCGCGCTGGCGATTCCGCTGTCCTTTCTGGTGCATGCGCTGCTCGGACTTTTCATTTCACGGCCTTTTGAGTTGAGTTCCAAAGAATAGACAGGACCCGAGAATTGCGAGCCTGGCGATGGCCGCCGGTTCAGCCCGTCTGAGAACGCCCGAGTCTATCCGTCGTCACTTCGGCGAGCGTTCGAGAAAACCCGCGGCCGCGCAGGCAAGCCTCCCGAGCCGGTCCTCAGAAGGGAAGCGAAGCAAGGTCGACGTTGCCGCCGGAGAAGATCACTCCAATTTTTGGCCGTCCGCCATCGGCGCGGGCCGAGAGCCGCAACGCCTCCACCGCTCCCGGTTTCAGCAGCGGAGCAATGGCCACCGCGCAGGACGGCTCAATAATAATTTTCAGTCGCTCCCAGATCAGCCGCATAGCCGCAATGATTTCGGCTTCGGTCACGAGCAGAATGCCATCGACTTGCTCGCGCAGAATCGCAAACGTACGCGGCGCGAGCGAAGCCCGCAAACCATCCGCAATGGTGTCGCTCGAATCCTGGGATTGCAGCGTCCCGGAAGCGAGCGAACGATAGGCGTCATCGGCCAGCGCCGGCTCGCAGCCAAATACCCGCACTTCAGGACGTATACCTTTCGCGCCCAAACACGTCCCGCTCAGCAGCCCGCCGCCGCTGACAGGAGCCAGCACCGCATCCAGGTCCGGCACATCTTCCAGGATCTCTTTGCCGCAGCTCGCTTGGCCGGCAATGATGCGATCGTCGTCAAACGGATGGACAAAGGCGGCGCCAGTTTCCCGCTGGATGCGCGCGGAAGTCTCGTTGCGCGAAGCCATGGTCGGTTCGCAATAGGTAATTTTGCCGCCATATCCTTCAATGGCCAGGGATTTCACTTTCGGCGCATTGCGGGGAATCACGATGTAAGCCGGAACGCCGCGCCAGCCGGCCGCGCAGGAAACGGCTGCGCCGTGGTTTCCGCTCGATTGGGTGACAATGCCGTGCGCAGCCTCTTCTCCGGTGAGTGAGAGAATCGCGTTCGAAGCGCCGCGAATTTTGAACGAGCCGCTCTTCTGAAAGTTCTCGCACTTGAACACGATTTGCGCCCCGGTCATGGCGTTGAGCGAAGACGAGGTCAGAAGCGGAGTGCGGTGAATCCGCGGAGCGATACGCTTGTGCGCGGCCTCGATGGTGGCCCAGTCCGGTGCTCGAACGGCCCGGCCCTCGGTCTGGGCCGTCGTCGGCAGCTCGCTGTGGGGCTGGCTTTCCGGGGCTATGCTCATAGGGCTCACCTTGCAATTTTCTGTCGCTGCCACTCACTCTTATCTATCTCGTTTCACGACCATCGGAAAGGGTCATTTTGGCATGAAACGAAGCCGTACCCCGGGGCACCATACCGTGTGTGCCAGGGGCGAGCGAACCGTGGCAGGTGCGAAGGTTGGGCGAAAGCTCTCGGGGAGGCAAATATGCCTCTAAGAGCTTGCAAATCAAGGGTTACAGGACCAAAGGAGTAAGGGAATTCGGTACTTGACCCCCTCC
This sequence comes from Saccharimonadales bacterium (SeqCode), assembly GCA_035317965.1. Lineage (GTDB taxonomy): Bacteria > Acidobacteriota > Terriglobia > Acidiferrales > UBA7541 > Acidiferrum. Next base: position 10,816 of record DATHFT010000131.1, on the reverse strand, counting down.
GCCGCTTTGTTACCCTAGAGGTCCTTCCTCTCCATAGGCGAAATCGCCTGACCCGGTACCGAGGAGATCGACAACAAATGGGATCAGAACGCAGATTACTTACCCGCTTTAATATCCGTACTCCGTTGCGTTTTCGCGCCATCGGGCTGGCTTCAGACAAAAATGAGCATTTCACAGAAGCACTGAATATTTCCCGCGGCGGATTTTTCTTCGCCACTTCCGCGCCCCTGCAAGTCGGCATGCCCATTGAAGCGACGCTGCGAATGCCCACAGACGTCACGGGATCGAAGGTGGAAGAGACCCGCTGCACGGCGCGGGTCGTTCACGTGCGCAATGAACCCTACGGCGACGGCCGTATCGGCTTCGGCGCGGAAATCGAGAATTTCAAAACGCCGTCGGCAAAGTAGGACCATCTTGGTTTTCCTCTAGCAGGTTCCGCTCGGTGGTTGGCGGGGAACGCTTCCCTTTATCGTGGTGCCTGATCGCCGGCTGCGTCCGGCGATTAGGCGTTCTGGGGCGGATTTTTGGCCACTGCTGGCTGCGCCGCTTGAACCGAGACGCTTGAGCTATTTGTGGGCGCGAACGGTGAATGTGATCTTGGAGCTGCCTACATTGTCGAAACGGTCGAACACCCGGACGGCAATGGTATGTTCTCCGGCAGCAGGCTGTTCAACGGCGAACTCGTAATTCTCTTCCGGCGCGTCGCTGAGATTTCCCGTGGGCGAAACCAGAATCCAGTCGCCGCCATCCAGACTGTACTGCGCGCGATCAATGCTGCTGGCCGCGTCGCGCGCTCTGAACTTGACGCTCACGTGCCCGTTCGTGACCACGGGTGTACTGGTCAGCTCTTCGATCGCCGGAGCCGTGTTGTCAACCTCAAAGCGTTCGCTCTCGCGCTCCGTTTTCAGAGTGGCGGCGGGAGAATTCGCGGGCGCGTCGGTCGCCACTATTTTCAGGTAGTAAGCGCCGTCGGGCAGGGTTGTGGCGTCCCAGGAATAGAATTTTTGATCCAGTTTATCCTTCAATAGCTTCCACTCGCGTTCATTTTCTCCGCGATAGTAAACGGCGTAACGCAGCTCGTCGTCATTTTCGTCGTGCGCATTCCACAAAACGGATTGAAAACCTTTTTGCTGCGTTCCTTGCGGCGGTTGTTCAAATTTTCCTGGCGAAGCAGATTGCATGAGGATGACGCCCGGAGCGCCTCCTGCGGGCGGCATTTTGAGCGGAACACTAACGGGCTGGCCGGCGGACATACTAGGCTGAGCCTGCGCGCGAATTCCCGGGTCCTGGATGGCGATGCCATCGATGACCGGCGCAACGTTGTGCGGAAGGTAGGCTAAAGCCACCCAGTCAATTCCGTCGCCGGGACGGCCGTCGTGGATGACCGCTTTCCATTGCGCAAAACGCGCCGACGGAACTTCGGCGGGCGTGCCGGATTTGGTGTAGGGGCCCGACCAGGGCGACCATTCTTTGCCGGGATCTTCCGTGTTGCCGGAGCGCACGAAAAATTCGAGGCGCGGTTCACCGGATTTTGCCGGCGATTTTGCTGGCGAATCGCCGGATGCCGGAGCCGGACTCCACCATTCAAGACGTCCCCATTGCGAAAAAAGCTGGGCGTCGTAGGAGCGGGATTCATAAGTCCCGACCCCTTCGTACTCGGGACCGACGGAAAAAACTTTTCCGGGGTTGGCGGTGCAGAGAAAGATCCGTCCGTCTTTGTTGCGAGCGATGCCGGTGATCTGTGCCGAGGAAGATTTGGCAAGTTGCGCGAAGACGCCGCGGCCGTCGATCGCCAGGAGCGCTCCGTTGTTTCCGGTTCCTGCCAGCAGGCGACCGTCTGCGGCGAGTCCGAGAGCATAGACAACGTCATCCCGGGACGACCAAAGTTCTTCAGGTGCGCCGTCGGGTGAAATGCGATAGATGCTGCTCGAGAGCAGCGCCGGGAATGCACTGAACCCGGATTGTTGCGACGGACCGGATGTTGCACCGGCGATGAAAGTCGTCGTGCCTTGCGGAGTTGCGATCACGCCGACAGGGGCGGCGGGACTGCCGGGGCGCTGCTTTTCGCCGATGGCGGACACGTAGATGGCGCCGTCCGGGCCGACGGCGAGCGAAGTGACTTCGCGTTTGGCGGTTTCATAGAGGACGAATCCGTCGGCGCTGCCGGTACTGCCGTCTTTCTTTTTCACGTTGCTTGCGGCTTTTGCGACGCGCAGGACGCGGCCGCTGGGTTCTGTGCCGGCGACTATGTTGCCTCGGGCGTCGAAGGCCAGCGTGCGGATGTGGGCTTCGTCGCTTGAATAGAAAACTTCGCTTTTGCCGTCGGGCCGCACGGCGAAGATCTGGCCCTTGTCGCCCGTGGCGACGTACAGCGTGCCATCTGCGGCGAAGGCCATATCCCAGATGTATTTTGTTTTGGGTTCGAAAAATACGGATTTCTCGCCTTTCCCTGAGACGCGATAGACCTTGCCGTCAGGAGAAGTGGCGACAAACAGAGTGCCTTTGGAATCGAAGGCGATGGCTTGGGCATTGAGATCGCTCGATTCAAATACCGTGGTGGGCTTGCTGGTACCGTCAAAGCGGAAGACTTTTGCCGGCGAACCGCCGGCAGCGTACAAGGAGCCTTGCGGATCGACGCGGAGCGACCAAAGATAGGAAGCGTCGGCGTCGGCCAGGAGTGTGAATTTGGGAGCAAGTTCGAGATGGCCATCGCTGCGTACGGCGACTCCGTGAGCGGTGCCTTTGAGGAATTCGTCGTAAGTGGATTGGCGCCACCGGCGGGTATGGTCGGCGTGGAGAGCGAGAGGCGTGACGGCAAGAAAGAAAAAAAGCACGGACAGAGTGAGCGCGGTACGGCCGGTCGGGGAAGTCATTTTATTGATGAAACCTCGATGCAGTCGCAGGTGGCGAGCGAGGGGAGCGGTTGGGTTTGCCGGCCCTTCGGGCACGGCTCGAACCACGCCTTGAGGAAAACGTTTTGCAGGCCGCGGATCGTGCCGGAAGCGTTTTGCAAAGAAAGAAGAGCGGGGTGTCATGTTTAGGGTCACCGGATCTGGAGATTTAGCGAGACTACGCCTGAGACGGGGCCGCCCAAAGCGATGCTGGACTCGCTGGCCAAGGATTCGCGCAGGACTTGGACACTGCCGGGGGCGGGACGTCCGTCAACGACGTTGATTTCAGAAAGGGGAACGTTGGGAAGCTCTTTGTCGTCCCACAGGATCGTCGGACTGGGAGTGAACAGCCCAACGTAGAGACGATCGTTGCGGCGTTCGCGATTGAGCAGCGAGATGAGTTGGTCAAGGCCTGCTGAACCACTTCCGCCCGAGACACCAAAGCCCCTGGAAGCGCGATTGAGGAGTTCGGAATCGCTGACCAGGACGCGGAGCGTCGTACCGTGCGCAACCTGGTCGGGGACGCGAACCGAAGTTTCCTGAATCTCCCCTGGACCACGGTAGGGACGGAGAAGTACGCGGACTTTGAGCGTCTCGCCGGGAACAGCTTCCCCTTTTTCCAGCCAGGCGCTTTCGATCGTGAACGATTTGCGGCCAGGGACGCTTTCCACATGGAGACTAATGCGCTCGACGGTGGCGGGTTCAAAGGTGTTGGTGTACAGCCGTGTGAAGATGTTTTGTATGGTGAGCGCGATAGGCAGCGCGTCGGGGGACAGCGAGTCGCCGGGAGCAAAGGTACTTTCGATGCGAACCGGAGCGTGACCTTTCAGTACAACTTCACCGGAAAGATGGAGCGTCGTGCCTTCGCCGTACAGGGTATTTTGCGTGAGGCCGTTGAACGAGGTGAGCGCGACAAGGAGCGGCGTAAGTTTTGGGTGATTGACCAGTTCAAAGTGCAGCCGTTTGTTGCCTGCGGGAACGGAGAGTTCCAGGTCCAGCGGAATCATGGTCGGCGCCGGCCCAAGTCGTCCGGAAACGGCCGTGAGGCGATCGCTGTCGATCGTGCCGATCGAGCCGCCCACGTTGACGATTTTTGTGGAAGACAGATCGGAGGACAGGGTGGTGACAACGTGACTGCGGGCCATGGGGATTTCGACGTTGCCAAGACTGAGAAACGGATGGCCGCACAGATAGATTTGATCGCCGCGCACCGCGGTGACAGTGCAGGCGGAATTGATGGACGCGTCACCCTGGACCAGGACCATCCCGGCCATGTCGCCGGGGACCAGATGTGCGTCGTCGGGACGCGCCGGAGTGGTGCCGCCTTGGGCGGCGATGAAGCCGTAGCCTTGCAGTTGACTGGAGAATTGCTGGAGAGCGGAAGGCTGGAATCCGGAGAAGACCAGCGGCGTCTCGATGGGCTGGAGAGCGGAACCAGACGGGAGTCCGGTGCGATTTGCCGCTTCACTTGGCAGGGAAAGTTGCTGGGTGGTGGCGTGGGCGGCCGCGTTTTGCGCCGGAGGTTTGATAATGTCTTCGATCGGCGTGATCCCGGCGATCGGTTCTTTGGTGAAAACGCCGAGTTTCAGCGAAAGCGCGCCGGCGAGCTTGCCGTTGAAGTACACCGGGCTGCCGCTCATGCCGGCGACGACCCCGGTGTGTTCGACCTTGGGACCTTTGAGCTGGACGAGGATGATGGATTGTTGGGGGCCCAGGAAATTGGGCATAATCCCCAGAACTTCGAGATCGAATTTTTCGATTTGGTCGCCGGAGAAAATGGTATAGGCGTAGCCTTGCATGCCGGCGCGGATTTCCGAGAGCGGAATGATTTCGGCGGATTGTTGTTGCGCCCTGGCAGAGGAGGCGAGCAATAAAAGAACGAGAAGTAGACAGAGAACGTTGGGCCGTTTTGCGAGCATCGATTTGGAATCATACTTGGCGCGGTACGGGGAAGCAATTGGACGGACGGAGGGAGAGGACTGGGCCTAATTGACTGGGAGTAATGGGACTGGGTTTTGCGGGGGGACGGCTCCTGCCCGTCGCCCGACCAGACGGCCGCCTCAGCAATCGATTGCGCAACTTGGATAATTTTTCTTGAGAGTGGACCGAGTAAGCGCAGAGAATATCCTGGGATGGAGGATTCATGGCACAGACAGCCGGCGCGGCGACGGGGAAAACGGTGGCGAAGACGAGTGGTGCGGCGAAGCCGGGCGCCCGGATGGCGCGCCCGAGCGTCGCGCCATCCGGCAAGCGGGAAAAACTGGCGAAGGTCGAGAATGCCCAGAGACGAGGCGTTTTGGTATGGGCCGAGCCGGTAACCCCTGCGGCGGCGGCGACCTCGCCCAAGGCGTTACGGAAGAAGGCGTCCGATGGCGTGCTGGTGGTGGATGTGGGCGGTACGCACGTCAAGATGTTCATGGCGTGTCTCAAGGAGCCGGTGAAAGTACCTTCCGGGCCGACGATGACCGTGCGGAAGATGGTGGCGATTGTGAAGCAGACCACCGCGGGTTGGAAATATGATCGGATTTCGATTGGTTATCCGGGGCCAATTATCAATGGAAGGCCGCTGCGCGAGCCGCATAACCTCGGCGGAGGCTGGGTGGGTTTTGACTACAGGAAGGCCTTTGGGTGTCCGGTAAAGATCATGAACGATGCGTCGATGCAGGCTCTGGGAAGTTATGAAGGCGGCCGGATGTTATTTCTCGGGCTGGGAACCGGACTGGGATCGGCGATGATCGTGGATGGGATTTTGCAGCCGATGGAGTTGGCCCATTTGAGCTACAAAAAGGGAAAGACGTACGAGGATTATTTGGGATTGCGGGCCCTCGAGAAGTGCGGGAAGAAAAAGTGGCGGAAGAACGTGCGGAAGATTACCGAGAAACTAAAAGAAGCCTTGGCGGCGGACTATGTAGTGCTCGGGGGCGGAAACAGCAAGAAATTGAAGAAAGTTCCCGAAGGGGCGCGACTCGGGAGAAATGACAATGCCTTCAAGGGCGGGTTTCGCGTTTGGGAACTGTGACGGCAGCGAGCCGGTGGCACCGGCCACAGATCCGGGTTCCTGAAGGGAAACGGCAGAATGCCCGCTCGCCCGGACCGGGTGGTTCTGCGCGAAGGCCGGAACGAAACGTCTAGCGGTTTTTCGGATCGGTGCGATTGTGCTTCCGCGGCGGTTGTTCCGGCCCTGCGGGTTGTCCTTGCCGCGAATCCGCGGACGCGGAACTTGCCGAAGCTTGCGCATCGGGGACCCGTGCTTCCGGGGCGCGATGAGTGGGCATCGCCGCCAATAGAACGCTCACCAGGAACAGCGCTCCGAACAGGATTACGGCCTTGGTGGCTACTTCACGTACGGTACTGCGGGCTGACATGACATTTCTCCTGCTCTTATTTTAAAGCGAGCGCTTGCCGGGCACTTACGCGGATTTGCCCGGTGGTGCGTGGGGGAAAACTGTTCGCTGGGACAGGGATTTCCGCGAGCCGGGGACAGGTTCCCGGGGAGGGCGTGCGGATCCCGCGTCGGCGGGCCGGAAATTTTGCGAGGGCGGGGGGCGTGGTAAAATTTGGGCGTGAAAAAACAGATTGTGGTGCCGGCGAAGAATATGCAGGGCAAGGTGGTTTTGCCCGGGGACAAATCCATGTCGCATCGCTACGCGATGATCGCGGGGCTGGCGGAGGGGACCAGCGAGTTGCGGCATTTTTCGGCGGCAGCGGATTGTCATAGCACGCTTGGATGCATGAGCGCCCTCGGCGCGGAAGTCAAAATCGACAAGGATAACGACGTCGTGCGCGTCACCGGACGCGGAGCGGCTGGGCTCAAGAGCAGCTGGCGAGCCCTCGATGCGGGAAATTCGGGAACGACGATTCGGCTGCTTTCAGGGATTTTGGCCGGGCAGGATTTTACGACGAAAATTTCCGGGGATGAGTCTTTGCAGAAGCGGCCCATGAAGCGGATCATGGGGCCGCTGCGCGAGATGGGCGCGCACATCAAGGGGCGCGACGACAATTTTGCTCCACTGGAAATTCACGGCGGGAAGTTGCGGGCCATTGATTACCGAATGCCTATGGCCAGCGCGCAGGTGAAGTCGGCCGTGCTGCTGGCGGGATTGTTTGCCGATGGAGTGACGTCGGTGAGCGAGCCGGTGCGGACTCGCGATCATACCGAGTTGATGCTGGAGGAATTTGGGGCGGAGATCGAGAAGGAAGGCAAGACGGTTCGCGTTCATAGTCTGAAGCTCGGCGCCGGGCGATTGCAGGCCAGGTCGCTCGCGGTGCCCGGGGATTTGTCTTCAGCGGTATTTTGGATTGCGGCAGCTTGTTTGTTTCCGGATTCGAATATTGTGGTGGAAGGCGTGGGGCTGAACCCTACGCGGACCGAGATTTTGGATTTGTTCGCGGCGCTGGGCGCGAAGATTGAAATTGTGGATTACAAAATCGCGAACGGCGAGGTGATCGGGAACTTACTGGTGGAAGGCGCGTCGCTCAAGGGCGGCGTGATCGCGGGCGGGCAGATCCCCCTGGTCATTGATGAGTTGCCGATGCTGGCGGCGCTGGGCCCGTATACGGAGGAGGGGATTGAGATTCGCGATGCGCAGGAGTTGCGGGTAAAGGAGAGCGACCGGATTTCGGCGCTGGTGGAAAATTTGCAGAGGATGGGCGCGCAGGTAGAAGAGCGTCCGGACGGTTTGCGGGTAGCCGGGCGCGCCGCCGGGAAATTGCAGGGGGCGGAGATTGATCCGCGCGGGGATCACCGGATCGCCATGGCCTTTGCCGTGGCCGGACTCGCGGCCGAAGGGAATACCGTGATCCGCGATGCGGACTGTGCCGGGGTCTCGTATCCGACGTTTTTTGCCGAACTGGAGCGGATGGCGGAGCGCTGAGTTGCGGGGAGCGGCGAGCAGGCCGGATTGCAATCCCCGACAGCGAAAAAACGGAGCCACCGTGCGCCGGCTTCCTGCAAACGCTAGCTGGTTTTGCGGATCGCGAGTTCGCCGTAGCTGGTCTTCAGCGTGATCTTTGGGCCGCGGGCGGTGCCGTATTTTCCTTCCAGGCGGGAGTTCTCCGACTCCTTGGTTTGTTTCAGGGAGTCCCCGGAAAAGTCCGATTCGATGTCGCAGGAGTGGCAGTCGGCGCTGGTGTCGAAACTGGACGAGCCCGGAAGCGTGAGCGAGATTGTGGAATTGGAATTCGTGATGGTGACATCTTCTTTGGGCGGAGCCGAGAAACGCACCGAGACGTCGCCGTTGCGATTGTCAACCTGGACTTTTCCGGTGGCGTTTTCAATGGAGACGTCGTAGGAAGTGGTGCGCAACGTGATGTTGCCCGGAGCGTCGACAATTTCCAGATTGCCGGACCCGGCTTCAATGTGACCGGTCAGCTGGGTGAGCGTGAGATCGGTGCGCTTGGAGATGAAGCGGACTCCTTTGGCAATTTTGTCAGCCCGGATCGGGCCGTAAAACTCACCGTTAAGCGTAAGGCCGCCGGTGGCGGAGGTGACGTCAATCTGTCCCCCCTTGCCGGAGATTTTCACGTTGCCCTTGGTGTCGGAGACTTTGATGTCGCCTTTACGGGCGTCAATACTGACGTCGCCGTTGGTATCGCGGACTTCGATCGTATCGCTGGAATTCGCATTGATGGTGAGGGGCGTGGACAGGTCCGCCACGGTGATATCGCCCTTTTCGCTGCGGATGTTCAGAACGGATTTTTTGGGAATGGAGATATCGAGATCCATCGTGACGCGTGAGTCGCTGGTCGTGGGATGGATTTCGTAGCCGTCTCCATTCTGGACAATTTCAACGGAAGCGGGACTGGCGATTTTCTCGGCCTCTTCTTCGTTCCAGGTGGTAACTTTCTTCTTTCCGGAAACACGGATTTCATTGGTGTCCGATGTGGAGACAGTGATGTCGCCGCGGTCGTTGCGGATGGTGATGCGGGCGTCGGCGGGGACGGCTTTGGGAGCGAGGTCGAGATCGAACGGATAGGTTTCGCCAAAGGTGAAGTCGTGACCGCCGAAGCGGTTCCTGACCTCGTCAACGCCAGCCACGCTGAGGAGCAGAATGAGCAGCCCGAACACCAGGAAAACTTCGCCCGCGGTGATGCGGGCGTAGCCGGTTTCACCGGACCGGCGTCCGACGGTCCGTTCGTAGAGCTTGATGCCGCCCCAGAGAATCAGGATCAGCGGCCACCAGGTCCGCAGGAGGTCGCCAATCTCGAGGCCCCTGTAATTGTGGAGTAGCAGGACAATGCCGACGAAGATGAGGAAAAGGCCTGAGAACACTGACGTGCCGCGAGGGCGAAGGGTGGCCATATGTATTTATTGCCCCTGTCCTGAGTACGGAGGCTGCTGAATTGTCGGAGAAACGCCGGGCGTTCCGGGAGGGGCAGAAGGCGGAACGCTTGCGAAAGTGTGGCCTTCCATGGGCGCGAGCGCGGAAGCCAGAAGAATCGAGCCGATGACGATAAGCAAGACCGGCAGCAGCTTCATAAATTGAAAAAAGCCTCCGTGGGTCTGATCAATCAAAAAAATAATGCCGATCGTGATAATGACGGCGGGGCCCATGAGGCTGCGGATGGTGCAGCGTTTGCAGTGGCAGCGGATTTTATTGTCGGCCATTCCTTGACTCCAGTACTCCGGAAAAAAGGCAATCAGCAACTAGACTGCTATGAACCAAAGGCCCGTACGCCGGCCCGGCAACTAGGAGCCATTCGTCAGCCGGTTGCGGAACATCAAGATGCCCGCGCCGATCAGCACCAGCGGCCACAACTGCACCAATCGATGAAACGGAAAAATGTGAAAATTGTTCAAAAGCAGTAAACCGCCAAAACCAATCAACAGGATCGGGCCGATAGGCCGGTTTCTGCTCCAGGCCTCGATGGGGTCGACGCTGGTTTGCCCGAGCTGTTTGGCTTTTGCCGTTCGCATCGCATCCACGGCCATATAAAGAATGAATCCCGGAATCGCCAGCGCCAGCAAGACTTCAGCCCCTCCACTAATATCACTGCTCACGCCGAAAATAATCGTCGCGAACACGACGATATGGATCAGCGCCTTGTTGTATTCGCCGTTGTAGATGGCCCCAAGGCCGGGGACGAGTCCAAGCACAAATGCGATTGCGGGGCTGGTGGCGGTTTGCACCGGCGTAACCGGTTGTGCAGCCGGCGGAGTGTAGCCTGCCGGATTTGTTTCCGTGGAATACGGTGACGGAGCAGGTGCTGGAGCGGGGATCCCCATTACCGTCGCGAGGCAGTCTTCGCAATAGAAGACATCGCGCACCGGACGAACACAGGCGGCACACATGGCTTTGCCGCAATTGCGGCAGTAGCCAACCGCGTCCACATCAGTATGGACGGCACACCTCATGGGGTTCTCCTTGTGCAAAGGGAAGAGCTGAAGATGGCGAAGCTCGGGACGTCTGCAACCGGCACCAGGGTCACGGCCAGAACTTGCTGATTTTTCTGCGAATCATTGGCGCGATTTTGCTGCCTGGGGACCGCAGGATCTGTGCGATCGGTGCTGCCGGGAGTTTTATTTCCGGGAGCCGATTGCGGAATCGTTTCTTCGTTGGCGGACGGAAGCTCGTTGTCTTGGCGCAGGCGCGATTGGATTTCGTAGACAACGCGAAGATCGCTGACGAATTTTGTACCGCGCGCGTAGACGAGATGGGCCTGGCGATCGGCGTTGTGAAAGACGCTCGCGGGGGACAGGTCCGCCATTTTTGGCTTGCGCCACGAGAAGCCGGACGCGGTGGCGAGGATGAGGAACGTTAGAGCCAGAGAAGCGCTGCCGTAGGCCAGCCGCGGCAGAGAAAAACGTCGGAACCAGGCCAGAACCACGGCCCATCCGGTGACGGCGTCGCGGGGGCCCAGCGTCTTGTCGAGGATGGCGTAGATGAGTTGCGGAGGAGTATCCAGCTCCGGAAGAGCGTGCAAAT
>DATHFT010000130.1:0-19992 GCA_035317965.1 Saccharimonadales bacterium (SeqCode) | reverse complement strand
TAATGCACAGCAGTTACTAGAAGACGCGGTCCCTGGGTATCAAGACCTGCTCCCTCCTGATGGCGTTCCTGAATAGTTCGTTCAAGTGCCTGTGTAGTTGCACAACCAGAAAAATCCTGTCCCGTTGCCTGACATGGACAGATATCTATCGTGAGCGCTACGTGAACCGCATCTTGCGGAAAAAGGTCGTCGCATAGCAAAGTTGCGTGATGTCTCGGGAGCCAGGTGCGGTTGCGGTCCAAGCTCGATCCCGGTAACGGTCTGGGCCAGTTTCCCGGATATGGTCCGTCGTATCGTACGATTAAAGGTGCTGGCGGGCTGGTAAAATGATGGAGAGGTTGAGAAACGGCCCACCGGGAGGCAGGCCGTCGAGACGCGTTACACAATATTTTACAATGTTAGACAGTAGCGGAAGCGAACACAGCGCTGAGCACCGAGGTCACAACTTCGGCGGCCTCGCTCTGGGTGATGTGAGTGTAGGACAGCGTGGCCTTCGGGTCTTTGTGCCCGAGGGCCTGTTGTACATAAGCAACGCTCGCGCCGTTACGAATAAGGTGCGATGCCAGCGCGTGTTTCGCTTGATGCGGGTTTCGTCGACCAGCGGGCAGCCCAGCACGGAACGCCGCATCCTCGAATAGGTTGTAGATCGCCTTCGCCTTCAACCCGGAACCGTTGCGGCTGATGAAAAGGAAACGCGAGCCATCGGCGTCCCCGCGCTCACGGAGATAGGCAGCCAGCGCTCGCTTCTCGTCGAGCAGCGAGTTAACATCGGAGTACAGCGGCTGGATAGTGTGGAGAGAGCCTTTCAGGCGGCGAACGTCGATCTGGCCGTCCCGCACATCCTGTAAGGTCAGCTGCACTATTTCCTCCCGGCGCAGTCCATGACGATAAGCGAGAAGCACGATCAGGTGGTTACGACGAGAGACCTTGCGGGCCTCTTCCAGCACTTTCAAGGTTTCGGTCGGTGTCCAGTAACTCATCGGGGCCTCTCTTTCAATGTTTACAATGTATAACAATTACGAGCATTTGTCAAGCATTATATCGAACTACCTCATTGTGACTTCTAGGTAGTTGTAAACCATCTATAGTCAATATTATATAAGTTACACAATGTCAGACAATTTTTAGCACACAGATTATTACGATTGACATTTACTCGTTATTGCGAGATTATGGTTTCACTAGGAGGAAGTGGGAATGGCGAAGAAGGGAACACACGACCGTGCGCTGGGCCTGCGGATGGACAGCGACATCGTAAAGGAATTGGAGAAGATCGCAGAGGAACTTGATCTCAGCGTGTCGTGGGTTGTTCGTCGCGCATGCGCCGAATACATCCAGCGCCACAAGGCGAGCAAGTCGACTGTGACCGCGCAGGTGGTCGCGCACGCCGTGAAGCCGACCGAAGACACGTCGCAAGGCTTCTAACGGGCCTGCGGTGGACTCGCTCGCGCATCACACTGCGATCTAACCCGGCAGGCGCAACGTTTGCAATTCCCTTCCCTGTAACGATTCGCAACGCGCAAGCCACCGTGATGCCAAGGGCCAATCGGCTCTCGACGCCAAATCCTTTCAAAATTTTCCTCGCGCAAGTGTTATTCGGCATCTGAAGTGCATTCCCTAATAACAAAGGACTTGCAGGACCCGGCGGCAGTGCCGGGTGGCGGAAGCCCCCAACCGGGGGTTTTCCTTCCGGGTCCGTATACGTGGCAAAGTCTCTTCCACCGTTATTTTGGACGCGTCCTCTTCCCTACCCCCGACACCTCCGAGGGGCACTCAGACCCACCTGTCAATCCCTCCACCTCCACGCCACTTACATACGCGCTCTTTTCCCGAGGCCGGGGGAGTGCCGGAGGGGAGGTTCACTTTTCTGTTCGCGGAAAGGTACCGGGTCGTCTCCACCCGTCCGGCACTTGTCCGGTTCCCGACAAATAAGGAGTTGGCGGCCCGGACCAATTTCCTATTTGGGCAGTTAACTTTTCTCCGTTGCAAACTCGTTGTGCCCAAGGTTATGTGAAGCGTAGAATGCGGTCGAGGTGTAAGTAGGCAATTATGGTTTGAGGATGACTGGAAGGAAGCTAAATGAGGCTCGTATATTTAGTTGTGACCAGTTTGATGTTGCTGCCCGTTTCGCCGCGAATCGCTACTATTGGTCCATACTCATTGTCATTTGCTTCAGACTACAGCCGTGACGCGAAGGGGTTGGAAGGCGAATATCAACCATTTCTCGACGCGCTCAACAAGGGACAGACACCTCCATTTGACAAAGAGTTCTCTTCACTTACTATTCCTGACCCTGCCTTATGGTTTGGCGAGTATTTCGAAACTGAACAGGTACAAGCTCTCGTGGATGACTACAAGGCGGAGGTTGCCAAAGAAAAATTAATTTCCACGTTCATGACAAAATTTTGGCCGTCGGGAACTCATTTCAAGGTGCACTGCAAACCACATCGCCCGTCGTCGGCAAAATTCCCGCCACGTCCGGATGCATACGAGCCAAAGAAGGAAATATCAATTGAACGGTTTGAAGTGGAGTTCAAATCAGATAAGCCAAGCTTGAGTCACGAACACAGTTACTCAATGTCATTTTCGGTCAACGTAGTATGGGTCGATGGAGCGTACCGCTACTTGGGCGGGGGCGCTTATCCCTTCTGGGCCATGCCAGAAACTCTGGAACAAAGAAGGTCGAAATAGGCTCTGGCTAATCGCACTGCTAAGTAATATGTCGATTTGCTCCTAGACCCATCTCGCGAAATACGCCGGGGCGCACCGCCCCAAGCCCGGTCTTCCGCTTATCGGGGTCGCCTGGCTGACAACTTCCCCACTCGTCACCGTACCCCACCGCCCGAGCCTCTCGTGATAAACTCCCGCAATTATGAACGACCAAGAATACGACCCTCGGGAGTTAATCAAGTCGGCGTACGAGAACGGGAGAATTAAACCCGTTACCGCCTCCGCTTTGAAAGCGGCTGCACAACTAGAACGCGAGGTGGCGGCACGGGTGGAACAGTTGAAGGCGTCCCTGCCAGACCTCAGCGAGGAAGACAAGAACAGAGGCTTCGCTATCGGCGCAACCGCTTATAAAGCCGCCCTCCAAGACGACAGCCACCCGCAGGCAGTCTTTCTACGCAACTCGATAATCAGCGTAATGAAGATGACCGGAATGCTGGGCGAGTGGACTCACGATGGAGTTCTGGAAGACAAGGTGTACGAACTGGCGGCTGTCTTCGAGATGAATAAGACTCCGACTCGCCCTTTCCACCCAATGATTTTGCCGAAGTTCATCGAGACGTTGAAGGCTCAGGAGAAGTAGGCACCCAATTTTCCCGAGGTCCGGGGGGTGGCAGGGGGAGGTTCAATTTCCTATTCCCGCGAAGGTACCCCCGTACCTCGGCCTACCATGCTCTGGCCGTGGCTCCGCGTTGCGGATTAACTCTCGATTTGTAATCTTTTGACATAGCCTCAAACGGCTGGCTCGGAGCAAAGTACTGAACATTGTGGCAAGCGTTGCACTGCAATATGTCGAAGGAAATTACTTGCACGTGAACACCGTGTTGATTGGACACGTTCAAGTTATTCCGTAACTTTCCCTCGTGGTTCTCCAATACCTGATAGAAGCCACGATTGCAAAAACGACACGGTATCACAATCATGTTATTTTCATCGGTGATTGGTGCGCCATGATTCATCGTATCGAGAACCTCATCAACTACCATCAAAAGTTCTCCCGCATCTTTTAGACACTTGTGTTCTTCTTCTCCCAAGCACTGACTCAGAACCAAATTTATTAGCCGCATCCAGCGCTCGCCTTTGAATTTAAGCTCTAGGTCTCTGGACGTATGTTTGAATTTGTCACCGTGATGCAAATTCTTCCCTGTAATCATCGTCCAAAGCAGGCCGCCTAGCAGGAATACGTCAATGGCTGGCGTGGGGTTTTCCAGCCGCTCTCCATCGTTCGCCCACCATGGAAGATGCTCCCACGGGCCGACTCGTTCATCAGGCAAAGTCACCCGATCTTCGGTGTGTCCAGTAAAGACCAAACCGAAGTCTCCCGGTATCAGCTTCCCTTCCGTTGATACAAAAATATTTGAGCGCTTGATATCTCTATGCACGACGTTGTCCCGATGGAGCCGAGCGATGGTCTCAACGAGACCTCGAAATGCTGTCAGCGCTTCCAGTGGTCGCCCGAAGAATTTATTAGGATGTTCTGCGAGAGTATGGTCTGGAAAATACTCCGTAACCATCCACAATTCGACGGCATTCGAATCTAGAAGTTTTGGAAGATTTGGGCGGCCCTCTTTGAGGATTGCGATTTCTTTTTTGAGCCTATCGATTGGCTTTCCGCTATTTTCACGAAGCTTGAACACTTTCAATGCACCTACCTCGTGTGGAAGGTCGGGACGGGCGGACTCGAAAATATATTCTGCGTACTCCCTGTGCCTTGCTCCGTTAGCCAGCTTTTGCAATTCCCCGAAATATTCTTCGCGCATTAATGATCTTTCAGGAGATCGTGCCAGATACACATCGCTTTGCCCACCGCCGCCAACCCGGTTGAGTTTCATCCACCCGTTAAACTCCATATTCCCTGTACCTCCAGTAGCCTTAGTCGCATAGAAACAGGGATGCTATCACACCGTTACGTCACTTACGTGATATGCTCCGCTGTCCCGCCCGGAGGAGTGATGAGCGAGAAAACAATCTATGTAAAGTCCCCGAAGCTTTGGTGGCTGCAGTGGTTAGAAGTCGGAGCGCTGGCAGCCGGAATTGTCTACGCCTTCCTCACGTATTTAATGTGGAGTGACAGCCATAAAAATTTCAGGATTGAGCATCAAGCAACATTGAATCCGGTTATCGGACTGATGCCACTCGATCAGTACGTAGTGGGAAATACGCTTCATGCGGATGTCAATATCGTGAACGTAGGGCAAACCGCCGCGAAACACAATATCAGCGACTTCGTTGTCACGCTGCAAAGCAACGCTTCATCTGTTCAAATAGATTACAAACGGGGCGTTCATACTACTGGCGGACTGCTATCCGGGCTTGGCGGCATTAACCCCATAGCCGTTATCCGCCCACTCTCAGCATATGCAGCAGACAAGTTAAAAGAAGAAGAAGTGGAAGGCATCAAAGCTGGAAGTTTATATGTAGCAGTGTACGGTCGAGGAGAATTTGTAGATATATACGGAGATAAGCATTGGTTCAAGATTTGTGTTTTTCGGGGCTACAATGAAAAGTATCTAGTGCAGGCAAAGAGTTGCACCGATTACAACGATGTCGGAGACGGAGAACTTCCTCCCGGCTAAAAATGAAGCTCTACCACGGCTCCGGCACGGAGGCTAACTTTACCGGCGCAAGCCCAACTCGCTTCTGCATCTTCACAGGCAGCTTCTTCCTCTCACGCTCTGCTTCCTGTTTGCTCATCGGCTTAGATAACTGATTGATCTGATTTGTGCCAACATACTCGAACAGAATCCATTTTGTTTTCGGTTTCATTTCAACTTTATACCACGATGAATATCCGGGTTGTCTCCACCCGCTGCGCATTCTGGCAGCCGTCGTGACCAAGCACATTCTCAAGCTACAGTCTTGATAATTTTATCCGTCCCTGCGATTAGTTCATCAACCTGCTCAGGAGTAGGATCGCTGTCCTTACTGTGATCGCACAGATTTCGAATATCCATAAGGCGCTGAATAAACCTCCACGCCGGTTGGTCAATCACATTGTGTTTAAGCAGGGCATCATTTAATTCTGAAATAGTGGGTTCCTTCTTCGCGAACGCAATTTGGTGCTTGATGCGCACTTGAGAAAGATGCCGCTCCAGAACAACCCCAGCAATTGCACCAGCCGCCCTCGTAAATTTCTTTTTGGATAATTCCTTGGCCGCATCCAATTCAGAATCGAAGACATCTCCTTGAAGTAGCTGCTTAATGTCATATAGTGAACTCTCGAATCGACCTTTCACCGCTTTCAAAATAGCAACTTGCTGTGCCATTCGCGGCAGTGCTGCAGTAGGTCCGACGATTTTTAGATGGCCGTGAGTGACCGATAGAGTGTTCAAATAATCGACAATTCGGTATGTGTCATACGTGGCAGACTTTCTGCCTTTGGGAACCTCGTAGTAGCTGACAAAGTCCGCCAACCTGTTCGGCAACATCAATTCAATCAAAGATTTCGATTCGGAATACCAAGCTTGGTATGTAGATTTGAAGTCAGGCAAGCTACCGAGGTGTTTCTTAAGTTTTTCCTTTTCGTCTACACCGTACCGTTCACCCATTTGTCGCTCGTAATCTGCCGGATTGCAGTCGCGATACATCGCCCTCGTAAGGTCGTCTCCAAGCACGATGAGTTTGTCCAAGTCGGTTTTGTAACGGTCCAAATTGGAAGGCATGTTTTATGTGTTGATTTCCTTTCGCTGCGAGGTAGTAAAGCCGCGCAGGGACGCTTCACAAAGATTTCGTCTACGTAGCACTCCCTTGCGGTGGTTCTGGGGTTTGCGGCGGTTTAGGTGGTTGTGGCGGAACACTCTGATTCTGGAAAGATGCGAATATTTTACTAAGAGGGCCAAACATTGCCGGTAAGTCAATCATTCCACCTAACAAAAATATGAAGGTCGGCATGAATTGCTTTCCAGTTAAAATTCCAGAGTAGAGCATTACAAACCCGGAACATAGCTCTACGGCGCGAAGCGGTCCGTCTCCGGGAATAACACTGGCCGTTATCAAAACAAGGCTTGTTGTGAAAGTAAAAACTGCGTTCGACAAAACCAAGACCAACATATCCAATGGATGAATCTTTTTGAAGAGCTTTGGGAGCGCCAGTGCACCAATGAACAAGCTTCCCAAAACATCTGGACCTGACATTTTATCTTTCAGAGCGTCAATTTGTTTCTTTAGGTAGTGAGCGCCGACACTTTCGACAATTGTTCTGAATACTCTTCCTACGATATAGCTGACGAACATTCCGAGACCGATTCTGACTTTGTACCCTAGCACTGGGTTCGAAAGCAGTTCGAATGGGATGTGAGAATGTTTGATGAAAATGAGCGTGACGAATAGTAGCCCCGGCAAAAGACCTGTAGTCAGGTCGTAAATCAAATACATAGGTGCGAGCAGAACCCTGCTTGCCTGCTCTGCAACTTTCTCGTGGTCCACGAATCCTCTTCTTTCTGCGGGAGCCTTCGCCTGCATGCGTGTCCTTACTATCACTCTGTTGACCGACTGTCTACGGTGTGCTCATTGACATCGATTGGCGATCAAAACTTGGCATCCATGAGATAATGGTTGTGTTAAGCATCACGAGTAGGGGTGGACGTTCATCACCTTTCGCCAACCGAGCAACCCGTCCTGGGGAGCCACGGTGGTCCAACGATGCGGCCCTAGGAGGGCAAAATGACCCAAGAAAACACTGATGTAGAGGATGTGTGCAGACCCGTACTGTGACGGAGGTACTTTCCCGCCCCGCGTCTTCACTCTGTCATCCCCGGCTCTTTCGGGACCGTTAATGGCCAAAAATAGCTTGACAAGGGCCCCATTTTGGTGTACCGCAAAGAGGGCTTGACAAAAACGAAAAAGTGTGGTAGGCTGATTATGCAAGTCGAGTTCCGCTTCAAACCATTTGTTATACGCCCTACTAACAGACCGTACGACGGGGGCTGACAGTTTGCCGTCGATACCGCCCGAGGCAAGGGTGCCAGAGGCAAATAGAAATTTTGTCCAAGAATCTTTTGGACATAGTGAGGGCATTAGGGTCCTCGTCGAATACATGGACACGGAATTTGAGAAAGGAGCCAGCACCGGAAAAGTATCCACCGCGTACCCGGTTGACACACACATCCTTGATGTGAGGCTACACCAGGATCAGAGATAAAGGCCACGCTCGTATTGAATACGGTACTGACTCGGACTTCCGCCGGATTTTTGATTACCTGTTTTACGAGTTCTTCGTGACCAGCCATTTGCGAATGGCCAGGAGGTCAACGCCTTGACATCAAAACCTATGGACGGCCAAACATTGGTCGGAAGATTTACTCGAAGGGAGGCACGAAGTGACATTTTCTTACGATAAAGACGCGGATGTCTTATATATCACATTTGAGCGCCTCCCCAACAGCGAAGTGCTGTATACCGAAAACGAAAATGGCGACATTCTTCGATTGGACAAGCGTAGACGGCAAGTAGTCGGTTGCACCATTCCGCACTTCCTCAAGCGAACCGCGATGGGGAAGGTTGAGATTCCGGAGATAGGAGCTGTGCCGTTCAACGACATTTTGGCCCACCTGGCGCTTTAGGTTGATAGTTCTTAGGTATCATTCCCACCCGCGATTCTCCCGATCAAAATGTAGACGTGAAGAACCGCCTCATCTGTGCCTTCTGTCTCGTCGTGATCTTCGGCGAAGCCGGATACGCATACTCTCTGAGAGCCTGCGTATATCCGTACCAGAGATTTATCGGGAGACGAACCTACGCGAAGTTCGACCATCTAAGATTTTCGCCTCATGGCCGGGCAGAGAGGGAATACGGATTCTTCAGTGGCGTTGCGCTGAAATTTCATTCTGAACAGCCTTGCTAAATTCAGTTGGGTATCGGAGCGCCGGAGTCGGAAATTCTCCGTTCGAGGTGAATATTTCCAACAAAGACTTCCAGCGGTCACTGTACAAAATTGCGTGTTCGCGAAATTTGGCAGACTGAAAGCGAAAGTCTTCGGTTTTTACATAACCTGAGTACGAAACGAGCAGCGTTAATATAGCCTCGTTATTTGCAACAAGTTTGTCTATGCGGTTTTTCATTAACGCATTTTTGGGAACTCCACTGCGCTTAATTTTTATAAGGTACGACTCCAAAATTCCCCAGCCGGGTTCTGCTGATTCTGACATTAACTGCCGGTAGATGTTCTCATTATCTTCCAGTTTTACAGCGATGGGTTGAAGATATTCGACAACAAGACGCTCGCTTGCTGCGGTTCGCTCATTCCGACTCTTCTGATACTCTTGAAACCAGCCACCTCCGATTACCAAGCTTAAGACGGAAGTAGCCAGCGCAATCCATGGAGCAAGAGAAGCTGAAAACTGTCCCTTTTTGATAAAGATGTTTTTGCGGTTAGTCATCGGACTTGGTCCGGAGCTTATTTGAAAAGTGGGATGCTACCACAATGTCGGCTCAGTGACTATTTGTGTTGTTGCAGAGCAACCTGTCCTTTCAAATTTGTTATCCAATAATCTAGTCTGAATTTCCGAGACCGATTGTTCATCTCTACGATGAAATAGGTTTCGCCCATCGTCTTTTGCTTGAATCCTTCCAATGCTTCGACGATCTCTGCCCGTATGTTATCCCCATGGGTGATCTTAGATGTTTTTGCACTGCGGAAGAAGAGAAGTTTTCTATCTGCTTTAACCAAGAGCAGTTTTTTGAAATCGTAAAGAACGGCTGGCTTGTTACGGGACCATTCCGATTCTGCTGCTAGGATGACTCGACTTAGGGTTTGGGAATCGCTTTCACGCGCTAGCCAAACAAAGTCACACAGCAATTGTTTCCGTTTGATTTCTTTGTGCTTGTACGGGTGCAAGTAGAATTTCCCGTCTTCAGCCATTGATTGAAGTATTTCTGCGACGAGTTTTGTGCGTTCTTTTCTGGGGTTATCGGAAAGCTCATTTCGCTTACGTGACAGTTCCTTCAGAAGTTCCTTGGCAAACTTTTTGATTTGATGGTTGGCCACGTGGGCCTCCGTTCGGCATGCCTAGTTGCGGGGTTTCGAGTGACCCGAAGACACAGCAGATTCGAATAAATTAATTGACAAAAAGCCGGCCTTACGGTTTGTTCGCCGTGACTCTCTTCAGTGCTTCGCCACAAGTGACGGCTGCGCTGTAACTCTTTTCATACAAGACTTTCTGAGCCTGTAGATATTTCGTGTATAATTTTGTTGCCGATACTTTGACGATGACCAGTGACTGTGCCGCATTCATGCAGGCTTTCGAGATATCCTCCGCCGCACTTAGACGATCCTCAGCTTTCAACAAGACCGCAGTACGAAAATTATTCAAAGAGTTGACTTCACATGCGAGAGCCGTCTGATATGCGGTATTCAGCGCATCGACTACCATAAAACCCACCCCGCTATTGAAGTTGTCAGGCCTTGTCTTCAGTACCGACACAATAAATTGCCAATTGTCTAGCGCATTTTTCTCATTCTTTTTGTTGTCGGCATCCTTGCCGAGTTTGTCTGTCTCATCGAGCATGGTTTCCCGATACTGCTGCATCGCGAGATTCGCTTGCTGCATCAACGTGCTTATCTCGTCTGACGTGGGGAACTCCGGAGTACCCTGCGCTGACAGCGAGAGCGGGCACATGAGGAAAAAGGCTAGGATCAGACTTTTAGGCACGGTGATATCCTCCGCGCTCTAGTGTCCTTCCGTTGGGTTGTCTCCGGCTGAAATTTCAACGCGAAGGTGCCTTACTAGGACCGCACCGCTCGGCGTCTTCGGTTTACGAAGATCGGGCAGCAAATCCACATCAGCTAGCTATAATGTCGGCATGAAGCGGAAGAAAGGGTTTTGGACCAGACCACGAAAAGACATCCCACGAGTGTTCGGAACCATCGCCGTCGGGATAATAATTGTTCTAGCTTCGGCTGGTTGGTACACCGTCGCACTCTTCGCATCCATCGCTCTCGGTGGAGTGGTCGCTCTTTTCCTTCGATGGTCCCGACCAAAGGATTCTCTGTATAAGACGAAGTGGTAATCGGACAGCAGATTCGCATTGACCAAATCACTGGGTAGGCGGTGGAGTCGGCTTTGTCAACACTGCTAGCACTTTATACGTTTCGCTCTGGGTTTTCTTACCATCAATACTCACGACCCATTCAAGTTTTGCCTTGTCACCTTTAAAGTCGGCCTTGATGTCTTCCACGAGTGGCATGCGGCAGCTTCTATGATTACCTCTAGGGCCTGCCATGCGTTCGGCAAACTTGCTTTCGCAGTTCACGACCGCAATTCGACCGTCTGGAAGTAGGAGAGAAAATGTCGCCCCTCGAACGTTGTAAGAAACTTGATGGGCGGGAGTAGCATACCCATTTGTCGTAGATGAGCCAGTGCAATTCACGCTGTTTCCATACGCGCTGCAGTCCGCATTGGCGTTCGAATATGAAGTGAATCTGGCCGGAACGACATAACTATAATCTGTCACATTGTCCTGACGGTCCACGATCTTCACGTCAAGTTTTTGAGCTAATGCTGGACTGGCGACAGATAGTGCGACCACAAACAACCAAAATAGTTTCAGGGCTGGGTCCATTGTGTCTCCAAGCAAAATCAACCGCTGGAAGATTATCTCATTAAGTATGATACTTTAGAAATATAGGATGTTGAGATCATCAATATCGAAGAAGGAGAAGTTGTAATATCTATCTGGTTTCAGGAATTGGATTTTTGGAACTTCCGTACCATTCCCACCTGCACTTCTCCCGATCAACATGTAAATGTGAAGAACCGCGTCATCTGCGCCTTCTGTCTGGCCGTGATATTCGGCGGAGCCGGGTACGCGTACTCTCGTGAGTCTCTGGGCGCATCCGTACCAAAGATTTACCGGGAGACGAACACGAAATTCTTCAACGGGGAATTGCCGACTGTCCCGATGGCGATCACAGATTTATCGAGCAGAGATACAGAAACCGACATAGTCTTGGCAACGACCTACTTCGACGACGTGACAACCATCAACATCGATGTGAACCGCATCCACTCCGAGGCACAACTCAGGGAAGTAATTTCTCACGAGCAATGCCATGTTTTTGTAGGTCCGAAAGAGGTCGAACACGGTTCGAATTTTCGTTCGTGTATGAAGAGGTTCGATTCTCAGTAATCCAGTGGTATAGTCCCCCACATGATAACCGCGCCACGAGTAAAAATACTTCTTGCGGAAGTTTTGGTGGTGGTCTCCTTACTAGGCGCTCTCTTCGGATTGGGACTTGCCAGCAGCAATGTCGTCGTCAAGAATAAGCCGCTAGGATTGACAATCTTTGCGATTTCGGTGATTGGTTTGTTTTCGTGTGTATATCGCCTTCTCGCGCCATACCGTCAACGGAGTGTCAGAGGAAACTTTCTAAGGCTATGTGGTTGGTTATTCCGGTCGCCTTGGTGGAGGAAATTTGAAAATTGGCGACGTATTGGTGAAGTCATCCTCGCGGTGGTTGGAGTCGTCGTTGCCGTAGTTTATTTTCTACAGCTGCAACAAATGAAAGAACAAGTAGTTTCCTTCTACAACACCCAACAGCGGCCCTTTATTGTCGTAAAGATGCCAGATAAAATTCAGGTGGAAGCTGGTAAGCCAATACAACCCACTCTTAAATTCTTCAACTATGGCAAGATTCCCGGAATAGTAAGGGCGCGAGTACACATTGAAAAGGGTGAGGGGGTCATTGAAAAGTTCAGGGATAGCCTTTGGCCCTATAAAAGTAATTTCTTGGGAGCGCCGCAGGACGATAAGAGATTTCTTAGCATCCTGATTCTCCCCGATGAATGTGTCCCTTATCCCTTCGAAACGCAACCAATACATTTGGAGCAAAAGAATTGGACAAGTGGGCCAACGGAGGTATAGACGTAGCTGTGTACGGGAGGATTTTTTACTCTGATCTTTCCAATAAGGCGCACGGTGGAGCGGACGCAACGTACAAGACTGCTTTCTGTTTTTATTTCCGACGAGATGGCACCGCATCCGCTTGCACCAACAAAGAGGGTGCCTATACAAATTTTGCGCCGTGAGCAAGGGATTGGTATTTCTGGCAGCACGCTATCGCGAAGAGTCGCCACCGAAGCAGGTATTGACATTCGCCTTTTGTTCGCCTACCCTACTTTCGGTAGAGGAAATGGGAAAGCGGCAGTGGGATTTATTCTGCTGCCGCTTATTTCTATGGACGAACACCGCAAGAAAGCCTTGATCGTAATCGCGGCGGCAATACTGGCCGCCCGTCGCCTGGCCGCTGCGCCTAGAAATTCTCCCGCGTACATGTCTGCTTTATCCGACGCAGTATCGGACGCGAAGAAGATCATTGAACGTGTCGAAAGGGAGAGTTAACTTGGCGTCGTTAAGTGAGACACTAGCTGGAATGGAACTGGCGGCTTAAAGCTATGGCAAGCGAGAAAACAAAAAGAGCTTCCGAAATTATTTGTTGGGCCGCAGTCGGATTGTTGGCTCTTTTCCTTATCGTGGTCGTACTGATTCGTGGTTTGGGTACAATCTTTGCTTTCGTTTGGGTGTTCTTTCATTCTGGACTCTCGATGTGGATTGTTATTCCTGCTTTCATAGCTGTTGTCGCGGGATTCCTTTATATTCGCCCGAGGCGGCGCAGAATCCAGCCGAACCGGAAGTTCATCAAGTAGCAGCATCCACACATGAAGCGCCCTGGTGGGGCGGGACCGAATCCTGACGGCTCGGCATGTGGTCAACGGGAACCCGACCCCTTCCATCAAGTCTAAATTAAGTACCAGCGGTGAAAATCAAGTCGACATGAATGCGCTGGCTGCGTTTGTGATTTGTGACCAAAAAACTCAATTCTGTCCTCGAGACGATTTTAGCTCTTAACCAAGACCTCTTCGAGAGGTAGCTCGGAAGTTGGTTCCGGAATAGGTTCCGCTGAACCTACCGCTGCGGCATCCGTTGGTGCTGTAGCTTTGGCGAGTGCTTCAATCTTTTTTGGTAAGCGCTGTCGTTTTCGCCGAATTTTTACTGGACCCATTTTCTCTCGTGCATCCTCGCACAGCATACCGTGTATCGCCTTCGCCAAATCTTCTTCATCAACCAATATCCCTTCACGCTTGCGAATCTCTCTTCGTATCAGGCGAAGGACGCTCTCGGTGTATAGTGCTTTTCCTAGTGAACTCGCATCTAGGGCAGCGTGTCTTTTCCAAAAGTCTTCGTGTTCACCTTTTCGAATACTTTGCTCATGTAGGAGGGCGATTGATTCGGCGGCTTTATCTATGTCCTCGATGGACAGATCACAGGTAAAGACGCGCTCCGTCTCGATGCCTTCTTCAAATGACAAGTGGTAAAGGCTCCAATTGACGCAGTTTGTCAGTACGACCCAGCGAATATTCGCTTCCGCTGCGTAGGATTTTGCTTGTTCGATATGTCGATCTCGTAGTTCATTTCCAGCTGCTTTCACCTCTACGAGAAGCCTCACCACGCCATCGAGCTTGAGAGCTAGATCTACGTACTTGGTCTTTATCATCAATTCACGCGTAATCTCTGTTAGCGCGTCGTAACCGAGAGCTTCTTGAAACACCATGATGACCCTTTGAACTGTGTCAGCTTCGTTCAAATTGTCTTCTTTGGCCTTCAGAAGGATAGGAAGAAGTCTCTTTAATGCTCTTCGGATATCTACAGGCATGTGCGCTCCTCAAGACTTGTCGCTAATCTGGAACAAATGTGATTTGGCAGCATTGTCTTGGAGCGTATACGTTGACTCACTTAGCTTCACTAAACAATGGTACGTATCCCAACTAGTAACTCACATTAGTTAAATAACCAGCTTCGTAAACAGAAGCTGCCTCGCGGCCCGACTAATCGCCATTTCTAAGTCAAACGGAATAAGACGACTACGACTCTGGCCGCTCGTACTACATTATTGATGGCACGCTGAGTATTACGATGGGAACGTAAAGCACTGGACAAATGACCTTCGAGACCGTAGGTCGCGACCATCTCTTTGGTTCCGTCCAAAGGGGGCAGCAGGCGGGATTTGGACCTGACATCCTCGTTTGGCTAACCGAGCAATACGACCGTACCGAGCGCAAGGAAACTTGGACGATCACCCTTGAGATTGCAGTCTGCGTGCTGGTCGCCGCCGAGTTGACCTTCTCCGTCCTGAACTTCCTCGGTGTCCACCATCATTAACGACGCTGCCTCAGCCGCCCAGCCTTGTCGATCTTGCTCTGTTCGTCGTCACCACTGGGCGAGACATCGTCGAGGTAAAGCTGGGTGACTTCCAACGAACTGTGGCCCAGCCAGCTTTGAATCTTCCTGATATTGATGCCATTGTGTAGCCAGCGGGTAGCGGCGGTCTTCCTCAGACGGTGCAGGTAGTGCTTCTCGCATACTGGCCGGGTCTCGCAGGTAACGTCCACCACCTTCCGAAGGTGGAATTTGCCGTCCATAATCTTGGTCTTGCATGCGCCGCAGTTCAGCCCCGCCCGTTTCGCAATCGCTTTGAACTTCCGTAGAAAATGGCCCTCTGGTTTCCCACCTTCTGCTGAAAATATCCAGCGGCCCTTCGCCTTCTTCCTCCGCTCCCTCAACATCTCGCAAACTTCCGTGGTCATCGGTGTGACGCGTACTTCATGATTCTTCGGCACGAAGTTCACGTCATCTTTACCTTCAACTTTGTAGGTCTTGTGGGTGAAGTCGACGTCGTCCCAAGTCGCGTACATGACTTCCTGCTCCCGGCATCCGGTCGACAGAAAGAATGCATACCGCTCCCACTCCTCCTCCGTCATCTTTTCGAACAATTTCTTGATGTCGCCATCGGAGTATGCGCGAGGTTTCTGCTTAACCGGTCGTGCTACGGAGACCAGCTTGGACGCGTATTCGACGCCAGTTTCTCTGACGTGGTCCTTCAACAACGAAAAGATCACGCCCATCCGGGTGTGTACGGTCTTCTTCGCGAAGCCGTCAGCTTCTAAGATTTCCAAGTAGGCGTCGAGCGCGTCCGCCGTCGCAAGGTCGCCAACAAAGCGCATGCCGTTTGGCAGGTGAGCCAAGAGGTGATTAAGAGCGTTCGAGTATTGTTGGACGGTCTTTGGACGCTTGCGCTTGTTCAGCTTCAAGAACTGGGCGACGGCATCTTTGATCGTGGTCTTCCCAGCATTCAGCACATCGCTGTATTCGTTGACTGTGAGACCTTTGGAGGCTGCGATGGAGGCAACCTTCACGCCTTCTGAATTGGCGTTCGCGGCCTCAACGGATGGGAACGGCTGCGACCAACGGCGCTTGCCAGTGGCATCTGTAAATCGAACGTGGAACGAAGCGTCTTTTGGTGGACGGCCTTTGCCAATTTTGCTGTATCCCCAGCGTCCTTTGGGGTCTTTGAACCGGGCGTAAACTGCGGCCATTGCGCCTCCGCGATAAGGCTCAAACAAATCCTATTAAACGGTAGCACGCTGGTAGCAAGGCGTCAATATGCTCACTTTTACAGGAAAAAAGAACTATGGCGGAGAGGGTGGGATTCGAACCCACGGTAGGGGTTAACCTACACACGCTTTCCAAGCGTGCTCTTTAAACCGCTCAGACACCTCTCCGGTGCTGGACGCAACCTTAGTAATTTAACAGAAATAGGAGGATTGCGGAAATGTGCGCGAGGAAAGGGCGCTAGATGGAAAACATTTTGGCCGCAAAGGTTGGGAAGGTGTGCGGGTGTCTGCTACAATTTATTTGCCTGTTCGGGGATCGTCTAATCGGTAGGACATGAGCCTTTGAAGCTCAGTATCGTGGTTCGAGTCCACGTCCCCGAACCAATTTTTTTTTCGCACTAAATCCAGAAACATCATTCGGCTGCCATTGCGGGGGATGATCGGCGCGGGCGTGCTTGCGGCTCTTAAGCGTCCGCGCATGCGTGCCCCGGACTTCCGCTGACTACGCCGCGTACGCTGCCGATTTTCAAGCAGCTGGCGCGCACCCTTGCTTGATTCCAAGGAAACATAGCGCGAGAAGACGGCCTAGCGTACTGCGCTTCGGCAAACTGGGGCGCAGCGATGCGTTACGCCCCTGCGAATTCAAAGAGTCTGCGCAATTTTTCAGTTGAAGAACGGTTTAGGATGTTAAAAAGGAAGAACTATTCCAGGGGTTCCATGTCGTTGGTATGGGCCCAGTCAATGGTCGGGTCCAGCGCCGGGTCAACGCTGGTGGATTTGGGGTCTTCATCCTTTTCGGTTTTGCGTTGAGCGCGCTTTTCTTCTTTGATCTTGCGGCGCTCGATGCGCTTCATTTCTTTTTGGCGCTTCTGGAATGTCGTTGCCATAGTTTCTCCTCACAGCAGAGTGCGGCCAGAATCGGGCCGGTCGTCCAGCCAACGCGCGTGCATTGCGAGAACTTCTGCACGAACTACTGCACAATTACCAGCGCGGTTCGCGCGGTTGGCGTGCTGAATCTCGATAATCTTCGTTGGAAAAGCGGTCACGTCCACCGCCACCGCCTTTGCCGCGGCCACCCCCACCACCACCAGGTCCACGGCCACCGCCGCCACCCGGACCGCGTCCGCCGCTGCCGCCGGGGCCGCGATTGCCGCCTCCACCTGGACCACCAAAACTGCGTTGTCCACCGCGCGGTGGGCCACCTTCGCCCTTGGGACGCGCTTCGTTCACTTTCAAGTTGCGCCCGCCGAGTTCCTGGCCATCGAGTCCTGCGATGGCCTTAGCCGCTTCCTCATCATTGGGCATTTCGATAAATGCAAAACCGCGTGCACGGCCTGTTTCGCGGTCCATCGCCATATGCACGCGACTGACTTGCCCGAACGGTTCGAATGCGGCCCGTAGATCGCCTTCCGAGGTCTGGAAATTCAGATTGCCTACGAACAAACTCTTCATGGTGCTTCTCCCATACTCTTCGAAGCATTCCGTGCAGGACTTCGGCGATCTGCCGCTTTCCGGACACCAGAGGACCTTGGCCTAAAATTGGCTGAATCAGCGGAGGGAGGGCCGCAAAGCGCGCCCATCAGATAACTCAGGCAATCCTACTTCGGGAGTCTACGTGTAGACAATATCACAAATGGACAAGAAAGGGAGTGCCCTCGTAATGAGACGCTCGTGCGGGCCCGGGAGTTACAGTACGGCAGCGGGATGGCTGGGGCCGACAAACGATCGCGTTTACGTCTCTAAAAGTTCAGTTACGGCGCGGTACGCCTGGTCGATGGCCATGTCGGTGTAGGCGCTGGCGCCGGCATCCGAGTTGGCAATGGCGATTCTGCCAAAAGGCTTGCGGCCGACGACCCAGGGTTTCGCTTCTTCGGTCCAATCGGGTTCAAAAAGTGGGTTGGGCGTGTAGGCATAGCCGTGAGCCCAGCGGTTTACGGTGATGCCCTGGATATCTTTGGCCGGGTCGAAACCGGTGGCGCCCAGCATGCGGGTGAGTTGATCGCGGATCCGCAGTTCGAACTGGGCGAACGAGGTAGTGAACAGTTCCCCGCGGCCGGCGCGGTTTTGCTCGCGCATGGGCAGGCCCGGTTTGCAGGGCGTGCGCAGCATGAACAACACAGCGGGTTGGTCAGGACGGCTGGGAAATTTGTATTGGCCGAGGCTGACCGGAAAATCGAGCGCAGTCAGCGTGTGGTAGGCCCCGGGAGCGACGATTTGATGCACGCCTAACTTGGCAAAAGGTGTCCAGTTGCGCAGCGCTACGTGGGTGTAAACGAGCGGGGCCTTGACCAGGTAGGAGAGCGCCTCTTTCTGGGCGGCGGGAAGTTCCGGGCAGATGTAGGGAATCATGGTGTTGTAGCAGGCGAGGACGCAGCCCTTCCCCATTACGGTGTGCAGCCGTCCGCCGCGCATGTAGGAGACC
Organism: Saccharimonadales bacterium (SeqCode); assembly: GCA_035317965.1. Classification (GTDB taxonomy): domain Bacteria; phylum Acidobacteriota; class Terriglobia; order Acidiferrales; family UBA7541; genus Acidiferrum. The sequence continues at coordinate 1,455 of DATHFT010000130.1, read as the reverse complement.
TGAACTTGCTTGTCTTTGCCGGTCGGGGAATGCTGGACGTGGACAGCCGTGCTGTTGAGGCGAATGCGGACAGGCGCACCCTCGACATCGAGCTTCGCGTAGTTGGCTCTTGCGGTGACGACATCTTCCATGGTCGAGCCGGGAACGGCTCCCGGAATGAGCGAGCGGACCAGGAGCCGGGCAACGCTGGCGTTGCCATCGGGAAAATGGAAAATGTAGGGTTCTTCCGCTTCTTTTACCGGGAGACCAAGGCCTTGAAAACCGGCGTAGGTGAAAGACCCGTAATCGTCGCCTTCGCTGTAGCAGGCCAGGGCGGGAACGGCTTCGATTCCGACACAGAAAAGATCATGAGTAAAGGTCTGGAAAAACGGAAGAGCTGCCGGAGTGAGATGGCAATATTTCGTCAGGTATTCCGCGTAACTGATTTTTCCGAGCAGCGCCGATTTTTCTTCCAGTGATTTCCCGGCAAGATAGTCTTTTTGCTCGGTGTAAACGCGGGCAATGTCGGCACGCACGGCGTCTGTGAGCGGAGCTTTTGCGAGAAATTCGGGCCACGGCGTGCTGTTCATTCCGGTGAGGAGGCGATCTTCGCCGAAAGTCTCTTTGTCGAAAAAGGCCGCGGTGCCCAGTTTTGCGTAGAGCGTCCGGTCGTAAGCCTGGAAGAAGGTCTGGGTGTTGATACCGATTTCTTTTATGAGCGCTTTGGCCACGTCGCTGTAGGCGCCGGGGCTTTCAATGGATTGCGTGCCGCCATTGCTCAAGACCAGGCGCCCGCCGGCCTGGAACTCATTGCGCTTGGCGTGGCCGCCGAAGTCGTCGTGATTGTCGAGGATCAGGATGCGGGCGCCCTGTCCAGCGTGTTTACGATAGAAATAGGCGGCCGCGAGTCCACTGATACCGCCGCCGACAATGACCAGGTCATAGAGGCTGTCGGTTTCGGAGTTTTTACCAAGTTCGGTCCAATTTTCGCCGTCGCGCATCAGGTGCGCGAAAGTAAAGCTGCCGTCGTGATTGCCGCGCATGCCCATTTTGGCGGGCGGGTAGTAGTCCGGGGATTTTTCCGGTACGAGTTCGTCGAGCGCGGCGGCGGCAAGCAGGGTTTCCGGGTCGAGCGCTGCGCCGAGGGCGGCAGTGCCCGCGGCAACTGCAACGCCGTTTAGAAAATCGCGGCGAGTGATGTCGCGCGTCACACCGAGTTCACGGTCTCGCTTTTCGTCGCTCACGTCTCATCCCCTGCCAGCGGGACAAATTATAACTTGAGTTCTGCTGTCTTCGCACGATGCCAGCCGACCTGGCGGGACACGTTGCGTGTCGTTGCGTGTTGAACCTCTTTGATAGTGTCCCCTCCAGCCCCCATTAGAAATGTCCCCTACACTGCGGCCTCCAGAGGAGGTCCGGTTGAAGAGGACAGCGATGAGTACGAGGGAACTCCGACGAGCAGAGGTTCTGGCGCGA
>DATHFT010000129.1:0-30207 GCA_035317965.1 Saccharimonadales bacterium (SeqCode) | reverse complement strand
AAGTAAGGGGTAAAAAATTCACGTCCAAGGTGAGAACACGGGAAGAAACGACCAACGGTATGTTGCAATACGTATAACTTTTATCTAATTTAGAATCGTCCGTTCCGATTCCGAGATTTTTGGGGTAGGGAACTGACGGTCGGTTGCCCTGTGGTGGTTAGCCCCCTACCCCGCGAGTGGTCTTGCCTGTATAGACGACGTCAGCTTTAAAAAAGTTTCCTGAAATTCAAAAAATAAATGGACCCGGATGGAGCGCCTGCCTTCCAAGGGGGCCCCGCTCCCGCTTGCCCCGTAAACTCCTTGCGGCGCAGCGTCTAGCCCAGATCGACCGTCTCTAGATACCTGGCCACCGCTGTCTTCCACCCCATCCGCTCCACAATCGCCTTCTGCAAGGCCTGCGCAGCCACCGGTTCCCCATGCGTCAAATATGTCTGTCGGGGTGCCGCCGGCAAGCCTTTGAGCCATCGCAACAACTCACTTTGCCCGGCATGTGCTGAAAACTGTCCCATGGACGCAATCTCCGCATTCACCATCACTTCCTGTCCATACAATCGCAGGGTCTTGGCGCCTTCCTGCACCGCCCGCCCCCGCGTTCCTTCCGCCTGAAAACCCGCCAAAATTACACAATTCCGCGCATCGGGCAAGCGCAGTGCCAGGTGGTGCATCACGCGTCCTCCGCTGATCATGCCACTCGCCGAAACGATAATGCACGGCGTTTTGACCGCATTGATCGCCTTGGATTCTTCCGCCGTCCGCGCCAGATGAAATTGGTGCACATTCAATGGATCGCCCGTACCTCCCGCGTCCAACTTTGTGAAATTCAAATCGTGGTCTTCCTTGTATTTCAAATACAAATCCGTCGCCCGGAGCGCCATCGGGCTATCCACGTAAACCGGCACCTTCGGAATCCTCTGCTGATCCTCGAGCTGTCGCAGGTAGTACATGAAGGTCTGCGTCCGTCCAATGGCGAACGCCGGAATAATGATCGACCCGCCGCGGTTGACTACGCGATTGACAATCACCGCGAGCTCTTCGGCCGGATCACCGGTAGCGTGGTCCCGGTCGCCGTACGTTGACTCGCAAATCAGGACATCGGCTTTTGACGGCGGCGTCTGCGGATCATTCAAGATCGCCTCGCCATACCGCCCGACGTCGCCGGAGAAAACGACTACCGTCTTCTTCGCGCCTTCGGCAATCGTCAATTCAAGACTCGTCGATCCCAGGATGTGTCCCGCGTCATACGCGACAAATTGAAATTCCGGACTCACGGCAAACGGCCCACCGCGCGGAATAGGCTTCAACAATTTTAAAACCGGCTCAACATCGTCCGTGGTATAGAGCGCTTCCGGGTTCCTGTGCCGGCTGTAGTTCCCGCGCTGCGCCCGCAAAGTATCTTCTTCCTGAATATGTGCCGAATCCTTCAAAAGCAGCGTCGTCAACTCAATCGTCGCCGGATTCGCGAAAATCGGCCCATGGTATCCGTCGCGCACCAGCACCGGCAGCCAACCGGTATGGTCCAAATGCGCGTGGGTCAAAACCACATAGTCAATCGTTGCCGGATCAATCGGCAATGGCTTGAAATTGCGGTCGCTCAATTCCGGCAACCCTTGAAATATCCCGCAATCTACCAGCAGCCTTTTCCCGGCCGCCTCCACCAGATATTTAGATCCGGTAACGCATCCCGCCGCACCCAAAAAGGTAAGTTTTGCCATGTGTTTTGCAACTCTCCTGACCAAGCGAACGTCCTACACGGTACCCCAGTCCAACCAGCAAAACCAAACCCCTTCCGCGACCCCGTCAGGCGTGGTAGCGGCGGACGAGCTTTGCTAAGTTTCTTTCCTTGCGCCGGGTTCATTTTTGTCGCGGCGAATTGATTTCGCCAGTCGCCCTGGCCGGACCTCTGTCGCACCGGTCGAGCGCCCCCACAAAACAAAAACGGAGCAGACCGGGCGGCCCGCTCCGTCAAAAACTACTTACCCTTTAGACGAAGCTACCGCACTCCCAGGTTTCACCTGAATCGCAAATTCTCTCGACCCACGCAAGGGCAAGGGGTCCCGGGCGAAACCGGAATCCGCGGTCGTATCCCGTTTCGTTTTGGGAAAAGGCTTCTTGCATGGCAATATCGATCCATCTCCCATGAAAAAACCGCTCGTGGTCCTTCTGGCAATGACCTTCAGCTGCTTTGCTTTCCCGGCCCCCGCAGCGGCGCAAAATCCCCCACGCAACATTCACGTATTTGTCGCCCTGGCGGACAATCGATATCAGGGAATTGTCCCCGTACCGGCAGCATTGGGCGACGGTGATGATCCCGGGCATAATCTATATTGGGGCGCGGCGTTTGGAGTAAAAACCTTTTTTAAGGCCAGCAAGGACTGGAAACTGGAATCCTGCGGCCCCGGGCCAAAACCGGCCATCCTCGAACGCTGTGTTTTTCAGAATTCCTCGTCGGCAGTGTACCTCGTGGCCGACGCCTACCGCGGCCGCGAAATCCGCGCGGCCGTTCTGGATTTCTTGAGCGCCGCGGCTGGTGCCGCGCATGAAGTCGCCAACTTGAAATCGCGGGCCGGAGACGTCTCCCTGCACATTGCCGGTGATTCAAGTCTCGTTGCCTATGTGGGGCATGATGCCTTCATGGACTTTCAACTACCTCCCGTCCTGGCCACGAAAATGGCCAAAGCAAAGCCCGTTATCGTCTTGGCCTGCGCCAGCAAAGCGTACTTCGCTCCGTATGTGAAGGCTGCAGGAGCCCAGCCCTTGCTTTGGACCACCAACTTGATGGCGCCGGAAGCCTATACCCTGAAAGCCGCGCTGGACGGCTGGATTGTCGGCGAATCCGAGCAACAAATCCGCCAGCGGGCTGCCGAAGCGTACAGCAAGTATCAGAAATGCGGCCAGCGCGCCGCACTGCGGCTGCTGGTTTCTGGCTGGTAGCTTTTGCCATAACTTCACCAACTGTCGCCACACTCGCTTTGCCGACGCCACCCGGAGCATCGGCGCTACCGTCCTCCGCGGCCGCTCCCGTTTTTGAATTTCTGCCGAATCCAATTTCCATCCAAACGACCCGTTTGCCGATGCTAAACTGCTCGCGGCAATCCAATGCCCGAACAGACGCTCATCTTTCGCGACATCGCCATGGTCTTCACTGCCGCGCTCGTCTTTGGCCTGCTGATGTACCGCCTGCGGCAACCGGTCATTCTCGGCTACGTCCTCGCCGGCCTCATCCTCAGTCCGCTCACTCCCGGCCCCCGTATCCACGATGTTCACACCTTTGAATTAATGGCCGAAATTGGAGTCATCCTGCTGATGTTCTCCGTCGGACTGGAATTTTCCATTCCCGATCTTCTCCGCGTAAAATGGGTCGCTCTGGTTGGCGCTCCGCTCGGCATTCTGCTCTCGATCGCACTCGGAGTCGGTGTCGGCTATCTGGTCGGTTGGCCGTTCGCGCAAGGCGTCGCCATTGGCTGCATCATTTCCGTCGCCAGCACGATGGTCCTCATGCGCCTGCTCATGGACCGCGGCCAGCTCTCGAGCTTGACCGGCCGCATCATGATCGCGCTGACGCTCATGGAAGACCTGGCGGTGGTCGTCTTGACCGTACTTCTTCCGGCTCTCAGCAACGTACAGCTTTCCACCGTCACCAACCTGGGCTTGGACTTCGCCAAGGCGCTGCTCTTGCTTGTTCCGGTAATGCTTCTCGGCCGCAAGTTCATTCCCCGACTCCTTGCGCGTATAGAAAAAACCTGCAACGCCGAACTTTCCCTCCTCGCGGCCCTGACGATTTGTTTGGCGGTTGCCGCCCTCACCGAAGCCCTCGGCCTCTCTCTGGCCCTCGGCGCATTTCTCGGCGGGCTTTTAATCGGCGCTTCCAACTTCGCTCACAAAATTGCCGAGCGCACACTACCGCTCCGCGACGCCTTCGTCGCGCTCTTTTTCGTTACCGTAGGAATGTTGATTGATCCTTCGACCTGGCTGGAAAACTGGAAACTGCTGGCCATTCTGGTGGCGATGATTCTGGTCGGGAAATTTGTTATCTGGACAGGCGTAGTCCGCTTGTTCGGCTACTCCCTGAAGTCGGCCTTGCTCGTCGGTCTGGGCCTTACGCAAATCGGGGAATTTTCCTTTATTCTCGCGCAGGTGGCCCTGCACTCGAGTCTTATTACTTCTGCCGTCTACAACTCCGTGCTGGCCGCTTCTCTGGTCACCATCCTCGCCAACGCCACACTGGTCCGCCTGGTGAACGGTCCCCCCACTGCTCCCGCCATCCGCCCATCTCCGGCGCACAGCTGATCACTTTTTGCTCTCCCGGCAGACTTCTATTTCCGAACCGAAATCGTCATCCCGTGGAAATCCAAGGTGACAACCGTCCCCGCGAGCATCTCGAGTCCTACGGTCCCTTCAAACAACCCATCCGGCTCATGCACATCCGCTTCCGCAGGGAAGTACACCATGGGCGCCGCTCCGCCGAGCGCTATTCCATGAAAACTTTCGGCCGCCGCCGCCGCTTCCTTCATCTGCACTCCGCCATCGGTAAACGGAAAATCCCGCACCTTGGTCGTCTTCGCCGCCGCGCTCAATCCCAACTTCTCAATCGCCGCCGTATAAATCAGCAGCGACCCCGCGTACATCGTGTCCACCTGCGCCGACACTTTCTTCCCATTGATCTCAAATCCTTGCGCCACCACAATCTCCGGCCCGTCGGCCCCAAACGTGACCAGCGAAATTTTTTCGCAACCCGCGTCACATTTCGCGGGCGAACCCGCCTGCTCATCCGAAATCCTGAATTTGTGGGCCGCAAAATCGAGCAGCACCACGCGATTCTTGAATGCCGTATACGCGAGTGTCCCGTCGACACGGGGCATCTGCTTAGACGAAATCATCGCTCCTAGTCCCATGACGAGCGCCGGCAAGTTTTTCAAAGTGGCTCCGCCAATTTTCAGGCTGGCGATCTCGGTGCGAAACATCCCCTCGGGCGCTCCCGGCGGCATCGTTCCGACCGCCTTTAACCCGGCGGCTTCCGCTGTGCTCGTATCCACAACCGAATTCACATTCCCGGTATCAATCCCCAGGCGAACAACTTTCCCTCCGCCAATCTGCGCTTCCACACACGGTGTCCCGTCGCAGTCCAAAAGCGGCACTTCTGCGGCAAACGGCGCCGATTGCGCGCGCACCGCACTGGCCGTCAGCAAAACCACGAGAGCGCACCAACCCACTAAAACGCACCTGCCCACCGCCAAAGACCCGCGAAGCGCCCTCATGAATACTTCCTTTCAAAACAACACACAAATTTCAGGTATGTAGACGGATGCCAGACCTGAATGTTAACATCATAAAGTTGTTTCACTCCGGTGGGGCCGTGGCGCAGCTGGGAGCGCGCCTCGATGGCATCGAGGAGGTCGTGGGTTCGAACCCCATCGGCTCCACCATTTGAAAAAACCCAAAGAACTTACCTCGGGAAGCCGCTAACGGTTGTCTGCTTCGCTTTTTCTTTTGCGTTCGAGCATGAATCTTCATGCTTTTCACTTGAAAAGTTTTTTTGTCACAGCGGCTGTCACAGCTTGTCACAGTAGCGGCTGGTGGTATTTGGTGGGGTCTGTCGGTGCGGTACCGATCAGAGGAACAAGCGGAACAACGTTAACCTGGCCATGTATGCCATTGTGCGCTTCAGAACTGGCTCGCGTCCTGAGTTCACTGGCTTCATTCTTTGCGCTTGTGGCGTTTGGTGGTACCTAAGACACCCATACGCCAGGCCAGAATCGTTGCGATTACCAAAATTACGAGCACTCCCAGGATGACTTCGTTTGCAGTCACGTAGTACCCCTTCGGTCTTCCACGGTACTCGCGAACCGCCCGGCAGACAAGCAGCCAGCGTGGTTTGTACGCGTTCCCCGCACAAGTGGCGGTCTACTTTCCAAGGGCCATTTTATCTCGTGAATGTTCGAACTCTTTCGAGGACATCCCTCAAACCACGATTTGCTGCAGTTCTTTTCCAGTCCATCCGCCGTTAACGAACCGGTTTTGTGGCGGTGCCAGGGCTCGTCCTAGGTCGTGGATTTTCAATCGCCAGGACGGTAAGGCGCGTGGTTCTGTCCTGAAATATTGTTCTGGTTCGGGCCCCGGCTAGTCCTGGATCATTCTCCGGCGTAAAGACATAGTAATCGTACTCGCCCGGCTCGAGCGCATTCGGAGACTCCCAGAAATAGGAACGGTCTTTTACGTCATACGGTTTCATCCAGTCCGCCTTGTAACGGCGCCGGTAGAAATTGAGTTCAGGGTCATACCACCAGGTTCCCCCCGCCCGTACATTCACCAGTCCCCGGGCTTGGGCATCGCTTGCAATCGTCTGGAACAGGGTGCGGGAAATGACATCGTAAGCGTTGTAGCGGAAACGGGTAGTCTGCAAACTTAGTCCATAGTCGCAAGTCACCAGGGCGCAGACGAGGAAACCAACCATTTTAAAATACGGTCGTGGAAAGCGCCGGGATAGTTCCTGACCTACCAGCAGACCACTCAGCGTGAACAACGGGACGAGGTAAAGGCAATAGCGACTCAGAGGGTAATCGAGCCCGGCCAGAACGTGAAGTAAAACGATCAGGGCCACGGACGTAACGGCGGCACCTGCGATGATCCGGCAAGAAATGGAATAAATGGTTTCCGGCTCGGAACGAACACGGGACAGGAGAATCAGGCCAACCAGCACGAACAAAAACAGGCATGGGAGCAGGATGTAGATGCCCAAATTTATGGTCAACTGCTGCCAGCTGCCGGGCAGGGGGGCAACGGCGCCGAGACTATGCGCGTACATATCATCGGTCCACTTATACAAGAACGACGAGGTGAAAACGTCCCGCAGGGAATCCGAACCGCGGTCCATATTCATCTTGTACTGACCGAAGCGCACTTGAATTAAATAGGGCCAGAGGAGGCAAAATCCGACAACCACGCCTGGCGCAACGAAAAACCGGGCAAAGGTGTGGAGTGTGTGGTCGCGCAATTTAGCTAGCGCCGCGAAGCCGCCCAGGGCGAATGCGGAAAAACACAGCATGAGCGCCGCCACAGGCACCACGTTTGAAAAGTTCGCGACTAACGACAGAGCCAGTAGGACCGAAGCAACGGCGCATCCCCAGAGCCACGTTTTGTCGTCCGGTCCGAATTTTCCCCGACTTGCGAGCCGGACGAGAACATACAGGCCGCCGAGGAGAAATCCCAGTCCCAGAATATAGCCTCGTGCCGCGCCCATGAAATCCACAATCTGCGGGTTCAGGCAAAGCATCGCTACGGAGAAGAAGAATAACGCGCCCTCGCCAAACAGTCTCCGGCAAAGCAGGTAGGTAACGATGAGGTAGAGGGCGGCTCCGACGAGGCTGGGGGCACGAAGCGTAAACTCGCTGACTCCGAATACCCACACAGTGGGCTTGGCCAGCAGCGTAAAGAGTACGTGATTCGCGGGGTTGTACTCGAGTACGCCGTGAGCGCCACTGCTGAGGAACCACACGTATTCTTCGGCCTCGTCGTGTCCTATCGACTGCACCTTCGCTCGATAGACCGCAATGCAAAAAGACAGCGTCATGACGCCAATTGCCAGCACTCGCCACGCAAGGACCGATGTTTTCATAGAGTTACGTTGGTAGCAGACAGCGGGAGACACTGTCAACCTCGGGTCCCGAGGAACCGGAACAGGCCACGAGCCCCTGAGCCGATTGTCGGCAAGCAATTCGGCCGCTTGAGAGCAGGTAATCAGATGTATAATTTTCTGCTTTTCGAAACCAAACGAAGAACTCTCTAATGACGACTGCCATGATTGCCGGTGTAGCCAATCCTCCAGGCTGGGGTCCGGATGCGCTCGACGAAATCCGCCAGGCGCGACGCGAACACCAAGACGCCAATGCCGGACGCCGGGCTGAATGGATTCGCTCCAACCGCTATTTCTATGACCGGCTCCAGCGGACTTTGCGCTACATCATAGAACCCCACAAACGGGTCCTTGAAATTCGCTGTGAGACCGGCCATCTGCTGGCTTCGGTGAAGCCTTCCTACGGGGTGGGCGTGGAGATCAGCGACGCCATGGTGGAATCCGCTCGCGAGCAGCATCCGGATTATCATTTCGTGAAGTGCGACCCGGAGGACCTGGAGCTGAACGAAACGTTCGACTACATCATTTTCAATCATGTCTTCGACACCGTCGATATTCTTAGCGCCATGGACCGCATCCGGCAGCACTGCACTCCGGAAACCCAGGTCGTCGTGGTCAACTACAACCAGCTGTGGCAACCCATCGTTGAATTTGCAAGCAAGATCGGGCTGCGCTCACGGTTCGTTGAGCCCAACTGGGTCAGTGAAAACGACATTCGCGGTTTTCTGAAACTTGCCAGTTTCCGCCCCGTGCGCCTGCACCGCTTCGTGTTGAGTCCTAAATGGATTCCCTTGCTCTCCGGCCTAATGAATGGATTTGTGGCGCGGCTTCCCGGCTTGCGGCGTCTCTGCCTCATGCAGCTCATGGTCGCTCGTCCGGTAAAAGAACCGCTCGCCGAAGACGAGGTCACTGTTTCGGTCGTTATTCCGTGCCGCAACGAAGTGGGCAACGTAGAGCACGCGGTAAAGCGGCTCCCGGCCATGGGCAAACGGACCGAGATTCTGTTCTGCGACGACAAGTCAACCGACGGTACGGCGGATGAGGTACGGCGCATGCAGGCGCTGTATCCTGAAAAAGATATCCGGCTGATCGCCGGACCGGGCGTCTGCAAAGCGGACAACGTTTGGACCGGGTTCCGCGCCGCGCGCGGCGACGTGCTCATGATTCTCGACGCGGATCTAACCGTCATGCCCGAAGAATTGCCGATGTTCCTCCGCGCGCTGGTGGCATCCCGCGGCGATTTCATCAACGGGAGCCGCCTGGTTTATCCCATGCAACATCTGGCGATGAAGTTTGCGAACATAATTGGCAACAAATTCTTTGGCGTCGTTTTTTCGTTCCTGTTGCAACAGCGAATTAAGGACACGCTTTGCGGCACGAAGGTACTGTGGAGGAAGGATTGGCTCCGCATGGAGCCGAATCTGGGGAGCTGGGGCATCCGGGATCTCTGGGGAGACTATGAGCTGCTTTTTGGGGCGAGCAGACTGCATCTGGAAATCGTCGAAGTTCCGGTGCACTATCAGGAACGAATCCACGGGATCACCAAGATGAACAAAGTTCTCTCCAATGGGCTGCGCATGCTGCGCATCTGCTACCACGCCTGGCACCGACTGGAAGGATAGATACCTTTGGGCACCGCTCTGCTCCGCCGTTTCCTTGCGCATCCACTAACGGCCTCGCTCGACATCGATGATCCCGCAACGACCGAGCTGCGGAAGAAAATCATCCTTTCAAAGCCGTTTTTGAAAGCCATCTACGACGAATGGTACAAAATGATCGCCGACCGAGTTCCCGCGGGCGACGGACGTGTTTTAGAGCTCGGTTCAGGAGGCGGACATTGTGAGGCTTTCATTCCCGGTTTGCTTACCTCCGACGTTTTCCCCTGTCCCGGCGTCCTTTACGTTCTAGACGCGCGCCAGCTGCCGTTCGCCGATCGATCCCTGCGAGGGATCGTTATGACCAACGTCCTGCATCACATGCCGGACGTACGACAGTTTTTTCTCGAGGCTACCCGGTGCCTAGCCAAGGGCGGACGGATTGCGATGATCGAGCCATGGTCCACACCCTGGGCCAGATTCGTCTATAAGCACTTTCACCATGAGCCATTTTCTCCGAAGACCTCGGACTGGTCCTTTCCGAGCACCGGGCCGCTCTCCGGCGCCAACATGGCGTTGCCCTGGATTGTCTTTGAGCGCGATCGTCCCTTGTTTGAAAAGGAATTTCCTGAACTATCGCTGGAATTGATTCAGCCATTCATGCCTTTCCGTTATCTGCTTTCTGGAGGGGTAGCGATGCGGACGCTGATGCCCAATTTTACCTATGGCGGGTGGGTTGCACTGGAACGCATGCTCAGCTCGCAGATGAATCAAATAGGCCTGTTTGCGCTTATCTCTCTGCGCCGGCTCTAGCGTCTCTGAGCGGACGTCTTTTTGTCTATGACCGGCTGCCCGCCGGCAACCGAGCGTCGACCGACCGGTCGCGATCGCGAACGTCGTATACAACGCCGGCCGGAGACCTGGTTCGAGCGTCAACCAATAGAGAAACGGGTGCCAAGGTATTTGCAGGAGTCGCCGGCCGCGCATTTGCTGCTTTCTAGCGATTCAGGAAGAATTCCACCTGCTGGCGCAAGCTGTCCAGATCGGGTTTCATAACCACCGCATCGAGTTGCGATGAGGTTATCGCTGTTGCCGGTATTTCGGCAGCATGCATCGTAAACATGATGATCGGGGCATGGACGTGCATTGCTCGGATTCTCTTGGCCGCCTGCAGCCCGTTGAGTCGGGGCATCGACAAGTCCAAAACAATCAAATCTGGTTTCATCTGCGAAACTTTTTCGAGTGCTTCGACGCCGTCAGCGGCTTCGTGGACGGCGAGTCCTCCCCCGGAGTTCTCGAAAAAGTCGCGCAAGATCCGCCTGACGCGCGAGTGATCATCAACGATTAGGATGGATTTTTGCATGGCTGTCCCCTGGCGGGTGACAGCCACAACGCTGGAGAGCACCTATGTACGGGATCGTACATAAGGCGGGTCGCATTAACAATCAGGTGATAATGGTATCTAGATCTCGGATTCCCAACGTCCGGTTTGCTTGACGATCACCTGGTAGCATTCACAAGCGGCTGCTTCTAGTTTTGCGCGGCTTTCAATCTTTAAGGCCCCGCGCTGATAACTGATCAGCCCGGCTTTTTGCAGCATTCCGGCCGCGACGGTCACGGTCGCCCGGCGAGTGCCGAGCATGTGCGCCAGAAATTCCTGGGTCAGCGGTACCATATTTCCGCCCAAGCGATCTTGCGACATCACCAGCCAGCGGGCCAAGCGCTCTTCGATCTCGTGCAAGCGGTTGCAAGCCGCAACTTGTGACGATTGCAGAGCCAGCTGCTGCGTGTAACGGTTGAGGCTGGTAGCCAGTTTGGGACAAGTCTTTAACGCGGCCAGCAGATCCTTCGCTTTGATTCGATAGGCCGAGCCGCCGACCTGCATGATGATTCGCGTGTGGCTCGTCTTATAGCCGGCAACCAAAGGAAGCCCCACAAAACCCTCGTTGCCGCACAATCCGACTTCGACGCTTCTTCCATCCATAATCATGCTCAAGACCGAGGCCAGTCCGTCGTTTACGAAGTAAGCGTACTTGATGGTTTCAGTGGCTTCGTTCAGTACCGTACGAACCGGCAGCTGAATGTATTCCAGCTTTTCAAACAGCATGGAACATTCGCTTTTAGACAGCTGAAGAAGAATTTTGTTTTTCACCGACTGATTTCCCTGGTGGTCAGAATTGTCCGTACGTGCGTCTAGCTTTTCTTTCATTGGATCCCTTGCGAAGTTTGTCGGATCTCGCAGAGGACTGGCCAATGGAATGGTCAGAAGAGTGCTAGTTGGACGGCAAAATTCTAGTGAACTGATATCTAAAAATAAGTCCGGTAGCGTACCAGACTTCCACTCGGCTAGGTGGCCCTTAGCCGCAACCTCATTGCGGATCTTGAGCGTAGCAGGTAATTGCGTTCGAAAGGGGGTATTCGCGCCATTGTCCCGCGTGCAGTTCTCTCCGGGCCCCTGGAGGCGTGAGCAGCCCGGGAGTGAGGCGAAAACGAACTTCGCAGTGGGCCTTTGCGTGGCATGGCCCCCCGGCTCCCGGGGGAATGAGCGGCGCAACGAAACAGGCGAGACGAGAGAAATCGAATCCGCTACAATGACGGGCCGGTCGGAACCAGCAAGTATTCGCCGTGCACTCGGATACCGGGTTCTTGGGGGGCCGCTCTATGGTTCATCGCTCGTGGTTTTCAGTTTCCTGCTTGTTGACTGCCGTTCTTGCCGCGGCACCAGCAAGCTACGCACAGACTCCCCCGCTCACGCCGGACATTCCCGCGAAGTTTGAAACTCCGGCGGACTCGTTTGACTACAGCAAGCGCGTCGTAATGATCGCGATGCGGGACGGAGTGAAACTCTACACCGTCATTGTCATCCCCAAAGGAGCGAGGAGTGCTCCGATACTCTTGACGCGCACGCCCTACAACGCCGCCGAGCGCGCCGAGCGCACTTTTTCGCCGCACATGGCCGACACCCTTCCGCAAGGCGATGAAGTATTTGCCCGGGACGGCTACATTCGCGTCTTCCAGGATATTCGCGGCAAGTACGGCTCGGAAGGCGATTACGTAATGACCCGTCCTCTGGTTGGTCCTCTCAACTCGAGCAAAGTGGATCATTCCACCGACGCCTACGACACCATCGACTGGCTGGTGAAGAATATTTCCGAATCCAACGGGAAAGTGGGAATGCTCGGAAGTTCCTATGAAGGCTTTACAGTGGTCATGGCGCTGGTCCATCCGCACCCCGCATTAAAAGTCGCCGCGCCCATGAGCCCCATGGTCGACGGCTGGATGGGCGATGACTGGTTCCACTTCGGAGCATTTCGCCAAACCAATTTCGACTATTTCACCGGGCAGACCACCGCGCGCGGCTCTGGTCAAAAACTTCTCCGCCAAGGCGCCGAAGACTACGACAATTTTCTTCGGGCCGGCTCCGCCGGCGATTTCGCAAGAGCTGCCGGACTTGAGCAACTTCCCTGGTGGCGCAAAACCGCCGAGCATCCGGCCTATGATTCGTTCTGGCAGGAACAGGCGCTCGACAAAACAATGGCGGCCCAGCCCCTAAAGGTTCCGACGATGTGGATTCAGGGTCTTTGGGACCAGGAAGACATGTGGGGAGCCATCCACACCTACCTTGCCGTCGAACCCAAAGACACGTCCAATGACAAGAATTTTCTCGTCATGGGACCATGGCGTCACAGCGGCGTCAACTACAGCGGCTTCACTCTCGGTCCTTTAAAACTGAACGGAGATACGGCGCTCGAGTTTCGCCGCGACGTGCTGAAGCCTTTTTTCGATCAGTACCTGAAGGACAACGCGGCCAAAGCCGATACTCCGCCCGTGTTTATCTATAACACGGGCGAAAATCATTGGGACCGTTTCCGGTCTTGGCCGCTGGCGTGTCCTGCAGGCTGTGCCGCAAAATCCAGACCCATTTATTTGACCACGGGCTCAGGATTGTCTTTCGCGGCCCCGTCCGCACCGGCCGAGAACTCCCCGGAGGCCTACGACGAATACGTTTCCGATCCAGCCAAGCCCGTCCCTTATATTCCGAGGCCCATCCGCTTCTCCAATGGCGACGCGTGGCGAACTTGGCTGCTCCAGGATCAGCGCTTCGTTAGTGACCGCCCCGACGTGCTGTCCTACCGGACTCCTCCATTGACCGAACCCCTGCACCTGGGCGGCGCGCCCGTCGTGAATCTGGTGGCTTCGACCAGCGGCACGGACAGCGATTGGGTCGTCAAACTAATTGACGTGTTTCCCGACGAAGTTCCGAGCGACCCGGAAATGGCCGGCTACGAGCTGAGTATTGCCATGGACATCTTCCGTGGCAGGTATCGCGACAACTTCGAAAAGCCGCAGGCCATCACGCCGAACTCCCCGCTTCGCTACAAATTCATCCTGCCAACGGTGAATCATGTTTTCTTGCCCGGACACCGGATCCTTGTGCAGGTGCAATCCAGTTGGTTCCCGCTCTACGATCGCAATCCACAGACGTTTGTGCCAAATATCTTTTACGCGAAGCCAACCGACTACGTGAAAGCCACCGAACGCGTCTACCACGCCGCCGGCGCAGCCAGTTTCATTGATTTGCCCGTGATCCCCGCGCACTAGTCGCCCGGCCGATACGCCGCCGGCGCGGCCCGCTACGCGCGTCCCCGCGGTCGGCGAGTGCTCTCGGCCGTTTCGCGCCGGCCCCCGGCGCTTTCCCCGGCCTGCGTAGTGATTTTTGCCGATAATCTTTTTCTACTATTGCCGCCTTTTTCTCCCACCACTAAAGTTCTCGCCACACAGAGATTTCGCAAAAATCATTTTGCTGTTGACGTAACATCAGCCGTTTTTCATCACTGTTACGGTAAGCCGTCTTGTGCGCTGCACGTTTTTCAGGAGAACCGGGGCCATGAACAAATATTTTCTTCTGATTTTTGTTTTTCTCCTTGCCGTGAGTCTCCCGGCAAACGGCCAAAGCAATTACGCCGCCATCGTGGGCACCGTAACCGACGCCCAGCATCTCCCCGTCGCGGGGGCTTCTGTCCAGCTTACCGCTGTCAGCACCGGCAGCGCGCGACGCGTGGTTACCAACGGGCAAGGCCTGTTTGAATTTCCCGCGCTGCTTCCTGACGAATACCAGCTCAAGACCGAAGCGTCCGGTTTCGCCGTCGCCACGCAAACGGTCCGCCTGGAGGTCGGCCAAAAACTTTCCCTCGAAATCCCGATCAAGCTCGGCTCGGTCACGCAAGGCGTCAGCGTGACTTCGGCCAGCGAAGTTCTGCACACCGCCGACGCCAGCGTCGGCGAAGTCGTCGAACCGAAATCCATCCGCGAACTGCCTCTTAACGGGCGAATGTTGATCGATCTCGTGCTCACCGTCCCCGGCGCGCACGTGGGCTTCGGTGCGCAAACGGGAACCACCAATCCTCTCTACTGGCGGCCGGGCCAGCGCTCGGCGGTGGTCATCGGAGGTGGCCGCGCCAACGCCAATTTTTTCCTTCTCGATGGCGCTACTAACACCGACCCGACCTTTAACACGCAGAATCTCAGCCCCTCGCCCGACGCCGTTCGCGAATTTCAGGTCGAAACCAGCAGTTACACCGCGGACATGGGCGGCGCCGGCGGCGGCCAAATCAATATCGTTACGCACTCCGGCTCCAGCCAATTCCATGGCACCGTCTACGAATTCCTTCGCAACGGCGCGCTGGACGCGAGCACTTTCGCTTCCATGGGCAACAACCATCTGGTCCAAAATAATTTTGGCGCCTCGTTCGGCGGACCTCTCATTGGACGGAACACCTTTTTCTTCGTCAACTATGAAGGCCTGCGCCTCTCGCAAGCTGACGCGCAAATCCTTACGGTTCCCACCATGGCCGAGCTGCAAGGCGACTTCAGCATGAGCAGCGCCGCCATCTACGATCCCACCACGGCGGTCCCCAACCCCGGTTACAACTCCTCTTTGCCCACGGGTCCTTCGAACTTTCCCTACACCCGGTCGCAATTTCCCGGAAACGTAATTCCCACAGACCGTATCAACCCGCTGCTGGAAGCCTTCCTGATGCAGTACGTCCCGCAACCCAGCATGGATATGGGCAACATGGGCGGGGGAATGGCGGGAGGTCCAAGCGCCGCTGGCGTCGACTCCAATAATTATCTCGACGTTCGCAACGAAAACCATTTTCAGAATCAAGCCAGTGTGCGAATCGACCACAACTTCGCGGGCGGCGACACCCTTTTTGGCCGCTACTCGATCAGCACGGAGAACGGCTTTTCTCCGAGCAGCGGGATGACCTCGACCACGGAAAATCTTCCCGGCTTCGGCGCTAATTTTGACAACCGTTCACAGCAAGCGGTCATTTCCTGGAATCACATTTTCTCTCCGAACAAAGTCAACACGGCCTCCGTTGCCGTCTCACGCCTCTCGATGGACCGCACCTCGCAAAACGACAACGTCAACGACATCGTTGGCCAACTCGGCATTCAGGGAGTCGGCTTCGGCGGCCCCGGCGCCTGGGGCTCACCCTGGTTTGCGGTGCAGGGCTACACGGGTATCGGCGACACCTTTGCTGCGACGCCCATGCACGCCTGGGACACCATGTACGAAATCCGCGATACCTATTCCTGGCAGCGCGGCCGCCACGGCGTCAAACTCGGAGGCGATTTCCACTGGTATACCTGGCCGATGTGGGGTTTTTTCCAGAATCGCGGTTTCTATCAGTTCACCAACGGCTACACCACCGAATCCGGTTTCAACGACGGCAGCGGCTCCGGTCTCGCCAGCTTCCTACTCAGTTTGCCTGCCGTAAAGCAGCGTCAGGCCGGCATCCCGCAGATGAATCTGCGCAATTGGGGTGGCGACGCCTTCATCGAGGACAGCTGGCAAATCCGTTCCACCCTCACGGTCAACTACGGCGTGCGCTATGAATATTCCAGCCCGCTCTATGACAAAAACAACACCAACACCAATCTGATCTTCCAGGACGGTGTTCCATCGGTCTTCGTTGGGGGCGAGCAGGGCTATCCCAAAGGCCTGATGTATGCGAACAAGCACAACTTTGCTCCGCGTTTCGGCCTCGCCAAGAGTCTTCCCAATTGGGGCCTGGTGTTCCACGCGTCCTACGGCATTTTCTTTACGCCGGTAGACCAAAACACCTGGTGCAATCAACGCCACAATGTTCCCTACGTTTTCCCCGAAACGCAGCAAGCCGATAATTTCACTCCGCCCGCCGCGCTCTTCGCCACGGGACTAAACTTCGGCAAGCCGGTCCTGGGCACCGGTACTCTTCCCGCCACCACCGTCAGCTTCACCGCTTTTGATCCCCATTCGCCCGCTCAATACGTCCAGCAATGGAGCGCTTCAGTACAAAAAGGCCTCGGCAAGGATAGCTCGGTTGAAATCGGCTACCTCGGCTCGCGTGGTTTCCATTTGCAACGCGCCCACTTGATCAACAACACCCTTCCCGGTCCCGGCCCCCTCGGCCCGCGCCGCCCGTTCAAGACGCTTACCTTTATTCCTGACACAACGTTGCCGACGAGCAGCACCGATGCGGTCATTCAAAGCACCACATTTCCGGTCAGCACCATCAACCTCCTGGAAAACTCCGCACAGAGTTGGTACGACGCCGGCTACGTCAACATCCGCCGCCGTTATTCTCACGGCCTCAGCTTCCTGGCCAACTACACCTATTCAAAAAGTCTCACCAACGCACCCGATTTTCGCTCGCCCATGGACGAAGCGTCGATCCCCCAGGACAACAACAATCTAAATCTGGAAAAAGGTCCCGGCTGCGACGTTCGCCACCGCCTCGCGCTGAGCGCGGTTTATGATCTTCCCGCCTACGCCCGCGCGGAATGGTTGAAGCTGGTCACGCAAAACTGGCATTTCTCCACCATCTACCAGATCCAATCCGGCATGCCTTTTACCATTTCTGTTTTTGGTGACACCGCCAACTCCGGCACCGTGCTCGGCGAAAATCCGATCCGCGCCAACGTAACGGGCCAACCGATCTTCGGTCCGGGCACGCACACCGCCGACATGTGGTTCAATCCTGATGCCTTCGCCGCGCCTCCGGCCTTCACCTACGGCAATGCCGGTCGCAACTCCATCTATGGTCCCGGCCTGCAGACCATGGACATCGCCCTGGCGCGTAGCTTTGCGATAAAAGAAAAGATGAACTTTCAGTTTCGCGCTGAAGCCTTCAACGCATTCAACAAAGTGAACCTGGGCACTCCCAATCGCTTTGTCAACGAACCACAATTCGGCACCACCACCATGGCCATGACCCCGGGCCGCCAGATTCAATTGAGCGCCCGTCTCTCGTTCTAGCTTTTTGGCAAGTGGGCGGAATTCCTGAGGCGTTCGGCGTCTAACTGGCGTTCTAAAACGATCAGAAGCGGCACGTTAGGCCGCTTCTGATGGACGCTTCTGATCATTTGCGGGAATCTGGTTGTCGGCGCCAAACGCCTTGACAGCACTCGGCCGGTTCCGGAAAACAAACTCAGGGTCTCGTCTGTTTTGCCACAGTCGTCTTGGCGATCATGTCCGACAATTTTTCACCCTCGGAACCCCAGAAGCGGCTGGCGAGATTTTCTGCAAGCAGGGAATCCGATTTTGCCCCGGCGAGGGCTTTCTGTGCGTGTTCACTGCGCTCTTTTTCCGGACCACCGAGCGTTACCAAAGCCGCGGCAAATTCCATCTGCGGATCGTTGCCGGTAAGACTGAGAGCTTGTTTGATCAGCGCGTAGCCGTCGACACCTTTGGCCGGATTTGGTTCATTCGCGCCAAGCCATTGTTGGTAGGTTTCCGCCAGATAGCCGGCGTCAAAAAAAGCCAAAGCCGCAGCATTCCGATCGGGCTGAGTTTTTGCTGCCATGAACAGTTTCACGAACAGTTCCTTGGCCGCGCGCTGGTCCCTGCGCGCGTACAAAGTGGCGCGACGAAGAGTCTCCATGTGCACGAGAATTGTAGGGTTGGCTTTGAGGATGGCTTGCGTGTCAGCCGCGAGACGGGAAGTGTCATAGTTCTCGCTGCCGCTTAGATTCCAGTCATGACTCGTCCACGGAAGCGATTGGGCGGTTCCAATGGCAAAGGCATGGCAGATCAGCGGTGGGCCGGCGAGCGCCGCCGTAGCGCACAGCAGCAGAACGGCAAGAACTCCGGTTGGTTTCATGTAAGAAGGTAAATTGCGTGGCATGGCTCGACTCTCCTTGTGAGTGGCTTGCACTTCACATGGAAAGACGTCCTCGCGAGCGCTGGTGTTAACAGGTCATCGGCGGGCGTTCTGGGTTTGCGGCCAGCGCTGCTTCCAGGAACGCCACAGGGAAATATCGCCCAATGCGAACTCGTTCCACCACAAGTCCATCATCGCGGGGTCAAGAGCCAGGATTCCGTCGCGCGTGATTCCGCGCGGTGGGGGTACCAGCGCTGCCAGACGTTCATAAACGCGTTGCCGTTCGGTGTCCTCGACGCGCGTGAGCAGATGCCACAAGGTAAGCGCGTCGCGCGGGCGCGCTTGCTGCAAAATGACGCGTAGCGCCGCTTCGTGGCCAGCAGCGGCGGCCGGACCGAAATCCAACTCGTGTAAAGACCCGCGAAAGGCTTCCGAAGCATCTTCAAAATAAGGGGTGCCGGGACCGGCATTGGCGCGGGTACGGCACATGGCGCCGGCGGGAATGAAAGACTCGTGGCTGCCTTGCTGAAAGCCGACCCAACCGAGCAGGGTGCGCAGTGTTCCGCCGCCGGCTGCTTCCACCTGCAAGGTGTAAACGCAGCCGAGATCGACGGCAACGGCCGACGGCGTATCCACAACGAATTCACCGGGGGGCGCCCATATAGAAGCGCGAATCGTGCCGCGCAAAAGAGCGACCCGTTTGCGTCCTGAACCGGATTCCAGAAGACGCACATGGGTGTCCGGTTCCAGGTCCAAGCGGCCGATATCGGCGACCGAAAGCGTAGCCCGCGACCCGCTGGACGTCGCGAGCAACTGCCCGACTTCGAGTTGGGGACTGGGATGCCCGGAGCGGATTACGCTTTCGCCGATGTGCGATGTGCCGTCGACGTTCGTGATTTCCCAACCCGAACCCGGATGAGGGGCAGGCACCGGTGGTCGCAGTACCAAGCCAGCTGCTGTGACGCTGACGGCTACCACGGCCGCTGCGGCGACACGCGACACCCAGAAAAACTTCGCCCGCGACGGCGCTGCCGAAACCCGCTGAACCTCCAGCTCTCGGAACGAGGGCGCAGGAGCCGTCAGCCGGAAGCGGGCCATGGCTTTTTCCAGTTTCTGAATTTCCGGGTCGGGTTCTCCCGATCCATCCCACAAATAGTCATTCCTCATGTTTTGTTTCCATTTCCCGTTTTCGTCCACCCAGCCGCTGCCGCAGTTGCTGCATACCGCGATACAAATTGACGCGGACAGATCCGTGTGAAAGTCCGGTACGCGCGGCGATTTCCGGCCCGGTCATTCCTTCAACGAGGCGCAAGACCAGGGTCTCCCGGTAGGCTTGAGGAAGGCATTGGATGTGGGCAAGGATGACGGCGGCTTCGACTTCCGGTGAATCCTGCGGCACCGGGCCGGCAGCCGGCCCTTCATCCGACGCTTCACAAACTTCTTCTGCAAACGGCGACCGGCGGTAGTAATCCGTTGCGCAATTGCGGGCGATTGAAGCCAGCCAGCCCCCGAAGCGGGACGTGTCGCGAAGAGTCTCAAGGCGTCGCAAGGCGCGGAGAAACACATCGTGAACGAGATCATCGACCGCATGCCGGGGAATGTTGCAAAGCAGGATGCCGTGCACCATGCGAGCGTACCGCGTATATAGCTCCCCAAAAGCGGCGCGATCGCCGGCCCGCGCAGCCGCCACCAGGGCATCATCGGAGCCGCTGCCTGATGTTTCTTGCATCAAACCGGGCCACGGCACCGAAGCAGCAGCCGAATTGGATCGCTCTGCCAAGTAACCTTCATCCTCGAGTCAAGACGTCCCGGAAGTATAGACGCAGATCCCGCCTGAAGTGTTAACCGGAAGGACCTTGCTGAGGGCTAGGGGCGAAAGTGGGGCCCCCGCTCGCGCGAGACGCCTCGCGGCGTTCATCCCGCCGCCAAGGCCAGCTTCATCTCTCCCAAATCCAACTCATGCTCGATCCTGCGCAATACCTCGTCATTCAGCTTCCCCTCATTCCGCAGCTTTACCGCCGTATGCCTTTCAATCTTCAGCAACTCCCGCGTCAACTGCACATAGCGGCCGACGTGCGCCGCATCCTGTTCGGCCCCGTCTTCGCTTTCCCCGCGCAACGCGCCCAAGCGATGGCGGTAACGCTCTTCAATTTCCTCGTACACATCTGCGAATTCTTCCCGATCGCTCTCTTTCTGTTGTCGCAAGAATTCCAGGGCCGCCTCGATCATCGCCCGGCGCCCTTCGTCCTCTTCTTTATTCCGTCCCTGCGTTCCCGCTAGTCCGAGGGCCCGAATCAACGGCGGCAGTGTCAATCCCTGCAGAACGAGCGTGACCAGAATCACGCTGAAGGTCAGAAAAATGATCAGATTCCGGTACGGAAAATCGCTCCCGTCCGCCAGCTGCTCGGGCAGAGAAATCGCCGCGGCCAGCGCCACGACTCCCCGCATTCCCGTCCATCCCACAATAAATGTTTGCCTGGCGTTGGGCGCCTGCACATTCTGGTGCAATAGCTTTTTGCGAACGAGATGGGCCATCATGGCCCCCGGATACATCCACAGCAACCGCAACACGATGACCAGCGCGCTGAACAATCCTCCGTACAGGAGCAATTGCCGCAAACTGTATTCCCGAATTCCGGCCATCACAAACGGCAGCTGCAATCCGATCAGCACGAATACCAGGCCGTTCAGCACGAAGGTAAAGGCGTCCCATACGGCCCAAATCTGCATGCGTACGTTCGCGGAAAAAAAGTGCGAGCTCTTGTGGCTCAAATACAGCCCGCAAGCCACCACGGCCAGCACCCCGGAAGTGTGAATCGTCTCCGCTGCCAGATACGCGGCATAGGGAATCAGAATGCTCAGTACAATCTCGATCGGTCCGTCATCGATGCGGTTCTCAATCCATTCGGCAACGACTCCCACCACCAGCCCCAGCAGAAGCCCGGCGCCCACCAGGTAGGAAATCCTTAGGATTCCTTCTCCTACGGTCGGCGTACGCCCATTCACCACCATGGCAAGCGCAAACTCGAGAGCCAGCAATCCCGTCGCATCGTTGACCAGACTCTCGCCCTCGAGAATCTCCACAATTCTTTGCGGCAAGCCGAGTTTTTTGGCAATCGCGGCGGCCGCGATCGCATCCGTCGTCGCCACCACCGCTCCCAAAACAAATCCCAGTCTTAAATCAAAACCCGCAAAAATCCAGCGCGAGGTTTCCGCCACTCCCAAAACCGTAAATCCTACCAGGCCAAAGGCCAGGAACAGAATGCTTACCAAATTAAATTTAAACTCTCTCCACGGCATCAGCCAGGCGGCCGAATAAAGCAGCGGCGGCAGCACCACCAGGAAAACCAGATTGGGATTCAGGGAAATTTTGGGAATGCCCGGCACAAACCCCAGCAGCAGCCCTGCAATGACCAGTACGATGGGGTACGGCGTGTCCAGCTTCCTGGCCAGCCAGGCAAACACCACGACAAAAAAGAGCAAGATGAAAAATATCAATTCCAATGAAGGAATTCCGCCGCCCGCCCCCATCAGCTAGTCCTCCAACTTAGTTTGTCGTCGATTTTCCAGCGCCGGATGTTCGATGCCAGCGTGATTTTCTTGGTTTCAACCTCAGGCCGATGCGGAAGACGAAGAAGCCGCCACGTCCGTATCCGTCAACGCGGTTGCAGCGGTAGCGCGATACCGCACAATCAGCAGCGTTAGATCGTCCGCCTGGCGCGCCCCTCGCGTGAAATTCTCGACCGCCTCCAGTACGCATTTCTGGATATCGTCCAGCGGGCATTCGGTCTGCCCCGTCAACACATCGCGCAGGCGGGGAACGCCAAAAAGCTGCTCGTCGGGATCCATCGCCTCGGTGACACCATCGCTGAACAGGACCAGCGTGTCGCCCGGTTCCAGCTTCAGGCATACCGCCGTGTACTCCGCGCCCGGCACAAGTCCCACCGGATACGAGCCCTCGGTGAACGATTCAATCGCCTCGCCGTTGCGGAGCAGAAATGGCGACGGATGTCCCGCATTGATGAATTCGAGATGCCCCTGATCGTCCAAAATTCCGAAAAACATCGTCGCGTAGCGACCCACTTCGGCATGCGAGCAAAGAAAATTATTCACGTGATTAAACAATCGCGCCGGATCGGTTCCGAGAGTCATTCCGGAAAGTGCCCCCTGCAGCATCGTCGTCAGCAGTGCCGCGCCCAGGCCTTTTCCAGAAACGTCGGCAATCAGAAATGCCGTGCGGTTGTCTCCCAGCGGAAACACGTCAAAGTAATCGCCTCCCACCGACAAGCAAGGCAAATTAAATCCGTTCACCGTCAAATGGGGAAACTCGCGAAAATCGCGCGGCAGCAGCGCCTGCTGGATATCCCGCGCAATATTGATTTCCTGCTCCATCCGTTGACGTTCCCGTTCGCGTTCGACCAGCCGCGCGTTGTCGAGAATGCTCGCCGCGTCCGCCGCCAAGGCGTCCAAAATCTGCCGGTCCAAGCGAGAAAACGCCGCCGGTCGCCGCGAATCCAGATACAGCACTCCAAGAAAATCCCCGCGCTTGATGTTCACCGCCGATTCCTGCGTGCTTGCCCGCGACATGGCATACAAGGGAATCACCACGACCGCGCGCAGCCTCTGCGCCACAATGCTCTGCGCCGCCTGAATATCGATGTCGGCCTGAGCGATATCTTCGGTAATGACCGCCGACTGTTTCTTGAGCGCCAGTTGAATCGCCGTCTGGCTTGGCAAAAGACTCTCCGGCGGAAGCCGCAATCCACCGGTCCGGCGCGCCAGCCGGACTTTCAGTGTTCCCGTCGGATCCGTTTCGAGCAGCAACCCGCGATCGGCGTCCGTCACCGACACCGCATGATCCAGCATTGTTCCCAATACCGAATCCAGCGGCAGCTGCGAGTGCAAAAGGGTAGTCGCCTCCAGCAGCAAATTCAGCTTGCGCAGTCCGCCGGCAGGCTCGGAACTGGTAATGTGTTCAATCCGCGTGAGCAGGTGGGGCAGGGAATCTTCGCTGTTGGTGACCGAAGTCAGCCGAAAAATAATCTCGTACGAGTCTTCCAGTCCGAAGGTAATAATGTCGCCGTCCTGCAGCTCCCGGCTCTCGATTTTTTCGCCATTCACGAACAGCCCGCGCCGTTGCCCGCGGTCCTCGAGGTAAAACCGGTTGGCCTCCGCCACAATCGAAGCGCAGGTTCGCGAAATGCGCCGGTCGGAAAGTTGCAGGTTGTTTCCCGTTTCCGCGCCGCGCCCAATGCCGAACGGCAGCTGCGTCACACGCGCATAGCGCCGCGCGCCATCGGGAGAAATGACTTCCAGTACCGCTTCGCCCGGCAATGCTCCAGTGTCAGCCATCATAGGTCGCTCTGGCCGGAATTGTAACACGCACGGTCTTTGCGCGGCTCCCGGACCTGTACGGGTCAAATGGACGAGCCGCTGCTCAGAAATCAACTTGTTTTATTGGGTAGGAGGGAGGCGCCCTTCAGCGCGAAAGACGCCCCGGTAGTCACGTAGAAATAGAATGGCCAAATCCTCGCATGGCGCCATAAACGTGTACATAAGGTAAATCCTGTAGCTTCCCCTGCCCTCGGCCGGGGCCGGGGATGTCCCACGCGTTTGCCCGCCGCGGGGGAATTCGCCTGTGAGACCGCTATCCCCCGCCAGTATGCCGCCGGCACAGCGCCTAATGGCCCGTGAAGCACCCGGGCGGACCCGCAAGCTCCGCGCCCCGGACCGGGTAAAACACCAGGTAATTCCCGTCCTAGTCCTTTTCAGCTATTGCCCGCACCATACCTCGCGTTTTTATAATCCTCCCATAGTTTTCTAGCCTCAGGAATTTTTCGAACAGCAGCTAAGGGTGTGGTTGCAAGCCGCCGTGTTTCTGGATCCAGGGAACTCGTGCGAGGGGAGAAGTGGTGAATCGTACCGGTCTTTTTGTGAAATGGTTTCTTCTGGCTATTCTTCTGATTTCTTTTTCAGGCGCGCTCTTTGCCCAGCAAATCACCGCCAATTTGAGCGGAACTGCCACCGATCCCAGTGGCGCGGTCGTCTCCGGAGCGGTCGTAACCGTCCGACAAACAGAAACCGGCTTCACCCGCTCGACTGCGACCAATGCCCAGGGCGAATACCAGTTCGTCGAACTCCCGATCGGGCACTACCAACTGCAAACCGAAGCCAAAGGCTTTCAGAAATACCTTCAGGAGGGAATCTCGCTCGACGTAAATGACCGCGCGACGGTGGCCATTCACCTGGTCGTCGGCACGGAAACCCAGGAAGTGCGCGTGCGCGCCGACGCTTCTCTGGTTGAAACCACGAACACCAGCCTCGGCAAAACGGTCGAAGAACGCGAAATCCTGACTCTCCCTCTCGACGGACGCCATTTCACCCAGCTCGGTATTCTCCAGCCTGGCGTCGTTCCACTTACCGCTGGCCTGAAAGCGGCCGGCAGCACGCTCCGCGACGGCCAGGCCTACGCCGTAAACGGTCTCCCACCGGAGTCCAACAATTTTCTGGTCGATGGCGCAAACAATTTCAACGGCGTAGACGCCGGTCTCGTGCTCGAACCACCCGTCGACGCCATCGCCGAATTTCGCATTCTCACCAGCACCGCCAACGCGGAGTTCGGCCACAGCGCCGGTTCCACCACGAACATCGTCACCCGCTCAGGAACCAACTCCTATCACGGGGCACTCTGGGAATTTGTCCGCAACGACGCTTTCGACGCCAGCGATCCCATCACGCAAAGCGTCCAGACCCTGAAGCAAAATCAGTTCGGCGGCACTTTCGGCGGACCCATTCGCAAAGACAAAACCTTTTTCTTCGGCTTCTATGAAGGATTCCGCAACCGTCAAGGCGAAACCGTCAGCGCCACCGTTCCTTCCGCCCTTGAACGCAGCGGCGACTTCGGCCAGCTGTGCACCAGCCGGGGAAGCGTTTTTAACGGAGGTGGTATTTGTTCCGCTCCCGGTCCGGGCGGCGCGCCCGACTTTGCCGGCCAACTCCTTTTTCTGTTGCCGGACCCAAGCAATCCCACACCCGTTCCGTTCAACCAGCTTCCGTTTCCCGCCAATGACATCTCCGGCAATCTGCTGCCGTTTTTCCCGCTGCCCAATCGCGGTCTGAATGGATTCGTCACCTCGGCGAATTTAAGCCAGAACACCGATCAGTTCGGCTTGCGCGTGGATCACTACTTGACAGAACGCGATGTCCTGAACTTCCGCTACATCTATACGCAAAGTGACCGAACCGACCCGCTGGCCTCGAATGGGGCCAACGTTCCCGGCTTCCCGGTCGGCAAAAATACCCGTGCGCAAAACTTCGTAGCCACGGAAACTCACACCTTTTCTCCGTCACTCGTCGCGCTCGCCCGGTTTTCCTTCCTGCGCTATAAAATTCTCAACACCGAACACATCAATAACACCTCTCCCGGCAGCCTGGGATTCCAGTACGACCCCTCGCTTGAAGCGGCGATCGGCCCTCCGTTTGTGCAGATTTCCGGGTATGCCTCGGTCGGTGACCCGATCACCGGCCCGCGTAACACGTACGAAAACGCCTTTGACTATTCAGGTTCGGTAACCTGGATTCACGGACGCCACGAGATGAAGTTTGGTGGCGGCTATCAACGCGATCAAATCAATGCCCTGCAGGGAATTGCGACAAACGGATTTTTCGTTTTCGCCCCCTTCCCGTTCACCGATGCCTTCGCCAGTTTCCTGAGCGGGAATCCCGTCTTCTTCTTGCAAGGTCGTGGAGCGGACCTCAGCCGCGGCCTGCGTGGCAACACTCTGAACGCGTATGCGCAGGACACCTACAAGATCAACTCCCGCCTCACGCTCAACGCCGGCTTGCGCTATGACCTGCCCATGCCGCTGACGGAAATTCGCAACCGGCAAAATCTGTTCGAACCTGGCGTGCAATCGCAGGTCATGCCGGACGCTCCTGCAGGCCTGGTCTATCCGGGCGATCCCGGCGTTCCCGCTGGCCTTATTCAAACGGAGAAAAAGGCTTTCGCTCCCAGAATTGGTCTGGCTTGGGATCCCACCGGCAAAGGCGTCTGGAAAGTGAGCGCCGCGTATGGAATTTTCTATGAACCGTATTACACCGGGCAGGGCGGCCCGCTGCAAACCCCGATCAGCACTCCGCCGTATTTGTTGACCGAGCAAATCAACGGTCCGAACTTTGCCGATCCGTACAACGGCAACCCGCCCGTCAACGGCGATTTCGCCTTTCCGATGACGCTGCTAACCCTCGACAAGGATCTGACCTTGCCGTACGCCCAGGATTGGAATCTGAACGTTTCCAAATCTTTCGGCAACGACTGGCTGCTTGAAGCCGGCTACGTCGGAACCAAAGGAACGCATCTCCCGCGATTCATAGAAGGGAATCCGGCCGTTTTTGTCCCCAATGAAACGAACAGCAACGGCAATCCGGATCAGCGCCGACTGTATTCCGGTTGCACACTGGGACAGGCCACTCCCTGCTCCTATTCATCGGTCGGATTGATAGCCGGCCTTGCCAATTCCAACTACAACGGACTGCAGACCAGTTTGAAGAAACGTTTTAGCTATGGACTGTCGTTTCTTGCCTCCTACACGTATTCAAAAACGATTGACGACGTTTCCTCGTTCAATATCACCGGCTCGGCGTCGCAAAGCGTCGCGGGAGAAAACGATCTGGCGCAGAATCCGTTCGATCTGGCCGCTGAACGCGGACGCTCGATGTTTGACGCGCGCCACCGCTTTGTCCTCAGCTACCAGTACAGCCTGCCGTTCTGGAAGCACCCGCAGAACTGGTATCAAAAGGCCTTGGGAGACTGGCAAGTCAGTGGCATCACCACGTTCCAGACCGGCACTCCGTTTACCGTCTACGATTCCACCGACGTTTCCTTCCAGGGCGGCGCGCCGGAAATTTCCGGATTCTCGAGCAGCCGGCCAAACCTCGTCGGCGATCCCAACAGCGGCCCGCGCACCACGGCGGAGTGGTTCAACAAGGCCGCGTTCGAGCAACTCTTTCCTGTAAACAACGGTCCGACGCAATCCTTCGGCAACGAAGGCCGCAATGTAGTGGAGGGGCCGGGCCTCAATGTCTGGGATTTCTCAGCGCTGAAAAATTTCAGAGTCACGGAATCCAAGACGCTGCAATTCCGCGCCGAGTTTTTCAACGTCTTCAACCACGCGAACTTCGGTTTGCCCAACAACGACATCAGCTCGCCAAACTTCGGAGTGATTCAAAGCGCAGCGAATCCGCGATTGATCCAGCTGGCGCTGAAATTTCTGTTCTAGGCGTTTGGTCCGACTTAGCGCGCCGCGGCGGCAATACGGCGGGTTACGTAATCGTTCTGGTAGGAATTCAGAAGTTCGACCAGTTGCTGGGTTACCGGGCCGGGTGCATGCCGTAGCTGGTGACCGGCGATTTCCGCGATGCCCAGAATCCCGCGGTTGGTCGAGGAAATGAAAACTTCATCGGCCGAATACAAATCGTCCAGTTTCAAGGACTGCTCGGCGATGGAAACCCCGGCTTCGGGAGCGATTTCCATCAGGATTCCGCGCGTCACGCCTTCCAGGCATCCGGAATTCAGCGGCGGCGTGAAAATCTTTCCATTTTTCACGGCAAACACATTCGCGGACGTGCATTCAGAAACTTCGCCGCGCTCATTCAGTAGCACCACTTCGTGAAATCCTGCTTTGTTGGCCTCCGCCGCGGCCCAAACATTGCCGAGCCACGAAGTTGTTTTCACGCTGCACAAGGCCGAAGCCGCATGGCGGCCATGTTCGCGAACCGCCAGCGAAACTGAATCCGGATATTTGGGCAACGGGGAAGTGTAGATAATCAGATCCACTGGCGGCTGTTTTTCTTCGCTTTGCCAAAATCCAATCTGGTTATAGACGATATAGATTCGCGCGCAACCCTCTTCCACTTTGTTGGCGCGAATTACCTCTTGCAGATGCAGGCGAGCTTTTGGGCCGGTGCACGGCAGCGGCAGGCGAATTATTTCCGCGTGTTTTTCGAGCCGCCGCCAATGGCGTTCGTAGGCGAATGCTTCGCCGTGTGAAATGCGCAGCGTGGTAAAAAGTCCCCACCCGCAAATCAGCCCCGCTTGTCCCGGGGACAAGCGAACTTTTTCGATCGGCGCTACGACTTCGTTATGAAAAACGTGGCGGTGAATCACGCTCGCACCCTGTTCCTATCCCAGTGTATCGAAAAATTGCTTCCCGGGGTCAGGTGCCGCTTGGTGGTGATGCCATCGCCGACTCCCATTCACAGGCCATGGCCGACTCGCTTGAGTTCGCAAATCCGGCGGCTACTTGCCGCAGCTGGCCGGCAGGAAGATTTCCTGCTGCACAAGAATCCGGTTTGGATTTTTTAGTGTCGGGTTGCCGTGAGCGATGCAGTTCCAAGTTTCGGCGTGGCCGAAGCGGGACTGCGCGATAGCCCAGAGCGTGTCGCCTTTTTTCACGACGATTTTCGTTCCTGCCACCGGTGTTTGCTGCGTGACGGCTGTGTTCCCAGGCAAGGAAAGGGTTGCTCCGGCCATGATGTGATCGGGATTTGTGACGGCGGGATTGACGGCCATGAGTTCATGCCAGCGAGAGCCGTTGCCCAGATTTTTTTGCGCCAACGTCCAGAGGGAATCGCCCACTTGCACGGTGATGGTAGTGAGCCGGGCTGGTGTTTTCGCGTTGTGAGCCACGCCAGGTTCTGCCGGGCGCGCGGCGACGGCCGGGTTTGCCGCGAAGCTCTTCGGTGCGGCGAGGTTCAAAATCGGTGCTACGACAGCAGCTGGCGGGACGGCGACATTCGCGGGAATGGCTGGGGTTGTGGCGCTGCCCAGGTGAAGCACGCGGGCTGGCTTTGCTACGGTCACAGGCGCAGTCAGCGGCGCGGAAAGGAACGCTTCCCGCGATTTCAATTCCGGGGCGACCAGTGTTGCCAAAGTCGGTGCCTGAAGGATGGGAGCGGGAGTTTCCGTCAGGCGAATCGTTGTGCGGGGCTTCGCGAGGGGCAGAGGAACGGACAGTGCCGGCGCTTCAGCAGAAACGCTGGGTGTGCTCAACGCGGGAGCCGTTGCGATGGCTGCTGCGTGGCTGGGGACCCGGGGGGCTACGCGGGGAGTGCCAAAGTTGTGCGGCCTCGCCTCTCGAATGGTTTCAGGAGCGGCCGGCGCTGCCTGGTTCGCCGTGATTTCCGAACTCGCAGGCATGTGGATCGCGGGCCGACCGAACGGGGAGCGCAAAGTGGGTTTGAACGCGCGCGCCCGTTCGCTGGGGGCCTCTACCGGCTTGCGCAGCTTAAACAGTCGGGGCGCAGCCGGCTTTTCCGGCCGACTCGCCACGACAGGCAGCGACTTCGGCGCGGCAAGTGTGGGCTGCTCTGAAAATGGGAGATGAAAAGTTTTTGATTGCGCGGCCAGCTCTTTTTGCTTGCGGTAGGCGCGCGCGACTTCGCCGAGAGAAACATGTACGTCGGAAAAGTCTGCTCCACGCGATGGTGCAGCAGCATCTTGTTCGGGCAACTCTTGCGCTCGGAGCGTTTGCTCGTCGGCTGGGCGAGTGAGCGGCAATTGCTCGAATTCGGATTTTGCGTCGATGGACTCTTGCGGCGCTTGGCCGGGCTGCAGCGTGTTCCGTTTGGCGGCGACTTCGGCGCGATCTTCCGGCGTCAGTATTTCCGCGCGCTGGAGGTCCTGCTCGGTGTAGACGTGCGTGTTTTTTTTCTGCGCGTTTTCTTTGCGCGCGCGCGACTGACGGGCTGCTTCCGCGACGTCCTGCGCGTGAACCTGAGCCGCGCTGACAAGCAGCGAGGAAGCTACGAACATGCCGGCGGTCCGCGACGCGTG
>DATHFT010000128.1:0-23843 GCA_035317965.1 Saccharimonadales bacterium (SeqCode) | reverse complement strand
CTCAAGGAATGGAAATAAATCTCTTCCTGAATTTTCTTCGAAAGCTCGCGGGCTTCAGGCGCATCGAAGGGCAGGCGCAGCGCGAAGAAAACGTCCTGCAGGCCCATGAGTCCGAGGCCAACCGGACGCCAGCGGCGGTTGGAATCGCCCGCAGGGCCGATGGGATAAAAATTAATGTCGATTACGCGATCCAGGAACTTTATGGCGGTGCGCACGGTGCTCGCGAGTTTTTCGAAATCGAACGCGCCATTTCTTACATGCTTGCCAAGATGAATGGAGCCGAGATTGCAGACCGCGGTTTCCTGCCGGGAACTGACTTCGGTGATTTCCGTGCAGAGATTGGAAAGATGAACGACATTTTTAGGGTCGGCCGTCTGATTTGACTTCAGATTGCAGGCGTCCTTGAACGTCATCCAGCCATTGCCGGTTTCCGCCAAAACTTTCATCATGCGCGCATAGAGATCGCGGGCTTTGATCTGCCGGACGAAAAGTTTCTTCTCCTCAGCTTCGTGGTAAGCCGCTTCAAACGCCGGACCCGTCAGATCCGGAAAATTGGGAACCACTTTGGGATCAAAGAGGGACCACAAGGCGTCGGCTTCCACCCGCTTCATGAACAGGTCGGGAACCCAATTGGAGAGATTGAGATTGTAAGCGCGCTGGGCGCCATCGCCCGTGTTGTCGCGAAGTTCGAGAAATTCCTCGACATCGGCGTGCCAGGGCTCCAGGTAGACGCAGCAGGCACCTTTACGTTTGCCGCCTTGATTTACGGCGGCGACCGACGAATCGAGCGTCTTCAGCCAGGGCACAACGCCTTTGGAGTGCCCGTTGGTGGCCCGGATCAAAGAACCGCGGGAACGTACGCGGTGAAACGCGAGGCCGATGCCGCCGGCGAATTTCGACAGCATGGCCACGTCTTTGTACTTATCGTAGATGGCTTCCAGATTGTCAGCGGGCGAATCGAGCAGATAGCAAGACGACATTTGCGCGTGCCTGGTGCCGGAATTAAAAAGCGTGGGCGAACTGGGCATGTAGTCGTGCGCGGATATCAAACGGTAGAACTCAATCGCTTCCTGCACGGTGCGGGAAAGGCCGCAGGCCACGCGCAGGAAGAAGTATTGCGGCGTCTCCAGAACGTCGCGGGTTTCCGGATTGCGAAGCAAATAGCGGTCATAAACCGTGCGAATGCCAAAGTATTCAAAAAGATCGCAGCGATCTTCGCGAATCGCATCATTCAATTTGCGGGCGTTATCGGAAACAAATTGGGCGAAATCTTTGGCCACCAGCCCGTGGTGTCTGCCGATGGCAATGGATTGCGAAAAGGAATAGATGTTTTGGTTGGCCACTTCTTTGGCGACGACCCCGACCAGCAGCCGCGCGGCAAGTTTGGAGTATTCCGGTTCTTCGGCAATGAGCGAGGCAGCGGTTTGAATCGACAACAGATCGAGCTCTTTGGTCGTCGCTCCATGAAAGAGGCCGCCGATCGTTTTGCTGGCCACGCGCATGGTATCGACGTTTTCCAGTCCAGCGCAGCAGCGGGCCACCGCTCGCACAATTTTGCTGACATCGGCCGGTTCGAGTTCGCCATTCCGTTTACGAACGTGCATGACGGTGGGTTTTGCGGGAGCAGGGAACGACGCCACAGAATCCGCAAATGATGTTTGCGCGCGAGCAGAAGTAGCCATGGGAGTGCCTTTCAACCGGAGGCGTGAGGGAAGGAAATGAAAATGGAGCGGGTAACACGCCAAATCATCGCCGACCTCCCCGCGGAGGCTTGCAAAAAAGTACGCACCAATACGGCGCGCGCGTTGGCAGGTCTTCGGACTCACAGACTCGCTCAGCGATCCTGGCTGAGCAGCCTACTAACCCGAGCTTCCCGCTCGCCGGAACGAGCAGTGCTTGTGTGGGTGTTCGTTTCTGTTTACCGCTGCGGGGCAGTCCCGGATTCTCACCGGGTTCCCTTGTCGACGTTCCCCTGGAACGTCACCAACGATCCAGCACAAGATAGAGTGTTTTTTAGAGGCTGTCAATCTAAATGTTGGGGTGTAGTTATTATGAATATTTTTTTTCCTCCGTTGCGGAAGCTTCTTGGCGCTGCAATGTAAGTTGTCCCACTCTACGCCCCGTTCCTGTACATGCTTGCGGCTCTTCGATAGGTAGCTTCCGTTCCAGGATTGCTGCGAAAGTTCTTACGAGGATTCGTCGTGAGAATATTACGTGCGCTTTCAAAGTGATTTTTACATTGAATCAGTAAGTTTTCTCAGAATCGCTCACAATTCATTTCTTATTACGAGTCTTTGCGGCGAAATTTCTCGCGGTGCCGGGTTTGGGACGGAGCGCGGCCAGGAATTGATCCGTGGGCAAGGTGTTGATGACGTCTCGAGGTTCGAGCCATCCGCGACGGGCTACGGTTACGCCGTGGCGGATATAGGAAAGATTTGAGGCGGAGTGCGAGTCGGTCGAAATGACCACTTTGACGCCGCGTTGCTTGCACATGCGCAGGTACACATCTTTGAGATCCAGGCGGTCGGGATAGGAATTGCACTCCATGGCGACGCCATATTTGGCGCAGGCATCTAAGATTTTCTCCATATCGTAATCGAGTTCATCGCGGCGCAGAAGTAGCCGTCCCGTGGGATGCGCAATGATTTGAGTAAATGGGTTTTCTATCGCCGCCAGCATGCGCTCGGTCATCGCCGCGCGTTCCAGGTTGAAATAGGAGTGGATGGAGCACACCACGACCTCGAGCTGGGCGAGAATTTCGTCCGAGTAGTCGAGTGAACCGTCTTTCAGGATATCCACTTCCGAGCCGGCGAGCACCCGAATGCCAGGAGTTTTCTCGTTCACAGCTTTCAGGTTCTTAATATGTTCGGCGGCGCGCTTCTCATCAAGGCCATTGGCCACGGTTACGGCCTTCGAGTGATCGGTAATGGCGATATACTCGTGCCCCAGGCGTTGGGCTTCTCGGGCCATTTCCGCAATGGTGTTTTTGCCGTCGCTCGCCGTCGTGTGCATCTGCAGGTCGCCCTTCATGTCGTTCAGCGTCAGCAGTTGCGGCAAAGTGTGTTTTTCCGCGGCTTCGATTTCTCCCGTATTTTCCCGCAGTTCCGGCGGAATGTAGTCCAGCTTGAGCCTGGCGTAGATCTCCTGCTCGGTTTTGCCGGCCACGCGTTTTTCGCCTTTCAGGGTTGCCAGCGCGTATTCATTCAGCGTCAGCCCCATATCGTTCGCGCGGCCGCGCAGCCTGACGTTGTGTTCTTTCGAACCGGTGAAATACAGCAGGGCGGCGCCAAAATTGTTCTTCTCCAAAAGCCGCACATCGACCTGCAGACCGTTGTCCAGGTTGAAACTAACCTTGTTCTCGCCGTGAGCCAGCGTTTGCTCCAGGCGAGGACACTTGAGGATATAGTCGGCGATGGCATCGATTTTCGTTTGCGAAGTGTGACCGTCTTCGAGGGTCAACAGCAGATCGAGATCGCCGACCGTTTCTTTTCCGCGGCGGAGCGAGCCGGCGGGAGTGATCGAGGCAATGCCTTTACCGAATTTCAGAATATAGGCGATCAATTCCGCAGCCGCGGCTTCGGCTTTGTCGATACGGAAGCGTCCCGTAGAGCGCTTAAAGGTTTCCACCGCTTTCAGAATGTTTTGTTCGGTTTTTTCCCCGAAACCGGGGACGTCGCGCAATTTGCCGTCTCTGGCCAGCTGTTCTACATCGGCAACGGTTGCCGCGCGGAAATTGGACCAGAGAAAGGCGACCTTTTTGGGGCCCAGGGACTGCAGCGTCAGAACTTCCAGCAAGGTCGCAGGAAATTTCTTCAGCATCTTGCTGCGCAGGGAATAGTCGCCGGTCTTGATGATTTCCTGGATGTGCTCGGCCATGCGTTCGCCGATGCCCGGCAATTCCTCCAGTTTTCCCTCCTGGGCCATCTGCTCGATCGATTCGTGCATGCCGCCGATAAGTTCGCCGGCTTTTTCATAGCTGCGATAGCGGCCGATGATGGCGCCGTCAATTTGCAGAAGTTCGGCAGTCTCGCGAAGGATGCGAGCGATCGTTTTGTTGTCCATGAACAGAGAGTATAAAGCCAAGGGAACGTACAGGGAAGAAGACGAGGGGGCTGCCGGAAATTGCATTTGCGAAAGAAAAAAGCCGTCAGGCGAACCGCCCTGACGGCCGGATAATGGCGAGAAAAGTTTCAGCTCGCTGCTTTCGAAACGTTTGCTGCCTGCGGACCCTTGGGCCCTTGAACAATTTCAAATTCCACGGCATCGCCTTCTTGGAGTGTTCGATAACCATCGCCGGTTATGGCCGAATAGTGCACGAACACATCCGGGCCATCATCGCGCCCTATGAAACCGTAGCCCTTGGAATTATTGAACCATTTCACTGTACCTTGCACTTTCTGTGGACCTCCTGGGACTAGATTCAAATGTTTCTGAACGCGGCGAGGGGGGATAAAGGGCCCGACGACGCAAGCAATATAAATCGCGCGGAGTCTAACAGAAATAAAGCCTGAGTCAATAGGTTAGAAAATACGCTATCGCTCAACTGTATATTTATGCATGCTAGCATGCACGCGGC
Source organism: Saccharimonadales bacterium (SeqCode) (assembly GCA_035317965.1). GTDB lineage: Bacteria > Acidobacteriota > Terriglobia > Acidiferrales > UBA7541 > Acidiferrum. The sequence goes on along the minus strand of DATHFT010000128.1, from coordinate 19,267 downwards.
GAGATGGTTTTCAGGAAACGGTTACCGCGAAAGAAATCGGAAGTAATAGAGCAGACCGGCAATGGACTTGGCGTCGCGCAGTTTGCCCCTCTGAATCATTTGTTCCAGTTCCCGCTTCCGGAATATGCGCGAGGTGATTTGCTCATCTTCTTCAGGGTGCGCGGCGCCGGGCGTGACATTGGCGGCAAGAAGAAGATACATGCGTTCTTCAAGAAAACCGGGCGTGGGAAAGACATCCAGGAACACTTTGAACCGTTTCGCGCGGTAGCCGGTTTCTTCGATGAGTTCCCGCGCGGCGGCCTTTTTAGGAGTCTCGCCCGCGTCGATGCGGCCGGCGACGAGTTCCCAAAGATATTGCCGCGTGGCATGGCGGTACTGGCGGATCATGACGATGCCCCCGTCCGGCAAGACCGGGAGCACCACGACAGAACCGGGATGAGTTATCACTTCACGCCTTACGCGGAGGCCGCTCGGTTCGATGACTTCGTCGCGCCGCAACCCGAAGATCGGTCCTTTGTAGATCATTTTACTGCTCAGAATTTGAGCCGTCGCGCGCTTGGGCTTTTTGGATGAACCGCGATCCTTCTTCATCTGATTCCTCTGTGCTCCTTGCAGAAGCATGATACTGGGAAACAGCGGAATTTCCAGTCACCCGTGTCCCGAGTTCGGCGGTCCCGAGGCTATTGGTCTGGGCGTAGGACCATATCGCGTGGAGTAGAGTTCGACTGCCCGTCATCCAGTCGGGGCGGGGACCGTTCTCTCGGGAAGAACCGACCGGCAATTGCATTGCCTGGCTCGAAGCACACGCCTATACTTTTATCTCGGCACATTGCCGGACACAGGTACTCCGGGCAAATATCTATGAGCATTTCGACGATTATTGTGGATGACGAGAAGCCGGCGCGGGATGAGCTGGCGTTTTTGTTGAAGGGCTTTCCTGAAGTCACGGTGATCGGGCAGGGCAAGAACGGAGTGGAAGCGGTGGCTCTGATCAAGGAGCATTCGCCGGACCTGGTGTTTCTGGATGTGCAGATGCCGGGGCTGGATGGCTTTGGCGTTCTAAAGAAGCTGGTCGAGCGGAAGATGAAGGTTCCGCATGTGGTATTCGCCACGGCCTTTGATCACTATGCGGTGCAGGCGTTTGACGTGAATGCCGTGGATTACGTTTTGAAGCCGTTTGACAAGGGGCGTATCTCGAAAGCCATCGCGCGGGCGCGGCGCGAGATTGAGTCGCAGACGAGCCCTGCGGAGCGGTTGGAGCAACTGGTGGCGCAGTTGGGAGCCGGGAAAGGGACCTCTGCTCAACCCGTAAAGCTCTTGGTGCGGTCGCAGCAGCGCTTGCTGCTGGTCGATGCCGAAGATCTGGTTTATGCGGCGATTGAAGATGGCCTGATTTCGGTTTCCGCGCGCGAGACCGAAGGTACGTCGAACTACCGCACGCTTGAAGAATTGAACGCCGCGCTGGATTCGGAATCGTTCTGGCGCCCGCACCGTTCGTATTTGGTGAACATTCATCACATTCGAGAAGTGGTGCCCTGGTTTAAGTCCAGTTACATGCTCAAAATGAACGATAAGAAATCGACAGAAATCCCCGTCAGCCGGGCACAGACCAAACGCCTGCGCGAGCTGTTCAAGCTGTAGCGGGCAAGCCCCCGCCCTGAAAATCGATGTCCTGCCGAGAAGCCCTGTGAATCCGGTCGCTGTCGGGGGGCCTTGCGCCTCGCGCGTGCTCTGCTGCCGCGGGCATTGACGAGCGGACCGGGCCGCCGCGCTTCGCAGCAAAGTAGTGTGGCGCTTGATTCGTGAGACGGTAATTCGTGTGATAGCATCGTGCGTACCCCGCGGCGACGTTCCGCAGCTCGCAGCCAGCAGTGGCTGGGCCAACAGAAACACGCAAGCGCACAGTTGTTGATGGTTGCGCACCATGGACACGATGGATTTTTCGCTTAACGACCACCAAAAATTGATACAAGAGACCGTCCGGCGATTCATGGAGTCCGAAGTGCGCCCCTTTGTAAAGGAATGGGAGCGGACGGAGCGTTACCCGGCAGAGGCGATTGCCTCGCTCGGGGAGCTGGGTTGTTGCGGGATGCTGATGCCGGAGGAGTGGGGCGGCGCGGGGTTTGACACGGTTTCCTATGTGTTGATGCTTGAAGAAGTGGCCCGCGTGCATTGTGCAATGTCGACGGCCCTCGGAGTCACCAATTCGGCGGTGCAGATGCCGCTGCTCACCTTCGGAACCGACGTCCAGAAGAAGAAATATTTAACGCCGCTGGCGTCCGGAAAGATTCTTGGTTCGTTCTGTTTGACCGAAGCGGTCGCCGGTTCCGACGCTTCCGGGATTCAGGCGCGGGCGGCGCTGGTTGAGGGGGGCGGCGTTTACAAGCTGAACGGCGCGAAAACCTGGGTGACCAACGGATCGGTGGCCGGGGTGTTTATTGTTTTTGCCAAGACGTCGCCGGAGTTGGGTGGTAAGGGCATGACCGCCTTTCTTGTCGAACCCGGGTTCCAGGGATTCAAGATTGGGCGGCACGAGGACAAGATGGGGCAGCGGTCGTCGCCGTCGGTCGAGATTTTGCTTGAGGATTGTGTAGTACCCGTGGAGAACCGGTTGGGCGAAGAAGGACAGGGGCTCAAGATTGCGCTAGCGGCGCTCGACGGCGGGCGCATTGGGATTGCTGCGCAGGCTTTGGGACTCGCCGAAGGGGCGCTCGACGAGTCTGTGAAGTATGCCAAGAGCCGCGGCGCGTTCGGGAAAAAGATTGCGGAGTTCCAGGCGATCCAGTGGATGCTAGCGGACATGCAGACCGAGATAGAGGCGGCGCGCGGACTCGTTTATTACGCGGCATGGTTGAAGGATTCCGGGAAGGCGATGGGGGCGGCGGCGTCTGAGGCGAAATTGTATGCCAGCGAGATGGTGAATCGCGTGGTGGCCAAGGCGGTGCAGATTCATGGGAGCGTCGGCTATTCGCGGGAAACCGACGTGGAGCGGATGTACCGGGATGCGCGGGTGATTACGATTTATGAGGGGACCAGTGAAGTGCAGCGGACGATTATTGGACGGGAGCTGCTGCGGTAGGGAGTCGACCCGGCAAAAGGCGCAAGCCGAGAGACCCCGCAAAGGCCGGGAGCCGCGGACGGTTTAAGTCACGGGAAGATTTGCGATTCCAAGAACACGCGAGGACGGGAGAGGCTATTGGGGACTGCAGCGGGAAAACGAGTCGTGAGTGGGATGCGGCCCACAGGCAAGCTGCATATTGGCCATTACTTTGGGGCGCTCGAGAATTGGGTGCGGCTGCAAAACGATCCGGAGTTTGACTGCTTCTATTTTATTGCGGATTGGCATGCGCTGACTTCGGACTATGCGGATTCCTCGGCCGTGGCGCAGAACACGATTGAGATTGTCACGGATTATCTGGCGGCTGGTCTTGATCCAGACAAGAGCGTGATTTTTCAGCAGTCGCTCGTGCCCGAGCATGCGGAGCTGCATTTGTTGCTGTCGATGGTGACCCCGCTCAGTTGGCTGGAGCGGGTGCCGACGTATAAGGAAGCCTTTGAGAACGTGAAGGACAAGGACCTCCATACCTATGGGTTCCTCGGGTATCCGTGCTTGCAGACGGCCGATATTGTGATCTACAGCGAGGATGCAGTGCCCTTGTTTGTGCCCGTAGGTGAGGACCAGGTTTCGCATGTCGAATTGAGCCGGGAAATTGTGCGGCGATTCGATGCCTGCTATGCGTTTGAGATACGGGAAGAGCTGCTGCGGAATGCCAAGTCTGTTTCCTCCGTTTTCTCCGAATTGAAAATGAATGCTCCGCCGCTCCATCCCACTTTGTCCGCCGAGGACATCCTCGCTGTCCGGCACCTTCTTGGTTCTCTGGCCCTCGAAGAAGGTGCAAGAAACTTCGTCGCCCGCTTGAGCGAGAGGAGTAAAGGGTTCTTCGCGATCCGGGAAGTTTTGACGGAACCGAAAGTTTTGTTGACCAAGACGCCGCGCCTGCCTGGGCTCGATGGGCGGAAGATGTCAAAGAGTTACGGGAATGCGATTGGGTTGAGTGAGTCGGATGAGGAGATTCGCAAGAAGACGAAGGTCATGAAGACCGACCCGGCGCGGCAGAGGCGGAGCGATCCGGGAAATCCGGACGTGTGTCCGGTCTTTGATTGGCATAAACTGTTTTCCTCAGAACAGACGCAGTCGTGGGCGGCGGACGGTTGCCGGTCAGCGGGCATTGGATGCATTGAGTGTAAAGCGAAGATGGCCGATGGGTTGATTGCCTGGATTGCGCCGGTCCGCGAGCGCCGGCTGGAGTATGAGAAGCGGCCGCAGCGGGTTCTGGAAGTGATCGACGCGGGTTCGGCACAGGCACGCGTGGTGGCGAAGGCGACGATGGAGCGGGTGCGGGAGGCCGTGTTTGGGTGGGGACGGAAGCGGGCGGAAGCCGGCAAGTAAAGGAAACGGCCGGAAACCTCTGCGGGTGTCTTTTCTAGCGTCATGAACCAGTTTTTGTTGTGGTTGGGAAACGCGCCCGAGCAGGAATGCCGGTGTGCCAGAAATGCGCGACGGGACCTAAGGAATGGCGACGCCGAATCGGGCAATGGGGAAGATGGCTTATAACATTCAGATACCGATGTATGAAGGTCCACTCGATCTGCTGCTGGATTTGATCAAGAAGCAGGAGATGAATATCCACGATATTCAGATTTCGCGGATTACCACGCAATATCTGGAATATTTGCATAAGCTCGAAGAGCTGGACGTGGACGTGTCGTCTGAATTTATTTACATGGCAGCGACCCTGATTTACATCAAGTCGAAGATGCTGTTGCCGCCGGATCCTCTTGGGGAGACCGAGGAGCTTGGCGGGGACCCGCGCGCCGAGCTTGTGCAACGGCTGGTCGAGCATGAGAAGTTCAAGAACGCGGCGCAGCTTTTGTATCAGAAGCAGCAGGTGGAGGAAAACGTCTGGTCCAAGCCGGACAGGTCGCTTTATAACGATGAGGGCACGGATGCGGATTTGGTGGTGTCGCTTGTCGATTTGGTGAAGGTGTTCCAGCAGGTTCTCGAACGGCGCAAGGAAGTGGCGCGGATTGAGTTGCGGCACGAGCAGTTTACCGTGGCGCAGATGATTGCGGCGTTGCGGACGCAGATTCTGGCAAGCGCTACGAACTCGGTGAATTTGATCGAGTTTTTCGAAGCTTGTCCCACGCGGCACGCGATGATTGTGGCGTTTCTGGCGGTTCTCGAGATGGTCAAGTTGCAGGCCGTGGGGCTGGCGCAGGACAAACAGTTTGGGGATATTCTGTTGAAGAAGGCCAGGGCTTTTGATCAGGCGTTTGATGAGAATGGCGCGATGCGATTGATTGATGAGGAATACAAATAGCGAACAGCGACTTGCCCCGGTTAAGTCCCAGAAAGATGGATGAGGTGCGGATGACAAACGAAGAGAGAAAAGCGGCGCTTGAGGCGATTATTTATGCGGCGGATGAGCCGGCTACCATTGAACAGTTGGCCGCGGCGTTGGGGGAAGACAAGATTGTAGTGCAGGCTTCAATTGACGAGCTGGTGGCCGGCTATGCGGTCGAGGAGCGCGGCATTGAGATTCGCGCGGTGGCCGGCGGGTACAAGCTGTATACCAAACCGCAGCAGCATGATGTGGTGCGGAAATTCATAAAAAGTTTGCGCACGCCTTTGCGGTTGACGATGCCGGCCCTGGAAACCCTGGCGGTGATTTCCTACAAGCAGCCGGTGACGGCCCCCGAGATTTCCGAAATTCGCGGGGTGAATACGTCCGGGGTGATCAATACGCTGCTCGATAAGAAATTGATTACCACCGCGGGACGCAAAGAAGTGATGGGGCGGCCGATTTTGTATAAGACTTCCAAGGAGTTTTTGCTGCGGTTTGGATTGAGCGATCTGGGAGAGTTGCCGAGTCTCAAGGAGTTTGAGGCTTTGGCGCGGGAAGCGCTCGGAGCGGATGAGGGCATTGCGCAGGCCGAGGACGCGCCGGGCGAAGCGACGCCGGGAATGAGCGAAGAGCAGGCGGCGGCGGAGTTGCTGGCAAAGTCGGAGGCCTTGGAGCGGGCGGCCGAGAGAGCGGAAGCCTTGCATGAATCGGTCAGCGCGAGCGCGCGTGAGTTGGTGGTGGGAGAACCCGGCGAGCGGGACATGGGGATGCCTCCCGGGGAAGCCGGAGAAGCGGCGACAAGCGTCGCCGAAGTGCTTGCCGAGGCCGAGCAGGCGGAAGAGCAGGAACTCCTGGCCGAAGAGGTGAATGCCACAAATGAAGGAATGCCTGCCGGTGACGTGGACGAGTCGCCTAAAACGGAAGCCGCCGCGGCGGGAGAATAGCGCGTCCTGAGCCCGCGAGGTAATGAAAAAAAACGCCGTGTGGTTCAGGAATCGTGCCGAGATGGGGCGCAGCCGTGCTGCGCCTCGCTTCGTTTATAAGGCTATACTTTTGAGCGGACGGGTAGTGGTATGAGTTTGCAACGCAGGGCGAATAAAACGGGATTGCGAGACAACTGAGATGGAAGAGAGATTACAGAAGATTATTGCGCGGGCGGGGATTGCTTCGCGAAGGCATGCCGAGTTGCTCATTCAGAGCGGGCAGGTGCGCGTGAATGGCGTGGTGGTGCGGGAACTTGGCAGCAAGGCGGATGTGGCCGTCGACAAGATTGAGGCCGCCGGGAAACTGGTGGGGGCGGGAGAACGGAAAGTCTATTTGCTTTTGCACAAGCCGCCGGAAGTGGTGTCGTCTTTGGCCGACCCCGAGGGACGAAAAAATCTGCGAAATTTCCTGCGGGGATTTCCAGAGCGGGTTTATCCGGTAGGAAATCTGGAGTATGCGGCTTCCGGATTGGTGTTCCTGACCAACGATGGAGATTTGGCCGCGGAGATGCTTCGCGGGTGGGCCAAGCTCGAACAGGTGTATCACCTGAAGGTGAAGGGGATGCTGCGGGTCGAGGAGCTCGACCGGCTGGGCAAGGAAGTGGGTGTGCGGCTGGAAACGGTGCGGCAGCCGGACGCTTCGCGCGGGCATGCGGCGAATTTTTGGTATGAAGTGCGGATGCAGGATTCAAAACTGGAAGATTTACGCTGGTTGCTGGCCAAGGAGTTGCACCCGATTGAGAAAGTAAAGCGGATCGGCCTCGGGCCGCTCACCCTTGAGGGGATTCCACGCGGACGGTACCGGTTGCTGGCCAAAAAAGACCTGGACGGGATGATGGCCGGCAAGGTTGCGAAGATTGCGCGGGCAAAAGTGGTGCCGGAGACCAAAGCATTCATGCCCCAGAAAGATGTCGAGGAGCAGAAGGCCTTTGTCGAGAGGAAGTTTGAGGCGCAGAAGCGGGACTATATGGCGCGCAAGTATGCCGAACAGGGGAAGCGGCCGCCCTTTGTGCCAAGGAAGCACGGGGAGGACCGGAGAGAATTTGCGGCCAAAAAATTTGCCGGGAAAAAATCTGGAGGCGGCCGGAACTTCGCGGACAGCAGGAAACCGTTTGGCGGGCAGAAGTCCCGGAACGAGCAAAAAGGATTTGCCGGTAAACCGCGCGGGGAGCAAGAGCGGGATTTCGGGGAGTACGAAAGCCGGCGGGACCCGCGGAAGGATTTTCGGCCAGGGCAATCGAGCGAGGGGCAGCGGCCGGCCGCCCCGAAGCGGCCAAGCGAGGGCCGCCGGGAAGCTGGCGGAGCCAAACCTGGCGCTCGGCGGAATTCATTCGGAGGGCCCGGCAAGTTCGCCGGCGGGAAAAAATTTGGCGGCAGAAAATTTACAGGCGGGCGGAAACCATTCGGTGGGGCGAAGAAACCGTCCGGGGCAGACCGGCGGCCGGACTAGTCACGCCTAGAATCAACAGTGCAGTTTTTTGTTTGAAGATTTCGGCCAAGGCGACAGGGGATGGCGGCAGAACGTTTGCAGAAAATTATGGCGGCGGCTGGGGTGGCTTCGCGGCGGGCGGCTGAGCAAATGATTGCTGCCGGGCGCGTGACGCTGAATGGGGCAGTGGTCACCGAGCAGGGAACCAAGGCGGATCCGGAAAAAGATTTGATTTGCGTGGACGGCTCGCCCCTCAAGCGCGCGGAACGATTGCAGTACTTCCTGTTGAACAAACCCAAAGGCTATGTAACCACGGTGAGCGATCCGGAAGGGCGCGCGACCGTGATGGAGTTGATGCGCGATTGCAAGGAGCGGGTGTATCCGGTGGGGCGGCTGGATTATGGCAGCGAGGGATTGCTGCTCATGACCAATGATGGGGCGCTGGCCCAGAAATTAACGAAGGCCGGGTCGCACGTGCCCAAGACCTATCGAGTGAAAATAAACGGGAAGCCGGACGGGCGGGCGCTCGCGGCCTTGCGCGCGGGCGTGATGATTACTCTCGAGGACGGGCGGAAGGTGAAGACGTCGCCGGCGAAGATCCAGCTGGTGAAAGATACGCCGAATCCGTGGTATGAAGTGGTTTTGATTGAGGGACGGAACCGGCAGATTCGCAGGATGTTTCTGACGGTGGGTTTTCTGGTGGAGAAGATTCAGAGAGTGGGCCTGGGGCCGCTGGTACTGGACGTAGAACCAGGGAAGTACCGGCCGCTGACGGTGCGCGAAGTGGCATTGCTCAAGGGGTTGGGTGGAGGGAATTCGGCGGTGCGGGGCGTGGTGGACGACGAGGAGGACGAACAATGAGGACGAGGTTTTTCCCGGAGCGGACGACGTGAAGGTCCATTTGCCGGATACGATGTCAGCTGGGGACGATATCGTGCTGGAGATTTTACAGAAGTATAAGACGATTACCGTGGTGGGACTGTCGTCGAACGAAGAACGCGCTAGTTTTGGCGTCGCAGAATATATGCAGCGGGTGGGCTACCGGATTATTCCGGTGAATCCGCAGGAGAGCGAAGTGCTGGGCGAGAGGAGTTACCGGGGACTGGAGGAGGTGCCGGAGAAGGTAGAGTTTGTGGACATTTTTCGGCGCGCCGACGACGTGCCGCCGGTGGTGGACAGCGCGATCGCGGTGGGCGCCAAGGTTGTGTGGATGCAGTTGGGCATTGAAAATGCGGCCGCGGCGGAAAAAGCGCGGGCGGCGGGAATGATTGTGGTGGAGGACGCCTGTGTGCTTGTGGAGCACCGGAAGCGCGCGGGGAGATTGCGCGAGTGAAGACATCGCGCGGCGAATGCGAAGGAAACGCAACTCCATGGCTACGGCGAACCCCGCGGACAGGGGAATTCACCGAGGGTTGGAGAACGACATTTTGACGGGAGATGGCATGAAACCAGTGCGACTGATTTTGGGTGGGTTGATGGCGATTGCGGCAGCGGCGACTTTTCTGGGGGCCGCGGGATTGCTGCCGGCGCGAAATCTGGAGACGGGGCAAACGGCGAATGGGCCGGATTGGGAAGCGCTCGGGAAGCGCTGGTGGGGACACGTGCAGGTGCTGGCGGATGATCGGATGGAAGGGCGCGATGTGGGCTCGAAGGGATTTGCTTCGGCGGCGAAATATGTGGTGAAGCAATTCAAGGAGGCGGGCTTGCAGGGTGCGGGGGTTCGCGGGTTCGAGCAACCCGTGGAATTTAACGTGGCACGGATTGATGAAAGCGCATCGTCGATTGAAATCCTGCGGGAAGGCCAGGCGGAAACAGTGGCCTTGGGTGAAGAGGGATTCTTTTCTCCGCACGCCAATGGGTCGGGAACTTTTGAAACTGCGGCCGTATTTGTGGGATTTGGGCTAAGCGTGCCGGAATTAAAACATGACGATTTTGCGGGAGTGGATTTGCACGGGAAGATTGCGGTTTTTGTAAGCGGCGGTCCGGCCAGCATGCCTGCGGGGATTAAAGCGCACGCGCAGTCGCGCGATGAGCGGACCAAGGCGTTGCGAACCAGAGGCGCGCTTGGATATGTGGTGATTCCCAATCCGACAGCGGCGGAAGTGCCGTGGTCGCGGACGATGGGGGCGCGCCTCGGCCCCAAGATGGAATTGGCGGACGGCGCGGCGGCCGGAGAGCCGAGCCTGCCGCTGGTGCTGGTTTTCAATCCTGCGCATGCGGAAAAATTATTCGCTGGTAGCGGGCACTCGTTCAAGGAAGTGCTGGCGGATTTGAACGGGGAGAAAGAGACTCCGCATTTTGCGTTGGCGGTGAAGATTCGGGCGCGCGAGACGGTGCGGACCTCGAAAGTAAAGTCCAAGAATCTGGTGGGAGTGCTGCGCGGGAGCGATCCGGAGTTGAGCAAGGAGTTTGTGGTAATTAGCGCGCATTTGGACCATCTGGGAATTGGCGAACCGGTGAAAGGGGACAAGATTTACAACGGGGCGATGGACGACGCGTCGGGGATTGCGTCGTTGATTGAAGTAGCGCGGATGATGAACGAGTCGGGGGCCAAGCCGCGGCGCTCGATTTTATTTTTGGCAGTGACGGGCGAAGAGAAGGGGTTGCTGGGATCGCAGTATTTTGCGACTCATCCCACGGTCGCCGCGAAGAGTGTGGTGGCGGATTTGAATATGGACATGTATTTGCCGCTCTTCGCGCTGAAATATCTAGAAGTGCAGGGGCTCGAGGAGTCGACGCTCGGGGATGATGTGACGGCGGTGGCGAGTTTGGCAGGCGTACAGGTGCAGGCGGACAAGCAGCCGGAGCACAATCGGTTTATTCGCAGCGATCAGTATAGTTTTATCAAGAAGGGCGTACCGGCGCTGGCCTTTAAGTTCGGGTGGCTGCCAGGAACGCCGGAACAGAAAATGTTCGAGGAATGGTACAAGGAGCGGTATCACGGACCAGCGGACGATTTGGCGCAGCCGGTAAATGCGGTCGGTGCGGCGCAGTTTGATTCGATCCTGGAGACGCTGGCGCTGCGGGTAGCGGATTCTGGCAAAAGGCCGGAGTGGAAGGCCGGCAGCTTCTTTCAGAGGTATGCGCAGTAGGCGCTTGCGCGGCATTGCTTCCTCCGCGATGGCCCCCTTCGTTTGGGCGCGAAACCCTTGGCCATTCCCCTAACGGGGCAACGGAAAGACCAGGAGATTGCGGGTGCCGGTGGCCACGACTGCCAGATTTTGTCCATTGGGGCTGATGGCGAAGTCGCGAAACGTCAGACCGTGCAGGACAGCGGGATTTGCCGATTGCAGGACGGGGATTTCCGCTTTGTCGGAAGCCGCCGAAAGCGGAGGAACGTCGATGAAAACGATGTCACCGGATTTCTTTTCGGTGGCGCGTTTGATGAAGATGCGGGATTCGTCGGGAGCCCAGCGAAAGGAACCGAAGCCTACCCGCAGCCGGGCAAGGCGGGTGGGGTCGGCCAGATCGCGGACCTCGAGTACTTCTTTGTCGATGAAGTAGGCGGCTTTGGTGCCGCGGGGGGAAATCGTGAGACCACCCGCGTAGGTATCAAGGGTGGCCAGCTCGGCATCGGTGTCGGCGACCAAGTCAAACTGTTGCAGGCGCAGCGGGCCGGTCATGGATTGGTTTTGTTCAACAGCGATCGCGGTGTTGGTATTGGGAAGCCAGGAAACGTCGCGGAAGGTTCGGCCTTCGTGCAGGGAGGGAGCTGCGCCGGTAGCACGATTGGTGGACTTGATGGAGAAAAGGGCGCGCGGCTTAACGGCTTCGTTGAGATAGAGAATCGTGGCGTTATCAGGCAGCCAGGTGGGATTGGCGGCGTCTTTGATCAGGCTGTCGCCTCCGGCGATGCGGATTTCTTTGCCGTTGTCTTCAAGGACTAGGGTCATGTAGGAGTCGCTGGTTTTGCCCGCGTCGTCAACGGTCGAGGTAAACAGCTGGGCCAGGATCATGCGGCCGTCCGGAGACCAGCGAAAGGAATCCACGATGTAGCTGAAGGGCTGGTTGCCGCGATTGAATTTTTCGCCCTGCAGGATGCGGCGGGATTTCCCGCCAGATTCCTGGATCCAGATGTCGTCGTGTTCAAGTTCGTACTGTTTGGTTTTTACGGTTTGGTTGACGGAGTAGACGATGCGGCCGTCAGGAGCGTAGGCGAAAGCGGTTACATCCTTGTCGATCGATTGCATGGGCTTGTCGAGGGTCTGCGCGCGCGCCAGCGGAAGCGCACAGCAACCGGCGACGCTGGCGATCCAGATGCCAAAGTAGCGGAGCCAGCGGACCCGGCTGCCAGAGCAGGAGCCCATCATGGTTGGGGATGCGCGGCTGCGTAGGGATGGCAGCACGGCTCTTTGCTGGGAGTAAACTCCATGAATTCGACGCGAGTGCCGTCGGGATCGTAGACGTCCAGGCCCTGTTTGCCGTCGCGGCCGATTTCCGGCCCATCGAGCTTGGCGACATTGTGGTCGCGCAGTTGCTTGGTAGCGAGGTCGATCTTCCTGACGCCGAAGGAAAAGTGATTTTGGATGCCGCGCTCTGGAGCCTTGGCATTCGCCGGAATATTGAGCATGTATTCGATCCAGTTGTCGCCGTCAGGTACTTGCAGTTCATACCAATCGATATTTTTCTCCGAACCTTCACCCGTGTAGGCCACGTCTTTGAATCCGCCGTACCAGTAGAGGCGAAAGCCGAGCAAATCCACGTAGAAACGATTCTGTTTGGCCATGTCCCGGACGATAAATCCGGCATGGATCAGATGTTGGCTGGTTTGCTCGGGCGCAGCGGTGAAGAAATGCTGCGAGGGGAGCTGCAGGAAGGCGATGTGGTTTTTTTCAGGATCGAGGAGTTCAAAGTGCTGGACACCATCGCGATCCCGCGTGATGGCGGAAGTCCGGATGTTGTGTGCAGCGAGGTAGGAATGCATTTGAGCAACGTCGGGGGTAGCAAAAGCAATTTCAGCGAGCAGATTGTCGGGCGCGCCGGCGGCGATTTGTACCAGTTCGACCTGCTGATGGTCGTTCACCGCAAAACAAGGAGTGGCTTTGCCGGTGCAACCAGCGGCGGAATTGGCGAGCCCCAGGCCGTTCCGATAGAATTGCCGGGATTTGTGGAGGTCGGCGGAGTACAGGCGAACGCGAGCGATTCCGGTGATGGGAGGACGCTTGGGCTGTTCCTGCGTGAGGGCCGGTCCGGCGGCTAGCAATACGGCGAGAAGTCCTGCAGTTCGTTTCATCGCGTCACCTGGAATTTTCCCATTGTCGCATGTTTGGCCGGAAATTTTCCCCGCATACGGTCATTGGGCGGGTCCCGGGTGCGGGCCCGTGTAGTCCGAGCAGCAGGGTTTTTGGGTGGGCCTGAATTCCATAAGTTCGACGCGGGTGTCGTCAGGGTCGTAGAGATTAAGCTGCCATTTGCCGTCTCTGCCGATTTGCGGTTTTTCGGTTCCTTGCCAGCCATTGCCCAGAAGGTTTTTGTAGGCGACCTTCATGTCGGGAACGCCGATGGCGATATGATTCATGACGCCGAGCGTATGGTGATCAGCATCGGCTCCGACGCCCAACATGTACTCAATCCAGGCGGGGCCGTCGGAAAATTGCATGTCAACCCAGTTGGTTTCGTTCTCTTTCATGCCGCCCTGCCAATAGACATGCATGCCTAGGGTGTCCTTGTAGAAGCGATCTTCGGCTGCGCGGTCGGCAACGACGAATCCTGAGTGAATGATGGGTGACGGCGGCATTTCCTTGCCCCCGCGTTCGACAAAGACGATTTTGTGGCCTTCAGGGTCGCCAATGGCCACACATCGATCGACGCCGCATTTGGTTATTTTCTCGGGAGTGAAATTCCTGGAGACGAGATAGGCGCGGAGATTTCTGACATCGTCCACCTGAATACCGATTTCCCGGATGAGGTCGCGCGGAGCAGGAGTCGGCATGGAATCGAGTTCGATCGGGCCAAGACGGCGCGGGGGTCTAGCGCCAGAGGCGCTCGCGTCGCCGGACAGAGAGCCCGGCGGAATTTCGCACCAGTCACAGGGCGGTTGGCCGGGCAAGGTGAGCGCGGATTTCAGGATCACATTGTAAAAGACTCGGGCCTTCGAAACGTCCGCGACGCTGATGCGGACATAGGCGATGCCGAACAGCCTCGGAGGGGTGAGAGCCGGAGACAGAGCCAGGGCTTTGCCGGACCAGGGCACGCCGGACCGCGCTCCTACAAAGATGTGGGAAGCGATGGTGAGAAGCGCCAGGACGAAGAGGATGCGGAGAGCGTGGACTTTCATGACGATTTTGTTCCTCGGGATTTAATTTTGCGAATGTCTTCAAGGCGTTGGCGGATGCGTTGCTCAAAGCCCTGGTCGGTGGGTTGGTAGTAGCTGCGGCCGACCAGATTATCGGGTAGGCACTGCATGCTGGTAACTCGCTCGTCAAAGTTGTGAGCGTATTTATAACCTTCCCCGTAACCGATGTTCTTCATGAGGCCGGTGACGGCGTTGCGGAGGTGCAGCGGGACAGGGTCGGCTTCGGTTTTGCGGACGTCCTCCTGGACTTCGCCGAAGCCGGCGTAAAGAGCATCGGATTTTGGCGCGAGCGAAAGATAGACGGCGGCTTGCGCCAGGGCCAGATGGCCTTCCGGAGCGCCCAGGAAGTCGAATGCTTCTTTGGCGGCCAGGGTTATGGCCAGAGCGCCAGGTTCGGCGAGGCCGATGTCCTCGCTGGCCATACGCACCATCCGGCGGGCGAGATAGAGCGGGTCTTCGCCAGATTCCAGCATACGAGCGAGCCAGTAGAGTGCTGCGTCAGGATCGGAGTTGCGGACCGACTTGTGCAGCGCGGAGATTTGGTTGAAATGTTCTTCGCCCGATTTGTCGTAGCGGAGTAGTTTGCGCTGCAGAACGTCTTCGATGAGTTCGCTGGAAAGACGGCGGACGCCGCTGGCGTCCGGACGGGCGCTGCGGACACACAGTTCGACTGTATTGTAAGCAGAGCGGGCGTCACCGTTGGCGAAGCTGGCAATTCGAAACAGAACTTCTTCCGAGGCTTCGACAGTTTCGTTGCCGAGGCCACGCTCTTTGTCTTCGAGCGCCCGCCTGAGCAGCTCGGCGATCAGCGGCGTAGGGAGTGACTCAAGCGTGTAGACCTTGGTGCGCGACAGCAGGGGAGCGATGACTTCAAAGCTGGGATTTTCGGTGGTGGCGCCAATGAATGTGATGTGGCCGGCTTCAACGTAGGGCAGAAAGGCGTCTTGCTGTGATTTGTTGAAGCGGTGAACTTCGTCGACAAAAACGATGGTGCGGTGGCCGCTGCGGAATTTTTGTTCGGCGGCGGCCATGACTTCTTTGATTTCCTTGATGCCGGACAGTACAGCGCTGAAGGAGATGAATTCAGATTTGCTGAGGCGGGCGATCAGGCGGGCAAGCGTCGTCTTGCCGCAGCCAGGAGGACCCCAGAAAAGCATGGAACCAATGTCGTCGTTTTCGATTTGCACACGGAGGGGCTTACCCGCGCCGAGAAGTTTTTCCTGGCCCGCGAATTCATCAAGCGTGCGGGGGCGCATGCGCTCAGCCAGAGGCTGGTTCACCGAAGGCAGGTCCGGCTCAGCAGGCGCGGGGAGATGTTGGAAGAGGCTCACGTTAGTTTAAAAGGGTGGGTGGCCACAGGATTTTGGATGCGCTTCGTGGAGATTGCGTTTCTTTGACGCGCCGCCTCGTAGAAAAGAACCGCTGCAGCCGCTGCCGCGTTCAGCGATTCAATGCGGCTGGCCATGGGGATGCGGATGCGGAAGTCGGCGTCGCGTTCAACGTCTTCCGGGAGTCCGGCACCTTCATTGCCGACAAGCAGCGCGACCGGTTGACACCAGTCGATTTCCCAGGGGGCAACGGGACGGGACTTGTCCGAGGATTCGGCAAGGGTCGAGGCGATTGTTTTTACGTTTGCAGATTTAAGTTGTGCGTGCAGGCTGGCAAGCGCGGGGCCGCTCAGAATGGGAATGTGCAGCGCGGCTCCGGCCGAAGCGCGAAGAGCCTTTGGCGAAAAAGGATTGGCGGTACCGCTGATGCCGGAAGCGGCGGTGATGGCTCCGGTGCCGCCGAACGCCGCGGCGGTGCGAACAATCGTGCCGACATTGCCGGGATCTTGAATTCCGGCGAGAACGACCAGAAGCGGGGAACAGGCCGGTTCTGGCGTGCGGAGAAGATCGGCAAACGTTGGAGTCCTTGGCTTTACCAGCGCCGCTACACCCTGGGGCCGCTCGGTGTCGGCCAGTCCTTCAAAAAGGCGGTCGGTCGTGTGCAGCAGGGGAATGGCGATTTCCGGGCGATCAAGGAAAGGGGCAAGACGTTCGCGGTGACGTTCGCCGGATTCGCTGAAGAGGACGGCATGGATCTCGCAGCCCGAACGAAGAGCTTCTTCGGTGAGGCGGACGCCTTCAACACCGACGAAACCAAGATCGGTAGGGAGACCACCGCGCAGGGCCATACGGAATTCTTTCAGGTGGCGGTTTTCCCTGGATGTGAGGAGGGTATTTGCGCCGGGAATACGTGACACCCGCGCAGATTTTTCCAGAGAGGCCATTACTGGGGAGCGTAACAGGAACAGGACACACAGTCGACCCGCGGCTTGTGCGACCGCGCGGCCGCAGTTTACATTACACCGCCCGCACTGCGCTGAGCGGTGCGGCGGCTGGATCGGCGGCGAGTTTTGCGTGAATTTGAGAGAGAATTTCAAAGGAGTGGAGGCGCGCTTTGTGGTCGTGGAGGTGCGCGGTGGCGATCAATTCGTCGGGTTGCGCGACTTCGATAAACTTGCGCAGAGTCCGTTCGACGGTTTCCGGAGAGCCGACGGCGGAGACGGTAAGCGTCATGGAGGCATTGGCTTTTTCCTGCGGGGTCCAGTAGGCGTCCATGTCATCAATCGGCGGCGGGATCTGCGTGGGATTGTTGCGCCGGAGATTGGTGAAGGATTGCTGGACGGAGGTGAACTGCCGGCGGGCTTCGGCGTCGCTGTCGGCGGCAATCACGTTGATGCCGAGCATGGCATGCGGCATGGCCAAGTGTTGCGATGGTTTGAAATGCGCGCGATAGAGCTTGAGCGCGTCCAGCATGTCGGCCGGAGCAAAGTGCGAGGCGAAGGCGAACGGCAAGCCCAGCAGCGCCGCAAGCTGGGCACCAAACAAGCTTGAGCCGAGAAGCCAGACAGGGACGCGGAGGCCGACTCCGGGAATGGCGCGAATTCTTTGCTGCGGTTCGGCGGGGCCGAAATAGTTGATCAGTTCCTGAACATCTTGCGGAAACGTGTCGGCGGCCTGCTGCAGCTCGCGACGCAGCGCGCGGGCCGTGGGCTGATCGGTGCCCGGAGCCCGGCCAAGTCCAAGGTCGATGCGATCGGGAAACAGAGCCGCCAGAGTGCCGAACTGTTCGGCGATGACGAGAGGGGAATGGTTGGGGAGCATGATGCCCCCCGAGCCGACGCGAATCGTTTTGGTTCCAGCGGCGATGTGGCCGATGACGACGGCGGTGGCGGCGCTGGCGATTCCGGGCATATTGTGGTGCTCGGCGAGCCAGTAGCGGTTGAAGCCCCAGGCTTCGGCGTGCTGCGCCAGGTCCAGCGAGTTGCGCAGAGCGTCGGAGGCGGTTGCGCCTTGCGGGATAGGCGACAGGTCGAGGACAGAAAACGGAATCATGGCCATTAGATGCTGTTTTGGCGAAGCGGTTACTACGCGCTGTTGCCGGAGATGCGACCGGGGGTATAGTAGCGGCGGGAAAAGCGGTTGGCCGTCGACAGTGGAAGGCTCGCGGCAGGCAAGGGCTCGTTCCGGCAATTTCAGGCGGCGCCGGCACTGTTTTACAAAAGAGAGCGGTATTCCTTTTCCGTGGATCGGGGACGACACATTGCCAGCTGAATTGCTGACTGTGAATGCGCAAAATCCGGCGGGAGACGTGCTGCGATATGCGGCGGATTTTTTGTCGCGGGGATGCGTGATTGGCATTCCTACCGACACGATTTATGGCCTGGCAGCGGATCCATTTAACCTTGCTGCGGTAGACGAAATTTTCCGGGTGAAGGGTCGTCCCGAGGCGCGCGCTTTGCCGATTCTGGTGGGTTCGATTGAGCAAGCGATGATACTGGCGCGCGAAGTACCGCGGAATTTTATCAAGCTGGCGGAAGCGTTCTGGCCGGGGGCGCTGACGATTGTGGTGAGCGCTTCAAACCGCTTGCCGTTGAAAGTGACAGCAAATACCGGGCGGCTTGCGGTGCGTTGGCCGAAAAGCGAAGTGGTGACGAAATTGATTGAAGAGTTTGAGGGACCTTTGACGGGAACGAGTGCGAATATTTCGGGATTTCCGGCGTGTGCAAGCGCCCAGCAGGTCATGAAACAGCTGGGTGGGCGATTGCCGCTGGTGCTGGATGCAGGAGAGACCGGAGTATCGCTGGCGTCGACGATTGTGGAATTGACCGAAGACGAGTGGGTCGTTGCGCGCGAAGGCATGATTGCGAGCGCCGAGATTGCAAAAATTCTGGAATAAACAGCAGGATTGCCAGCGGTTACCCCGGACCGGCGGCTAAGCGGGCCAGGAAATCGTAGTCGCCTGTCAGAGAGAGCGGGAGATCGCCAAGAGAGCGGCGATGGACCGAAACGGCGTCATAAAACCAGAGCGGAATGTACGGTAGATCGTCGGCCAGGATTTTTTGCACTTCGCTGCAGAGTTCTTTCCTCCGTTGCTGATCCATTTCCACGCGAATTTGATCGGTCAGCGCGTCGATGCGCGGATTGCGGTAATGCCCGCGATTGGCGCCGTCGGGCGGGAAGCGTTTCGAGGAAAAAGCAAATTCAAAGAAGTCGGGATCGTTGTTGGCGCCGACCCAGCGGGCATAGGCCAGCTGGAAATTTCCTTTGCCAACGTCGGAGAACAGGGTGGCCAGTTCGAGCGGGCGAAGCTCGAGGGCTACGCCGACTTGCGCCCATTGCTCTTGCAGGGCCGCGCCGATAAGGCGGGCCTGCTCTTCGGTGGAACTTTTCAGGATTAGGTGGAGACGAATGCCGTTTTTTTGGCGCGGGAAGCCCGCGGCGTCGAGAAGTTTTTCGGCTTGAGCGGTGTCACGCGCGTAATGCCTGGTGTTTGGTTCAAAGGCCCAGTGATTGGGCGGCAGGCTGCCGGCGGCGATATGCGCCTGGCCGTGCAGGAGGTAGCGGATGATGGCTTCGCGGTCGGTGGCATAGGCCAGAGCCTGGCGGACTTCCGGATGGGAGAGTGTGGCGTCCTGAACATTTAGGCCCAGGTAGGCGAAGTTTGTGCCGGGACGTTCGGTTACCGAGAGCTGGGGTTGCCGGGCCAGTGCGGGGATGATGTCGGGCGAAAGCGAACTGATTTCAAGGTCGGCCGAACCCTTGCGGAGTTCGAGGGCACGGACAATGCCGTCGGGGACGACGCGAAATTGGATTCGGGCAATTTGGGG
>DATHFT010000127.1:0-4071 GCA_035317965.1 Saccharimonadales bacterium (SeqCode) | reverse complement strand
CTGAAGGCAGTGTCAGAGGCGATTGAAGCGTTTGCGGCAATGTTGACGCCGGGAGCGAGTTTTGAGGTCGCCGGGCGGGAAGTCGAAACAGGAGTAGGGCATACGCCGAGTTCGCGGGACGAGTTGATGAAGGGAGCGCGGACTCGCGCGCAGGGTTTGCTGGCGCTGGCGCGGACCGATGGCGCGAATTGGAAATATTTTGTGGGCCTGGAGGGCGGGCTCGATGTGGTTATCGCGGATGGAGTTCGTCGCGTTTTCTTAGAAAGCTGGGCGTTTGTAACGGATGGGACTCGCGGGTATTTTGGGCGCTCGGGTGGAGTGGAGATACCGGAGGGGCTGGCGCGGGAAGTTCTGGAAAACGGAATTGAGTTGTCTGCCGCGATCGACACGTTTGCCGGTGCCGTGGGAATTCGCGATGCCCAGGGAGCTTGGGGCGTGCTTTCAGGGAATTTGATTTCGCGGCAGGAGGCGTTCCGCGTGGCAGTGGTAGCGGCGTTCGCTCCGTTCTACAATCGAAGAATGTACGAGACGGCGCGAGCGGCAGTGTGAAATAAGCTACGGCGACGAAGGCGAGAATCGGGATTTGGAGAGTCTGGGAGAGCAAACTTGGACATTGTTAAAGGGAATATGGGTTGGATCGAAGTGGTGGTCGGGCCGATGTTTTCTGGGAAGAGCGAAGAATTAATCCGCCGATTGCGCCGCGCGGAGTATGCGCGGCAACGGGTGCAGATCTTTAAGCCGACCATTGATGAGCGCTATGCGGCGAATGAGATTGTTTCGCATTCAGGGCTGGGGATTTCCTCCGACACGGTGATGAAGGCGGAAGAAATCATGGACAAAGTGCAGCCGCGGACCGAAGTGATTGGGATCGATGAAGCCCAGTTCCTGGGTGAGGGCGTGGTCGATGTCTGTACTCGGCTGGCGAATTTGGGCAAGCGCGTGATTGTGACGGGACTGGATACGGATTACCGAGGCCGGCCCTTTGAGCCAATGCCGCGCTTGCTGGCGGTGGCAGAAGAGATTACCAAGTTGCTGGCGATCTGTGTGCGGTGCGGGAATCCGGCCGTGCATACCCAGCGGTTGGTGGAAAGCGAAGAATTGGTGGTAGTGGGAGCGGCGGGGATGTATGAGGCGCGGTGCCGGCGTTGTTTTGAACCCAATCCGGCTTTGGCGCAGGAGAAGAAGGATGGCCCGCAGTTGATGGTCCGGAAGACGGCGGTGGCGGGCGGGAGTTAGGGTCTGCGTTGGGAACCTGGAAAAAGCGGGAGCGCTGGGCCCCGGGAGCGCACCTGGCTACGTGTTGTTTACTCGTCGGCAATAATCCTTTGGATTGCTTGAGCTTATGGGCTGAATCCGGCACACTGGCTGGGCTTAAAGTTACATAATCTCGGGTCGCGGATCCCCATGCTCATTGAATCGAAAGCCCCTACGCGGGTGGACTTTGCTGGAAGCACGCTGGATATTTGGCCATTGTATTTATTTCATCCCGGAGCGGTGACCGTCAACGCCGCAATTTCACTTTACGCGAAGTGCACAATTGAAACGCATGTGGCGAGTAACAAAGCCATCAAGCTGATTTCCCTGGACCAAAAAACGGCGGAAAGCTTTGCTTCCTTCACCGCGCTGGTCAAAGCGCAGCGATATCAGTTGCCGCTGCTCGCCGAGATTGTGAAATTCTTTCAGCCACAGGGCGGATTTACGCTGACGACGGACTCCGAAGCGCCGGTGGGCGCCGGGATTGGCGGTTCGAGTGCGATGGCAGTGGCTATTTGCGCGGCGCTCGATCGGTTTACCGGAGCGGGGAAGAGCAAAGTCGATTGGATTCACATCAGCCGCGACGCGGAGGCGATTGTGATTTGCGTGCCGACGGGCACCCAGGATCACTACCCACCGGCATTTGGCGGCGCGGCGGCGATCGAATTGCCTCCGGGCGGCGAGCACCGTGTTGAGCTGCGCATGGATTTGGACGAACTCGAGAAACGTGTGGTGGTCTGCTACACAGGCAAGCCGCGGCAGCATGGGATTAACAATTGGGAAGTGTACAAGGCACAGATTGGCGGGAACCGCGCGGTGCAGAACAGCTTGGAAAAGATTTCGAACATAGCACAGAAGATTCGGCTGGCCTTTGAAGCCCATGACTGGAATGAAGCCGGACGGTTGATGCGGGACGAGTGGTCGTTTCGCAAGAGGAATTTAAAGACCATATCGACCAAGACGATCGACCGGGTGATTGCCAATGCGCGCAGGAATGGAGCACTTGCCGGCAAGGTCTGCGGAGCCGGTGGCGGAGGTTGTGTGGTGATGTTGATTGAGCCGGATGCGCGGGAACGCGTTGAGCGGGCGATTGTGGAAGCGGGCGGAGAAGTGCTGCCGATGAAGATTGATCGACAGGGTGTGCAGGTTGTCTCACGATAAGACGAAAATTCCAAATGCCTTCCGCTGGAGCTTCCCCCACCGAAACTGCAACAGGCGGCTGTTCAGACAGCTTTCGGCATCATAGAATAGGGCGGTAGGGCCTGGGGACAGGCTTGGGGCATTCATGTCGAATCGGCTGGCCATGACTTTGGCGATGTTTCTGGCAGGGAGCGGGGATATCCCCCGCGTGAACAGCCTGCACGAGCCGCCACGCAGTTCCCCTAATTTCCCCGCCGGTGATGAAATTCCAATTCTGCCAACCATAATGAAGGCCGAGGACGGCCAGGATCCGCCGGGGATTCCGCCCGAGCAAGGCCCTCCCACCAAGAAATCGGCAGATATCTGGAAGAACGGGCCTCTGCAGGGCCAGTCGAAGCTCGAACTGATTCGCTACGTTTCAGGGGAATTCGGGAAAGCCATCAAACCGCTGCCAGCCGGTAAAGAGGGATTTCTGGTTCATGTGGGCAAGCCGATGAACGGCGAGCTGCTGGACCGGGCTGTCGCGACGCACGGTGCGGCCGTGAACACCGGAGATAAGGTTCAGATTACAAAATTGGAATTTCGCGATCACCAGATTGTCGTGGATCTAAATGGCGGAGGGCGCGGAAAAAAGAGCTGGAAGGACCACTTGCATATCGATATGGGTGGTCTGCCGACGGCGCAGGCTTCCTCCACGCAGGATCAGGGCCCCCCGGGACTGCAGCCGGGAATGGGCAGCACGGTGTTTCTGGAATTTAGCAAACCGTTACCTGATATGACGCCAGAGGATCTGAAGCAACTGTTAGCTCCTCTGGTGAACTTTGCCAGAGAGCGGTCGGCGGCAGTGCAGTGGATTGACACATTGCCACCGGAAATGAAAAAGGCGATCGAGCAGCGGAAGCCCGTCGTGGGAATGGACCGCGAAGAGATTGTCGCTGCCATTGGCAAGCCGGATCATAAGATTCGGGAACGCGACCATGATGGAAACGATATTGAGGATTGGATTTATGGCCAGCCGCCGAACAAGACGGTGTTTGTGCGATTTCGGGGCGAACGGGTGACGAGTATCAAGCAGTTCCCGCAATAGATTTCTCATAAGCTTTCCGGATAGTGTCTCAGTTTGAATTCTCAGACACATCATCGTCTGGTTCCGACCACGTATAAGCCGCTAAACAGGCAAGGCCAACTACCACTGAGCCGACCGTAAGCGCCAAACCTGTATTCGTGAATGGAGCGCGAAAGAACACGAGCACAGCAATCCCGCCTACAATCTTGCTGGATGCCCGGACCAACTGCTTAAAAGTTTTCATGCG
Source organism: Saccharimonadales bacterium (SeqCode) (assembly GCA_035317965.1). GTDB lineage: Bacteria > Acidobacteriota > Terriglobia > Acidiferrales > UBA7541 > Acidiferrum. Next base: position 364 of record DATHFT010000127.1, on the reverse strand, counting down.
GCTAATAGGAAGATTTCCTCAAGCGACCAGACGTGATCAGCAATGCCAGCGGCCATTGCCGGGGTTACGCGCAGCCTCTTGTGAATCCTAGCAAAGTTGTAGTACATGAAGTGAATAGCTACCATTGCGGCATGATTCTCAATCTTTTTGGAGAACCCATTGGTCAGGCGAGCAGTCCATTTTAGAGCCTCAAAACCAAACTGAGACACTACCGCTTTCCGTCTTGCGTGTTGAACCTCTTTGATAGTGTCCCCTCCAGCCCCCATTAGAAATGTCCCCTACACTGCGGCCTCCAGAGGAGGTCCGGTTGAAGAGGACAGCGATGAGTACGAGGGAACTCCGACGAGCAGAGGTTCTGGCGCGA
>DATHFT010000126.1:0-21228 GCA_035317965.1 Saccharimonadales bacterium (SeqCode) | reverse complement strand
GGGTAAAGCGCAAGCGAAGGTCGCCGCTCACAACTGGGGACACTACGACTTCGGCTCCGGTCCCCAGGTCACCGCCCGCCTCAATCAGGGTCCGTTCCCTCAATACCCGCCTGATGCCGTCATTCCGGCCGATGAAGTGGTGATGACCACGACTTCTTCAGAAGGCGTCGTGCCGAACTACGGGAAAGGACTGGTCACCTATATCACGGCAGACAGCGGCACCGAGGAAATCAAGTCCGACAATATTCCTCAGGCGATCGAAGAGCTCGTGCAATTTCCCTTGGGCGAGCAGCTTTACATCCGTCCGACCTGGCGGGAAATACAGCCGCGGCCTGGACGACTGGAGATGCCCGACTACCTGAAGCTCGTCTTGGCCCTGGCCAAGAAGAACAACAAGCGGGTCGGATTGCGAGTTCAGATGTCCGCTCCAGACTACACACACGAGCCGGCCCTCCCGGATTTTGTCCTCGACAAAGTGCCGAAGGTTGATCTGGTGCTTCGCGATCAGGCGGAGAAGGCCGCGGCGCAAAGATATTTACAGAATCCGCATGCGCGGTATCAGCCCCGGTTCGACCATCCTTTTTTTCAGCACGCATTCGCCGAACTGGTTGGCTTGCTGGCAGCGGAATTTGATGGCAATCCGCTCATCGAGTTTATCGATACCTTCATGTATGGCTTTTGGGGCGAAGGGCACACCTGGCCCTTTGGCAACAATCCGTTCCCTGACCCGCAGACCGCCGAGCGCACCTGGACCAGCATGCTGGAAGTCCAGCTGGAACACTTTTCGAAGACTCCTCTACTGACCAATACGCAACCAGACTTCAGCCAGGTTGGTAATTCAGAACTGCTCGACCGCACGGTCCGCAGCAACAATTGGATTCGGAGCGATACCATCTTTATTGAGAACGAGCAGATCGAAGCGCTCAGCAATCGCCCGCCCTGGATCGCGGCATTGCTCGAGCAGGGGCTTCCGGGTAAACCTCCCGATCCGCGCCTCGCCCATGAAGGGATATCTCCGGCAGAGAACATGATCGCTCATGTGATTGATGTCGGGGCGAATTACTGGTCGCTCTGGAATTTTCACCAGATCAGTGCAAAGAATCTGCTGAGCTACTACCAGGCCTATCCGGCGGCGTTTGACCGGATCAGTCGCCGAATTGGCTATCGGGTGAGGCCGTCTTTCATCTGGAGTTATAAGGCCGATGGTTACCTGGGGCTCATTGTCGGCTTCGTGAATGACGGCATCGCCGGGGTGCCGGGCGTATTGCGGGTGAGCGTAGAGAGCCCGGACGGCAAAGTGCTCAAGAGCGGTTGTCTGGACGCCGGTTGCCCTCTGCCGGGCAAGATTCGGCAGGCACAGTTCGTGCTACCGGACGTCGCCGATTGGAAAGGATTGAAACTTAGGGCGGAGATTGAGGTAAAGGGAATGCGCTATCCGGTGCGGTGGGCTTGCCAGCAGAAGCTGAACGATGACGGCTCGCTCACGCTGCGTCCCAACCTCCGTCAGCAGATCTAGGCAATTCCCCGGCGCGAGGTGCCAAGACTTCTAGGGTTCCTCCCGATTGACAACACCCCATCGCCACGGCTACTGTCCAAAAAGCGCCGATGGGACTTATTTTATTTCGTCTCGATTGCGCCCAAACCGACTATGACGACGAACTCTCCGACTTCCGGCACCAATCCTTCACCCCTGCGCAAAGTTAGAAAGGCCGTCCTGCCCGCCGCAGGACTTGGCACGCGCTTTCTTCCCGCGACCAAAGCGCAACCCAAAGAAATGCTCACCGTCGTCGACAAACCACAAATCCAATATGTCGTCGAGGAGTGTGTCGCCTCCGGCATCGAGCACATCATTATCGTCACCGGACGGGGAAAAAGTTCTATCGAAGATCACTTCGATTACTCGCCATCCCTTGAGCGCTTCCTTGAAGACAAAGGCAAGAAAGATCTAGTGGAGCTGATCCGCAAGATCAGCAATATGGTCCAGTTCAGTTACACGCGCCAGAAAGAACCTCTCGGACTGGGGCACGCTGTTTCGGTAGCCCGCGATCTGGTCGGCGAAGAACCGTTCGCCGTTCTTCTTGGCGACGTCTTGATCCCCGGCGAAAACCCCGCCACCAAGCAATTGATCGACGTCTACCAAGCCACCGGCGTCGGTGCCATCGCCGTTGAAGAAGTTCCCAAGGAGAAAACCTACCTGTACGGCATCGTGGCCGGCGAACCCGCCCCGCAACCACCTTTTGGCGCGCGCCTGATGCGTATCCGCGACCTGGTGGAAAAGCCAAAACCGGAAGTGGCCCCGTCGAATCTGGCTATCACCGGCCGTTACGTTCTGCCGCCGGCAATTTTTGATTGTCTCGAACGCACCAAGCCCGGCGCAGGCGGCGAAATCCAGCTGACCGACGGTCTGCGCATTCTCGCGCAGGAGCACGGACTGTGGGCCTACATTTACGATGGGATTTCCTACGACGCGGGAGAAAAACTCGGCTTTCTGAAAGCCACAGTCGAACTAGCCCTGCAAAATCCCGAATTCGGCGCGGCGTTCCGCGCCTACCTGAAAACGGTCAAACTCTAAGCGCGTTTGGCGTTGCCAGCCTGCCGGGGCGTTCACTGACCCCGCATCTACTTCTTTTTGGCCGGTTTTTTTTCTTTGGATTCTTTCGAGCTACTTTCCTTTGCGCTGGGTTCCTTGCTGCCGGAATCCTTGGTTGAGGAATCTTTTGCAGCGGAATCTTTCGCGCCGTCCTTGCTGTCCTTCGGCTCTCCGGAATCGCTCTCGCTCTTCGCTTCACCGGTGCCGGACTTGCCGGCGTAGTCATTCACATACCAGCCCGCGCCCTTAAACTTGATGGCCGGCGCCGTAATCACCGACTCCACTTTGCCGCCGCAGTGCGGACACTTGGCTAAATGCGGACCCGCCACCGACTCAATTTTCTCCGTATGCCGTCCACACTTCAGGCACTTGTACTCGTACAAAGGCACAAACCACTCTCCTCACAAATATTCGAATAGAGAAGTATATCATGCACTCCAACTCGCCTGATGCTGGCGCAACCCGCGTGCTAGACTCAATCCTGAAATCCATGTCCAGCGAACGCACTACGATCGGCTGTCTTTATCTGGTTGGCACTCCGATCGGCAACCTCGAGGACATCACCCTGCGCGCCCTGCGCATCCTCAAAGAAGCCGATCGCATCGCCTGCGAGGATACCCGCCACACGCAAAGGCTGCTCACGCATTACGACATCCACAAGCCGCTCGTCAGCTATCACGAACACAATGAGATGACTCGCGCTCCGGAACTCATCGTCGCACTCGAGCAAGGCGCAAAGATCGCTCTCGTCAGTGACGCCGGTACCCCGCTGGTTTCCGATCCCGGCCATCGCCTCGTCACCCTCTGCCTGCGCCACCAGATTCCCGTTGTCCCCATTCCCGGCCCGTCCGCGCTTCTGGCTTCTTTGTCGGCTTCCGGTCTCCCCAACGAAGAATTTCTTTTCGTCGGCTTTCTTCCCAACCGCGCCGGAGAACGCCGCCGCGCCCTCGAACATCTCCGTATCGAGGATCGTACGATCGTTCTGTACGAAGCTCCGCACCGCATCGCCGAAACGGTCTCTGACGCCCGAGAAATTCTGGGGGATCGTCCCGCTTGCCTGGCCCGCGAAGTCACCAAGCTTCACGAAGAATTCCGCCGCGGCAAACTTTCCGAAATCTCCGCGTCCCTTCTAGAGCGCCCCGCTCGCGGTGAAATCACTTTGATCATCGGCGCATTCGATGCCAACGAGCCGCGTTCCGAGACAGATTCCTCGCAATCACTCGCCGCCCGGGTCGAAGAATTAATGCACCAGGCCAAACTCGATCGCAAAGAAGCGCTCAAACTCGCCGCCAGGGAACGCGGCCTGTCCCGTCGCGACGCCTACGACCAACTCGTGGACTCGCGCGAAGCCAGCCCCCAGCCCCCGGAATAATTTCCCTCGCCTGCAACACGCCCGCGCCGCTGGCGACGTGAATCATAGTTTGGCAAAAAGAAACGGCCCGCCAAAACTGCGACGGGCCATCATCTCCAGTGGTCTTGCTTGACGCAAATTATTGCGGCTTCGGAGCAGGATCCTCGGGCTTCGCGTCGGCCGGTTTCCCGTCCGCGGGCTTCACTGCCTCCGGCTTCGGCGTATCTGCCTTTTTCGGATTGATCGCCATCAACTCCACTTCAAATACCAGCGTTGAATCCGGCCCGATTTCCGGCCCCGGCGAACGTTCGCCATAGGCGAGATTCGACGGCAGGAAAAGCTGCCACTTCGAACCCACGGGCATCAGCTGCAACGCTTCGGTCCAGCCCTTGATCACGCCATTCACAGGAAACGTAGCCGGCTCTCCGCGCTTGTAGGAACTGTCAAACTCCGTATTGTCGATGAGCGTTCCCTTGTAGTTGCAAACCACTTCGTCGTCGGCCTTGGGCTTTGGCCCGGTTCCCTCTTTCAGAATCTTGTATTGCAGTCCGTCCGGCAGCGTAACCACACCGTCCTTCGCCTTATTCGCGGCCAGAAATTCTTCGCCCGACTTTTTATTCGCCATCCCCAGTGCCGCCATCTTAACTTCCTGTTTCTGTTTCATTTCTGCGGCCAGCGCGCTAAGAACCGCTTTGGCCTCGTCTTCTGTCAAAAGCAGTTTGCCGCCGGCCATGGCATCCCGCAAGCCGCGCGCCAGAATGGCCGCATCGATATCGACTTCATCCCGACGCATGCTCTTTCCAATGTTTATGCCGATCGCGTAGCTGGCCTTGTCTTTTTGGGTCTTGAGAGTCAGCGGAGTCTGGGGACGCGCGGCCGTTCCGGTTCGCGGTTTGGCCGGAGTCGCTGGCTTGGCGCCGCTCTGTGCCGCTCCACCGCTCTGCGCTTTGGCAGCCGGGGCGGACTTTGCCGCCGGCGCCGCTGGACTATCCTGCGCCCAACAATTTCCAGCCAGCAACATCCCGGCCGCACTCATGCCCATCATTATATTTTGTAGTTTTCTCATCCGGTTATTCTCGCATTGCCCGCTCATCTCCGCAAACCACTTTCCGCAGGATGGGGTATCATCTTTCCGCTTGAAAACGTGTTTTCAAGCTTTTCAGCAACGTCTTGATTGTAGCGTCGCAGCGGGAAGGGGCCAATGCCGAAAACCGTGCCGCAATATTCCGCTCTTCGGTCAGCAGCGAAACGCGTGGTGTTCAGGCGAGCGACGCTCTTCCTTTTGAGTATGTTTTTCATGGCGGTGGTTGCCTGCGCCCAGGACTGGCCCTCGTACGGCAACGATCCCGGCGGCCGCCGCTACTCGCCGCTCACGCAAATCAGTCGCGCTAACGTCGCGAAGCTTGCACCGGCCTGGACCTACCACATGGGCGAACTCGACCGCGACGAAGTCGAAGCCAATCGTCACCACACCGCCCCATTTGAATCCACACCCATTGTAGTGGATGGGGTTCTCTATTTTTCCACGCCATCGAGTCGCGTCATCGCACTGGACTCCGACACCGGCAGCGAACTTTGGCAGTTTGACCCACAAGCGGGCAAATCCGGCCGCCACCACTTCTACCAACATCGTGGCGTCGCCTATTGGCAAAGCGCCGACGGCCGAGACTCCCGCATCATCTACGGCACTTTCGACGGCCGCTTGATCGCACTCAACGCAAAAGACGGACGGCCCTGCCGGGATTTTGGCAAGAATGGCGAAATTGATTTGCGTCCTGGCGCAAACGCTCCTCCGTTTGGCTCCGACATGAAAATGGAATATTCCGTCACCTCACCGCCGGCCATTTACCAGAATCTGGCCATTGTCAGTGCCGCCGTCCCGGAATTTCCCACCAAAGGTCCCAGCGGAATGGTTCGCGCGTTCGACGTGCGCACCGGGCGACTGGTCTGGACCTTTCATACCATTCCGCAACCTGGCGAGCCGCATCATGATTCCTGGAGTGGAGACAGCTGGCGGGACCGCACGGGCGCAAACGTCTGGTCCATCATGAGCGTCGACGTCGAACGCGGACTGCTGTTCCTGCCAGTGGGCTCACCTTCCTACGATTTCTACGGTGCCGATCGCCAGGGCGATAATCTTTTCGGCAACTCGCTTGTCGCTCTGAACGCCGCAACCGGCAAACTCGTGTGGTTTTATCAAATGGTCCATCACGATCTTTGGGACTACGATCTTCCCGCCCAGCCGGTCCTCATCACCATCCACCGCGACGGGAAGGAAATTCCCGCCATAGCTCAGGTCACAAAAATGGGTTACGTCTTTGTCCTCGATCGCGAAACCGGCAAACCGCTTTTTCCGGTGGAAGAACGCCCCGTCCCTAGAAGCACCGTTCCCGGCGAGTCCGCTTCCCCGACACAACCTGTCCCCGTGAAACCGCCACCCCTCGCGCGGCAATCTCTAACCGCCCGGGAACTCACAACGGTCAGTCCGGAATCGCAAAACGACTGCGCCGAATTTTTCAAATCACTTGAGCAGCACGGCATGTACGGACCTTACGGGCTAAATCAGACTCTGGTCTTTCCCGGCTCGCTCGGCGGAGCCAACTGGTCCGGCGCTGCCTTTGATCCGACCAGCGGCTACCTGTTCGTCAACGTCAATGAACTCGGCGCCGTCGGCGCTCTCAAGCCGCAGCCGCCCGGCTCGCCCGAACCGTACCGTCGCGCCAACAAAGAAGGTGAATACGCCCGCTTCTGGGATAAAGATCGCCTCCCCTGCCAGCAACCGCCCTGGGGCACACTAAACGCCGTCGACATGAATAAAGGCGAAATTGTTTGGAAAGTTCCCCTGGGCTTCTTCACCCATCTTAAAGTCAAAACCGGCACGCCCAATCTCGGCGGCTCGATCATCGCCAATGGCGTTGTCTTCATCGGCGCTACCATGGACAACCGCTTCCGCGCCTTCGACGCCAAAACCGGCGAAGAACTCTGGTCCTTCACTCTCAACGCCAACGCCCACGCGACCCCGCTCACCTACCTGGGCAAGAAATCCCACAGACAATTTGTGGTGATCGCCGTCGGCGGTGGCGGCTCACTCGGCGTAAAGGTTTCCGACGAAGTCCTGGCCTTCGCGCTACCCGCCAATTGACCGCAGCTTTGCACATGCTCGTCCCGGGGGAGTGCTGTCGCCGAGACTTGGGAAGCGACCGCAGTTATTTGAAATCGCAAGTGAGCGCAGGTCCGCGGAAATCTTCAAACCACTGCGCGGCCCCGGCGGTCCTCGAGACTCTCTGCCAAAACGAGCGACGCTCCGCAAAACGCCAGCGCCACAAACAGACTCGTCAGCTCATCATGATTGTGAATTGCCGCCAGGACTCTCGGGGTATGCAAGGTCACCACAAAAACAAGAAACATGGCCGCTAAACCGAGCGCCGCCAGCCGTCCGAGCAGATTAAAGGTCATCGCTAAACCCGCAGCCACCATGGCCGCCCCGGTAAGACGAATCAAAAACAGATGCCACGGCATCCAGGCGGGAACCAGCGACACCAGAAACTTCTCAAACTCGAAATGCTGCAATCCAAAAATTACCATGGGCAGGGCAAAAATATAACGCCCGGCTGTCGCCAGGCCGCCCGTAACCGTTTCCCAGCCGCGTGCGGAGGTCTTAGGGCCGAGCAATCCCGCCAAAACAAAGGCCGCACCGGCAAGTGCCAGTGGTTCGAGAAAGCGCGTGCGTTCGGTCCCGTCTTGTACAATTTCCCGTCCGTGCGAGGCATGCAGCACAATCGCGCAAAGCAAAAATAAAAGTCCAAGAAGTGTCGCCGCCATCCGCGCCCTGAACCCAACTACAATTCCGGTTCCGAGCAGAATCAAAATCACCCCGACCAGATACGCTCCGGGTGCGCCCCCGGGAGCCCACGGCGCCACCGGCGGCAATCCTCCGGCATATTTTCCTGTTGAAACGTACTGAAGTCCGAAAACGATCATCGGTATGGCAAAAAGCACCCGCCCCAGCCTCAAGAACTGATCCATTCCCCACTCCTTAGGTCCGTAATCTGTGCCCACAGCGAGCGGGAGGAAACGCAGGAGCATTCCCGCACGAATTACACGCATTCTATAGAGCAGTGCCAGGGGCAACAAGCGGCCCTGTGCGGAAACTGTTCTGTTGGCCAGTTGTTCGAGCAAGCTCGTACCGGTACCCTTCCGCCTTGGACAACCTCCGCCCCTTGCCTTTCGGGACCGCGTTGCCAGGAATTAGGGACAAAATGAAAATCTATACCCAGCCCAAAGCCCGCTCTGCGGGCAAACGTCTCATTTGCCACCAGCACGCCGGCAGCACCTACCGCCACCTGCGAAGGCGACTCGGCAATCTTGTCCCCCTGGTCCTTTGTCTTTCGGTTTTGGCCTTGGCGCTGGTCTCCGGCGGATGCGCGATTGCGGGCGGGAGCAAAACTGATAACAGCATGTCCGTTCCAGTTGCACCGGCCGCTGTAACCGCCAAGCCGGGCAATGCGGCGGTCTCGCTTGGTTGGCCCGTTGTCGCTGACGCGACCGTCTATCACGTCAAACGATCCACATCGGCTTCCGGCACTTTCACGCAGGTCGCTTCCAGCGCTTCCCCCAGCTACACCGATACGGGCTTGACCAATGGAACAAAATATTTTTATGTCATTTCCGCAGCCAATTCCGAGGGCGAAAGCGCAAACTCCACACCGTCGAGCGCCACTCCGAAGGCGGCTGCAACAGCGCCTTCACCGGTGCATCTGAACGTCACAGCAGGAAATGCACTCGTCAATTTGTCCTGGACTGCTGAAGCCGGCGCAACCAGTTACCACGTTAAGCGCGCTTTGGCCAGCACGGGCGCCTATCAACAGATTAAGGCCGCGAGTTCGACGGCTTACACCGACGCCGGCTTGCACAACGGAACTCCCTACTTTTATGTGGTAACGGCGGTGAACACAGCAGGTGAGAGTTCCAATTCGAACCAGGTGACGGCCACTCCCGCCGCTCCAAAGCCCCCTCCAGCGAACCCGCCCGCGCCAGCAACCCCCAGCGGACTGGCTGCTACACCGGGTAACGCCCAGGTTCAGCTGACCTGGTCGGCCGCCACGAATGCCGCGAGCTACAACGTGAAACGCGCAACCTCGAGCGGCGGCCCGTATTCCATCGTGGATGGCGCGTTGATTGCCACTTCCTACAAAGACGCCGCCGTCACCAACGGAACCACCTACTACTACGCGGTGTCCGCCCGGAACTCAGCGGGAGAAAGCAGCAATTCGGCGTCGGTCTCCGCCAAGCCCGTAGCCCCGGCGACGGCCTCAACGACCGGGGAGTCGGCGACCAGTGCGGACCAAATTGTCGACAGCATCGGCGTCAACGTCCATCTTCATTACACCGGTACGCCGTATGAAAATTTCTCCTCCGTGCAAAGCGCGATCCTCGGTCTCGGCGTGCGGCACATTCGGGACGGCCTCATCGACACCACGTGGGCTCCCTACTACGACCGTCTTAATCAACTCGGCAAGGCTGGAGTCAAATCCATTCTCACCACTTCGGTAAAACAAAGTGATTCGCTGTTGACCGATTATCCGAATCGCGTCTCCAGCAGCTTTGAAGGCTACGAGGCTCCCAACGAATATGACATCAGCGGCGACGCGAATTGGGCTGCCACGCTCAACACGTTCCTCGCCAGGCTGCACACCGCCGTAAAATCGAATTCCCGTACATCCGGCTATCGCATTATTGGACCTTCATTGACCCAGCAAGCTTCCTACGCCAAAATATCCGGCGCTGCGGCCAATTTTGACGACGCCAACATTCACGACTATTTCGGAGGACGCAACCCTGGCACCCCCGGCTGGGCCAACAACGGCTATGGCAGCATCGCCTGGAATATGAATCTTGCAAAACAGGCATGGCCGAATAAATCGATCATCACCACGGAAACCGGCTATTTCAACGACGTCAAGAAACTAATGGGAATCCCGGAAGACGTTGCCGGAAAATATCTGCCCCGGGTCGTTTTCGAACAATGGAGGCATGGCATTCGGCGAACGTATATTTACGAGCTGCTGGATCTCACCGTTTCCACCGACAACTCGTTCGGATTGCTTCGTCCTAATTTTTCCCACAAGCCGGCCTATGACTCCCTGAAAAGCGTCTTGAATCTTCTTTCCGATCCGGGCGCCAGTTTCCAGACCGGCAAGCTCGATTACACACTCGGCGGCGACCAAACCGATGTGCACCACTTGCTGATGCAAAAGCGGGATGGGACTTTCTTTCTAGCGGTCTGGATCGAGACGCCCAGCTACGACGTGGACACCCGGTCCGTCCTGACTGTCGCGCCGCGCACCATCTCCGTCACCACCAAAAACACCACCCGGATTGTCGCTCACCAGCTGGATCAAAGCGGAACAATGCAAACCGCCTTCCTTGGTCACGGCCAAGGGGATCCGCTGGAAATTTCCGATCGTGTCGTCATCCTGGAAATCACACCGTAGCCGCAGCGTTCCGGCTCATTTGAATGGAGTTCCGGGCCCCGCGGGTCGGGCCGGTCTCAAGCCTTGCACTCACGCGGCGAAGGAGCGCTCTCTGGAGGGCTCTCCTTCGCCGCTTTGCCTTGTAACTCGTGAATTTGCTCCGATTTACCACGCCACCAGCAAGAACAGTAATGCTTTCGCCGCCTGCCCCTCTGACCAGTAGAAATGATCGGGCCGTTCACGCCACTATGAATCAGGAGAGTTTTCATGCTGAAATCTGTCATTGCAGCCTCAGCCGGCTTGATCTTTTCAGCGGCAGCATTCGGGCAAAACGACCCGGCCACCAAGCCCGTGGTCTTCGTCGTTGGTCCTGTTGAAACAGGATCCGCCAGCATTTCCTCTGCTGGCAATCCCAAGGTCGCCACCGACCTTCTCGGCGATTGTCCCGGCATCCAGGTTTCCGGGCAGGAAGCGGGTTCCGACTACACAATACGCATGTCCCCCCAGGACGGCTCCAAGAGTCGGCTGCAAGTCCTTAACGCTTCTGGCGTCATCGTGGCTTCCGGACTTGCCGGTGACGCGCGAAACGCCCTTAAAGACGCCTGCTCTATCGTGCTCTCCGACTACTTTTCAAATGGCAGAAGCGGACAGCCGGTGCTCGCTCCGGACGTACCCCTGGTCCCCGTCCCTGCGTTGGCGTCTGAAACCAAGCTAAGTTCTCCCGGGCAGCCCGCGGCTTCAGCAGAACCCGTATCTGTAGGATTTTCAACTGTGGCTGAACCGGCTCGAGTGTCGGCGTCCACCGTTCCAATCGCCTCGCAAAGCGAGCCTGCGGCGCCCCGAACCCCCTCGACGAGCCCAGCCTTGGGCACGATTCACGGAACCACGATTTCAGCGCCGGACCCCAATGCGGCCTACCAGGCCTCGGAGCCCCAGCAAACCGAGTCTCTCGGCGAGATCGCCCGGCGCAACCGTGCGGCCAAAGCAGCGCGCCAGCAACAGGCGCAGCAAGCCCAGAATGACGCCAAACCCAATGATAACCCCCACTAAATTCATGATCATATTTCATCCAACTTTTTCTATGCGACGCAACTCATATTTGAAGTTGACGCGCTCGCGGCCCGATTTTAATCTTTCTTTTTGCACGCCAACAAAAGGTAGGCCCCAGCCCATGGTTCGGTTTCTCGCTATCCTTCTATTCACTGTCACTTTTCTACCCAACGCAGCCAGAGCTCAAAAGACCACGATCGAACCGGTTCGTGTTTCGGCGGGCACAGTTCTGACGTTCCATTTGCAGACGCTCCTGCGTGCCGGCAACGATGTCACCGATTCCCTGCCAAAAGGCACCGTGCTCGAGGTCCGGATCCTTGATTCCATGGATTCCGATGTCGACCGTGACGGCGCAGAGTTCCACGGCTCGGTCGTTTCCGCGGTTGTCTCCGGAAACGAAGTCATCGTTCATCCCGACGCGGAAGTGCACGGGATCCTTGCGCTCTTGCGCAGCAAGGGTCATCCCGACGGCTTCCGTTACGAACTGCTGGTCACCAGTCTCACAGATCATGGCAAAGCCATGTCCCTGACGGCCTCTCTCAAGACCTCCTTTTCCGATGATGGAGGGAAAGCCATCCCTGCGCCGGCCGTCAGCAAAGACACCCCGCGCCCGGCCATGATCGGTCCGCTTCCCACGCACCGCTAGTCTCTAGCCGCCGCGGCTGCTGCGCTCGGCGGCGCGCTCGCTTGGCAGAAAATCTACAGGCTTCCCTGTAGAAACCGGCGTCCTTCAAAAATCATCGAGCACTTTCGCCGATTGCCATGCAAAGATTTCTCGGGCTAGTACTTCTTTTCTGAATTCACTCAATCAATAATTTCAGGCAATCCCTCTCTGCTTGCCTGCACTTATCGGTTTGCTGTGCTGCAGGCTGGATTGGCCCCCGTTCTGCTCTTACGTGGTATGCCCAGTCAAAACCCACAGGAGGTTTTGACCATGAACGTACGTCGTATCGCATTCACAGCAATCTCGAGTTTGGCCCTTGCCGCAGCGGTTTGCGCCGCCCCGCAGCAAACGCCGAGTACTCGCCCGGATATCACCAAGTCGCAGAGTGACGCTCAGGCGCAGTCTGCTTCCGGGAAAATCACTGCGTTTGACAAAACGTCGGTCACGATCAACGTGACGGCGCCGTCCACAGGCCCAGGTCAAAGCTTTGCGCAGTCTATGCCGGCTGCCAAGAGCATGACATTTCAGATCGACAAGAACACTACCGTTGACGGCAAACTCAAGGTTGATTCCAATGCCGAAGTCACCTATCGCCAGTCCAACGGCGCGAACTTGGCCATCAGCATTCGCGTTACTCCCTAAATAAGCGGTCAGGATCGTCAGTTTCACGCACGAGAAACAGCCCTTTGCTTTTGGCAAAGGGCTGTTTCATTTTTCCGGCGCTGTCGCTCGAGTGGCCGTCAAACGGTGGGAATCAATATTTGCGTTACCCAGCGCTCTTCCGGGGTCGTCCGCGGATCGCTGACATAATTTTCGATGCAGAAATCATCGCGAAGCTGGATTTTTCGTTCCGCCACAATTTCAAAAACACGGCGCGAGGCCTGCGGCAAATTGGAATAAGGGCCGGTCAGGACAAACCGGCTGTAGCTGCCGCCCTGGAATTCTGTGTATTCAAGTCCCGCGGGCAAATCCCGGGGCGGCGCGGACAGCGAAACTCCTGCCCGATAAATCTTCGGCCCCGTTTTGTACAAACTGGTGTACCCGGTAACCGTATTGTGCTCTGAGATTTTCCCTACCAGCCCGTGCACCTGCTGCCAGGCCTGTCCTGCGATCGTCTCGAATGCCCCGGTTTTCTCGGCAAATACATAATGAATGGCGGGAAATGTGACAATTTCCGGTGTTTCGGCAAGATTCATGAAAGCTCCTTTCCAGGAAACGGCAAAGCCGGCCGCGGCTCCCGGAAACAATTTGTCGGCAAAAATAAGTCTGCCGCATATTACTTGCATTATGCAAGTAATATTCTGCGCTGGTGCGGGCAGGCGGGTGGCCACGCTTGAGACGTGGTGTGGTTGGGTTTAACGACTTCCGTTTTGTGAGTTTGTGTCTCCGGCCCTGGACACGGACAAACGCCCGGCCAAATGGCATAAGTCCTCGACAACCGGGCGCGGAACGAGTCAATGCGCGCGCGCCAGGTCGCGAACCTGGTTGAGGTACCCCACGTAGACAGGAATGGGAATGTCCGGCGAATCGCCGCCGTTCAAGTAATGTTCGATGCGAATTTCCATCGGGATGGAAGAAATCACTTCGCGGAAACGCGGGATCCCGAGATATTTCACTTTGAACGCTTCGAGCATCACCGAGCGGAATTCTTCGCTGATGAATCCGATTTTGCGGTCGCCTAGATAGATATAGTCAAAATGATGATCGGCAAGCGTCTTGCGCAATGGATCGGCAGGGGGAGAAAAAGCGTAGACGAGATACAGCATGTCGGCGAGGTCGCCCCAGATGATTTTTTCCTGCGGCGCAGTGAAACGGAATGCATCGTTCGTGCGCGCCTCGAGCGGGTTCGGTTCGGGAATTCTTTGCTGGGCGTAGCGCGCGTGCTCGCCGGGCTGCAGCCCGTGGCGGCGGAGTTCGTCGCGGAATCCCCGGAAATGTTCGGTGGTCAGATTGACGCGAAGAAATTCGACCGCATAGGCATTCGGCACGTACAGTTTCGCGTCGTCATCAAGCCGCGCAAACCACGGCTTCCAGTCACGGGCCTCGAGAGTAGCAAGCAGGTCGGTCAAGTCCTTCACCGTTGTGTCCGGATGAAATTTCACCGCCTGCCAAAAGTGCTCCGTCGAATCGTAGGTCGCGCCAAACAGTTCAATTCCCTCTTCAATCGGATACCAGTTCGACAGAACACGTCCGGCAATCGAAGGCGATGCGCTCCACCCGTTCAGTGCGTGCTTCCACTTTTCTTGCACTGCCAGAAAGGCTTCAGCGTATCCGGCGGGCACCGGCTCGCGCACGGAGCTGATGGCCTGGCGGAGCTGTTCGGCCGTGTGCGTGAGGAGAGTCTCCAGCGGTCGCTCGTCGGTCATGGAAACGACCCGGCTTTCAACGCCCTGCCGCAGCAGTTGCGCCCGCAGAGTTTGTCGCTCCGAGTCCGCGAGCTTGTTCTTCCAACGCTCCATTTGCGAATCGATGTAGGGAAATACTTCGGCCAGTGATTTGAATTCCAGGAATGCATGAATGGCGAAGGTGACCGGTTGCCCGTTTTTGCTGATAACCGTGGACGGAGTCACAAGAGCTGGCAGCGAAATTTGCTGCGCGCCGAGAGAACTTGCCAGAAAAGTTCCGGCGAGCAGGCCGACTGCAAGGATCGGCTGACAAATACTTTTCGGGACAAGCTGTTTGAGCATGGTTTCTCCGGCGACGTGTGGCGCACCATCATGCCAGCAGGCCGGAGATTCGGAAAGAGAGTTTCCACGCGTTGTACCGCAAATTTTCATGTGCTACGCTCGCCGCACTTATGGCCGAGTCGGCCTAGGCGCGGGGCCGCAGTCGCGACCTAGAAATTCGGATACGCCGCTCCACTCCGCTCGGGTGCGCGCGCGCCGGCCGGTCAACACGCGGGAGAGCTTTCGCGCATTCCCGTTGGGCGGCATGAGGCATCGATGACAAAACTCGCAGCAGCGCCGCTTATCCTTTGCGTTTCATTTTTGCCGGCTGCAAAGACCAGCGGCCCGGCACACCCGCGCGCAGACTCTCAGCTTCGATTGTCTCCCGCCCAGCAGGAAGTCTGGAACGAGGAGGAAAACGCTTTCCGGTATATGAATGGCAAGGACCCGGAAAAGTACGTCGCCCTGTGGGACGAGCAATTTGTGGGCTGGCCGGACTATGAGGAGCGTCCCGTCGGGAAACAAGTTCTGGCACGGGGCGTCAAAGATGAGTTCGCGCGTCCCTCGGCACCCGTTCCCCTGCCAACTCCCCTGGCGGTTGCAGTGTTTGGCGATGTTGCCATAACCTACTACTTCTGGCCCGACGCCGACAAAACAACATCACACAAATCCCGCATCACCCACACCTGGCGCAGAACAAAAAACGGATGGAAAATCATTGGCGGCCTGAGTGGCGACCCTCCGTGTCATGATAAAGTCGCGACCAGTGAAGAACTAAAATAATTGGTGGAGCACAGAACACAAAATGACCCCCGCGCAACGCGACGTTTTAACCGATCTGGACAAATACGCCAAGACGGCGCCCTCGCTGCGCTCGCTCATGGAACGCATCACCTCCCTGCTCCATGAAAAGATGACCCGCTACAACTGGGTTGGGTTTTACCTGGTCGATCCCGCGGATGCGCGGTATCTGATCGTGGGTCCCTACGTCGGCAGTTTTACCCCCAATGCCCGCTTTCCGATCGAAACCGGCCTGTGCGGCGCAGCAGCGACCAGCGGCAAAGTGGTCGTCGTACAAGACGTCTCCGCCGACCCCCGTTATCTCGCGGGATCAAATATGGTGAAGTCGGAAATCGTCGTGCCCGTTTTCGCCAACGGAAAACTCGCCGCTGAACTCGACATTGAAAGCTATTTTGCGAGCACGTTCAACAAAACCGAACAGGAGTTTATCGAAGCCTGCGCGGCCGTCGTATCCAAGTATCTTGCCAAAGGTTAGCAGGCCAGTGCCTGCGCGAGGAATTTCGGAGCAACCCGCTGCCCAGCTTCTGGCCCCTACTTCTCACTCTCTTTCGACCGCCGCTCCATCAGCTTTTTGGTCAACAGCACCAGTCCAAAAATCTGCGTCCACTCCGACACAATGTTTCCAACAACTTGTCCCCATTTCGATTCTGAATCGACGTGAGCATAAAGAACGACCCACGCGATTCCGGTTATGAACAGAAAAATACTCAGAGAATGCTGCACCAGAGGTTCCCAGATCGGGGCCAGGATTTTGTGAGGCGGCTTCCTGCTCTCCGCCGAACCCAACTCATACAGATATTTCGTCCCGAAGATGGTCACGACAACGCCCGCCCAATCTGCGATCGCGTTGCCGAAAAAAGACCCCAGGTGTTTGGACGGGTCCGCAGCGGAATAAAGACTGATCCAGAGGATGAGGATGGCAATCGCAGCTATGCTGAGCGAGTGTTCTCGCAGAAAGCTCTGTTTTGGTTTTCTAGCCACGTTTTCTCCTGATGACCGAGCCGACACGTGAAGTCGGCAGCCGATCGTTTGCTGGTGCGCGAGGAGTCGACTGCTGCAACCTCCGGCATCCGGCTCCCAAATCCTGCGACTCTAGCATGGAGCCGCCCCGTACACCGTTGTCAATTGGGCTGCGGGTGTGGCGGGAACCGGCGCTGCTGCTGACCGCCCAAATCGCCGGAGGCCTGTCGAGCGGCCCAGCGAAGTTTCGCTCTCGCCTCTAAACTCACTACAGCAACTACTGTATTGTTGGCTCCAAACGTCAGGATATCCTCGTAACGGCGGACAATTCAGGGGGCGTGGATTGACGGAACTAGGGCTGTCTGCAGCAGAAACAACCGCGAAATCCCCGCCCGGGGACGACCTTTTCCGCCTGCTGGTCGATAGTGTTCGCGACTATGCCATATTTGTATTAAGCCCCGACGGCCACGTACTAACGTGGAATGCCGGTGCACGGGCGCTAAAGGGCTACGAAAAAAGCGAGATCATAGGAAAACATTTTTCTATATTTTACCCGCCGGACGCCATTGCGAGTGCCTGGCCTTCGCGGGAACTGACGCTTGCCGAAAAAGAGGGCCGCTTCACGGATGAGGGCTGGCGCGTCAGAAAAGATGGCTCGACATTCTGGGCGTCGGTTACCATCACGGCCTTGCGCGATCCCGCTGGCAAGCTGTCCGGCTTTGCCAAAGTCACCCAAGACATGACGGAACGCCGGGAGGCTGCCGAACGCATCCAAAATTTGAACCGGGAATTGCGGACGCGGATTGCGCAGCTGGACGAAGCGCAGCGCGTCGTCGAATTGCGGACCCTGGAACTTCAGAAACTTTCTGGACGGGTGCTGAGTATCCAAGACGAAGAGCGGCGCCGGCTGGCTCGCGACCTTCACGACGATCTCGGCCAACAACTGGCCGCGCTCAAGATGATCGTGGATCGCATGAAGAACGAAGAGGCCGCTAAAGTTGCAGAGGATGCGCTGGCCATGGTTCGCAATCTTTCCTATCTTCTGCATCCTCCTTTGCTTGATGAAACCGGCTTGCGCGCCGCTCTGCACTGGTTTGTGGAAGGCATGACGAAACGCAGCAACATCGACATAACCCTTACCGTACGACCACAGAATTTTCCTCGCCTTAGCTCCGATATTGAGACGACCGTCTTCCGAGTCGTTCAGGAAGCGCTGAGCAACGTATTTCGTCATGCGCAATCGGAAAGTGCCAGGGTGGAAATTGAAAAGCAAGCGGATTGGATAACCATCCGCGTTCGCGACTACGGCAAAGGCATGCCCGCAGAAATGGAATTGTTATCCTCGGTCACACGAATGGGAGTCGGTATTGCCGGCATGCGCGAACGTCTCCGGCAATTCGGCGGCGACCTGAGTGTGAGTCGCAGCGAACCAGGCACCCTGGTCGAAGCGAAAATCCCTCTGTTTGCCTGATCCCCGGGGCTCACGGCCAGGCGAGCAATTCGCCGCCCGCTCTTCCCCCAATTCACGCCAGACGAATTTTTGTCCAGGCACGCTGTCCGAGGCGGCCGGGCGTGATTTATTCCCGGTAGAACACGTCTAGAGCATTGTATGTGGCTTTGTGTCCGCAGTTGGGACACGCAAATTCTGTTCCCCCCCGGGGGAATGTTGGCTTCAGAGGAAAATAAAAATTCTCCAGCTTCGAATCATCAATAAGCGAGTGCGTGATCGCTTCACCGCAATTACCGCATTTCATCGCCCAGGAGGCCATATCTGAAAGTACGGACTTGAAAAGCGCTGAACAATACCGACAAGTCCTGAATTCTGCTTAGTACGCGAGGGTACTTTTCTTGGCGGGATTACAGTCTTTGCCAACAGGGACTCCTTAGTTGCCCGTAGGGAGCACTACCAACGCGAGTCTCAAGCCAGAGCGGGCGGCAAAGCGCCAGGGAACTCCTGGCCCCTCCGGTCGTGACGCTTCCGTCTAGGAAGCGCCCGCTGACCCTGTAAAATTGATGTGGGAAATTTGCAGAGCTCGCCACCCTTCATTCACCCGACTGCCGCAATCAAACTGCTTGGCCGGTCTCGGCGTCCGGGTGTAGGCTTCGCAAAAAGCGAGGCCCTCCTATGCCGACGGAAACCGGAACTCCAGTTCTTATCAGGACCGGACAAGGCACAAAATCTGACAAGCCGCCCCAGTTTGGCGATCCCAGTTCCGGCGGCCGGATGACGGGCGGGGATGATTTCAATCGAATCGCCGCAATGCTTGAACGCATTCGCCAGACTCTGAAACAGCTGGTCTTTCTCCGTTCGGCCGTCTTGCCGGCCGAATTGCAACCACGGCTGGAAGAGAGTTGGCCCATTGCCGACAGGAGTTTCACGGATGCAATCGCCATACTGAACGACAAGCGGCGCCGCGACGAACTCGCGCCGCTGCTTGAACAAACAGGATTGACCGGCGAAATGCTGGAGCTGAAAGAAACTTCGCTCGATTTTCATCTGCGCCGAGTCGATGAAGCACTCGCGGCCTCAGCCAAGCAGGAGAAGGCCGAAGGCGGCTGGGTGCGCCGGTTTGTGCGCTGGATCAAGCCAGCCTTTACAGTCATGAACAGCATCATGGGCAGTTTGACTTCCGTGATTCCGGGAATCGATGTCGCAAAAGAGTATAAGGAACACGTTGAAGCGGGATACGAAGTCGCGGAAACAGCGATTGATGGCGAATAGTTGAAAGCTTCGTACGACGGCGCCCAAACCCGCAAACGTGCGAAGCAAATCCACGTCCGCCGATTTCAGCAGCCGTCAGGCGGCAGATTCGGAACGAAACACGCGCTGGAAGCGGGGGCCGGTGAACTGCACGCCAATCATGCGCTCGCCGGCGACCGCAGAGGCGGCGACGTGAACGACACGGCCGTGCGTAGCGAAATCGGCTTCGGTGCGGCGAGTCGCGTAAGCCGAAAGCGGGATGCGTATCTCCAGGTCCGAGCCCACGGCCAGATCGAAGCGCGTCGAGAAGGCCGCTCCGTTGCGGCACAAATTTTCACTGGAGGTATCTTCTTCGAAGGAAAATCCGCGGCTGTCCCGACCGCGCACTTTGAGAGGTAAACGGACAGCGATTCTACGTTCCGAGCGCTGCCTCGATACCGATGTCTCGCTTGGGACCATGGGCCGGGTCCTCCTCCGCTGCGACGGTTCGTCCCGCAAAAAAACGTTCGACGCTGTCGAGCGCTTCTCCGGGTGTCCGCGCCGCATGTACGATTCGACGAAGTTCGCTGCCGTTCCCCACGCCATGGGTAAACCAGCATGCGAACTGTTTCATTTTGCCCAATCCATCAGGCAGGTTGGCAGCGGTAATTTTCTGGTAGTAGTCAGAGAGTAACTGGTGCCGGGCCTCGGCCGTGGGCGTGTCGTAACGGCCACTCGCGGCGAATTGCTGCATTTGGCGGAAAATCCACGGATTTGTCGCCGCTGCGCGGCCAATCATGACCGCGTCGCACCCGGTCTGCTCGACCATGCGCGCCGCATCTTCCGGAGTATTAATGTCGCCATTGCCGATGACGGGAATCTTTACCGCGCCTTTCACCGCCGCAATGATTTTCCAGTCGGCTGCGCCCGTGTATCCCTGGCAGCGCGTGCGCGGGTGCACGGCGAGTCCTTCAACGCCCAGCGACTCGGCAAGTCTTGCGACTTCGACGGCTACGATGGACTTGTCGTCCCATCCCGCGCGCAATTTAATCGTGAGCGGAATTTTTACCGCAGCGCGAACAGCTCTGAAAATGTCGCCGAGCAACGGGAGATCCCGCAGCAAACCGGAGCCGCCGCACTTCACCACTTTTTTCGCCGGGCATCCGAGATTAATGTCGACAGCGTCGTATCCCAAGTCCTCCACCATCTTGGCCGCTTCAGCCATCACCTCCGGATTCGCCCCGAAAAGCTGCGCCGCAATCGGATGCTCGTCTTCTTCGAAATACAAATACCGCAAGGTTTTTTTCGCGCTCCGGGTAATTCCTTCCGAGGAAGTGAACTCGGTCATGAGCAGCCCGCACCCGCCCAGTCCGCGAATCACGCGCCGGAAAAGCGTGTCGGTAACTCCAGCCATCGGGGCCAGCACTGCGGCCGGCGCGATCTGGAGATCCCGAATTTTGTACGATGGCGGAATCATGGGGCTACCGCGGTATCTCGGTCCCGGGCGCGGCGCCCTTCAAATATTCGTCGAGGTTGAGGAATTTGCGGCCCAGGGCGGCGCTGTAGGTGGACCATTCGTCGCCGGGAATGGCGGCGGCCAGAGCGGTGCGGACGGCGGCTAGTTTGGAGTCCAGGTCATCCAGGTAGTGGAAGACCAGGGCTTCGCGGATCATGGGAAGTTTGGGCGAGCCGAAATCGTATTGGCCATGGTGGCTGATCAGCAGGTGTTGCACCACCGCTTTCAGATTTGCGGGGAATCCTTCGATGGCATTCATCGCGGCGCCGACGGTTTCCACTTCCATGACGATATGGCCGAGCAGCTGGCCTTCGGTCGTGTAGCCGATGGATTTTTCATAGCACAGTTCGTCAAGCTTGCCGACATCGTGCAAAATCGCGACCGTTGTAAGCAAGTCGCGGTTGAGTTCGGGATAGTGCGCGGCGACTTTTGCGGCCAGGCCGCACAGTCCGATCACGTGCTCGAGCAGACCGCCGA
>DATHFT010000125.1:0-10168 GCA_035317965.1 Saccharimonadales bacterium (SeqCode) | reverse complement strand
CGCCCGGAACGCCACCTTCGGGTTGTGCTTGCTCAACACCTTGGTGATCGCCGCCGTCAGCGTCGTCTTGCCATGGTCAATGTGACCAATCGTCCCGATGTTCACGTGCGGTTTACTACGCTCGAATTTCTCCTTCGCCATATTCCTCTACCCTCTGCGTCAGTTAGTAAGAGCAACTGAGCTGCTATTAAAATTTGGAGCGGGGGACGGGATTTGAACCCGCAACCATCACCTTGGAAGAGTGAGACTCTACCGTTGAGTTACCCCCGCCCGGTTGCTACAAAAACTTCCCCCTACTGCCCAATTACCAAAACAAAATTCTGGAGCCTGGAACCGGGATTGAACCGGTGACCTCGTCCTTACCAAGGACGCGCTCTACCAGCTGAGCTATCCAGGCCAAACATTGCCCTGCGAAATACAAGCCCTTGCGGCGCACCATTCCTTGACGGCGCATGGGCCGCGATTTAGACCGCTCACGAACATCGCATCATGCGATTGCCCTGCGGCTTACAACAAACAGCGAGTTACTGGTGGACGGGGGAGGATTCGAACCTCCGTAGCCCGCAAGGAGCGGCAGATTTACAGTCTGCTGGTTTTAGCCACTCACCCACCCGTCCCCGCAAAATCAACCGGAACAAAAATCCTGCGTGCTCCGAAAAAGATTGGGACGAGAAAAAATGACTCCCGCACAATCAATTCAATAACTTGCACTGGCTTGGGGCGAAAACACAAAAAGGACTCGTGTCAAAAGACACCAGCCCGTTCGATTTTTTTTCCAGGAATCGCTCCGCCTCACTCCGCTACCGAATCTTAGTGGAGCTGGCGGAGGGAATTGAACCCCCGACCCTCTGATTACAAATCAGATGCTCTACCAGCTGAGCTACGCCAGCGCTGCTCAAACCGGGTAAGAATAGCAGATAGGGTACTGCGATTGCAATAGGGGGTAGCCCGGAAACGGAGCACGTCGAATGCCAGCACTGTGGAAAAGAGGGCACCCCTCGTAACTGCCTGGACACCGATTATCTCTTTTATATTCCGCACGTTAGACAAAATTTTCAACCGCGGATCGCGCTCGTTGTCCACAACCGGATTTAGGTCCCGCGGCAATCCCTGAAAAACTACTAGCAACTTTGATGTTTCACTTGGACGATTGGATGCGAAAATCGGATTTCGTCACCATTCCCGGGGAGCGCGAGCGCAACAGCGATGAAAACAAAATGGGTGGCCGCGGCAGCGCTGCTGGTGTTCTTGGCGGCCCTCGGTTTTTACGGATACCAGCGGTGGAGTTCGGCGCGGGGAGGAGATCGCAACGCGCTGCTGGCACAAATGCCGGGCGATGCCAGCGCGGTGATCTACATCGACTTTCAGGAATCGCGCAATGCTCCATTTTTTTCCGCGCTTTATAAATGGGCGCCCAAACCGCAGGCCGATGCCGAGTACGGGCAATTTCTGAAGGCCACCGGATTCGACTACGAGCGCGATCTCGATCGCATCGCCATCGCCACGCAGAAACACGGCCGGGAATCCGATTTATTTGCCGTGGCCGAAGGCCGCTTTGACCGCAGGAAAATTGCCGCCTATGCGGCGCGCTTTGGCACCATCGCAAAACAGAACGGCTACGACATTTACTCTGTGCCGATGAACGACGTATCGCGGCGGATGACCTTTGTCTTTCTGCGCGACAACCGCATCGCACTGACCGACGACCCCAATTTTTCTCTCTTGCTCGCTGCTCCTGCTGCGAACGCGGACGCCGCGGAGTGGCGCACCCGATTTGCAAGACTCGCGGGTTCTCCGATATTTGCCGTGTTGCGCCAGGACGCGGCGGCGGGTTCGGCGCTGGCTTCAGAAGCGCCCGGAGGACTGCGTTCCCCACAGCTGGCAACGCTGCTCGATTCCCTTGAATGGATTACGGTAGCGGCCGTGCCGCAGGATAACGGCTTGCGAATTGTGGCCGACGGAGAATCGCGTTCCGACCGCATCATAAAGCAGCTCACCGACGCGCTCGCCGGGATCGTGCAGCTCGCCGAAATCGGACTGAACGACGCCAAAACCAGAAACCAACTCAATCCTCGGGCGCGCGAAGCTTATTTGGAATTGCTAAAAAGCGCGGATGTTTCCAAGGTTGATCGGGGAACCACGCAATCGGTCCGGCTGGTGTTTGACCTGACTCCCAAGTTTCTTGAAGCCGCCGAAAAAACTTCGCCCGCTACGCCGGAAGCGCCCAGTCAGGCGAAGCCGCCGGCGCGAAAAACTCCGCGCAGCAGCAAATAGTCACGCGCGAAGTTGGCCTGCCGGATTCGTCCTGCTGTCGGGTGGGATGGCGGATTCAGTCGCCGGCCGGCGTGGACTTCATATAACGCCAGGGATTGACCGGTGCGTTGTTCACGCGGACTTCGTAGTGCACGTGCGGCCCGGTTGAACGGCCGCTGATGCCGGTGTAGCCCACAACTTCGCCGCGCTTTACGCGAGCGCCGGGAACTCCCGTGAATGAGGAAAGATGTGCGTACCAGGTTGTAATTCCGAAGCCGTGGTCAATGACCACCAGTCGGCCATAGCCAGCGTGATTTTCGGCAATGGTAACGACGCCATCGGCGGTGGCATGGACAGGAGCGCCGTAATCGGACGCCACATCGACGCCGGTATGAAAGGCACCTTCCCCGGAGAACGGATCCAAGCGCTCGCCAAAACTGTCCGTGATATGGCCCATCACCGGCCACGTAGCGGGAGTGTAGGTGGAGTCGGCGAAGGTCATGCCCGGCATCAAGCGCAGACCACCGCTGGAAAGGGCGATTGTCGCGGCATTGCGCTTCAAGAAAGTGTATTGCTCGACAGAACGATCGAAAGCGTCTTGCGGCGTTACTGGATTGTCAGACTGATCGAATGCTGCAGGGTGATAGCGCAGCACGCCATAGGTCATGGCTACTTCGGTGGCCAGCGATTGCAGCGAATCAAGTCGTTGATTGGTGTCGTTTACCGTGCTTTGCAGCTGCTGGTATTGCTTCTTGAGGGTTTGCTGATCGTGCCGTAGAGCGTTGTAATTGCCCACCTTCCACAGCATGCGCGAGTACGACCCAACGGCTGCGGCTACGCTGATTCCGCCGATAATGGCCAGAACCGCGAGCCCATGCAGCACGTAGGCAGGCACAATCACCTTGCGGAGCTTGCCCGGCGTCGACGCGATGAAGAAAGTATAGTTCTTACCGCTCATACAGTATCGAAGTACCTCAGAACCGGTTGCTTCAGCGGGTTTGTGATCCCCAAGCCCCGCGAAAGCGAACTCCAATTATACCAGAAGCCGAACCCGGAACCTGCGGTTCGCGGCCTGGGGAATACTAGATTCTGTAGGTGTTACAGTCAACCCTGTATTTGACTGTCCTTGGAACAGGCAGCTAAAAACTGTTCACTGTACGTTCGGGCAGGGGTAATGAGACGGCGCTATACTCGCACGGATGAAGCGGCTCGCGCATAAGGCCAAATCTCGGCCGCGACTTGGCAATGAAGAGTCCATTGTCGAGACGATTCGGCGCCAAGGCACTGCACGGGTGAAAAGCCGCCGCTTGATCGAGTTGGGCATTGGCGATGACGCGGCTCTGCTGGTTCCCACCAAGAATCGGGAAATCGTTCTGACCTGTGACTGGTTTCTTGAAGGACAGCATTTCCTGCGCGACAAACACCCAGCAGATTCTGTGGGGTGGAAATGTCTGGCGCGGGCGGCGAGTGACATTGCCGCCATGGGGGGCCAGCCGCGGTGCTTCCTGCTGAGCCTGGCTCTGCCGGATAAATTGACGGGCAGCTGGCTGGCTGGCTTTCTGGCGGGATTGCGCCGCGAGAGCCGCCAGTTGGATTGTGCCCTGGCGGGAGGAGACACGACCCGCAGCGAACGCGTGCTGATTCATGTGTCGGTCATTGGGGAAATCCGTCCGGGCGTGGCCGCCCGCCGCTCCGGCGCCCGCCCCGGAGACCTTCTCTATGTAAGCGGGCGGCTCGGCGAAGCCGAAGCTGGGTTGCAAATTCTTAAAACAGATTCGCGGCAGGTGCAGCGACGCGACCAGCGCCTGCAGAAACATCTCTACCCCGCTCCTCGGATCGCGTTGGGGCGCTGGCTGGCCGAAACGAGAATTGCCAGTGCCATGATGGATCTTTCCGACGGCCTTTCCAGTGATTTAGGACGAATGTGCAAGGCGAGCGGCGGCGGCGCGCGCATTCAGGCCGCCCAGCTTCCGTTAAGTCCCCTGGCCCCGGTGGCCGAGCGGCTGAAAATGGCCCTACACGGCGGCGATGACTATGAACTTTTATTTGCCGTTCCCAAAGCTCGAGCGGCTGGCCTTCCCCGCACCTTCAAGGGGATTCCGCTCACCTGCATCGGAGAATTCACGCTAAACCGCTCCGTTCTGATGGTCGGAACCGATGGAAAAGCAAAATCGCTTGCGGCCCGCGGATGGGATCCTTTCCGGTGAGCTCGCTGTTTTCCGTGCCCTGTCCTGCAACTCCTACGGTCTTGCTCGGTTTTCGCAATCAATCTGCTGGCTGAAAGGACGGCGCAAAACGGGCCAGGCGAAGCTCTGTGCCGAACAGGAGCAGTCCCAAGGACAGGTGGTTTCCTGTCTACGGCGCTGAACCCAATCCGTTCTTTGGAACAATTGTTTCACTCGTCGGCTACTGGTACCGTGAAGCCGGAAGTGCAACTAGGACCCTACCCCTCGGCCCTCCTAGATTTTTGAAAAAAACGAAGCACTGCTTCAAGGAGGACCTCGTATGAAACGGTTTCTGTGGTTCGTAGTACTCGCGTTTTTTGCAGCCTTGCCGGCAACGGCACAAACCCAAAAGCCTATCCGCGTAAAGTGCGGAGCAGCGAAAGCGGTTACCGACTCGCTCGGACAGGTGTGGGCCGCCGATTATGGATTCAACGGTGGACAGACGAGCCAGACCGCAGGTCCGGTCAGTGGAACACCGGACCCTCAGCTTTACCAGGGCGGGCGCTGGGGAGACGCTCCGCCGTTGACCTATACGTTTCATGTAGCCAATGGCGACTACCACGTAAATCTGCACTTCGTAGAGAGCTATCCGGATGATGAAGCGATCGGCGCGCGCATATTCAACATTAAAATGCAAGGAGCCGTCGTGTTTCCAAAGCTGGATGTGTTTGCGACCTCGGGCGCCAATACGGCTTTGATAAAGAGCGCGGACGTCAACGTTACCAACGGCTCGCTCGCCATTGAATTCGACAACATCGCCGATCATGCCAAAGTGGAGGCCATCGAAATTACCCAGGCCGCGCCCTCGCCCAAGCTGATCATGAACTTTACGCATCCCGACGGCACACCGGTCACCGGAACGCTCACCTACGTGATGTCCAATTCGGCGGTAAAACTGGGAGGCAGCGTGGCCCTGGTAAACGGCCAGGCCAGCTGCAACATCGTTTCGGTCCCCAGCACTTTAGGTCTCGCGGGACAATTCCAGGTGAATCTGAGTCTGCAGGACCAGGCGGGACACTTGCTTTGGCAAGTAAGCATGGCGCTGAATCCCGCCAATCTGAATTTTGCCGCGGTGCAGAGTTCGGCGTTAAACGTTGTCGTCGAAAAAATGTAGAGACGCCTCGGTTCCCAGGCGCCGTTCCGTGCCGTCAGCGATTTTTTGAAACACCAGTTGCACCCGCCGCCGAAGTATTCGCGGCAGGTGCCGTTGGTTTTTCCCTGGGCGCGGCTGGTTCATCTTCGGTTGGGGCGGTATCGGGGGTGTCGACAGTCAGGTGATGTTCGCCAGCCTGCTGCTCGAGCGTGACCACATTTGGAAAATCAATGGCCGGCATTCCGGCCAGTGCTCCCTGCATGAACTCCACCCAGATGGGCAATGCGGCTCGGGCACCGGTTTCTTTCTTTCCGAGAGAAATCTGTTTGTCGTCAAAGCCCACCCAGACTCCGGCCGTGAGTTGCGGAGTGAATCCCATGAACCAGGCGTCGGTGTAATCCTGGGTTGTTCCGGTCTTTCCCGCTGCCGGCCGGTTCAGGGACTTGGCCTGAATCCCGGTGCCGAACTGAATGACTTCTTCAAGCATGGCGGTCATCGTGTGCGCCACTTCCGGAGAAACGACGTCATGCACCTCGGGATGCGCTTCTTCAAGCAGTGCGCCGTCGTAACTGGTCACCCGGCGGATCATGTGCGGGTCGATGCGAATGCCGTCGTTGGGAAACACGGTGAAGGCTGAAACGTGTTCTTCCAGCTTCATGTCGGCGGCGCCCAGCGCCAACGGCAAGTAGGGAGGCAGCGAGGTGGTGATACCGAACCGTCGAGTGATGTCGACGACCGATGAAATGCCGACCTTCTCGGCCAGTTTGACAGCCGGAACGTTGCGCGAACCGGCAAGGGCGCGCCGCAGGGTGATCGTCCCTTCAAATTTTTCGTCGTAGTTGCGCGGTGAATAGGGCTGGCCGCCGCTGATGGTGGTGAACGGCGTATCGACGATGGTGTCAAATGGCGTGAAGCCCTTTTCCAGAGCGTCGGCGTAAACATAAACTTTAAAGGAGCTACCAACCTGCCGGTAGGCCTGAGTGGCCCGATTGAACTTGGAATCCTCGAAGCTGTAACCGCCAACCATGGCTTTGATCTCACCTGTGGAATTGTCAATCGCCATCATCGCGCCCTGCGGACCTGGTTGCTGCTCCAGCTGCACGCGGGCCGTCGGGTCATGAAGTTCCTGGATGGAAAATTGCGCGAGATCGCCGACCTTCAGAAATTCACTGGGCTTTTTGCGGCCGGTCCAGGCAAAATCGCTGGGCGAAAGGATCGTGCGGTACGAACCTATTTTGATGGTGGCACTTTTGTCGTCCACGGCCAGCACCAGCCCGGTGACGTAGCTTCCCTTCTCGATGGTATGGCGCCAGTCGTCGTCTTCGTAGGTTTCCAGCTTGCCCAAATTGTCGCGAACTACATTGGGCAGATTGCCTTTCCATCCATGACGCCGTTCGTAGGAGTGCAGCCCGTCGCGAATCGCCTGATTGGCCGCCTGCTGCATCTTGATGCTCAGAGTCGTGTACACGCGCAAACCGCGTTCGTGAACGGCTTCGGTCCCGTAGGTCGATTCCAAATATTTGCGAATCTCCTCAAAAAAATAGGGAGCTAGATCGTTGCGCGGATACTGGATGTGCAGGCCGAGGGGCGTCTTTCGCGCGGCTATTTCGTCGGCCGGAGAGATTTTCCCTTCTTCCTGCATGCGGTGGAGAACCAGATTGCGGCGTCCCAAGGCCGCTTCGGGATTGAGGATGGGAGAAAACTTGGGTCCGTTCACCAACCCGGCTAGAAGGGCGGCTTCTTGCAGCTTCAAATCGGTGACCGGCTTGCCGAAGTAGAATTGCGCGGCGGCCGCGAAACCGTAGTTGCCGTGTGCCAGATAAATGTTGTTCGAGTACATGGTAAAAATTTGCGGCTTGGTGTAGCGACGCTCAATCTGCAGAGCGAGCAGCATTTCCTGCATCTTGCGCCGCAGGGTACGGTCACTGCGGTCGAGAAACAGATTGCCGGCAAGTTGCATCGAGATGGTGCTCGCGCCGCCGGTGATGCGGTGCTTGAGGATGTTGCGATAGGCCGCTCCGGCAATCCGCGGAAAATCAATACCCCAGTGTTCTTCAAAGTGCTGGTCTTCAATGGAGGTTACCGCGCTGTAGAGCACTTTCGGGCACTGCTCATAGGTCATAAGAATGCGGCGTTGCAGGGCGAAGCTGCCGACCAGCTGGCCGTCGTCGGCATAGATTTCGGTGACTACGTTGGGGCGGTAGGTTTCCAGAGCGCGCAGTTCCGGCAGATCGCTCGAGTAGACAAAAAGCAGCCCGCAAGCCGCGCCCAAAGCGATCGAACAGAGCAGCAGAAAGGCCAGCGCGACACGGTCAATCAGTTTCCAGCCGCGAAGCCGCAAGGTAATCGGAGGCAGACTCAGCATCGAAAGAAGATTCTAGCGCAGAACGCAACAGCAGAAATCACTGCGGTTGGTGATTGTTGCGCAACCTGAGAACGAATTCCTCTAGCTTTGCCGCGGAGCCGTCCACGGGTGCGGTGCGCGGGCCTCCAGGAAAGCCAGGACGGTTACGACGAGCGCAAAGACGGTCAGTGCGGCGTCCCGCAAAACCGTGTAACCGGTCAGGGGCTCGGGCGTCGCAAAGCATCCACAATTGATGTTCATGTGCAAAGCATAGGCGCGCGAAACGACGACCACAAACCCCAGCAGGAGCAAGGTGATCAGGGAAGCCCAGAGGCGCACCTGCCAGCCGATGAGCAGGAGCAGCCCCAGTATGATTTCGGCAAAAGGCAGGGTATGCGCCACAAAAGAAGCGCCCCCCCGGGAAAGCAATTCATACGACTCGACCTGCATCGCGAAATTGGAAAGATTGGTCAAAATCGAAAATCGCAGTGCGAACATCGGCGAAGGGATAAAGTTTGGCAGGAAAATCTTGGCATAGCCCGCATAGACAAAGAGCGCTCCCAGCAGCAAACGGCCGATCAGAATGATCGCGCGTCGATAGTTGAACGGACTGGATTGCATCATGGCTTCGATTCAGCGGTTTTACTTATTTCTGGCCGAGAAGCTGGTCGACAAAGTTCTTGAGAACTTCAAACGTCATGGCGCCGGCCACCGGATAGGTTTGCCCTTTGGAATGAAAAATGGTGGTGGGCGTTTGACCGACGTTGTCAATCTTGCCAAGCGCCACGTCTTTGTCGATCAGCGCCTGGAGGGTTTGCACCGTCCCCGGACTTTTCAGGAGATTTCTCACCTTGGCCAGATCCGCCGGCGAGAGCACGGCCGCTACGGTTCCGTCGACATCGCCGCTTTGCCCCCACTTATCCTGGTTTTCAAACAGCGTTTGTTCGACGGGCTCGAATTTGCCAATTTGCGAGGCCGCCCGGCCATAGAGCGCGGCGACCTTGGAGTAGGCGTGCATCTGCAGGGGAAAATCGCGATGAATCAAGTACACTTTGCCGGTATTTACGTACGTATCGAGAAGCTGCCGGTTCGTCGCGGCATACAGCTGCCGGCAGGCGGGACACTGAAAATCACTGAAAATTTCTATGACCACGGGCGCATTTTTTGACCCAAACGCTTTATGGGGATCGACATCGGGCAAGGAGACGCCTTGTGGCTCTGGAGCACGAGCAGCGTTGCCGGCGGCCGGCGCAGGCGGCAGGGACGTGTCAGTTGCCGGAGTCGGCCGAGCCGGGGCGGAACTGGCCGCCACAGGTTCCGGAGCCGGACTTGCCGGACGAGCCGCAGCGGCTGCCTCGGCAGAGTTCAGTTTTCGAGTGAGCGAATACGCTCCCGCCAGCAGACCCAAGCCCAGAACGATCAGAAATAATGTACGGCGACTCACAAAAATCCTCCTCCGCGGCGGCCTAGTTTGCCTGAATGCAAATCACGTCGAGATTATCATAGGTTGGAAGTTCTGATGCCGTTTGCCGAACAGGGTGTTGCGCGGCAGCCTGCCGCGGGTAGCAGGCGAGCCGGCCCGGCTCGGGCGTACACGAGCTTGCCGCTAAACACCAGAAAAATATAGCGTTACACCCGAAGTCAAGAAACTTGACAAGGATACACTCAGGTTGTATACTCCCTTTCGAGCGTACGGTGCTGGCTCTTGGTTGAGCTTGGATCTGCTTTAGATTGAGCGGTTTATGGGGAAGGAAATTCGGTATTGCGTGGCAGAAGGAGCGATGGAATGAGTAAGATTATTGGAATTGATTTGGGAACAACGAACTCGGTAGTGGCGGTGATGCAAGGTGGCGAACCGGTGGTAATTCCCAACCAGGAAGGCGCACGGACGACTCCGTCTGTCGTGGCCATCACCAAAACCGGTGAGCGGCTTGTAGGCCAGGTTGCCAAACGGCAGGCGGTGACCAATCCGGAAAATACCGTTTATTCCGTGAAGCGCTTTATGGGTCGTCGCTTTGATGAAGTAAGCGAAGAGACCAAGCGCATCCCTTACAAGGTGGTGAAAGGGGATCACGACGACGCGCGCATTGAAATTTCGGGCAAGCTGTACAGCCCTCCGGAGATTTCGGCGATGATTCTGGGAAAGCTGAAATCGGCGGCCGAAGATTTTCTCGGTGAAAAGGTTACCAAAGCCGTGATCACCGTGCCGGCGTATTTCAACGACGCGCAGCGGCAGGCGACCAAGGACGCCGG
>DATHFT010000124.1:0-7258 GCA_035317965.1 Saccharimonadales bacterium (SeqCode) | reverse complement strand
GCCACATCGAGACCCCGAGCCCGCGCGGCGTCAACGTGTTTGCCCGCTTCGACCATAAGGGTGCCCCAACCCGGACTGTAGGCGGCTTTAAGATGGAAAATTTCGGCAGGGAGGTGGCCTTCCTCCGAGATGCGGATGAGTTCGTCGATGGACTGGACGAGTTCCTTACCTTCGCCACGCATGTGGCTGGCGTAGATGCCGCCAAATTTGCCGGCAACCTTCGCGACTGCGATGAGTTCTTCGGTCGAGGCGTAACTGCTGGGCGGATAGATGAGCGCAGTGGTCATGCCCATGGCGCCGTTTTTCATGGCAAGGGCCATGAGGTCTTTCATGCGTTCGAGTTCTTCCGGAGTGGGCTGCCTCGCGTCGTAGGCGAGAACCGCGACGCGGGCCTGCGTTTCCGAATAGTACGTGCCGAAGTTGAGGCTGATGCCTTGCCGCTCGAGCGTGGCCCAATAGTCGCGGAGTTGTTCGGGGGGAACCGGAGTGCCGCCTTCTCCGCCAATGGCGGTCGTGACCCCTTCCATCAACTTATTCTCAGCGAGGCCGTTTTTGGGCAGCACGTGGCCGGATTGATCCATCACATCGATCCAGCCGGGTGAGACGTAGCGGCCGCGGGCGTCGATTTCGGTTTTGGCGTGAGTTTGCGGATCGAGGTGGCCGATTTTTGCAAAAAGGCCGTCCTTGATCGCGATGTCGGCGTTGATTGATGGATTGCCGGCGCCGTCAAGGACCCGGCCGTTACGGATAATGACATCGTACTGAGCCGCGCCGGGATTTTCGGCGGGAACGGAAACGGATTGCGCCGAAGTGCGAACGGCAAGTGTGAGTAGGCTGACTGAGAAAACCGCCAAACGAAAGATGTTGCCAAAGGGAAGCATCGCGAGTCCTCGGAAATACATTCTGAGAGTTTGGAAAAAACTTAGCGGCGCACCGCTTGCGCGGTGCGCCGCCCGTTTAGATTTGAGCAATCTGAAAAATGCCGGAGACGTCCATCTGTTAGAACTCGATACGGAGACCGATTTGGCCTTCACGACCGGGTAGACGCTGAGTGGTAGTTCCAAAGGCCGGATCCGTTCCGTCCAGGCCTTGAACCGCCGCAGTGTTGCCTTTGTTGAAGATGTTAAAGAATTCGAAAAGGGCTTGCGCACTGACTCGTTCGCCGATTTTGAATTTCTTGGCAATACGCATATCCACGTTGTAATAGGACGGAGCGGTGTAGAAGTTGTGCGCCAGGTCGAGGTTTTGTCCCGCAAAGCTCAAACCCTCACCGTTGAAGAGTCCATCGCCGTCGAAATCGGAGCCCCCGTCAGCCGGGCCTTTGGTGTAATGGAAGCCGCTCTGGGCACGGAAAATCCCTGAGAGCTCAATGGTCCAAGGCAATTGCAAGATTCCATGCGCCAGGAAGGTGTGATTGAGCGCGAGGTCGGACGGACCTTTATCAATGTTTGCGCCGTTATAAAAGGTACCAGCCTTCGGAACCGGGTTGCCGATGCTATTGATGAACGGCCCGTTGGCATTGGTTCGGCCGTCACTATCGGTGACCAGGGGAACCATACCCACGTAGCTGTCGGAAAGTCCCGCGTTGGCCAGGAAGTTCACGCCTTGCCCTGTCTGGATTTCCGACGTCAGGGTGGAATTCAGAACGTTGTCAATGGCGTGCGCGAATGTGTAGTTGGCCTGAATCGTGAAGTGATGAGACATGCGTTTTTGCATGCCCAGGGTGAAGCCGTCGTAGGTGCCGGCTCCCCATGGACCAAAGCTCACTGTCTTGTTGCCCGTGTCGGGAATGAGCTGGCCCGGGGTGTCGGGCATGCGCGCTTCAAAGGCAAGGTTCGTCGTTCGGACCGTCAAGACGTCGATGATGTCCTTGTGGTAGTAGTCGGCGGTAAAGACAAAATCATTGCCCACGCCTTGTTGAACGCCGACGTGATAGTTGCGGGTGTACGGAACTTTGAAGTTAGGATCGACGGTGACCGGGACGGCTCCCGCTGTTCCGAGAATTCCCCCGATGGTGGTGAGATGCCCGAACGGATCCCAGCTCCAGTAGTCAGCGGGGAAAACCAGGTCCTCATTGGTGCCGGCAGCGTTGGCTATGGATGCGTTTGCAGCCGCCAGAAATTCATCCGGAGTGTAGCCGGAAAGCTGTTGGATGTTGTTGATATCGACGACGGTATTGGCGGGGATTACCGCATGCCCTGGCGCCACGACATTGTTCAGATGGTCGATGCCGTAAATCGTTGTATGCAGGTTGGAAGGCGGAGTCGTCAGGGGGTTGATGCACTGCGTCCCCTGGGACGCAATTTCAGCATCAGTGAGCGTATTGGACAAACATACGGTTGGGCGGCCACGTCCCTGGAAGTTTCTGCCGATGTTTGTCGGATCTCCGTAGAACAATCGCGGGAAAGACAGGAGTCGTTCCCGTTGAATGTTTGCGCCGCCCAAGCCAGGAACGTCGCGGGCTACGCCGGCGCGGAACTGGTCATAAAAAATTCCAAAGCTGGCATTGACGACGGTCTTGGGAGCGATATTCCAGGCCACGCCGACACGCGGAGAGAAGTCCGTTTTGTTGGGGAAGTGGGTGTCATAGTCCCAGCGCAAACCCAGGTTCAAGGTAATCTTGGGCGCAATCCGGTAGTCGTCCTGAACAAAAAGGCCATTGTAGTTGTTGCGGATGCGGACAAGATTATCGGCAGGCGTAGGGCCGGCCTGCAGCGTGATCAGGTTCACACCGGAATCGATAGGACCAAATTCGGTGAAGTCCGCTTCGGTGGCAAACAGTTGTGTGAAGAAGTTGTTTGGCTCGGCACCATCAACCTTCGTGTTCTGGTAGTCCCAGCCGAATTTAATATTGTGGCGGCCTATCAACCGCGAAATATTTGAGCCGAGAGAAATATATTTTTGATAGAAAGAGAATGCATTGTAGCCGGGGCCGAAAGATACTTGGCCGAGGTTGCCGAACAAATCCCCGCTATCGTAAGTGTCAAAACGGTTAAAAAGGTTGTTGGGAACGCCGGAATCCGGATGTGATGGCGCGGTCTGCGAGGGATCGGCACGGTATTGGAAATAGGAATTTACCAGCCAGGCATCAGAACCTGAGCCGATAGTCCAAAGATCGTTAAAACCAAGCATCAAGGTACGGCCGGAAAGATTCTGCCGGGTGTCGGGCAGGCTGTTTGAAGCGAGCAGCGGTAAATAGTCCGTGATGTGGGAGTTGGTGTAGTTCAGTTGTTCACTCAAACGGTGCGAACCAAAATTCTCATCAATTCTGGCACGCGCGCGGGTATCACGAGTTTGCGAATGTTGATTGAAAGGTGCCTCAAAATTGATCAAACTGGGCGGCAATGTCGGGTCAAAGACAAAATTGAGCTGACGGCTTTCCAGAATGCGTTCCGCCGAGCCGAAAAAGAAGATCTTGTCGTGCCAAACCGGTCCACCCACGTAGAGGGTGGGATCCCAGCGGTTAAGAAAGGGCGCCCCGGCAGAAGATCCGGGAATGTCATTGGCATCGAAAGCCGAACTACGGTAGTACGCAGACCCGCCCCCATGCCACTGATTGGTCCCGCTGCGGGTGACTACGTTCACAACGCCTCCGGAAGCATGGCCAAATTCCGCTTTATATCCGCCGGTAATGACTTGAAATTCAAGAATTGAATCCTGGTTGAATTGCGCCGAGGGTCCGCCATTGAA
Source organism: Saccharimonadales bacterium (SeqCode) (assembly GCA_035317965.1). Lineage (GTDB taxonomy): Bacteria > Acidobacteriota > Terriglobia > Acidiferrales > UBA7541 > Acidiferrum. The sequence continues at coordinate 3,568 of DATHFT010000124.1, read as the reverse complement.
GTTGTCGCGATTGGGCAGGCCATCGATCAGGTACAGGGTGTTACCGCCGCGGTCGCCAAGTATGGGAGTAGCGTTGTCGCCGGCGGGGTCGCTTTGCCGATTGAGAGACACGCCAGGAACAAGTTGCAGCAAGTCGAGATAGTTTCGGCCATTGATAGGCATGTCTTCGATCTGTTGAGGCGTAATCGTGGTGCCCGTCGAGGAAACCGTCGGATCGAGAAGAGGAATCGATGAATCGACTTCTACTGTTTGGTTGACGGTTCCAACCTTCATGGCCACGTCAAAGGTCAGAGTCTTGTTAAGAGTAATTTCAATGTTTTTAAATACTTGAGACTGGAAGCCATCCTTGGAGGCGCGCAATTCATAGTGGCCCGGTGGAAGGCCGGCAACGGAATAGGTTCCGTCGCTATCGGTGGTGACGGTGCGATCGATGCCCAGATCCGTATTTGCCACCTGAACCTGGGCTCCGGCGACGGCCAGGCCTTGATTATCCTTGACTACGCCTTCAATCGTTGACGTGGTCTGCGCTGCGAGCGCGGAAGCGGCGAAAAGCAGGAAAGTGAAAACGCAACAGAAGTGTGCGAAACTATCGAGTACGCCCCGGAAACGGCAAAAGGAATGCTTGTTGTTCCCAAACATATAGTTCCCCATATCCCCCTCTTGAACTGCAGAAATGACCCACCCCCGACGAACGGAGCCGCTGCAAAGCTGCCCGCGATTGTTGTGCAACGAATGTTGCAGTGGTATAAACTATCGCCATTGCGCGGAAGTTTAGGTGCGCGGTGCAGTAAAGTCAATGAGTTCTTTCACTGCATGGAAAAAAGTGAATGCCATGCAACATATGTTGCATCGCCGATGCTTTGCATCGAAAATCCTGATGGTCGAGCGGCGCGGCAATGCCGATTGCGGTTGACAGTGCGCAACATCCGTTGTATTCGGCAGTACCGCAGTTGTGGCAGGCTGGAGAGTCCATTTTTCCGTGCAGTGTGGTCCAATGCACAGCCGGAGGACAGCGAGATGACGGCAGAGTGGTCGGCGGTGGAGCGATGAAGAAAACGAGGCACGGCGCGGGCACCGGCAATGGCGTGACGGGACTGGTGCGTCCGGCAGGTCCGACCGCGCTGGAAACGCGGATCACCGCCGCGCAGGACAGTTTGAGCGACGGACGAAAAAAGCTGCTGAGCATGATTCTCGAGAATCCGGAAGATACTTTCTTTCTGTCTTCGCGCGAGCTCGGGAGACGCTATGAGGTGGACGCGGCCACGGTGGTGCGCACCATTCAGGTCCTCGGATACCGGAAGTTTTCCGAATTCGCGGCGGACTTGCGGACCCATTTCGTGACCCGCATTACGCCCTACACGGTCCTGAAGGCCGCTTCCCGGGAAAAGCGGACTCCGGTTGACCGGATCCGGCACAGCGTCGAGATGGATCTGCGCAACCTGCAGATGTTTCAAAGCACCTTTGATCCGCAACAGATTATTGAGTTGTCGAAACTGGTCAAGCGCGCACGACGAATCATCGTGGTGGGAATCGATCTGGCAGCTTCGCTGAGCTGGCACTTGTCCTACGGGCTTATGAGCCTGGGCTTTCCCGCCGAAGGCCCGGTCGGAGGCACCGGCAATATTCAGAAACGGGTTCGCGCGCTTACGTCGCGGGACCTGCTGATCGCCATCAGTTTTGGACAAGGTCTGCGCGAAACGGTTGAAGCGGCGCTCCGGGCCAGACGCCAGGGCGTGCCGACATTCGGAATTACCGACAACGACACCTCGCCCATCTACAAGATCTGCGACAACGTCTGCATCGCCTCGATCGCCAGCCCGTCCTTTGGAAGCTCGTATGTGGCGCCGATGTCCATTCTCGGCGCGATTCTCGTTACCTGCGCGCACACCCAGACTTCGCGCTCGCTCGCGATGCTGCGCCGGAGCGAGGAAGAAGACAAAGCGGACCACCGCTGGTACTGGCTGCCGCGCAACGGGCAGGACAAGTGAGTACGAGGGGAAAAATGACGCGGGATAGCAGCAGATCCGCGGTCCGTCGTCGAGGAGCAGCATGAACGCACAAAGCAAAGAGTTTCCCGGCATGTCGGCGGGAAAACCGAATGCGCCGTCCGAGCGGTCTGGAATTGCGGTTCGCAAAATTGAAGACGTCGAGGAAATGCGTATCTGCATCGACCTGCAGCAGAATATTTGGGGCTACTCGGACCTCGATACGGTCCCGGAACAGATGTGCGTGGTTGCCAAAAAAACCGGCGGACAAGTCATGGCCGCTTTTGACGGCGCACGGCCCGTGGGTTTCGCCCTGGCCTATGCCGCAATGCACGACGGGCATGCCTACCTGCACTCGCACATGGTCGGTGTGCTGCGGGAATATCAGGATCGCGGCGTAGGGCGGCTGCTCAAACTTGCGCAGCGGGACGATGCCCTGGCGCGCGGAATAAATCGTATCGAATGGACCTTTGATCCACTCCAATTGAAGAACGCGCGCTTCAACATCGCGAGGCTGGGGGCCATTGTCCGGCACTTTATTCCCAACTTGTATGGTAGGACATCCAGCCCGCTGCACGCGGGGCTGCCGACCGACCGGTTGGTCGCCGAGTGGTGGGTAGGCTCGACGCGTGTTCGCGATATATTGAGTGGCGTTCCCGCCATCCCGCTGCCAGCTTCCGCGCGGGTTTCGATTCCCAAAGAAATTCGCGAGATTTGCCTGTCCGAGCCGCAGAAGGCCGAAGCCCTCCAGTCCGAAGCGCGGGCGAAGTTTCAAGAGTATTTCACGCGAGGCTATGCTGCCGTGGGATTTGAATTCTCTGCAAACGAAGGAAGTTATCTCCTGGAGCCCTATGAAGATTGAATCGATTGCTCTGCGTGAAGTTCACATGCGGTTGAAGTATCCGTTTGAAACCAGTTTTGGTGTGACCCAGAACCGGAGAATCCTGCTGGTCGAAGTTGTCGCCGACGGCGTCAGTGGCTGGGGAGAAGTCACTTCCGGTGAAACGCCGGCCTACAATTCGGAAACAACGGATACCTCGTGGCACGTGATTTCAGATTTCGTTGCGCCCGCGGTCATTGGACGGACGGTCGCCTCAGCTTCTGAACTTCCGGACCTGCTCGAGCAGATTCGCGGGCACGACATGGCCAAGAGCGGGGTGGAGAACGCGCTTTGGGATGCCGAAGCGCAAATCAAGGGCGTGCCGCTTGCAAAATTGCTCGGAGGAACTCTGGACGAAATTGCCAGTGGTGTGTCGCTGGGAATCCGGGAAAGCCCGGAAGCGCTGGTAAGGAAAGTGGAAGAAGAACTACGCGGTGGATACCAGCGGATCAAACTCAAGATCAAGCCGGGAAAGGACATTGAATACGTGGCGGCCGTTCGTAAACAGTTTCCGGGCATCCGGCTCTCGGTCGACGCCAATTCGGCCTATCGGCTTGAAGATGTTGCGCACTTGCGGCGGCTCGATGAATTCGGATTGCTGATGATCGAACAGCCCCTGAACTGGGACGACATTCACGCGCATGCCAAACTGCAGGCCCAAATCCAGACGGCCATTTGTCTCGACGAGTGCATTAACAACGCG
>DATHFT010000123.1:0-19404 GCA_035317965.1 Saccharimonadales bacterium (SeqCode) | reverse complement strand
CGCCCGGAACGCCACCTTCGGGTTGTGCTTGCTCAACACCTTGGTGATCGCCGCCGTCAGCGTCGTCTTGCCATGGTCAATGTGACCAATCGTCCCGATGTTCACGTGCGGTTTACTACGCTCGAATTTCTCCTTCGCCATCGCTTCCCGCTCCTCAAATCAAAGTCATTCAAATTTCTTGCAAACAAAAAACAAAAACTCGTTACCGCGTCGAACGGCCCGAAGTCTTGGCAATTACTTCCTGTGCCAGCGCCGCGGGCAGTTCCGCGTAATGCGAAAAATGCATGGTGAAATTCGCGCGGCCCTGAGTGCGGCTGCGCAGATCGGTTGCATAACCAAACATCTGTGAAAGCGGCACTTCGGCGGAGATCACGTTAACGCCGGAGCGATTTTCTGAACCCTGAATCGCCGAACGGCGCGCATTCAGGTCACCATAAACGGCAGCCATCGATTCTTCCGGAACCACAACTTCGACTTTCATGATCGGCTCAAGAAGAATCGGCTTGGCCTTGGCGCAGGCTTCCTTGAACGCCATGGAGCCGGCAATTTTGAAGGCCATTTCGTTACTGTCTACGTCGTGGTAGCTGCCGTCGGTGAGGATGGCGGCCACATCGACCATGGTAAAGCCCGCCAAAATTCCGTTGTCCAGCGCTTCGCGAATACCGGCTTCAATAGGAGCGATGAATTCGCGAGGAATCGAACCGCCAACCACCTTGTCCACGAACATGAAGCGGTGGACTTTATCAAATTTGTATTTGTTGGCCGAACCGCCGCCGACAACTTCTTTGGCGAGGGCGTCCAGATCATCGCTGGAAAGCTCCTTGCCGGCATCGCCGTGATTCGGCAACGGCAGCAATTCGATCTTGCAGTGTCCGTACTGGCCCTTGCCGCCGGTCTGCTTGATGTATTTGCCTTCGCCAATCGCGCTCCTGCGAATCGTTTCGCGGTACGCGACCTGCGGTTTGCCGACGTTCGCTTCCACGCCATATTCGCGCTTCATGCGGTCGACCAGAATTTCCAGGTGCAATTCGCCCATGCCGGAGATCAGGGTCTGGCCGGTGTCCGGTTCGGTTGAAACCCGGAAAGTAGGATCTTCCTGCGCCAGCCGCTGCATGGCGACGCCAAGTTTGTCTTGATCGGCTTTGGTCTTAGGCTCAATCGCTACCGAAATAACGGGTTGCGGGAAGACGATGTTTTCCAAAACGACCGGCTTGTTCTCGTCGCAAAGCGTGTCGCCGGTATTGACGCTCTTCAGGCCGACGCAGGCGCAAATATCGCCGGCATACACAGTGTCGATTTCTTCGCGCTTGTTGGCGTGCATCTGCAGCAAACGGCTGATGCGTTCGCGCGTGCGCTTGCCGGAGTTATACACATAGCTGCCGGATTTCAAAACGCCGGAGTACACCCGAATGTAGGTGACGTGACCGACAAACGGGTCGGTCATGATTTTAAATGCCAGTGCGGAAAACGGAGCCTCATCGGAAGCGCGGCGCAGTTCGACCGCATCGGTCTCCGGGTTCACGCCTTCCAGAGGCGGAACGTCCACAGGCGAGGGCAGATAATCGACAACGGCATCGAGCAACGGCTGAATGCCCTTGTTCTTAAACGCGGAACCCGCAAGGACCGGAACAATTTTAAGCGCCAGAGTCGATTTACGAATCGACTTGCGCATTTCTTCGGCGGTCAACGTGCCGTCGGTCAGGTACCTGTCGATGACTTCGTCATCGTGTTCTGCGATGTAATCCACCATCTCGGCGCGATGCTTGTCATAGAACGCTTTGTCAATCGCCGACGCCTTGAGAGCCGTCGCCACATCAGGACGGGAATCGACGAACTCTTTGTCCCAGAGCTTGGCCACTTCAAAAATCTCAAATTTGGCGCCCAGCGTTTCTTCCAGCCAGACGACCACCTTTTCTTCGATGAAATCGATGATGCCGATGAAATTATCTTCGCGACCGAGAGGAAATTGCAGAGAAACGGGGTGGGCGCCGAGGCGTTGGCGAATCGTGCGAATCACGTGGTGAAAGTCCGCCCCCATGCGATCCATCTTGTTGACAAAACAGATACGCGGAACGCGATACTTGTCGGCTTGACGCCAAACCGTTTCCGATTGCGGTTGTACACCGGCCACCGAGTCAAACACGCAAACCGCGCCGTCGAGCACGCGCAGCGAACGCTCTACTTCAACCGTGAAGTCCACGTGACCGGGAGTATCAATAATGTTCACGCGGTATTTCTTGTCATTGCGAGTCCAGGCAGCCGTCGTCGCAGCGCTGGTGATCGTGATGCCGCGCTCGCGCTCCTGCTCCATCCAGTCCATGGTGGCCGTGCCTTCATCCACCGAACCGATTTTGTAAGTCACACCGGTATAGAACAGAATCCGCTCCGTCGACGTGGTTTTTCCGGCGTCGATGTGCGCCATGATTCCGATGTTGCGCGTATCTTCGAGTTTGAATGCCCTGCCCATGTCCCTTTTTCGAAATCCTTTTTTTAGCCCGTTCTACCGGGGAAATTTTTAACGAACCGCGGGAATTACCAGCGATAGTGCGCGAAAGCCTTGTTCGCTTCCGCCATGCGGTGCACATCTTCTTTCTTCTTCATCGCGCCGCCACGGGCATTGCTGGCATCGATAAACTCGTCGGCCAGCTTGTCGATCATCGTCTTGCCGGCGCGTTCGCGCGAGTATTGCAGCAACCAGCGAATCGCGAGCGACTGCCGACGGAACGGATTCACTTCTACGGGCACCTGATAGTTCGCGCCGCCGACGCGCCGCGTTTTCACTTCGAGCAGCGGCTTGACGTTCTCCACCGCTTTTTTGAAAACCGTGAGCGCATCCGTCGCCGTCTTCTTGGCCACCTGATCCATCGCGCCGTAAAACACGCGCTGGGCCGTCGACTTTTTGCCTTCATACATCATCGAACAAATGAACTTTTCCACCAGATCATTGGCATACACCGGATCTGTTGCGGGCACTCGCCGATTTACGATTCCTTTGCGTGACATTGCTCTTTATCGCTCCTTGCAGCATTTGCCGCGTTTGGTGCGGCGCCCTGAATTCTTGACTGCCAGCTACTTACTTTGCGGCTCCCGCCTTGGGCCGCTTCGCGCCGTACTTCGAGCGCGCTTGCTTGCGATTTTCCACGCCCGCTGCGTCCAAAGTGCCGCGCACGATGTGGTAGCGAACTCCCGGAAGATCCTTCACACGGCCGCCGCGCACCAAAACGATCGAGTGCTCTTGCAGGTTGTGGCCGATGCCTGGAATGTACGTGGTGACCTCAACGGAATTCGTCAAGCGAACGCGCGCCACTTTGCGCAGAGCCGAGTTCGGCTTCTTCGGGGTTTGTGTGTAAACGCGAATGCAAACACCGCGTCGCTCCGGACAGCCCATGAGCGCAGGCGACTTGGTCTTGACTAAGACTTGCTCTCTTCCCATCCGTACTAGTTGTGAAAACGTTGGCACTGTCGTTCCTCTTTTTCACTCGGCCGCAGATTCCGCGGCAAAATTTCGCGCAAAATTTCCCACAGCTCTCGCAAAGCGCATCACCAAAAACGCGAGAGCGCACAGCAACGCTGAAAGGTCCACTGCGAATCCGGAGAAACAAGCAAGAAACTCCGCAGACACACCCAGAAGGAAGAACTGCACTTCTGAATTTCCGCTTGGAGAGGCTTACTCGGCTTTTCGGGGCTGGCGCCCCATTCCGGCCGCTCTTCTATCCCATTCCATCGTGCATTGTTCCGGGACGGAAGATATTCCCTTCCAACTACATTGGGACCGAACTACTCCCAACAAACAACAGAGTATAAGTAGAAAAGTCCAGACTGTCAAATCTTTCGATACATGCCAGTGGAAAACTTACTGCAGTTCGCCCCGTTTGGCACAGGTCTTGCCCAAGCCCATCGGCGAGCGCTACTCGCTCCACCGAACTCAGCCATTGTATCACAGCCGATCCATCAGGACCTCACCCTCCAGGCCCTCCCTAACGCATTGAAAAATAAAGCCCTTAGCCTGGTTCCCGGGATTCAGTCCGCGAAAAACGAAACCATCGCCGGCCGGGCAGCCTGGGTCACCGCCTTAGTTCTTCGGTGCGCCCAGGTCTCCGTAGGGCCACAACCCAAAGGCCTTAAGGAAAGTATATTGCCCCTGCTTTCGCAGCATTTTCGCGGTTCGTTCGGCGTCCCAGGGGGCCGCCAAGCGCTCGGGACGGTCTGCTACCCAATACGCCGTCAGGGCCATGAGTGTCGCATTTTCCGTCAGCAGATCCGGTTTCTGGGCCTCCAGCGCGTCCGCCGCCGAGTGGTGGGTATATTTATATTCGGGCGAATCCTGGTTCATGTTAATGCCCGGCAGACCGGCGAGTGAAAAAGGTCCGGTATCGGTGCCAAATTCCACTTCATCGTTCACTTTCACGGCATGAATATTCGCGAGCGATTTCACAAACGGCTGGAACGCTTCGACGATATCGTCACGGCCGCCGAGCTGAAACGCTTTGACCGCCCCCTGCCCCTCATCCAGCACCAAATCGCCCAGATGATTCGCCATCTCCTCTTTATGTTGTTTTATATAATTGATCGAGCCATCCAGCCCCTGCTCTTCCCCTGTAAACAAGACGAAGCGAATTGTTCTTCGCGGTTTTTGCCCGGAACGCGCAATCGCTTCCGCCGCTCCCAAAACCGCCGCCGTGCCCGAGCCGTTGTCGGTCGTGCCTTGCGCCAGGTCCCAGGAGTCCAAATGCCCGCCGACTACGAATATTTGTTCCGGATTCTCCCGCCCGCGAATTTCTCCGACCACGTTCGCCGTCTCCACCGGGCCATCGGAAAACTTATTCTGTACGCTGAAGTGAACGCGCGGGGTTATTCCGCGTTCCACAAAACGCTCAAGTTGGCCCTGATCTTCGGCCGTCATGGAAACCACCGGCACCGCGAAATCCGAGTCAAATCCCAGGATTCCGGTATGGGTCAGATTCAGGCCCTGGGCGTGTGCGCCGCCTTGTCCACCAATCACAGCTGCCACTCCTGCGGTTGCCGCCTGTTTCAGGAACGTTCCAAAATCCGCAAAGGTCTGCATGCCATCCTTTTTAGGATTGCCTTTTGCAGTGACCAAAACAACTTTCCCGCTCAGCCGGGAAATACTTTTCATCTCGTTATCTAAATCGTAGAGATTAATGGTCACCACATCGGCGTCGATGCCGCTCGCCGGGGTGGATCCGGTCCATCCCATGGCGTCGATATGCAGCTTGTGGCGCACCGGTGACAAAAGCTCTCCGTCGGCGCTGCCGCGCGTCCAGCCCCGCCAAATTTGGTATTTTTCGAGGTGCACGTTTTCCAGGCCCATCGCCCTCATCTTGGCCATGCCCCATTCCTCGGACCGGCGTTCGGCCGGCGAACCGGTTACGCGTGAACCGATGTCGTCGCTCAATTCCGTCAAATATTGAAACGCGTGCGAGTCCATGAATCCTTCGCCCGCAATTTTCACCAGCGCCGCTTTGGTGCCGTCCTCGTCAGGGCCCGTCGCTCGCTCTTCCCCTGCCGCGTATCCAGCCAGCAAAAAGATTGCTGCCGCTACCAGTGCTCCATGAAACTTAGGCATCCGCCGTCTCCTGGGCGCTTCTGCGCACATCACAGACTACCATTCCATCAGACGCGCTTCACACCGAACGGTCTCACTCGGCCCGACCGCCATATCGGGCCCCAGAAGGGCAGCGCGACAACCGTTGCGTCGTTCGCAACTTCCCCGCAGCGTTCTGTTTACCACTGCCCGCAACGCCACTAAACTTCCTGCGAGGCCATCTTGAGACTCCCCTTTGCCAATCGCGCCGGCCGGTCCGCCGCGCTCGCATTTGTTTGCGCCATCTCCGCCACAGATCAGCTTTCGTTCGCGCAACAGCCGATTCCACACACCAGCACGACGGAGAAATCGCCGACCACGCCCGGCAAGCAAGCGGCCAAGGAATCGGTCCCGGAAAATCCCGCGCAGCTTGAACTCCTGGAAACGAAATACCGTTTTGAAGCCGACGGCTCCAGCCACAAGGAAGTCCATGCCCGTGTCCGCATTCACAACGAGCTGGGCGCACGCCAGTTTGCTCGCCTCAATTTTGACTACAATCGGAGCTTCGAGTCCGTCGAAATTCCCCTGGTTCGCATCACGCACGCCAAAGGCGGCACCGCGGACATTCTTCCCAGCGCTATCACTGACAATTCCCGGCCCGAAGTTGCCGACGCGCCCGCTTACCAGGACGTTCGCGCCAAATCTGTCCGCATTCTTGGACTGCAACCCACCGACGTTCTTGAATATCGCGTGGTCACTACGGTGGCCCACGCGCCGCTCGCGCCAGATTTCTACCTGTCGCATTCCTTTGATCGCAGCGGCGTAGTCGTCTCCGAACTGTTTGAACTGGACCTGCCCGCCGTTCCATCGCTGCAGGTTCGCATCAACCCGAAAACGCCGGCCAGCGCAACGGAAAAACCGCCAACGGGCGGCCGGACCATCTATCGCTGGAAGCGGATGGCAGCGAAAGCCGCCGTGGCCGAGCCAGATCCGGAATATCAGCAGCCCGATATCACGCTTTCCACATTTGGATCCTGGCAGAATTTGTATGCAAAATTCGCTGGCAGCCTTAACCCCACCCCGGCCAGCGACGAGGCGAAGAAACGGGTTTCCGAGCTTACGGCCGATGCCCATTCCCCGCGGGAAAAACTCGAAGCGATTTATCGTTTTGTCTCTCAGAAAATCCGCACCGTGGATTTGCCAGCGGGAGCAACCGGATTTCACGCTCGCTCGGCCGGCGATATCATTTCGACTGGCTATGCCACGCCGGAAGATAAGTGCGGCCTGTTCATCGCCCTGGCGACTGCCGCCGGCCTGCCGGCGGAGATCGCCGTCGCCGATCCCCACGAAAACTTGCAGTCTCAGCTTCCACGAATTTCTCCGCTGAATCATTTTCTCGTCGCCGCAGGCGATGCCGCTTCGCCGGTATGGCTCGATCCCAGCCTGGAAGTGGCGCCCTTTGCGATGCTGCCCTCGAACATACGCGGCCGCGAAGCGCTGACACACGCCGCGCCGTCCGGACACTGGGCAAAAGTTCCCGACGAACTGCCGTACCCGGCCAAGCAACAAGTCCAGGTCGAAGCGTCTCTGGACGCGGCCGGAAAATTGAACGCCAGGGTTCACTATTCCCTGCGCGGCGACAATGAACTTCTCCTGCGCATTGCTTTTCATCAATCGCCGCGGGAAAAATGGAGCGACCTCGCGCAACTGCTCTCGATTTCGGACGGATTTCGCGGACAAATATTAAGTGTGAAAGCTTCAGATCCGTACGCCACCGACGTTCCGTTTACCGTGGACTACGAAATTTCCACCCCGAAATTTGTGGATTGGTCGAAGAAGCCGGTGCGTATTCCGGCATTGCTGCCGCAGGTGGGATTGCCGGACCCGCCCGCGAAACCGGCAGAAGGCTCAGCGGTCGCCCCCATTCTGCTGGGCACCCCGCTCGACGTCGAAACTACGGCCAAACTCCAGCTGCCCCGGGACACCACCGGACGCGCTCCGACGGGTACTTCGGTTGAACGCGACTATGCAACGTTTGCCTCTAGCTATTCCTTTGCGGACTCCACCATCACCGCATCGCGCCACATCAATTTTATTTTGCGCGAGGTTGCCGCAACGCGCGTCGCCGACTACAATGCGTTTCTCCATGCCGTGCAGAGCGACTCTGCGCAACTGTTCATCTTGCTACCGCCCGCGAACGCGGCACCGACAGCGGCTCCCGCAACGCCGGCCAAACCCTGACACTTCTCTAAATTGTTGCCGCCCCTTCAACCGTCGATGTATAGTCGCGCTAGTTTCACGAGGTCCGTAGCCGGTTATATTCATGAAAGGACTGCTGATGACCGCCAAGCCCACTCGCGTGCTGATCCTGCTCCTGGCGACGGTCGTCGTGGTCATGATCGCCGCTGGATTTCGATTTCGCGGCGAAACAATTTCTCCCGCCAGCCAGTCCGGCGGCGCGTCAGACCAGATGCCCAATGCCCTGATGCAAAAATTGACCGAGGCGCTCACGGGAAAATGGACCATTGCAGAAACCTCCGCGCCTGTCTCCGAGCAGGCCAAGGCCGTCACCTCGCAGGGAACCGAAGTGTGGGCCACGAAAACCGGAGGAATACCTTTCACCGAGGAGTATCATTCGACCGGTCCCGACGGCAGCCAGGACGATTACGGATTTTTCTGGTGGGATGCTTCGGACGATAAACTGAAGGGCCTGTTCTGCGCTCCGTTCAACACGGAAGGCTGCAGCCCTTTTTCCGTGGATTGGGCGGAGGGCCAGTTTGTGATGACCGGCGAATACAAATCCGGCGCCAAAACCATTGCGTGGACCGAGAAGTTCAAGCTGTCCGGCAAAGACTCCTTTACGCAGACCCTCTACCAAGGAATCAAGGATCATCCGCAGCAACTTGTCTCGACAATCCACGCAACAAGGATGAAATAAACGGCGACGTGCGGTCCGCTTCGCCCCCGGTGGGCGGCGCCTGGCGCTGCTGGCGTAGCGAACTACGCGGGACGGCTGCCCCTGCCAGGAAAATACTCAGAAACTCATCACTTCTCTTTCTTTTACCGCGGACAGATCTTCCATCTTTTTCAATTCGGAATGCGAAAGCTTTTCCAACTCATCGAGCGACCGCTTCTTGTCGTCTTCGCTGATTTTCTTTTCCTTTTCGAGCTTCTCAATCGCTTCTTTCAAATCGCGTCTTACATTCCGCAGCGCCGTACGGTGATTTTCCAGAATCTTGTGCAGTTGCTTCACCAAGTCTTTGCGGCGCTCTTCTGTCGGCGCAGGAATCGGCACCCGAACGACTTTGCCATCGTTGGTGGGGTTCAATCCCAAATCCGATGTGCGGATGGCCTTGTCAATCGCCGCCACTATGCTGGCGTCCCACGGCGCAATCACAATCATTCCCGGATCGGGCACCGTCAACGCGCCCAGCTGATTGAGCGGCATCAGGGCTCCGTGATAGTCGACTCGTACCGAGTCCAGAACCGACGCGTTGGCCCGCCCCGTCCGCAACGTGCCCAGCTCCTTGCGGAAATCCTCAATCGCTTTTTCCATGCGCGTCTTCGCCGATGTAATCGCATCCTTGGTCGTTGCAATCGTCGTCATATCGCCCTCAGTAAAATTTAGCCAATCAACTAAAGCTGTTTGCAGCGCACGACAAAACTGACAATCCCCGATTTCCTACTTCCCTTTTTCGTCTTTTTTTTCTAGGCCGGAGTAACTTTCGAACCCACGCGTTCACCCAAGACCACGCGCTTGATGTTTCCATGCTGATTCATATTGAACACCACAATCGGCATCCCGTTGTCCATGCACAAGGAAATGGCCGTCGAGTCCATCACCTTCAAATCCTGTTGCAGCACGTCTTTGTACGTAATTTGTGTGAAGAAGTTTGCTTCCATCACTTTTTCAGGATCCGCGTCGTAAATGCCGTCCACGCGCGTCGCTTTCAAAATCACGTCCGCCTTGATTTCCATAGCGCGCAACGCCGCGGCCGTATCCGTTGAAAAATAGGGGTTCCCGGTCCCCGCCGCAAAAATCACAATGCGTCCTTTTTCCAGATGCCGCATGGCTCGCCGTCGAATAAATGGCTCAGAAACCTGGCGCATTTCAATCGCGCTCAAAACGCGAGTATGTACTTCCTCTTTTTCCAGCGCATCCTGCAGAGCCAGCGAGTTGATGATGGTCGCCAGCATCCCCATGTAATCGCCCGTGGCGCGCTCAATTTCAAACCCCTTCTGCCGCGCGCCGCGAAAAATATTGCCGCCGCCCACCATGATCGCAATCTGCACGCCCAACTCGTGAACTTCCTTCACTTCGCGCGCAATGGCCTGAATTGTTTCGCCATGAATGCCAAACCCCTGGGGCCCTTGCAGCGACTCGCCGGAAAGCTTCAGCAAAATCCGGTCGTAAACCGGTATGGCCCGCTTGGCCATTTTTGTTACCGGTTTTTTCCCTGTACTTTTCTTTGCGGCCATGTTTCTCCGAACACTCTCATTTAAATTCAACCGAATTGTAACAAACTATCCCACTACCGCACAGCACAAGTGGCCCCTTATCAGATGCTTCGCACAAAGAAAAAGGGCGTCCCTTCCAGCGGGAACGCCCTGTAGAAATATGCAGTCAAGTGTCAGACGATCAAACAGTGACTGGAGCCGAGGTGTTTTCCGCGGTTCCCGTGCCTCCGACTTCGCCGACCTTAAACCGCACGAAGCGCCGGATCGAAATGTTTTCGCCCAGCTTCGCAATGGCCTGCGCCACCATTTCCCCGATGGTCACGCTCTCGTCCTTGATGAAGTGCTGTTCGTACAAGCAGTTTTCTTCGTAAAACTTTTCCATCTTGCCCATGACGATCTTCTCCACCACCGCTTCGGGCTTGCCGGTCGCCAGCGCCTGGGCCTTGTAGATTTCGCGCTCTTTGTCCAGCATTTCCGGGGTCACTTCTTCGCGCCGCACATAACGCGGATCGAGCGCGGCGACGTGCATGGCAATGCCGTGTGACAACTGCTGAAAAGCTTCGGTGCGCGCCACGAAGTCCGATTCGCAGTTCAGTTCGACCAACACGCCAATTTTTCCGCCAGCGTGAAGGTAGTGGCCCACGAGTCCCTCGCTCGCTTCGCGCTGGGCCTTTTTGGCCGCAGCCGCCTGGCCCTTCTTGCGCAAAACACTGATCGCTTTTTCAATGTCGCCCGCGGCTTCAACGAGCGCGGAACGGCAATCCGCAAATCCTGCGTTGGTGCGTTCGCGCAGCTGCTTTACCAGCTGCGCTGGAATCTGAACCGGTTCTTGATTGGGATTGGGTTGTGAACTCATTCTCTTGTCTCTTCTCGCTTTATTTGTAAACTCTATGAATCTCGTTCCGAAATTGCAGGTCTTTGTTCGCCGCCTGCAAAACGGCCCGGCGCTTTAACGGAAGCTCGGCGCCGGGCCTCTTGGATTTCCTACCCGTGCGATTGGCTTACTTATGCTCCTCCGACGGTGGAACCGTGGCTTCAACCGGTGTTTCCGCCGCGGCAGGCTCAATGGGCAGATCGGCAGGCAGCGCCGCAACTTCCGCGCCTTCGACAAAGTCGCCTTCCTGCTTCTCATATTGTTCATAGGCGCTGGTGTCCACATACTCTGGACCGCCATCGATAATCGCCTGATCGGCAGCCGCTTTCTGATCCGCCACCTGCGATTGCGCGTAGATGTTGTGGCCTTCCAGCACCGATTCCGCAATCTTGGTGGTAAACAATCGAATCGCGCGCAGCGCATCATCATTGCCCGGAATAATCCAGTCCACCACATCCGGATCGCAATTCGTATCCACCACCGAGACCACCGGCACGCCCATGCGGCGCGCTTCTTTCACGGCAATGTCTTCAGCGTTGGAATCGATCACAAACATCGCGTCCGGCAATTGCGCCATGTTCTCGACGCCTTCAAGGTTCTGGTTCAGGTGCTTCATTTCGCGCCCGAGCCGCGCTTTTTCTTTCTTGGAGAATTCATCGATGCGGCCGTCTTCATGCATCGCTTTGAGCAATTTCAGCCGCTTGATCGATTTTTGCAGTGTCGCCCAGTTTGTGAGGGTCCCGCCCAGCCAGCGGTGATTCACGAAAAACGCGCCGCAGCGCTTCGCTTCTTCGGCGACGGCTTCCTGCGCCTGCCGCTTGGTGCCGACAAACAAAACGGTTCTGCCCTGCGCCGAAATTTCGCTCACGAAGCGGCTTGCTTCGCGGAACATTTTCAGCGTCTTTTGCAGATCAATAATGTGAATCCCGTTGCGCTCGCCGAAAATATATTCCTTCATTTTCGGGTTCCAACGGCGTGTCTGGTGGCCAAAGTGAACTCCAGCCTCCAGCAATTCCTTCATTGTAATTTCTACTGCCAAGTTGCCTCCTATTTGAATAGTTGCTTACAACAGCGCTTCTTCGCCGGTACCGCGCAACGAAAAATCCGCCGCAGAACAACCTCTTGCCGACTTCCTTGTCGGCCGTGATCTCGACGGGCCAGCTTGCGCCGGCCCGCCGGAGTTCGTCAGGTGATGGTTTCCAGTTTGCCGGGCAAGCCAGCTGCCGGCCGAACGGAGAACCAATCACTGAAACCAAAAACTGTTTAGCGCTTGGTGAACTGGAACCGCTTACGAGCACCCTTCTGCCCGTACTTCTTGCGTTCCTTCATCCGTGAATCGCGCGTCAGAAATCCATTGGTCCGCAGCGCCGGCCGCAGCTCCGGGTTGTAGCGCGAAATCGCGCGCGCCAGGCCCATGCGCATGGCACCAGCCTGGCCGCCCACTCCGCCGCCATTGGCCGTGACCAGCACGTCGACCTGATCCGCGATGTTGGTAAACTTCAGCGGTTCAACAGCGTCATGCTTCCATGCGTGATTCGGAAAATACTCCTCGACCGTGCGGCCGTTGACCGTGATTTTGCCGGTGCCAGGACGCAAAAATACGCGCGCGACTGATTCCTTGCGCCGTCCCGTTCCCAGAAACCAAGCTGCTTTACCCGTAAGGGGCGTAACCGATGAACTCAACGTTCCTCCTCAAACTTGCAAAAGACTTGCTGCCCATCCTGCTGAAACCGCTCGCTCAGCGAAACTGCTGCGCGGTCAACTCGACCAGCTATGGCCGCAATCCGGCCATCAACTCCACGCCCTGCTGTGCTCCCTGCGATGGGTGACCACGATCGGCCAGACACAACGGAGAACCGCAACGTGCGGAACGGGGCTTTTACAACCGCCGGGCTGCAACCCAGCCGCTGCAAATCCCCTACGACAACATCAAATCGCTACAGCCTGCGGTTTCTGGCCATTATGCCGCGCCAACCCCGCCGCATCCTTATATACGCGCAGCTTCTTCGCCCGGCGCGCCCGCAACTTGTTCTTCGGCAGCATGCCCAGCACCGCTTCGCGAATCATCCAATCGGCTTTAATCGGCCGCAATCGCTTCGCCGGCACCTCTTTGAGTCCACCGGGATATCCGCTGTGCGAGTAGTAGATCTTCTGTTCGACCTTGTTGCCGGTCATCTTCACCTTGTCGGCGTTGATCACCACCACATGGTCGCCCGAATCCAGGTACGGCGTAAAACTTGGCTTGTCTTTGCCAATCAACATGCGAGCCACTTTTGTCGCCAGGCGTCCCAGCGAAACATCGGTCGCATCCACCACAAACCAGCTGGCGCCAATTTTCAGCGCTTCAGCCTCTTCACCCTTGGCTACGTACGTCCTCATCGCAACAGTCACACCTTTCCCTGTAGAGACAAACGTCAATCTTAAAGTACGAGCCTCGCCCTGTCAACGAACTTCCCTGGCTCGGGCCGGGCGGCAATCCCCCTCTCAGACCTTGAGCATCGTTGGATGTTTCGGTTGGTACAGCCCCACCTCTCCGCCACCCGGAAGCCTGACCTTGGTTATCAAGCCCCACCGCGCGTCCAGAATCTCCGAGCAATGCACGCCCCTTTTGGCCAGCGCGGTCATCTCTTCGGGCAAATTCGCGCACATGAAATACAGTTCATGCCGGTCATTTTCCTCCGCCGGATGAAAAGCCGCCTCGGCTGGCGGTAGCGCGAAAATCAGCCATCCCCGCCCCGCGTTCACCGACTCAAATCCCAGCGTGTCCCGAAAGAAAGCTCTGTCCGCATCGGCATCTTTGCTGCAAATCACCACGTGCGCGCCTGCAATCATGCCGCTGTCCTCGCCTTCCGGATAAAACAAGCCCTGCCCGCAAAATACTACGGGCAGGGCGCGTTCACACGTTTATTTTCCTATCTCAGGACTTTTTCTTGGCCCGCAAAACCGGGTCGCCCCAGCCACTAGTAGCGGTAAGCATCGGCCCACTTCCAAACTTCCTCCACTACCGAAAACGCGGCCCGAGGATTTTTCGCAAATCGCGCATCCAGCTCGAACGCGTGCGCTTTCATCGGCACCATGAAATAGGATCTGGTCCGCACAAACCCGCGTACAAATAATTCTGCATAGCGCTCGAGACCCAGCAGCTGAATCTGTGTCGCGTGCACCAGCTCGTGAAACAAGATTCGTTCTTCTACCGCTCCATGGAACACAATGGTATCGACAAAGGTCACCGACGCCATGTGCGTTATGTCCGGCAGCTCCACGCAGCCTCGCGCTCTTGCTTCAGCATAGAATTCCGGATTGGCTATCCGCCGATCCGCCAACTCCACCGTGCGCACTTGGCTCAGCAGCACCGGGGTGAAAAAGGACATCAGTTTCAAGCGCTGGTCCTTGCCCAACTGGCGCCCGCCTTCACCGTACAGCCCTCGTCCCTCTTGCAAATAATTCGCCAGCAAATTGCCTGTTGTCAGGACCTGCGCTTCGCTCAACCCACTGTTATCTTGAACCACACACCTACTCCCATCTTTCTTAGCCCCCCGGCCAGAATGCAATTTTGGATCCGTTACTTATACAGTGTTAATATAACGTTGTCAATATGTAAAATTCACGGGTTCGCGTCCCCGCCCCTGGAAATTCCGGGAATTCTCCAATATAAGTTGCAGATTCTACTGGACGTTATTCACTCTTTTTGATATCACTTGCACGACGTCATATATACGCAGGATTCCGGAGCCGATCTCACTTGCCACCCATCGCCAACCAGCAGCTGGAAGAACGCATCCTCAAAACCGCTGCCCGGCTGTGGCGCACGCGCGGCGAAGAGGGCCTGACGCTGCGCGTTGTCGCGCGCGAAGCCGGCACCACCACCCCCACCGTCTACAAGCGTTTCCGCAACAAACAGGCACTCATGCGCGCTCTCGCCGAACGCTTTCGCGCCCAGCTTAACGAACAGCTATTTGCTTCTTCCTCTTTGGATGATGTTTGCCGGCGTTATCTGCGCTATGTCGAAGAACACCCGCACGAATACCAGTTGCTCTGGCACACCTGGTCGGAAATCTTCCACCCGGAAGGACCACAGCCCGGCCGTATCTGGCTTCTCAATCTGCTGGCTACTCGCTTCGGTGGCGAGCCCGAAGATTACTCCCGCACGTTCTATGCGCTATTCTTGGTTACTCATGGCGCCGCGAGCCTCCTCACGGCCCCGGAAAATGACGAAAGCTCCCGCGCCGAAGTCCGCAAGAACTGTCTCGCCATCTGCGACACCATCCTTGAAAATGTCCCGATTTTCCGCCCGAAGTGAGTTTTCGTGCATTTGCAGAGGCACGCTCGCCTCGCGATTTTTCGCTTTGATCGTCCCGGGGCACGGACTGCCCCACTCCCTTCTTTGCCCTCTGTAAAAGTGATACCCTCGCTCGCATGGCCTCCCATCACCGAGAGCGATTCCCACTCCGCCGCAGGTTCTCCGTCGCCCTCCTGCTCGTTTTGGCAACCGTCGCGACGCCTGCGCTCGACGCTCAACAAAAATCAATCCGGGTCATCGCCTTCGGGGCCCACCCCGATGACTGCGACCTGGGCGCCGGCGGCCTGGCCGCCAAATACGCCGCCGCAGGCTACAAAGTAAAATTCGTCTCGCTCACCAACGGCGACGCCGGCCACCAGTCGATGGGCGGCAGCGAACTCGCCAGCCGCCGCCGCGCCGAGGCCACCGAAGCCGGCCGCCGCATCGGCATCGAATACGAAGTCCTCGACAATCACGACGGCCAACTGCTCCCGACTCTCCAGGTCCGCGAACAAGTCATCCGCGAAATCCGCCAGTGGCAAGCGGACATTGTCATCGCCCCGCGCCCTAACGACTATCACCCCGACCATCGCTACACGGGTATCCTCGTCCAGGATGCCAGCTATATGGTCATCGTCCCCGACGTCGTCCGCGACACGCCGCCGCTGGCAAACAATCCGGTGTTTCTCTATTACGCCGACCGCTTCAAGAAACCGCAGCCCTTCCATCCCGATATCGTCATCTCCATCGATGATGTCTTCGACAAAAAGGTCGACATGCTCGATGCCCAAGTCTCGCAATTCTACGAATGGCTTCCCTGGACGATCCACGCGCTCGACCAGGTCCCCAAAGACCCCGCCGCACGAAAAAAATGGCTGGCCAACGATTCCATCTTCCTTCCAAAAGTAAATCCTGCCTGGCGCAAGGCCCTGGAAAAATATTACGGTCCCACCGCCGCCGCAAAAATCCAGCACGCCGAAGCCTTTGAAGTCACCGAATACGGCCGCCAGCCGAGCGAGCAGGAAATCCGCGCGCTGTTCCCGTTCTTCCGGTCAAAGTAAGATTCGCCCCGACGCCTTCGGGCGGCCCTCCCTTGGCACTGGCAGTTTCGCTCGGGACTCGCTATAGTTCACGCGCTCGCACAACATTTCAGGGGCTTCATCCAATGAAATCAGCAAGCCGCATCGTCATCGCATTTCTTTCCCTCAGCTCCGCCGCATCTGCCGTCTTCGCCCAAAAAGAAAATCCTTCACTTGACCGCGAGGTTGACCAAATTTTCTCCGCCTACGACCGTCCCGACTCCCCCGGCTGTTCTGTAGGCGTAATCCGCGATGGCAACTACATCTTCAAGAAATCCTACGGCTCCGCGTCGCTCGAACTCGGCGTTCCGCTCTCCTCGCAATCCGTTTTCTATATGGCCAGCGTCTCCAAACAATTCACCGCCGCCTCCACCGTCCTTGCCGCCGAACAGGGCTACTTCTCTCTGGACGACGACATTCGTAAATTTATCCCCGAGCTCCCCGCCTACGGCCATCCCGTCACCATCCGTCAAATGCTCCATCACACCAGCGGATTCCGCGACGTCCTCGGCCTCCTCGACCTGGCCGGACGGAATTTCGAAGACGTTCACACCACGGCTGAAATGCTCGACCTGCTCTCGCGACAAAAATCTCTCAACTTCGATCCCGGCGAGGAATACTCCTACAGCAACACCAACTTTTTCCTGATGAGCGTACTCATCCAGCGCACCACCAAAAAATCCCTCGCGCAGTTTGCCGAAGAAAATATCTTCAAGCCGCTCGGCATGACTCACACCCATTTCCACGACGACCGCACAGCTGTCTCCCGCAATCGCGCCTCCGCCTATGCTCCCCGCGAAGGGGGCGGCTTTTCCATCGATTGGTCTCTCAACTTTGACAAAGTCGGCGACGGCGGCCTGCTCAGCTCGATCGACGACCTGCTCCTCTGGGATCGCAACTTCTACGGGAATAAATTGGGCAAAGGTTCGCTTTTGCAGGAACTGCAAACGCGTGGAAGACTAAACAGCGGCAAGGACATTCAATACGCACTTGGTTTGGAAATGACCGACTATCGCGGACTTCCGGTCGTCGCTCATGGCGGCGCCATGTTCGGCTACCGCACCAACCTCATCCGCTTCCCTCAACAAAAATTCTCCGTCATCACACTCTGCAACGTCGCCGGGGCCCGCCCGGGCGAGCTGGACAACAAAATCGCCGACCTCTACCTGGCCGGTCAATTTCCAGAGGATGCGGCGCAAGCGGCAAAGGGAGACGGTCAAAGTCCCTCCGGCTCCTCTGCACCGCCGGATGATCCCACACCCTTCCTGGGCACCTACCGCAATCCCGCCTCTCACTCGCTGCTTGAAGTCTCCGCCAAGGAGGGCGAACTCGTCGTTTACGGCCAGCACCTCAAATCCCGGGGCCAAGGTCGCTTCACGTTTGCTTTCGGTGGCGAACTGCAGTTCCAGACTCCTGCCGTCACTCCACCCCGCTTCACGCTGGCCTTCCCCGATTCGCCCGCCGAACACTACGAAAAAGTCGAGCCGCTTCATCCCGCCGCGGAAGCTCTTGCCGAATACGCTGGTAATTTCACCAGTGAAGAACTCGAAGTCACCTACCGCATCGCCACGCGAGACGGCAAACTCACCTTGGCCATGAGCTGGCGCGAACCCGACCCGCTCACCCCCAGCTTCACGGACGAGTTTCAGGGACCGGACGGCACTTCGCTCGTCTTCCGCCGTGACGCCGCAAAACACATCGCCGGCTTCGACCTTTACGCCGGCCGCGTCCGCAAGATCACCTTCACCAGGAACAAATAGCCCGCGCCGCTCATCGGGCAGCCAGCGGTCTGCAATTTAATTTGCACCGGCGCTTCGCCCGTGAGCTCCTTCCCAGATCCGGACCTGGCGGCGGCCTTCATCAAAGATTCGCTCGTAGTTCCCCAACCGGACTTTCTGTGACGTTTCCGCGTCGAGTGCCTTCCACAAAGGTTCGTACTGATGGAAAACCGCCGTGTATTTGGACTCATCGCTCGGCGCGAGGCTGTCGGTCCCAAACAAAAATCGGCTGGGATACCGCTCGATCAGCTCGGCCATGGATTTGATTGTTGCCGGACTGGCTACAATATATTTGGCGGTTTCATCCCAGGAAATATCGAAATAAACGTGACGGAAGTCAGGATCGCGCAGGATCTCCTCAATGTTGGCAGTGTGGTCCTTGTTGGGCCGGACCACGCGCCCGAGTCCCATGTGAGCCCAAATAATCGTGGCCTTCGGATGCCGCTTCAGCATTGCCTTCATCTGCTTGAGGTAGGCCGCCTCGGCCCCCTCTTTTGCAAACGGCACATCGATATCGTTATGGATCAGGACAACCAGGCCGGCTTCCGCGGCAAAATCAAGCAACCGATCGAGTGCCGGGTTCTCCAGGCTCGCAACCTCGCCCGGTATCTTCGCCGACACAAACTCCTTGTGAATCGTAAACTCGCCGATGCCCGTGAACACCCCGGGAAAGGTTTGCAGCACCCGCCGAATGTGATCCGCCGCATACATGTCCGAGGGATTGAACCCGGTTATCATGGGATCGAAACGAGCCTGCTGCTCCTTGGTTAACGATTTGTAGGCCATCGCGATCCACGCGTCGGAAAACGAGTAGTAGTACAACGGCGCGTCTGAGTGCAGGTAATATGTAGGCGCTCGGTCGCCATCAACCCGGTACGACCACAATTGCTGCAGCGGGAGTCCGAACAGCGCCACCCGTCCGGTTTTGCTTCCCATGATGTTCAGGAAATCCTGAATGCTCGGGCCTTCCTGAATATTGTTGGTCAAATGAAAATGCGAATCGTTGAATTCATAGGTGTGCGTTTGCGCGCGCGACGCAACACCAGAGAGGAGAATCATAGCCATCGGCCCAACCAACAACAGTCGCTCGGCCCACCACACGAACAATCTCTTCATATTTGAACCCTCAGTAGGTTTTATTTGTATTGTCGTCCCGCACGCGCGCTTGCTAGGTCACTTTCCGTTGGCGCGTAACGAGAACTTGGACATGTCACTCGCTTGCCGTGACACGCGGTCTTACGCTGGTGGGGCGCAAGGAAACCGCAAGCTTCCTGAGTCTTTCCAGAAAAGCTGCCGTTGTTACGATAACTCATTTGGTGCCAATAAGACACCTGGTCGAGGCCGGCGCGGTGGACGGGGCGGCCAGCAGGAATTGCGCCCGAACCCCTACA
>DATHFT010000122.1:0-117541 GCA_035317965.1 Saccharimonadales bacterium (SeqCode) | reverse complement strand
ACAACCGATGCAAGGTCATCTGCTTCGGCTCGAGCGCGTCCAGTTCAATCTGCGCCAATCGACCTTCGGTAATTTCTGTCCACACATAAACTCCGGGCTCCGTCTCCTGGCGCTCGCGCCCATTCAGGCGGCGGAGAAATGTGCTGGCATTCTCGTGCGAAGCAACTTCACGCAATGTTGGGCGTGCCAGCGCTTCCACAGCGTAGCTGCGCAAAAGCTTGCTCCAGTAGTGCTGAAATAGATTGCTCGACGCAAAAATGTCGCTCCAGGCCACCTCTCCACCGTAGGCAATCACCACACCCACAACCTGTCCGTCCTTGAGCCCGGAAGTTTCCTTCGCAAAACGCCTTTCTATTTCTTCCACGAATCCGTCGACGGAAACACCTACGCGCCGCGATTCATAAATCTTCTGATACGACTCCGTGGGTGCTTCCGTTTGCATGGCGGCGGCGATGTCGTTCATTGCCATGCGTGGTGCCGGAGCGGAAACCGCGGGCGTTGCAGTGGTGCCCGCGCGCACGGCGGTCCACACATCGTCCTGTTTCTGCTTTAATGCCGCTTGTTCCCGCACGCTCGGATGAACCATAGTCTTGGCGGACTTAAACTGCGAACCGTTGGACCATCGCCCGTGCTCCACACAAAAAACGTCCAAAGGAAGTGGTGCCGCTCCAACCGGTACAATGCGATCTTTGCCAATCACGCGATCTTGCTTCCCGCCGCTGACCAGTTCTCCCGCCAGCAGAAGCAATGGACGCTTGCTGCGATTGATGAGCACGAGCTGATTGACCGACGCGCGTCCTCCCTCCTCCTGCGGTACAAAAACGCCGCGGTCGCGCACCATGGTGTCCGTCCCGCGCTCACTGACCACAACTTCGCCGCTCGATAACCCTTCATCCAGTGTTAGGAAGAAACTTGTGTCGCGGCTGGCCGAACTGACCACCGGGAATATGGAAATATTCTCGTAAGTGATTGGTTCCAGAAGGCGCCAAACCCCTTCCGGTTTCGGGCCGGGAGCAGCGGAAGAACCCGGCCACGACCAAACAAAGGCCAGTGTCCCAAGCGTACTCAGTCCAAACAACCCACCGGCAAGAGCCCCAAGAATTGACCGTTCCATGAAAACCCTCCTGTGCAAACAGGTGCACAGGTTTAGAACGAAGGACGGGGGAATCCTTGCAAGGGGTCGGGAAAGAAATGCATGAAAGGGGGGCAGGGAGGGAACGGCGGGTCGTCGGTTGATCGCTAGCGGTCGGCACCGCCAAGGTTCGTGCGGGGTTTGTTTCTTCGCGATTTGGAGGACTCGCCTTCTTGCTTCTCAAACGTCGCGAGTTCTTCATCGGTATAGGATGAATACCCGTCCCGCGCCGCAAACATCGAATTCGAACGTGCGGCGTCCTTCTTTTTCTTCCGTGCGTCGCCGAACTCATGGCGCACCTGCCGGATTGGTGCTTCAATGGCCTTCACTTCCACCAGCAAATCGCTCACTCTTTCCAGAAAATCATGCAAATGGTAGGGTCGCACGACATAGGGAAGCCGCGCTGTCTCCAGCACATTGACGTACTGGCCGCCGGTCATCTCCGGCACTACGTACAGCACGCGAACTCGTCCGCCTTCGGCCGGCGGCACGCTGGCTAAATCTCGCAGCATCAGATAGAGGGGACTGTCCGTTCCCGCAATCGCAATATTCGCAACTACCAGGGACCATTCACCCGATTTCAATTCGGAAAGCAATAGTCGGGCATCTGGAACAATGCGCACCCGCCATCCTTCTGAATCCAGAATAACGCGCAGCGCTCCCGCATTTTGTGAATCATCGTCGAGGACGAGAATGCCGACTTGACGCTGAGCCGGTATGGCGGGAGTTCCCATAAGTAGAGTATAGCGGGGGCAGGGAATTTGCGTCGCTGGCAGGAGGTCTTCTGCCTCCAATGGGCTACTGTACCAAAGGACGGGTCGCACTCCGCGGGCGGAGTGTGCTGCTCCTGCAAGCTATTGGCCTGGATCTTTCGCCGGTTCCACAGGAACCAAGACCAGATTGGCCTTCGCAGGATGCCCCTGCGTCAGGACCCGATACGATTTCGAATTCATGAATCGCAGCTCCGACCCTGTAAAAATACGCGCCGTCAACGCATACAAATGCTTCGTATCGATTTTCGCAGGATCAAACTTTAGCTCGAACGGAACGGGAACCTGCCGGCCGCCAAACGCAAATTTTTCTTCCACTACAATTTTTGCGCCCTGATTCGGCGAGGTGACATCCTGCAATTGCACGACAATTTCAGCCTCCGGCGGCATCGCGACCCGCTGCAAATAGGTGACGGTCCCGGACACCGTTTCCTTGGCAGCCACGGCGGGCTCCGCCGTAGAGCCGCTTTTCTGCAGCTGGCAGTTCTTTGCCAGCATTCGATTCTTTTCCGCCTTGCTCTCGTTCTGCAAAAATCCCTCTTCACCGGTGCTCCACCAGACGATTATTCCATCGGAATACTTGGTCCCGGAGGCCGCCTCGATCTGTTTCATGTTGTAGATACGATTGTTGAATATTACCCGCGCGTTGCTGCCACGCAGCCGTACGATCACTTTATTGTCGTCTTCGCAAAAGTAGTTCATCCGCTGCATTTTGCGGATCATATGAGACTGCGGCACGGACGACGTCGAAGGCACCGTGGCAGGAGCCGGTGACGCGGGTGTTGCCGGCGCAGGGGATTGTGGAGTATCAACCGGTTGCTGCGCGCGCAGAACTCGTGCCCCGCCGAAAGCCACTACTCCGGTAGCCACTACCGAGCACCAAAACCTTTTTTGTCCAAACATGGTTGGCCTCGCCCACTGCAAAATTCTACTGTCCTACAACAAGTTCCGTTCCTTCTTGATATCGCTTCACACCGCTGCCATCCCAAAAAATCCGAAACGTACTAGAAACATTTGTATTCAGGCGGCGGGTATAAAATATCTGGATGCCGTCCCTCGACCATTCTGCCGCTCGCGCCAACTGATCGAGCGGACTTAACACCACTCGCCTCTTCGACCGCAGTTCATACAGGAAAAATCCGGTAGCCAGTCCGGTTGCGTCGGTCGGCGACCCAGCCGGAGCGGAAACATAGGCCGCTGATACCAGCAGCAAATCCGCGTTCACGGGATTCACGCGAATCGCATCCGAATCCAGAATTTGGAACGCGTCGCCGTACAAATCTCTTAGTGCCAGGCTTTGCTGCGGCTTGTCTTCGCTAATCCAGTAGAGGTTCTGCCCATCGGTCGCCAAAACCGTGTGCGCATCAATCCATCCGTGCAAACGGGTTGCAGAGGTCGCAGAAATCGCTGCCGCCTTTTCCGGTGTTGCCACTGGAAACGCCCAGACTTGCCACTGACCACCCATTCCGTTCAAGTACACGATGCGCCCGTCATCCGGCGACCACAACGGCTGGCGCACCAGCCCGTGCTGCAGGTCCCTGGATCGCCCGGTCTCAAACTCATAAAGAACAATCGTCCGCTCTGGTCCGGTCTTGGAGTCGGACCGCGTGAAAAGCAATTTCCGTCCGTCATGGGACACAGCCAGCTCGCTGCCTTTTGCCGCTGCTATTTTCTTCACGCCTCCTCGAGCGAAGAGGACTCTCCCGGCCGGATCGAGAAATGCCGTTGCCACCGGCGCCGCAAATTTAGTGATGCCCGGCAGCGCCGGTTTTTTCTTTGCGGGATCATCGTCATCGAGGTTCTTCTGCTTGAATTCCGGAAATTGATCGGGCGCGATCCGGGCACAGCCCTTCAGTTGTCCAATCTGGGCATGGTCCACTGTGACTCCGAAGGTATATTTCGCGTCCGTTGCACCATCGGAACAAGCCGCGCGGATCAGATGCAGCGCAACCGCCGCTCCGGTCGCGGAATCCTTGGCCAGGTAAGTCCACGAATTCGTGGCCGCCTCCTGGCTGATCTCTCCCGGCTCCAGAACGATCGGCGGATAGCCGGTTCGCTCCAACCGGTCCGGGCCCTTAAGCCCGATCCGCGCGCTCCATGCCGGATTACTGCCCGTCAAAATCAGCAAGATTGGGTGATGGGTGGAGGTTGACTGCGGAGCGGGCGGTCCCACGGCAGGTTTTGCCGCTTGTGGCGGGGCTTGGCTTCTCGCCGTTACGCCAGCACAAACACACAGCATTGCAGCCAGGCCAAGAAGACGCGCTGCTTGCGGGGATAATCGCACGAAGCTCCTCCAAAGCGATTTAGACCATGCGAGCATACAGCTCCGGACAAACCGAGACAAACGGCAATCCAGGCCCGCTCTCCTGCCTTGCGCGGTCACATTTCCCGGCAGGGCCCGGGTGGAAGTTGGAGTTCACCAACGTACTTAACCACCATAGTCGGCAAGGCGTGGAACTCGCCTGCGACCTCCGGTGGCAATGAAAAGGCAAAATTACCGCTTGACTAGGCGAACAAAAAGCGAAATAATCGGTCGTGTTTCGAGGTGGGCCATGTCTCCAGTTCACTCCTTTTCGCCGCCGAGCTCTCGGGTTCGTCGTCGCCCCGTTCGAAAATCCGCACTATCTCTCTTTCCTGAGTGCCCTGTAGTTGGCCCAAGCAGTGGGCGCGGGAACCTTGCCCCGGTTTCCGGCCCGAGCAGCGGTGCAGCGTGTCTCCCGCCGGCGGATTGCCCCCCGCCGGTTTCGGTTTTGGCTGGATCCCCAATCCACGCCAATGACCGGGCGCGCCGCGTCACTGTTGATCCGCAGCAGCATCCCGCTCACGCGGGACTGGTCGGTATCGCCCGCCTCGCAGCATCATCTTCTGTCGCCGAGACCAAACGAACCTCGTCCGAGCGCCCGGAATACTTCCTTCTTCCTGTAAAATCCATTCTCAATCGCTGCGATTCCGTTCGCGTGCCTTTCGATTGGACTCTCAACCCATACCGCGGCTGCGAATTTGCGTGCAAATACTGCTATGCCCGTTACACCCATGAATACATGGAAATCGACGGCTCCGAATTCGAACGGAAAATC
The DNA here is from genome assembly GCA_035317965.1 of Saccharimonadales bacterium (SeqCode). Taxonomy (GTDB): domain Bacteria; phylum Acidobacteriota; class Terriglobia; order Acidiferrales; family UBA7541; genus Acidiferrum. The sequence continues at coordinate 112,562 of DATHFT010000122.1, read as the reverse complement.
TTCGTAAAAAAGGACGCTTCCGCCGTCCTGGCTTGGGACGTTTCGCACAAATATTCCTTCACCTCTCCGGGACCGGAAGGACCCCAGGCAGAACACATCGCCATTGGCACGGCCACTGATCCCTATCAACCCGCCGAACGCGAATATGGAGTGACGCGATCCTGTCTTGAAGAACTCGCCAAGCGCGAAGGCTTAAGTATTTCCCTCATCACCAAATCCAATCAGGTGGTTCGCGACATTGACGTCCTCAAGCGCATCGCCGAGCGTTCCGATCTCTCGGTCAACATCACGATCACTACGCTCCGTGCCCGCCTGGCCCGCCTTCTCGAGCCGCGCGCTCCGCGTCCCGACTTGCGACTTGCTGCCCTGAAGCAGCTGCGCGAAGCAGGCATTCCTGCCGGCGTTTCCGCCTCCCCGTTGATCCCCGGCATCACGGATGGCGAGGGCGCACTTGAATCTGTAGCAGCCGCCGCCAAGGAAGTCGGAGCGCTGTGGTTCTTCTCGGGCGTGCTGTTTCTTATGCCGGCTTCGGCTAGACAATTCATCCCCTTTGTCCGTGAAAAATTCCCCAAGCTCGCCAGGCAATACGAAGAGTGGTACTCGCGCAGCGGATACGCGCCGGAGGACTACCGCAAAAAGGCCTCCGAACGCGTCGCCCGGATTCGTGAAAAATATGGATTTGGCTCGCGCCCTTGGGAAGGGCTGCGTCGCAAAGCCGTGTCGGCGCAGATGCCGCTGGCGTGGAATCCGGTTGTCGCCGGTGCCCCTGCCGGAATTCGATCGTGTGCGGCAGGCTAGCTCCCACTCGGAATCGCCCATCTTTGTATACGTCTGAAGGTTGTTGACAATCTCCGTTTATGGAATGCTCTGGACAGATTGCGTGTGTCTGTTTAAGCCCATAAACGAGGTGTGCCATGGCCTGTGATCCACAGGAACTCAAACACGTTCCCCTGTTCGCGCTGTTGGACGACGATGAAGCCGCAGTTTTGGCCAGCCAGGTCGAGATCAAGAAATTCGCTTCCCGGCAGCGCATCTACAAAATTGGTGATCCGGGCGGGCGCGCTTACATCATGATGTCCGGCTCGGTCCAAGTCACGACCATCGACGAAGACCAGCAGGAGGTGGTAGTCGACGAACCAAAACACGGGGAATTCTTCGGTTTTGCTTCCATGCTGGAGGGCACTCCCCACGAAACCAGCGTTACGGCCCTGGAAGAAACCATCTGTCTTGAAGTCGACCGCCACGATATTTCCGTTCTCCTCGAACGCAAGCCCATGGCCGGCATGGACATGCTAACCGTGCTCGGACGCCAGTTTCATGCTTCTCAGCAGCTGGTCCGCGTGCGCGCCAGTCGCAATCCCAATGAGTTCATCGAAGGGGAGTCCACGTTTGGTGAACGCATCGCCGATTCTGTTGCCGGTTTCGGTGGATCCTGGACCTTTATCATCACGTTCCTGGTGACCCTGATCGTCTACGCGTCGGCGAACATCGTCCTTCGCGGGCGAGCCTGGGATCCTTATCCGTTCATTCTTCTCAACCTCTTTCTCTCCATGCTCGCTGCGCTGCAGGCTCCCGTCATCATGATGAGTCAGAATCGCCAGGACACCAAGGATCGCCTGCGCGGCGAACTCGACTATGCGGTAAACCGTCGCGCCGAATCCGAAATTCAAAGCTTGTCGCGCAAGCTGAACCTTCTCGGAGATCAAATGGGAGATGTAGAAGACCTGTTGCGGCAAAAACTGACAGAAGGAAAATAGCAAGACGGTCCGGTTTTTCCTGACTTTGGGTTCCCGACTTTCTTATTTCGATTTTCCTGGGGGTCCGCTCTGCAACTCGCGGCTGGGAGTCGGCTGTAGGGGCCGAAACGGCACTGGTGAAGACAGCACGGTTGAAGTGGAGGTCATGCCAAACGGTGTCAGCCGGTCGATCAAGGTCTCGAGGTGAGCCACTGAGTGCAGGCCAACTCGCATGACGAAAGACTCCGTTCCCGTGATGCGGTGGCATTCCAGCAGCTCCGGCATCGCTTTCAAGGCGGCAGTGGCCCGGCTGACCATATTTTCTCCGCCGGAAACCGCCAACCGCATATACACGACAATGGGAAATCCGGCCTTGGTCGGGTCCACGCTCGCGTGGTAGCCAGTAATAATTCCGGCTTCCTCCATCCGGCGCACTCGTTCGGCTACTGCCGGCGTTGACAACCCCACCCTGCGACCCAGCTCGGAGTGGGAAATTCGCGCATTTTCCTGCAGCTGCTGCAGGATTTGCCAGCCGATCGGATCCAGGAGTTTTTCAACGTGCAGGGTTCGAAGCATAGGCCAGCCCGGAAGTCATGTTACAAGCAGAACTTTACATTTGCAAAGTCAATTGCCGGGTTTTTCATCAATCTGCTAATAATTTGTGCGATCTACCTCCCAAATCTTTATTTATTGACCCGGCCGCCCGCCCTACACTGTTGATTGGCTGGTCCTGGGCAGGGAGAGTGGTCCGATGGCCGACGTTCAACTGAAGATCGCTGCCCCGTATCTCATCGCGCAGGACATGAGTTCGTACAGCGATGAGGATCGCTCGGTCTGGAGGGAGCTGGTCCATCGCCGGATGGCCGACCTCGAGCAGTGGGCCTGCCACGAATACCTGGAGGGCTACCAGGTCATTGGTCTGCGCGACGATGAAATCCCCAACCTCACCGAAATTGCGCGTCGGCTGGAACCGCGCACGCGCTGGGCAACAACGCCCGTGAGCGGGTTTCTGCCGCACGGCGCATTTTTTGAAATGCTCGCGGCTCGCAAGTTTCCCACCAGTACCAAACTGCGCTCCCGGCAGTCGATTGACTACACACCGGAACCGGACATTTTTCATGATGTTTTCGGCCACGTGCCGATGCACGCCCACAAGATTTTTGCGGATTTTCTTCAGCACTACGGAGCCGTTTGCGCCACCGTCGATAATATGGAAGTTCTGGAAAAGTTGGGTCGCCTCTTCTGGTTTACGGTTGAATTTGGAGTCATCCGGCAGGATGGAAAAATAAAAATCTACGGCAGCGGCGTAATCAGCTCGCATGGCGAATGCCACAGTGTCTTAGATGGATCTTGCCAAATACATGATTTCAATCTCGAAGAAGTCTTGGCGACGCCGGTAAAAGTTGACGAAATTCAAAAAGTCCTCTTCGCCATCGAAAGCTTCGACCAGATCTATGAAGCCATGCACCAGGCCGAAAAACAGCTCCTCGTCAGCCAACCGACGGCTTAAGCCATAATTACTTTATTTGAAAATCTCCGCGCCGCAATAATCAGCAAGAGCGTCCCCATCGTAAACAACGCCAGTGCGTCTGTCCAAAGATGTTGAAACGTCGCTCCGCGCAAGATAATCCCACGGGTAATGTCGATAAAATACGTCGCCGGCACAAAATAACTCAACGTGTGAAAAAACCAGGGCATCGTCTCTCTCGGGAATATGTAACCGGAGAAAAAGATGCTCGGCAGGATGGTCAGAAACGCCAGCTGCATCGCCTGACCCTGATTCTGCGCTTTGCTCGAAATCAGGATTCCCAAAGAGAGCGACACAAAAATGTAAGGCGTCGACAAAAACGCCAGCAAGATCACACTGCCGTGAATGGGAACGCTGAAAATAAACCGCATCGCTGTCAAAATCAGGCACAACTCGAAGAATCCAACAAAGAAGTAGGGAAGCAGCTTCCCCAGCAGCAGCCCAAACGGTTTTACCGGGGTCACGAAAAGTTGTTCCAGTGTCCCGCGCTCTTTCTCGCGCACAATGGCAAACGCGGTCAGAAAGGTGGTGACGTTGAGAAGCAGGATCGCTGTTAGTCCCGGCAAAAAGAAATTCGGCGATCGCGAATCCGGATTAAAAAGTAATTTCGGCCGCATATCCACCGCCAGCGCCGAGCGATCCGGTAAGACTCGGCGCAACGATTCATCCAGTCCGATGGCCGTAGTAACGTTGATGGCCTGCCCGGCCACCGAAGAGTCCGACCCGTCAATCAACACCAGCACCTGGGCACTCATCCCGTGCATCAGCTTGTCCGAATAATCGACCGGAATCTTGATTCCTACGCGCGCCTTGGCGCCAATGATGGCGTCGTTCATCTCCCGATCGCTCTGGACATATTGCGCGACGTGAAAAGTATCCGAGCTTTTTAGCCGGTCCAGTAGTTCGCGGCTCTCGCGGCGTCCATCCGCGTTGTAAACCACGGTGTTCACTTGCCGGATGTTGGTATCAATTCCGAACCCCAGCAAAAACATCTGCATTACCGGCATCAGGAGAGAAAAGAAAATCGTTGTCGAATCACGCCGCACATGCAGCACTTCCTTATAAAAAACCGCGCCAAAACCGCGGAACAGGTCACCCACGTTCACCCTCCAGCAGCCCCTGATGCTTGTAAGTCAGTTCCACAAACACGTCTTCCAGGCTCGGGGTCAGCGGCCGGATTTCGCCCACTCGGATATTTTCTTTCTGCAGCCTGCTCTGTAATTCATCCTGATTGAAATTCTCTTCCACCAGCGCATGAATCGATTCGCCGAAAATCGTCGCGCTCCGAATCCCCGGAATCTTGCGCGCAATCCGCAGCGCCCGGGTCACTTCCGGCGTCGCAACCTCAATGCGTTTCGTTCCCTGGGGTTGCACATCGGGCAATTGCTTCAGGGCTTCCGGCGTTCCATCCGCAATCAATTTACCGTAATAGATGTACGCCACATGGCTGCAGCGTTCCGCTTCATCCATATAGTGCGTGGTCACAAAAAAAGTTATCCCGTGCCCGGAAAGCTCGAACAACAGATCCCACAGCTGGCGTCGCGCAACGGGATCGATTCCGGCCGTCGGTTCGTCCAGAAAAAGCAATTTCGGCTCATGCAGCATGGCGCAACCCAGCGCCAGCCGCTGCTTCCATCCGCCGGAAAGCTGCGCCGCCAAGCGGTCCAGGTAGGGCTCGAGCCCGTTCAGCTGCACAATCTCTTCCAGGCGATTTTTCAGTCTCTGCGGCGGCAACCCATAAATTCGTCCGTAAAACTGTAAATTCTCCGCCACCGACAGGTCGTCGTACAGGCTGAATTTCTGCGACATATAGCCTATCCGCTCGCGCACCCCTTCCGGATCCCGTCGCACGTCCAGCCCTTGCACCCAAGCCGCCCCTTCGGTCAGCGGCAGCAGTCCCGTCAGCATCTTGATGACCGTAGTTTTCCCGCTGCCGTTGGGCCCCAAAAATCCGAAGATCTCTCCTGTCTCCACTTGAAAAGTCACATCGTTTACCGCCGCGACGGTTCCAAATTTCCGCACCAGATGTTCCGCGGAGATAGCCGAGTTAGTCGGAGAGCTTGCGTTGTTGGCCATACTTTTACTTTTCGTTCTTGAGTTTGACGTCGGCAGCCATTCCCGCCCGTACGAGACCATGGGGATCGTTAATCCGAACCTTTACGCCGAATACCTGATGAACCCGCTCTTCCCGCGTCTGGACGTTTCTGGGCAAAAATTCCGCCTGCTGATTGATCTGCTCCAGCACGCCCTCAAACACTGTTTTGGGAAAGGAGTCCACGCGCACTTCCGCTTTTTGTCCGATTTTGAGCCGCCCGTATTCTGTTTCTGGAATGTAGATACGCACATAGATCTGATCTTTTTCCAGCAGTGTCGCTATCGGCGTATTCGGCGCAATCAGATCCCCTGGCCGCACATCCAGCACTTCCACGGTGGCCTTGGTGGGAGCCACCACCTGCCGCTCGCGAAATCGCGCCTCGTCATAGGAAAGCGAAGCGTTGGCCAAATCCACATCTTCCCGTCGATTTCCGCGCGCAAACTTTTCCAAGGTGGCCTGGGTCTGCCGGTACTTGGCTTCTGCCGAGGCAATCTCCTCCGGCCGGTATCCGCGATGCAATTCCTCGAGCAGGTGCTGGGTGTTTTGTTGCTGCGCCAGTGCCATCCGCCAATTGGCTTCCGCCGTATCGCGCTGCTGCTTCGATACCAGATCCTTCCTCGCCAGTGCATCGTACCTGTCAAAGTCCAGATGCGTTCGAATCTCATCGGCCTTCGCGCGGTCTACATTCGCTTGTGCCGCCGCGATCTCCTCCCGCCGGTATCCATTTTTCTTCAGCTCATACTCCGCCTTGGCCTGCGCCGCCGCTGCCCGTACTTCGGCAATCTCTTCCGGCCGGTAACCTCGCCGCGCCTTTTGTGCATTCGAACGAGACTGCTCCAGAGCCGCCTGCAGTTCCTTGTCATCGAAGGTAATCAAAACCTGCCCGGGCTCGACCGTATCGCCTTCGCGGACCAACACGTCCTCAATCCGCCCCCCGACCTTCGATCCCACGCGAATATTCCGCGCCTCCACGGTTCCGGATCCCAGCAAAGTGTCGTCGTGTCGCCACCAACCGGCGTAAACGCCGGTTGCCGCAAGCACCACCGCCACCGCGACGAAAATAAGAATCGTCTTCCGCTTCATGAAAACTTCTCCTTCAACTTCCTACGACAACTCCCTTCCGGAAATTTCAGCCGGCTCGCGAAATTCACGGCTTCAATCCGGACCACAACACTTGAAATGACGTTTCCATGCGCGATAGTAGCGACGCGTCGCCATACAGCGACCAAATCAGTAGCGTCCCAAAAATCGTCTGTCGGAATACCATGGCAATTTCCGCCGCCGGCAAATCTCTTCGAATCTCGCCGCGCTCTTGCCCCAGTTCAATAATCTGCGTGTGCAATTCCTGAACCCGCTTCTGTAAATCCACCATGGCCTGGCGCACCGGCGTCGTCGACAAATACGCCTGCAGCAGCGTGCGGATGAGCCCGGGATTTCGCGTCGGCTCCTGCGTCATCCGCGGTCCGAGCGACTGCAGAAATTCTCGAATAGATTGATTCGAACGTCGCGCTTCTCCGATAGCCGCTTCTAGTTTGCCGAGCTGCATCTCCCCGAAGGCCACCAGGATGTGATCCTTGCTGGGGAAGTAGTTGAAGAAGGTGCCCTTGCCGACGTCGGCCGCGTTGGTGATGTCTTCAACCGTAGTTTCGGCAAACCCTTTTTTCGCGAACAGATCGAGTGCCGAGCGGAACAGGAGTTCGCGGATCTGGGCGCTACGTCGCTGGCGTCGGCCTTCCGGGGAGCGGGCAGGTGCGGCGGAGTCGGATTGGGAAGACAGGGAATTCATGGTGACTGATAATCATGCATGACTATAAGTCATCAATTGTTTCTTGTCAATCGTCTTCGCGAAAACTCAAATAAACCTATTATTTGCAGGCAAGTACAAAAAAAAGGCACCCCCTCGTCAAGGGGGGTGCCTGGAGCGAGCCGGTCGGTCCCGAGCTGAACTATTGTTTCAGTGATTCGGGATCGGACGTGTTCTTCGGCGACTTCTTGTTTAAGTACGCGACCAGCTGCTGAGCGGCGGGAGGCACCGCAACAGCGCCTTGGAATACGATCGATTCCGCGTCCACTTTCTTGTCATAAATCTTTTCATTGGCGTCGTTGTCCGGGCGAACGGTTGATCCTTCCAGAGAAATTCCCGCAAAGAGCCCACGCGCGCGCGAATAGCTCAGGACTTCTGCCCGCAACGTGGCATCGGTCGATGCATTTGCGGTTCGGCCCTTGGGACCGGCCGCCGCGGAGGCATCGGCACCCAGTTTTACCTTGCTGTGCAGAATCGAACGCGCGCCGCGAGGGTTCATCACCAGCAAGACGAAATCGGTGGCCTGGCCGCCGATTTGGAATCCCAGACTGCCGCCTTCGAGCGCCATCATCGTCGGCGCGCTCCAGGGTCCGGTAAAATGTTCACCCGTGCGGCAAATCATGGCGCCCCGCCCGTAACTCCCGCCGATAATAAAAGCTGCTTTAAGCACCGACGGATAAACAATGATGCATTCCGCCTTGTCGATCAAATCCTGGGGAATATCGTCGGGGATATTCATGATCTCTTTTACAACCGTGCCGCAATTCTCCAGTCGCTCCGTTTCCTTCTTGTCGCTTGCAGAAAGCGGAAGCCCGATCAAAGCTAGACACATCAGCAACGAAACCATGCTCTTAATCACGTTTCACCTCAGTCTCTATTTTTTCACTTCTGGCTGTTGGTACTAATAAGTTAGATGCCATTGGCGGCGAAATCGTTCCGGCTGGGCCGCGCCGTTAGTTCATAAAGTCTGAATAACTGGGAGCGGAAGAGTTCGGCGCTCTTCGACTATACTTCCCCAGACCCAAGTTTGCCAGTCGGAGCCGCTCTTGAAGCCAAGCCCAGTTTCGCGAAAAAATTATATTGCGCTTGCCTGCGGGGTTTTCCTCTTCTGCCATTTTGCGTCGGCTGCAACCGCGCAATCGCCACGTCCGCTCGGGCCGAACAAAGCGGTGCGGAAAGACGCCGCAGAAATCCGGTTCTCGGCGCGGGCCGCCGCCCTGCTCAATACCGCTCCCGCCGGCAAAGGCGAATGGGGGCTCCTGATCCTCGACGCGCAAACCGGTCAAACGCTCTATGAGTCCGATGCCGATAAATACTTTGTCCCGGCATCCAACATGAAGCTGTTCACTACCGCTTTCGCGCTCACAAAATTGGGACCCGACTACAAATTTCACACCACCCTTGAAACCCGCGGCACGCTCTCGCCTGACGGAATTCTGGGCGGCGATGTTGTCCTCGTCGGCCGCGGCGATCCGAACCTCTCCAACCGTAAATTTCCCTTTGATCTGAAGGAGGCGTTTGATGGGGCGCCCGAACGGGTCTTCGCAGAAATGGCCGATTCCGTCGTCGTAAAAGGCGTAAAAGAAATTACCGGAGATATCGTCGGCGATGACAGTTATTTCCCGCCCGAACGTTATCCGAGCGGTTGGGAAATTGACGACATGGTTTGGGAATACGGCGCCCCGGTTTCCGCAATCGTCGCCGACGACAACACAGTAACGGTCACTCTGACTCCCGGCCTGAGGGAAAACGACGCCGCGCAGTCCATGGTGGTCCCTGCAACTCCGGATTTTAGCGTCGACAACCAGGTGCTCACTTCGGCAGTTGGAGTAAAACCCGACCTGACGCTCACCCGCGAACCAGGTTCACAGCGGGTCACCATCAAAGGCACAATACCCGCCAATGCCGCGCCGCGAAAGCTGGTCCTGGCTGTTCAGGAGCCGGCCCAGCACGCCGCCGCTCTTCTGAAAGCGTTGCTCGAACAACGCGGCGTGAAAGTCAGTGGAGTCGCGCGCGCCGTCCACGAACGCTCCGTGCCGCTTGACGCCACAACGGTCCTGGCCGAGCACACCTCCGTTCCGCTGGGCGACTCCGTCAAGCTCATCAATAAAATTAGTCAGAATCTCCACACCGAGATGCTCCTTCGCACCGCGGCGCGGGCCGACGGCCTGTGGACCAAGCCTGAAGATCTCCTGAAAGTTCCCGCCGAGTTTTACGCAACAGCTGGCATTGCTCCTCTAGATGTGATCCAGACCGACGGCTCCGGTCTTTCGCGCCATGATCTGGTTACGCCCCGCGCGATTGTCACTCTTCTGAACTACGCGCAGAAGCAACCTTGGTTTCCCTATTACTTTGCCTCGCTGCCCGTCGCCGGCGTGGATGGAACTCTTGAAGAGCGCATGAAAAATACACCTGCCGCGGGAAAAATTCACGCCAAGACCGGTTCGGTCGAGCACGTCCGCACCATTTCCGGATTCGCGGACACTCCGAGCGGCCGCCGCCTGATTTTTTCATTTCTCAGCAACAATCAGGGTGGCCAAGGCCATGAAGCGGCCGACGCTCTCGGCGGTCTGTGCGTTGCCATGATCGAAGAATTCAGCGCCGCGCCGCCAAAACACGGCGCCCGAAAACGAACACCCTGACGCCCCGAAAAGGAAGTGCCTGAAGGCCCATGTCGCGCACCGCACAAGACGTATTGGAATTTGACAAGCTGCGAGAACTTCTTCGGCAGAGGACGACTTGTGCGCCTGGCCGCCGGGCCATCGATTTGCTCGAACCATCCACGGCTCGCGACTCGCTCGTACCCGTTTTTTCGCTGATCAGCGAAGCTCAGGAGTGGCTCCGCGCCGCCCGCGAACTCGGATTTGGCGGCGTCAGCGATCCGCAATCCTGGCTCGCCAGAATAGAAGGTCCCGGCGCCGTCCTCGAAGCCAAAGAATTCCTTGCCGCCGCCACCCTGCTGGAGACCGCAAACTGGCTCCGCCAGCAATTTCGCGAAGAAGCCGGGAAATTCCGCCTTCTCGCCGAAAAAACCGCCGCACTGTCTGACTTCCGCGAATTGCTCACCGCCATCCGGCGCTCCGTCCTGCCCACCGGCGAGATCAGCGACGAGGCTTCGACCGCTCTCCGCCGGATTCGAGTTTTGATCAGTCAAACCCGCGATTCCGTCCAGAAAACCCTTAAACAAATCTTGCGCGCTCGCAATGCAGAAGCCGGCGAAGACTACGTTACGCTGCGCAATGACCGCTTCGTCATTCCCGTACGCGCCGAAAATCGCCGCAGCCTTCCCGGTGTCGCCCACGGAGCCAGCGCCACGGGCCAAACCGTTTTCATGGAGCCTCTGGAAACCGTTGAAGTCAACAATCAGCTCGTTCAGCTGGCCGAAGAAGAATCCGCCGAAATCATCCGCATCCTGCGCGATCTGACCGAGCGCTTGCAGCGCGCGCGCGATCCGCTCGTCACCGCCGCCGAAACCATCGCTGAACTCGACAGCGTTTTCGCACGGGCGCGTTTCGCGCAGGAATTCGACGCGGTCATTCCGGAGTTTTCTGAAAGCAACGAACTTCGCCTTGTAGCGGCCCGCCATCCGGTCCTGGAAGACAAGCTGCGTCGTGAAAAACGCGCCATCGTTCCTATGACGCTGGCTCTTGGAACGCCCGTCTCCCGGCAGCCGTCGGCACCCTCCGACACCAGCCCTCCCGTCCTGGAAGAGAACGCCGAAGCCGAGCGGGTCCTCGTCATCAGCGGCCCCAACACCGGCGGAAAAACCGTGGCCCTCAAGACCACCGGCCTCGCGGCGCTCTCCGCGCAATCGGGAATTCCTGTGGCCGCGCAGCGCGCGGTTCTCCCGCTTTTCGATCGCATCCTGGTCGACATCGGCGACGAACAATCGATTGCCGCCGATCTTTCCACTTTTTCCGCGCACATGGTCAATCTGCGCACCATGCTTGAACTCGCCACTCCGCAATCTCTGGTGCTTGTCGATGAAATGGGCACCGGAACCGCTCCGGAAGAAGGCGCGGCTCTCGCCGTCGCGCTCCTTGAAGAATTTCGCGCGAAAAAGTGCCTCGTCCTTGCTACCACGCACCACGACCGACTGAAAACCTATGCCTCCACCACTCCCGGAATTGTCAATGCGGCCGTGGAATTTGACGACATAAACCTGCGGCCCACGTATCGCCTGATGGTCGGCGTTCCCGGCGGTTCGAGCGGCATCGCCATCGCCCGCCGCCTGGGCATCCCGGAAGCCATCATCGAACGCGCCCGGGCCCTTTTAGCTCCTGAGACCCTCGAAGCTGCCGACCTCATCGCCTATCTGCACCGCAGCCGCGACGAACTCGATCGCATGCAGCAGCAAATGGCCGTCGAGCGCGCCGCCCTGGAAGCAGAACGCGCCAAACTCCGTACCGAATGGGTCGATCGCCAAAAAAATCGCATCAGGGAACTCGAATCCCAATTCGCCGAAATGCAAAAGCGTTTTGATGAAAATGTCGCCCGGGTGGTGGAAGCGGTCAAAGAACGCGAACTCCGCACAACGCTCGAACGGTCCGCTCGCAAAAAAATCCTGGACGTCCGCGGAGAAGCCCGCGAAGCGCTAAACGCCGCGGTCGTTCAAACCATCTCGGAATCGCAGGCGGAACTGGGCGTTCCGTCATCCCCCGCACAAGGAATTAGCGCCGAGCAATTGCAACCCGGGGCAAGAATCCGCGTCCGCGGTTTCGCCAAACCGGTCATTCTCCGCCGCATCGAAGGCCCCGCCGCCGAAATCGAAGCCGGCCCGCTGCGCATGAAAGTGGCCGTCAGCGAAATCACGGCGATCGAAAACCTGCCTGCGGGAGCGGCCAGCGCGGCCGCTCGCCGCGCAGGGGCCAACGTCACCGTCCAATCGCAATCGGCGGGCACCGTTCCCGCCGGCGAAATAAACGTAATCGGCATGCGGGTCGAGCAAGCCACCGAACTCGTCGACAAATACCTGGACGAAGCCGCCCTGGCACACCGCCCGCGCGTCCGCATCATCCATGGTCACGGCACCGGTGCCCTTCGTCGCGGCCTCGCCGAATTTCTAAAAGGACACCCGCTCGTCGAACGCACCGCTTTTGAATCCGAAGACCACGGCGGCAAAGCCATCACAGTTGTAGAATTACGTTCATAGGAGACCATGGCGGAAGCGGGATCATTCGCGGAGAAAGTCAAACAACAAGCGGACATAGTCCGCGTAATCGGCGAATATGTGCGCCTGAGGAAAACGGGTCAGAACTTTTCCGGACTCTGTCCGTTTCATGCCGAGAAATCGCCATCGTTCCATGTGCATCCCGTAAAACAGATTTATCACTGTTTTGGTTGCCAGGTCGGCGGCGACGTCTTCAAATTCGTAATGGAAATGGAAAAGTGTCCGTTTCCTGAAGCCATCCGCATCGTCGCCGAAAAATGCGGCATAGCCGTTCCGGCACAAAAAGATCGTTCCCCCGAAGAACGCAAAGAAAACCAGGTCCGCGCCCTGCTCGTAGAAATCCATCGCGAAGCGCAAACATTTTTCACAAAGCAGTTGGAAGCGACTGCAGAAGGAAAAGCCGCGCGAGCCTACTTGGAAGATCGCGGCCTGGACGCGGAAACCATAACGAAATTCGGAATCGGTTTCGCTCCAAGCGGTGGCGATATTCTTCTCCGCCATCTGCGCACAAGGTACAAAGAACCGCTGCTCGTTGAATCGGGTTTGATTTCCCGTGACCAGCAGAACAACCGCCTCTTCGATCGTTTCCGCCGCCGCATCACATTTCCCATCGCCAATGAATCCTCAAAAATCGTAGCCTTCGGCTGCCGCGCTCTGGGCGACGACATGCCCAAATATCTAAATTCCCCGGAATCTCCCATCTATTCCAAAAGCAACATCCTCTATCACATGGACCGCGCCAAAGACGCCCTGCGCCGGCAGGATTTCGCCATCCTGGTCGAAGGCTACATGGACGCCATCGCCGTCGCCCGCGCCGGAATCAGCAATGTCGTGGCCAGTTGCGGTACGAGCCTGGCCGAAGCGCAAATAAAGTTATTGGGGCGTTTTACAAAACGCGTAATCGTAAACTACGATCCGGACGCAGCTGGCCAATCGGCAACCGAACGCTCGGTAGCGCTCCTGCTCGAACAGGATTTCGAAGTCCGGGTCCTGGCTCTGCCGCCCGTAGGCAACAAAAAAGCCGACCCCGACCTCTTTCTCCGTGAGCGCGGCAAAGAGGAATACATCAAGCTCATGAAGAGCGCGCCTCCCTACGTCGACTACTTGATCGCCCGCGCCCGTCAAATGGACCTCACGACGGGCGAAGGAAAAATCCGCGCCCTGAATTTTTTGATGCCCTACGTGCAAAAAATTCCCAACAGTATCCTTCGCTCCGAGTGGGCCACGCGCATCTCCCAACAACTCCGTATTGACGAGCCCGTCCTGCGCGCCGCCCTTACCAAAGCCGCCAAAGAGCGCCTGAGCGCCGTAAAAACGAGCCCGGAACTAGTAAGCCGCGCCGCCAAGCCCGTGGAGCGCCGCCTGATTCGCATGCTGGCCGAAGCCGAAACATTCCGCCGCGAGCTGGCCCGGCACCTCGACGACGGCGCTCTGCACCACGGGCTGGAGACCGAAAAAATCTTCGCCGCCCTCATTCTCGCCAACAGTACCGGCGAAGCGATTGAAGCCAATGAAGTTGCCTCCGTGCTGGAGGATCGCGACCGCCGCCTGCTGTTTGAAATCCTGTTCGAAGAGGCCAACGAATTCACCCAGGAAGAAGCCGCCAGTTGTGTTGAAGCGCTCCAGCACCGCAAAGCCGAACGCGAACTGAGCGAAGTCCAGCGCAGCATCGAAGCCAACCCGTCCCCCCCCGAAATGCGCGAACTACTGGAGAAAAAACAGGACCTGATGCGGAGACTGGCGGCGGCCCGCTAGGGCGAAGCGCGGGAAGCCGGTGATTTCCCTACTCCTTCCACACATTTCCACAAAGTAAAACATTGACTCTAGGACACTTAAACGTGTAGCGTAATAGGGTTTCGCGAGTAACGATTCTGCCCCTAAGTGCATCTAAATCAAGGTAATGGGCGGCGGTTATCGGGTTCCAAACGTGCGGAGTGCGGGCAACGCACGGGGCAAGCGGCGCGGCGCAACGGCTTTCACTGAAAAAGCGATCTTCTGGGCGAACTTCTAAAGGGGTCCCACAATTCGCGCAAGCGCGCAAGCCTCTTTGTATTTTCACACGCGAAAAGTAGCGTCCCCGATATAGCCCTGAACTACTTGGGAACACGGCATTTTTGTGGGAGGAATTCGTGGCAGCAGTGGGTCTGGAAGAAAAATACGAGGCAGTAAAGCAACTTATCGCGATCGGCAAAGAACGCGGATATCTGCTTTACGATGAAGTGAACGATTCACTTCCGGCAGAAGTGCATTCGTCGGAAGAAATCGATGATTTGCTGACAACGTTCGAGCGCAACGGCATCGAAATCTACGAAGACCAGGCGTCAGCCAAGGCTGCGCGCGCGGTCGAAGTTTCCGCCGAGCCCGGCGATCATGATGCAGTCGTCAAAGACGACGCGCATTCTGATGAAGGCGCCAGCGGCAGCGAACTGGACCTGACTCCAGGTTCGATGGAGAAAACCAACGACCCCGTTCGCATGTATCTCCGCGAAATGGGCACCGTTCCCCTGCTCACGCGCGAAGGCGAAGTAACCATCGCCAAGCGCATTGAGCGCGGCCAGCTTGTCGTGATGAAGTCCATCACGCGCTCACCGATCGTCATCAAGGAATTGATCGCGGTGGGCGACGATTTGCGAAAAGGTGCGCGTTCCATCAAGGAAATCGTCGTATTCGACGACGAAGAGCTCACCGAAGAAAAAATCGCCAACAAAACCAAACAGACGCTCAAGTACATCGACAAAATTGCCAAGCTGTATGAAACCGCCCTGAAGCAAGCGGTGAAGCTGGACAAGACTCCGAAGGCGAAAAAGAAACCTTACATTCACGCCAAGTGGGATGTGGCCCGCACGCGCGTGGAAATTTCCGTCGCCATTCGCAGTATCGTATTCAACCCGTTTGAGAAAAAGCGCCTCATCGACAAAATGCGCGGTACGGTCGAGCGTTTGCAATCGCTTGAACGCGAAGCGGGCCGCCTGGAACGCCGCGCCGATGTTGCCAAAGGCGATGTCGCTGCCGAAGCGCGCAAGGAACTGCGTACACGCCGCACCGAGCTGAAGGATATCGAGGAAGCCAGCGAAGTCGGCCTCACCGAACTCAAGCGCACGCTCACATTCATTCACCGCGGCGAAGCAGAAGCCGAACAAGCCAAAAAAGAACTGATCGAAGCCAACTTGCGCTTGGTCGTTTCCATCGCGAAAAAATATACCAACCGTGGTTTGCAGTTTCTCGACCTGATTCAGGAAGGCAACATCGGCCTGATGAAAGCAGTCGACAAATTTGAATGGCGCCGCGGCTATAAATTCTCAACCTACGCAACCTGGTGGATCCGTCAGGCCATCACTCGCGCCATCGCCGATCAAGCCCGCACGATTCGTATTCCAGTGCATATGATCGAAACCATCAACAAACTGGTGCGCACCAGCCGCCAGCTTGTACAGGAACTGGGGCGTGAACCGACCTCGGAAGAGATCGCCAAACGCATGGACATTCCCGTGTCCAAGGTGCGCAAGATTTTGAAAATTGCGCAGGAGCCGATTTCGCTGGAAACTCCGATTGGGGAAGAAGAGGATTCGCATCTCGGAGACTTCATCGAAGATAAAGCGGTGGTTTCGCCATCCGATGCGGTCATCAACCTCAACCTGAAAGAACAGACTTCTTCCGTGCTCAAAACCCTGACACCGCGCGAAGAAAAAGTGATCAAGATGCGCTTCGGCTTGGACGACGGCAGCGAGCACACGCTTGAAGAAGTCGGCCAGTCGTTCGCGGTGACCCGCGAACGCATCCGCCAAATCGAAGCGAAAGCGTTGCGCAAGCTGCGTCATCCGTCACGCTCGCGCAAACTCCGCGCCTTCCTCGAAGGCCCTTCCCGCGATTATCTCTAGAAAGATCGCAGGGCCCATTTGCCCAAAAGTGAAAACGCCTCCGGAAGTTCGGGGGCGTTTTTATTGGCCCCGGAATTCTGAAATTACTTCGATAAATCCGACAATGTTTGCGTTGAACTCCGCCAGACCGGCGGCAGGAATCCAGTATTCCAGATGCCTCGGCCCGCCAACTTTCGGAACATCAAAATTCCGGAGAGACTCCGTTTTGACAGCAAAACGCGTGACATTGCCCACTGGGGACGGCAAATTGGCCGCGTTCCAGTCCCGCGCAATCTCGGTGGCATACGCTTCGTTCAGGACCGGATAAAAAAACGGTTGCCCCGGCAACCGCGCAGGAAATTCGCGGAATTCAGATTTCGCAATCAATGGCAATTCCGCCTCTCCGACGGGGCGATAAAGAACGGTCGTTTCGTTCATGGTCGCAGCGCTGGGCCTCAGCCACCTGGTGGTTTGCCAAAGCGAGAGAAGGTGCGAACGGCGGAATAGACGGCAAAGGCGATGAAGGCGCCCAAGGCGATGAAAAACAACGTGGGATCCATTTGTGGATTGGCGGTCAGATTGGCCTGGATGGCGCTGAACATGGCGACGGCGAGCAGGCCGAGAATGGCGCAGCCGAAAAAGGCCATTTGATCCTGCAAGAAACGAACGGAGTCTGCGCGGCGTTCCGGGGCGAGCCAGTATTCCTTGTTGGGAAGATTGATCATGTCCAGAGGCAGCGAGCCCAGGAGTTTTGGCACGGCCAGAGAAACCACGCACGCAATCCCGAGAGCGCCGAAAAAGAAAATCGTGAAGGCGGGTTTTGGCTGCCACCCGTTGGGGCGGCCGTCCATACCGAAGTGCGAAGCCATCCGTTCGGGCAGCCGCGGATAACCGATCGCGAAACCAAGAACGATGCCCAGCACGAGCAGGATGAAAAGAATTTGAGGTGAGCGAAAAGTTTTCATACGGTTATGCCTTCAGACTATGGCGCTATTGCGGGCAGGGCAAGTAGCGGTTAAGCAACATTTGCTTTGGGTGCTACCCGGCCGCACTTTGTTTCCGGCACTTTGTGCTCCCTGCCGGGTGGCAGAGGGCCCGAAGCGTATTAGAATGATCAGACCAGCCATAACAACATGAAAACACTGCAAAGAGTTTCCGCTTTCGCACTTTTGGCGCTGCTGGCATTGGCCGGCTACGCGTTGTATCTGACTTCGCGCCCGCCAACACCCGCCTCTGCGCCTGCTAGCGGCAAGAAATCCGGGCCGGCACAGCCACCAGCGATTCTCGTGGATACCAGTCCCCTGAAGACGGCGCAGCAGCTCGCCCAATTGGCGGACACGGGCGAAGAGCAGGCGCTGGCCAAAGAAGCCCTGCGGCTTGGCGACTACGAAGTGGATCTGGCCTATTCGGCTGCGGTGCATGAAGTGAAAGAACACCCTCCGGCTTTGAGCGCGGATGCCAAGGAAGCAAAAGGGAGGCTGGCCGCGGCGCAAAAGGTTCTGGTCGTTGACGATGCCATGCTTGCGAAGTTGAACGCACAAATCGCCAAAATGCCCGAGTCCGAAGGCAAAGATAAACTGGCGGAACGGATCGATGGAATTGAAGCGGACCGCAATCTGGCGGAAGATGAAGCTGACGACGCGCAGCTGGACCTTCGCCGGGCGGGTGGTGACATAGCGGACCGCCTTCAAGAAGCGCAGAAGAAACTAAAGGAAACGCAGGGTAAGGGTACGGCCCTCCCGCCCGAGGTCGTTCCGCTTTCACAAGAGCGCGGCTTGATTCACCGGTATCAGCAATGGAGTGTGCTGCACGCCAAGCAATTGCAATTGTGGACGGCCAAGCAGAATGCCGAAAAAGCCGTTGCCGATCTTTCCGTGAAGCACAACGCCCTCGAAGCGCAACTCGAGACGGAAAAGGAAAAATCTCCGGAGCTTGCGCACCACGCGAAAAACCTAACTACGGAAAATGATGGACAGAACAGCACGGCTCTGGCGGACACAAGCTCGGACGACGTTGTTTCTGTTGCCGACAAGACCTGGAAGTTGGCCTACGACCAGCAATTGCTCTCCGGCTATGACAAACGCATGGACGCGAACAAGCAGCTCTCTGCCATTTATGCGAGCTGGATCGAAGCCGTCGCGGGCCGCCAGCGTGCGGTGGTACATCGCGCTCTGATTGGATTTTTTCTGATTTTGTCGATTGGGCTCATTGGATTGTTTTTCAATTCCTGGATGGAAAAGCTGGTGGGTGGATTCAAGATGGACCGCCGGCAGTTACAGACGCTGCAAACGGTCGCACGCGTGACGCTGCAGGTGCTGGCACTGCTCTTTATTTTGCTGGTGATTTTTGGGCCCCCCAATCAACTGGCGACATTTTTGGGACTGGCCGGCGCGGGCCTGACGGTAGCGCTCAAAGATTTTATTATCGGATTCATCGGGTGGTTCGTTTTGATGGGGAAGAACGGAATCCGCCTTGGCGATTGGGTGGAAATTAATGGTGTGACCGGCGAAGTGGTGGAGCTCGGAATGTTTCACACCGTTTTGCTGGAGACGGGAAACTGGACCGACTCCGGACATCCGACAGGCCGCCGCGTCACTTTCACCAATAGTTATGCGATTGAAGGGCACTATTTTAATTTTTCGACTTCCGGGCAATGGTTGTGGGATGAATTGCAAATTGTTCTGCCTGCCGGACAGGATCCCCGCCCGATTGTCGATGCGATCCAGAAAGAAGTTGTGGAAGCGACGTCGGAAACCTCCAAGCAAGCAGAAGGCGAATGGCGAAATGCAGCGCACTCCCGCGACATGAGCGCACTATCCGCGGCGCCTTCCATCAATGTAAAGCCCGTGATTGGCGGCGTGGAAATTGGGGTGCGCTACATCACCAAAGCCAGCGAACGGTCGCAATTACGCTCCAAGATCTACCAGGCCGCAGTGGATCTGTTGGGGCAGAAGCCGGCCGCGACCATCGGGGTAACGGATGGTCCCAAATTGAACGGCTAGCTGGTCGATTTGTCGTACGGCCCTTCGGGCTACGCAGTGTTGAGGGTCCGCGGCGAAATACTTTATTGTAATTTATTGATTAAAAATAGCTTACGTTTGCGGTAGCGCCTCGCCCGTGTTCCACGGCTGGCCTTCAGGAGCGGTCGAGGCAAGCTCATTTTGCCGGCGAAAGCGCAGAGGATGCGCGTACCTGCTCGGAGCTTAATCCGTAGAGCGGAGGAGTGGGAACATTCAGAAGGGCCAGGTACAAATAGAGTTGGCCGCGGTGGTGGATTTCGTGTTCCGTCATCAGGCGGAGCCACTTCCAGGTAGTGAGTTTAGTTTCGCCGGGCGGTTGGCATTTGTTTTGCAGATCGGCGTCGCTCAGGCGCGAGAAAATTTCTTCCGCTTCCCGGTGGAGACGGTCCATGAGGGCAAGAATTTCCTCAAGACTGGCGGCCAGAGTTTTGTCGTGCGCCACGTAGAGACTGGGGTTTCCTTGAACAGTTTCGGCCCACAGATAGCGTTCTGACACCGCGATGTGGCGCAGTAGATCTCCCAGCGTAAATTTTCCTTCCGCATAGGTCCAATCAATCTTGTCGGGCGGGATGCAACGAGCTACTCGGAGAGTGCGTTCGCGCACATTTCCGAGGTAGTGCAGGAATGGTTGGATGGTTTTGATTTCCATTGTTATCTCGCATCCGTAGTGAAGGTGTCGCTCCTTGGCGAAGGAGCCTCAGCCAGATTGCGGTCTTGCGCCACATTCCACAACGCAAAACTTGCAGGTGCTCGCGCGACTCCTTTGTTGGCGGGGAGAAATTCAAAAGGCTTGACGAGGCGCGAACATTAGTATCACAATGTGGTTATTATGCTTGGTGAATTTGAATATTTGCCGATTACCGCGGCGGCGGGATTGCGCGATGCCGCTTACGGCGCGGCGATTCGCGAAGAGATTGCCGAGACGACCGGGCGCAAGTGTGCCATTGGCGCGTGCTACGCCACGATTGAGCGGTTGGAACTGAAAGGACTGCTGAAAACGGGGATGGGCGACGCTACGCCTCAGCACGCGTGAGCTGGTGGAGTCAGTGAGAAGGCTCTGGCATTTGGGAGGGATCGGCAATGGCGGATGAACTTACATTGCATGTGAATGGGGCCAAGCAGGTTGTGCAAGTTGCGCCGGAAACGCCGCTGCTGTTTGTGTTGCGAAATGAATTGAAGTTGACGGGGCCGCGTCTTGGATGTGGTGTAGCGGAATGTGGCGCGTGCGCCGTTTTGCTGGATGGCGAAGAAATACGTGCATGCGTCACGCCCGCGTCATATGCGGTTGGCAAGAAGGTGGTCACGATCGAAGGACTGCCGGAAGTCTGGGCCGCTGAGGGAAAATTGAATACCGCCGGCGTTACGAGGGTTTTGCATCCGGTACAGCAGGCGTGGATTGATGAACAAGTGCCGCAGTGTGGCTACTGCCAGAGCGGAATGATGATTGTCGCAGTGGAATTGCTGGCGAAGAATCCCAGTCCGACCGTGGCACAAATCAAAGATGCCTTCACAAACAAAGCACCGTCGCCGCATCTGTGCCGTTGCGGGACGTACTCCGCCATTATTGATGCGGTGCAACGCGCCGCTCAAGCGATGAAGGCTTGCAGGGAGAGCGCCGGATGCCGGTGAACACAGAGACTTCTGACGACATCGCCATCACGCCGGCGATTACGCGGCGCGGGTTTGTGAAACTGGGTGGCGCTCTGCTTGTGTCGTTTGCGATTCCTCCAGTAATTTCTGCGGCGGGTGAGGCCGAAAGCAAAACTTCGCTCGATCCGACGCTGATTGCCTCCTGGCTGGAGATTCACAGCGACAACACGATTCTTGCGCGGACGGGACGAACGGAAACCGGCACCGGAATGAGTGCGTATTACGCGCAGACGCTGGCCGAAGAGTTGAACGTGCGGCCGGAAACAATTTCACTGATTCTCGGTGATACGGACAGGACGCCGGACGGGGGATATTCCGCCGGATTTTTGACGGGAGCGGCGAATTTTCGCAAAGTCGGGGCGTACACCTACCAAGCCCTGCTTGGACTGGCGGCGAAGTCATTGAGCGTTCCCGTATCCAGTTTGAGCGTGACCGACGGGATAGTTTCGGGCGGAGGAAAGACGGTCACCTATGGGCAACTGGTGCAAGGGCAGCATCTGGAATTGAAAATTCCGGTAGAAGGGAAACTGGCGTATCCCGATTCCAACGAGTGGGCGGGCTTTGGCGGGCTGGACGGAATCACAGTGACGGGCGAGCCGGCCATGAAGGCGGTAAAGAAATACAAAGTGGTTGGAACTTCACACCCGATGCCGGGAATCCCGGACAAAGTCACGGGCAAGACAAAATGGAGTTGCGACGTTACGCTGCCGGGAATGCTTCACGCGCGAATGGTGCGGCCGGCGACGCTAGGCTCAACATTGATTTCTGTTGGCGAGGTGGATAAGAAAAAATTCCCGAATGCGGATGTGGTGAGGAAAGGAAATTTCGTCGCAGTGGTTTCCCCAAATGAGTGGGAAGCGATCAGGGCCGCAGCGGCGATTGCCGCGAGTACGAAATGGACGGAGTGGGCTGGGCTGCCGGGAAGCGACAATGTGACGAAAACGATCCGCGACTACAAATGGGACGCCCCGTTCCAGAGCAAAGGAAAAGCCGAAGATGTGAACGCGGCACTGGGGAAGGCCACAAAAACAATTTCATCGTCCTACGAACAACCTTACGTGCGCCATGCGCCGATTGGGCCTTATGTGGCGGTCGCCGATGTGCGTAGCGATGACAGCGTGACGGTGTGGACGCATTCATCGCAGTCCCAGGGATGCCGCGCGCGAATCGCCAATACCATGGGCATACCAATTGAAAAAGTGGTGGTGCGCTGGCTGGATCACTCTGGTCAATACGGACGCGCGACGTTTGGTGGCGATGGCGCGGAAGCGGATGCGGTGATCTTGTCAAAAATGCTGGGCAAGCCAGTGCGCGTGCAGTGGACGTTGCAGGAAGATTTGGCGTGGTCGAGTTTGTCGCCGGCGTGGGTTGAGGATATCAAGGGCGGCTTGGACGCAACGGGGCAATTGGTTGCGGTGCACAGCGCTGTGTATGGGCCGCCGCAATTTGATGCGCGGGCCATTGGGGCCGTCCTGGCGGGCATGCCCAGCGCGACGCCTGGGTTTCAGGGATGGATTGCCACGGAATGGGCGTACGACAAAATTCAAAACCGCTTGGAGCAAGCCCACGGAATGCCCAATCTGGGAGCGGAGACGGCGTCCGGCGGACTGCGCGGGAATATCATGCGCACACCGGGGCAACGGCAGCAGAATTTCGCCCTCGAGGGTTTTATCAACGAAGCGGCCGCGGCGGCGAAGGCGGATCCGATTCAGTTCCGCCTCAAGCACACGAGCGACCCGCGGATGATCGAATTGCTGACCGCGACGGCGAAAGAAGCGGGCTGGGAGGCACGGCCTTCCCCTCACGGGCAGGCGCAAAAAACTGGAAACGCGCCAGTGAAGGGACGTGGGGTGTGTTACATGCTGCGCGCAGGTGGGTGCTGGGTGGGCATCGCGGAGATACTGGTAACTCCGGAAACCGGCGCGGTGCAGGTGACGAAGTTCACGATTGGGGCGGACTGCGGAAAGGTCATTAATCCGCGGCAGCTGGGATTGTGCATGAAGAGTGGCGTGGTGATGGGTCTGAGCGAAGCGCTGAAGGAAGAAGTCACGTTTGATAAGTCGCGCGTGACGAGCACAAGCTGGAGCCGCTATAAAATTTTGACGATGGAAGAGACCCCGGAAATCAAAATTGTGCAGATTTCGCGGGACGATCAGGGATTTAGCGGCGGATCGGAACCGGCAAATGCCGTTTGTCCACAAGCGGTTGCTGCGGCCTTTTTTGATGCGACTGGAGTGCCCGCGCGCAGGATTCCGCTGACTCCGGCCTATGTGCTGAAGCTGCTCCACGGCTAGTTTAGGGGCGCCGAGCGCCTACAATTCAGAAGCACATCCCTGAAAAACACAACAGGACTACGCCATGAGTTGGCGAGCGCGAAGTGCGAAAGCGGTGCCGATGGCGTAGAGCACGGCCAGAAGTGCGTAGCCGGCGACCAGGCCGGCATGTTCGGCGAGCCAGCCCAGGCCGAAACTCATCAATAGTTGGACGATAGTGGTGAGGATCGCCATGGCGGATTGCGTGCGGCCCATGAAGTGACGGGGCACCAAGGTCATGATCGAAGATTGTGCGACGACTCCGCCGAGGGCGCGGCAGAATCCGAACAGGACCTGGATAAGGGCCGCACCCAAAACGAAGGCCACAAAGGGTGTGGCCATATGGCCGATGGAAAGAACGGCCAGCACCGTGACGTAGAGAGGCATGCGGAGATTCTGTTTGAGCTGGCTGGCGATGATGCCGCCGGCGATGGCGCCAACGGCCCAGCCAGCTTCAAGGTAGCCAAGGCCCTTCGCTCCCGCATGAAGAACGTCATTGGTGAGCGCGACAAGAACCACGTTGGCGCTGACAACTCCAGCCATCATGATGGAATGCGTGACAAGGAGTGAGCGCACGACCGGTTGTTGTTTCAGATAGTGCAAACCTTCTTTGAAATCTGCTTTGAAGTTTTCATACATCGCAAGTGAAAGGCCCGCTTCGGTGATTTCCGGGCTGCCGCCCGCGGATTCGAGCGCTTCGGCCGTTCGTTCCGTGGATTCGGAAAATTCTCTCGAGCGTTTGAGATGTGCGCGGGGAGAGACGTAGCCCCGGCGGACCTGATAAAGGCAGTAGGCGGAAACGAAATACGTGGCGCCGTCGATGGCCAGAATCCCGGCGATGCCTGCGCGATCGTAGAGGAAGCCTACAAACGCACCGGCGATGAGCATGCCGCTTTGCACCCCGACGAGGACGGCGGCGTTAGCTCCGGAAAATTGGCTGGTGGGAATGACTTCCTGCACGAGCGCGTTGACGGTGGCCCAATACATCGCCGAACCGATACCGGTGATAAGCGTCATGGCGTAGAGATGCCAGAGCTGCAGATGATTTTTCCAGGCGATGTAGGCGGTTCCAAGAACGAATATGCCGCGGATGAAATCGAGGATCACGCCGATATAGCGGCGGTCGAAACGATCAATGAGAACGCCGCCCAGAAAAGGGACGAGGAGACCGGGGAGAGTAACGACGATGACTTGCAGACTGACCTTCACGGTGGAATGCGTGGAGGCCAGGATGTACCAGCTGACACCGATAAAGTTCATTCCGCTGCCGAAAAGTGAAATGAACATGGCCAGGAAAAAATAGCGGAAGCCGCGCTCGGCCCAGATCAGCTTCCAGTCGACGCGGGTTGTTATGGGAGTTGCCATCGAACCAATGAGTTTACTATCGTGGGCACAGCGCGTTTCGAGGAGATGCGCAAAAGTTTCCATTCAAGAAATGGGAAAAGCAGCGAGGGGCATGATGGGCAACGAAGCGAAATGCAGAGCGCGAGTCGGGAAACAAGTGTTTGAAGGGAAGGCGCTGCTCGAGACGAAAGAAATAATTTTTCGCGGAGATACGCGGCTGAAGGTTCTGCTGAGCACGGTGAAGTCGGCGAAAGTTGCGGGAGATTGCCTGCAGCTGCAAACGTCCGACGGCCGAATTGAATTTGAGCTGGGAACGGCAACGGCGGAGAAGTGGGCGAAAAAGATCTTGAATCCAAAATCCCGTCCCGAGAAATTGGGCATAAAAGCTGGTTTGAAGATAACGGTGATGGGCGCGCTGGACGGTGAGTTTGCTCGCGAGTTAAGGACGGGACAAGTAGAAGTCGGGGGGAAGATCACCAAAGACACCGAGATTGTCTTTTTCGCTGCGGAGACAAAAACGGAGTTGAGTTTGCTGCCGAAGATTGCAAAGCGGCTCACGGGCGCAGCGGCGCTGTGGATTGTCTATCCGAAAGGCATCAAAACGATCACTGAATCGGACGTGCTGGCGGCTGGGCGCGCCACAGGATTGAAAGATGTGAAAGTTGTGCGATTTTCGCCGACTCATACCGCCTTGAAATTCGTAATACCAATCGCCAATCGATAAAAGCCAGATATTTTCTGGAACGTGCCGAGCGAATCGAGTTTCGCAAACGGGGCTTCCTGCCTATCATATGGCCATGGGCGAATTGCTCAAGCTGCGGGACTTAACAGTGAAGTTGCCGACGGCCGCGGGATGGATTTCCCCGGTGCATGCAGTGTCATTGCAGCTGGCGGCAGGCGAATCGTTGGGCTTGGTCGGGGAATCGGGAAGTGGAAAGACGATGCTGTCGCTGGCCTTAATGGGATTGTTGCCTGCGGGCGCGCGAGTGAGCGGGGAGGCCCGTTTTGGGGATCGCGATGCGGCCGCAGCGGCGAGCCCCCGGCCTGCGCCAGCAAGGCAGAAGAATTTGATGGAATTGAGCGAGCGGGAGTGGCGCGACGTGCGGGGCGGTGAGATTGCGATGGTGTTTCAGGAGCCGATGACTTCGCTGAACCCGGTAATGCGCGTGGGAGAGCAGATTGCAGAAGGGATTCGTGCGCATTTGATTGGGGCGGGGAACGTTCCGGACGCGATAGAAGGGAAAATGCTGGAAGCTTTGCGGCTTGCTGCTGTGCCGGATCCGGAAGTGCGAGCGCAGCAGTTTCCGCATCAGCTCTCCGGCGGGCTGCGGCAGCGAGTAATGATCGCGATGGCGCTGGCCGCCGGACCTCAGCTTTTAATTGCGGATGAGCCCACCACTGCGCTGGACGTCACAGTACAGAAACAAATCCTAGATCTGCTGGACCGCTTGCGTCGCGAACTAAGACTCGGGTTGCTCTTTATCACCCATGATTTGGGCGTGGTGGCTCAGGTTGCCGAACGCGTTGCGGTGATGTACGCGGGACGGATCGTCGAGCAAGGACCGGTGCGCGATGTTCTGACCCAGCCGCGGCATCCGTATACCCAAGGGTTGCTGGCAGCGTCGCCAACTCTGGAGCGCGGGAAGTTGACGCCGATTCCTGGCAACGTACCGCAGCTTACAGCCCTGCCGCCGGGCTGCTCATTTGAGCCGCGCTGCAGTCAGCGCCGCCCAGACTGTGCGCTGGCCATGCCGGAGCTTCGCGTCGCTGGACCGGAACACTCGGCTCGCTGTGTATTGGTATAGCCTGAGGCGTAAATTCGAGGCCAAAGTTCAGCGCTAAAGTTCAACGCGAAACTCCCAACCGCTGCCCCAAGAAAAAAAGCCCCGAATTTCTTCGGGGCTTTTCTGTTGACGGGTGACTTGCGCTGTCTCAGTTAGAAGCTCAAACGGAGAGCAAACTGAATGATGCGAGGCTGCGGGTCGATGATGGCGTTGGGGCCGACAATGCCGGTGGCGGTGGTTTGGCCGAACTGGGCCGCGTTGGAAATATCGTTGCCGCTACCGTTGATGCCCGGATTCTGAAAATTCGCGTGGTTAAAGATGTTGAAAAATTCCGCGCGAAATTCGAGCTTTACCCGTTCACGAAAGAGAGCGGTGGTTTTGGCAACCGCGAGGTCAAAATTGACATAACCGGTGCCCCGCATGAAGTTGCGTGGCAGCGTGCCATAGGTGGCCAGGCCGGGATTGTTGACGACGTCTGTATCGCTCGGATAGTCCGCGTTGAAGCTGGCTGGATTAAAGATGTAGCCGTTGTTCTTCCGCGGATCAAGGGTGTTCGTCGGGCCGTTTACGTTGACGTGGACCAGGAACGAATCGCCCAAGCCGGATGGTCCTTCTGAGTACGGACTGAAATTTCCAGACGGAATGCCGAACAGATCAAACGGCAGTCCCGTTCTCCAGGTAACGATGGGAAACAGACTCCAGCCCTGTGTAAGCCGCTTGGGCCCATCATTCCAGTAGCGATCGAACGGAAGATCCCAACCGCCGCTGAAGGTAATGCGGTGGCGAACATCCTGATCGCTGGAAGCGCGGAAAAGTCCAGGGTTGGCAGCCGAGACCTGGTACCCGCGCTGGCGGAAACCGGAGGCACTGTCGATGGCGTGAGCGAAGGTGTAGGCCAGCGTGAAGTACGTGCGGCCCAGATAGTGGACGTCGCTCATTTGCCGATTCAAGCTGGCCTGCAAGCTGTTATAGCTGGCATTGGCAACGTTCTTGAATTCGGGGAGATTGACGAAGCTGCAGAGTTGATCCGGATCGGTGACGCCGGAAGTACTGAGGCCGTCGGCGTCCTGGCAACTTTGATTTCCCGGAACCAGGTTGAGCCCTCGATCACGAGTGCCAACGATGAACGGATTGATGTCGACAAGCGACGTGAGACCGTGCGAGCTGTTGCCGACATAGCTGAGTTCGAGCGTCGTGCTGGGGGCCACTTCGCGCTGCAGACTCAAGCTGTACTGATAGGTGTAAGGCGTGCGGATATGGGGATCGACGAGAAACAAGGAACCACCGCCGTTGATGGGCAAATAGCCGGAGTCGGCAAAATTCAAATTGTGATCCGGCGGCCTGGATGGAAACGGATTGGGAAGTCCGGCGGAGCCAAACGGGTCCGCCAAGAACTGGACATCGGAGGATTGGCCGGGGCCGACGGGCGATGCCTGCGAGTCAAAGTCGATGCCTGCTGCGGCAAAGAATGGTGGCTGCCCGTTGAACTGCAGGTTGTCCTCGCCTTTGAGGATGTCGTAGAAAACGCCGAAGCCGCCGCGGATGCTGGTTTTCCCATTGCCGAAGGGATCCCACGCAAAGCCAACGCGAGGAGCCCAGTCGTTTTTGTCAGGAAAATTGGACCCGCGCGGCGCGCCAGGATCGCCGGGGAAAAGTAATCCGAGAGGAGCATTGGGAAACACGATGGACGGCGCAGTGACGCCGGGAATGACGGATTGCGTACGGCCGTCGGTGTCGGTCTTGGGAGTGTTGTACTCGTAGCGCGCACCGAGTGTGAGCGTGAGGCGCCGGGTCGCCCGCCATTCATCCTGAAAAAATCCGTTGTAGGACTTCGAACGGATGTTTGAAGGCGCTGCCGGATACTGGAAATAAAGCTGGGGAATGCCGAGCAGGAAGTTGGCTTCCGGATTCATGGCACCGTCATCGGCCGAGAAATTAAAGTATCCGGCGACGATATAGTCATAGATGGTGTTGTTCTGATACGCGGAAGCACCCGCACCAAACTTCAAAGTATGCTTGCCGCGAGTCCAGGTCACCGTGTCGCTGACGCCAAACGTATTGTTTACCAGATTCGTCGGGCCGTTGTAGCTGAGGCCGAGCGTCATGCCGTCATCAAACGCCAGCACCGGAGGACCGACGGGATTGTCGGAAACAATTCCAGTCATGCCCAGATCCGGCGCCGAAGGAAATGAGCCGCTGGGAACGGCGCTCAAGCGGTTGAAACGCTGCGTGTACGCGCGAAATTCATTGACGAATGTAGGAGTGAAAGTCCGGGTGTACGCGCCGTTTAAATAGTAGGTGTTGTTTTTGTAGACGTCGGGGAAGCCGGAGGTGGTGGCAACTACAAAAGGCTGAAGAATAGGGTTGCGGTTTCCCCCCAGCGTGACAGAAAGCCGATCATTCTGCGTGATGACAAAATCGACTTTGCCCACAAACTGATTGTCGTTGTCCGCATAGCTGCCATTGGAAGTGGCCAGCCCGCTCGCAGAAGAAGGAATAAATCCTGAAGCGATATAAGACTTGGCGACCGGATTGAATTTTGCAGGATCGATGATGCCGCAAGCAGCTTTTGAAGCGTCGGCCTGAAAGTACGGGTTGGCCTGCAAGAATGCAGCGACGCCGGCGTCGGCATTGGGGCAAGCCCCAGGGGTGCCACCATTTGAAAAGTCACCGTTCTGCACTTGCGCGGTTTGAAACACGGGCCACTCGCCGGAAGAAGCCGATTCCGTGAGCCGCTGCCCCTGATAGCCGACAAAAAAGAAGAATCGATCGCGGCCGTGAACAAGCTTCGGTATGGTGACCGGGCCGCCGAAAGTTCCGCCAAACTGATGACGCTTCAAATCGTCGCGAGGAATGTCCTGCTGATTATTGAAATAGGAATTGGCATTGAAGGCGTCATTGCGAATAAATTCGAAAGCGCTGCCATGCCAATCGTTGGTTCCGGATTTTGTGACGACGCTGACGATACCGCCGGAGTTGCGGCCATACTCGGAAGTGTAGTTGCTTTCAAGAATGCGAAATTCAGCGACGGTATCCGGATTGGGATTCAGGACGATCCCGTTGTCGAGAAGATTGTTGTTGAGGCCGCCGTCCAGCAAGTAGGTAACCGAGTCGGTTCGCCCGCCAGCAATGCTGAAACCTCCCTGGGCGGTGGAGTCGCCGTTGGTTTCGGTAACGCCCGGTTGTAGCGCGGCGAGCGAGAGCACGTTCCGGCCATTGAGCGGCGCGCGCTGAATGGTCTCGCCGATGACGCTGTTGGAAATCGTGTTGTTGGTGGTTTCAATTGCGGCAACCTGATCGCGAACTTCCACCACTTCGCTCTTCTGACCCAGGGCAAGTTTCGCATCCACGCGCAACGACTGATTGATCTGCAGCGCCTGAGCTTCAAAAACTTGTTTCTGAAAGCCATCCTTTTCGATTTCCACGCGGTACGTCCCGATGGGCAAATCCAGGATCTGATAAAATCCGCCACTATCGGTGGTGGTTTTCTGCGCAGCCTGGGTCGCCAGGTTTGTGGCGGTCACGCTGGCTTCGGCGATCCCGGCGCCGCTGGGATCGGTGACGTTGCCGTTAATGCGTCCGCCCGCGTTCTGCGCTTGCGCCAGGTTGGCGGCAAAGCTGGCCAAAAATGCCAACACTCCTATGCATAAAAACCAGCGTGAAGTTCGAGTCAAGGTGTGTCCTCCGAACGAAATTCCGAATGAAGCCATAGGCTGAGTCATTCGGGCAAACTCTGAATGGCAAGTTCCGGGCCGAAGTGTTTTTGCAGAAAATAAACAGGTTGTAACTTCTAAATCGCTAAAGAATCTTCCGGTTCACGAATTTAGATACAGGTTTAACAAGAGTGAATAAATTCCGGGCGGGACTGGAAATAGACGCGTGCTGCGACACGTGAAGCGTGCGAAGATACGACCGGACCAGCGCGCTGAACGAGTTGAGATGATTGCCCCAGAAGCATTGCTGCAGGCCAGGGACCTCCGCAAAAGCTACCAGCGCGGAGCGGGCACCTTTGCCGATAAAAAGCATGCGCCCCAATTCATGGCGGTCGATGGCGTGAGCTTCGATGTGCTGAGCGGGGAGACGTTTGCCGTCGTAGGAGAAAGCGGCTGCGGAAAAACGACTCTTGCGCGGATGTTGTTGCGGCTGATCGAGCCGGACAGCGGCGAAATTCGGTTCGCTGGACGAGATTTGATGCAGCTGCGGTCCGGTGAATTGCGCGAACAGCGCCGCCAGATGCAAATGATTTTTCAGGATCCATTTGCCTCGCTCAATCCGAGAATGCGGGTGGAAGACATCGTGTCCGAGCCGCTCGCGATCCACGAACCAAAGCTTGCAAGCGCGGAACGCCAGGATCGCGCCGCGGCCATGTTCGAACGAGTTGGATTGAATAAGGATCTGCTGCGCCGGTATCCTCACGAATTCTCCGGCGGTCAGCGACAGCGTATCGGAATCGCACGCGCCCTGATCTTGAAGCCCAAGCTGATTGTGGCGGACGAGCCGGTTTCCGCGCTTGACGTTTCCGTGGGCGCACAGGTTCTCCTGTTACTGCAGGAATTGCAGCGCGAGTTTGGTCTCACCTACATTTTCATTTCGCACAGTCTTCCGGTCGTGGCCCAGATTTCCACGAGAATTGCCGTGATGCGCGCGGGGAAATTTGTCGAACTGGGCCTGGCAGAACAGGTGCTCCAGAAGCCGCAGGCGCAATACACGCAGGAGTTGCTGGCGGCTGTCCCTCGTCTTCGGCAAGCGGCTGAACTCTAGTCGCTTCAATGACTTCGGTATGGCTCCAGGTAGGTGACTCTTGACTATTTGCAGCAGACTGCCTACCGTTGAAATAATTTTCAACCGGCCTGCGTAATAGCTTGCAGAAGCATTGCTCTGAACTCTCTGTGGTGGAGGGCTAGTCATGGCTACGACAACTGCGGTCTCCCCTGAAGCGCCGGAACCGGCCAAGGTTCCCATCAATCATTTCGGAAGAATTACAGGAATGTTTTTCTCTCCGAGGGCTACGTTTGAGCAGATCGCGCGACGACCAAGTTGGCTCGCACCCGTTCTGCTGATGACCATCGTCGGGCTGGTGGTAGGAGTGGCGATCAATCAAAGAGTCGATTGGCGGGATGTCGCCAGCAAGCGCATCGAGGAAACCCCGCGGGCGGCGAACCTGAGCGCCGAGCAGAAAGAACAACAGATTTCTATTGGCGCGAAGGTTTCGCCCTACTTTGCCTATGGTTTTGGATTGATAGGGCCGATTCTTTTGGTGGTGATTGTGGCGGTAGTGATGTGGGGCGCCTACAATCTGCTGGGCGGCGCGAATGCCAGCTATGGAGTCTCGTTGGCTATTGTCTCACACGCTTTTGTTGTGACCGTTGTGAGCAGTCTGCTTTTTATTCTTATTCTCTATCTAAAACCCATTGGAACGGTCGACTTGGAAAATCCGGTAGCCGCCAATCTTGGCGCGCTGGTCCCGGATGGCTCCGCAAAATGGCTGGAAAAGTTGGCGTCGGCGATCGATGTTTTCAGTTTTTGGGTGATGGCGCTGATTGGAATCGGGTATGCAGCGTTCAATCCGAAAAAGCTCAAGACGGGAAGCGCGATCGCGATCTGTTTCGGCGTTTGGGCGGCCTATGAGGTCGTGCGCGTGGGCTTTTCATTCATTTTCTCCTGATACACTGGAGGGATGAATTTTTCGTTTGAAGTTGCGAAAACTGATTCTGCTACCAGTGCGCGTCTTGGCCGGGTGAGGACTCCTCACGGAGCGTTTGAGACTCCGGTGTTCATGCCGGTCGGCACGCAAGCGACCGTCAAGGCGCTCCGGCAGGAAGCGCTTGAAGAACTGGGCGCCGGCATCATCCTCGGAAATACCTATCATTTATATCTGCGGCCCGGACATGAATTGATTCGCAAGCTCGGCGGTTTGCACCAATTCATGTCGTGGCGGCGGGCCATCCTCACAGATTCCGGCGGTTTCCAGGTTTTCAGTCTTTCCGAATTACGCAAAATCACGGATGAAGGAGTTCGCTTTCGTTCGCACCTGGACGGATCCGAACATTTGTTGACGCCAGAGAAGGCCGCGGAGATTCAGCTCGCACTGGGTTCCGATATTGCCATGGTGCTCGATGAGTGTATCGAAACTCCGGCCCCGCGCGACAAAGCGCAAGCAGCCTTAAAACGCACGACGGAGTGGGCGCGCCGCGCAAGAAAGTACTTCTTGGAGCAAAAAAGCCGGGATGAACGCATCGCGCAGTGGCAATTTGGAATTGTGCAAGGCGCTACATTTGCCGATCTGCGCCGGCAAAGTGCGCGCGAATTGATGGACATCGATTTCCCTGGATACGCCGTCGGAGGGCTTGCGGTCGGTGAACCGCACGCACTGACTTGCGAAATGGCGGGCGAAGCAACGGCGCTTCTCCCGCAGGAACGCCCGCGTTATTTGATGGGCGTCGGACGCCCCGAGCAAATTGCCGACTACGTCGCGCTGGGTATCGACATGATGGACTGCGTTTTGCCCACGCGGGCGGCGCGGCACGCGTGTCTCTATACGAGTGAAGGGCGCGTGCTGATCAAGAATGCAAAGTATGCGCAGGATCAGCGACCTATCGACGCGAATTGCGCCTGCAGCGTCTGCAAACGTTACACGCGCGCGTACCTTCGTCATCTATTCGCTGCAGGAGAAATAACCGCGGCGATTCTGGCGACCCACCACAATATCCACTTTTACCTTGACTTAATGCGGCAAATCCGAGAGGCTATCGAGTTTGGGAAACTGAAAAATTTCTCGTTAGAGATGCACGCGCGCTATGCTGTAAGTCCAGCCTGAGCGGTCAATGTACCGAAGAACGGCTCTGCCGAATAGGAAGTATTTTCTCCGGCTTGTGGCGCGCTGCTGCTTTCTTCCGTACAATGCAATGCCGGCCGGGGCGATGCCGGTTCTGAGCAGCCGGGCTCAACAGTAGGTCTTTAACAACGGGGAAGGGCTGGTTCAATAGATGATGTTGTTTCCTATTTTGCAGGCGGCCGGAGGCGGCCTGGGCGGCTTCCTGATTCCGCTGGGAATCATGTTCGCCATCATGTATTTCATGGTGATCATGCCGCAGCAGCGCCAGCGCAAGAAAATGGCGCAGATGGTAGAAGCGCTGAAGGCCGGCGACAAGGTTGTCACCAACGGTGGTATCTACGGCACGATCAATAGTATTGACGGCGATTCGGTGATTCTGAAAATTTGTCCCGAGCCGCCTGTAAAAATCCGCATTGCGCGAGCAGCGATTACTCAGGTGGAGGCATCGGAAGATGCAAAATAAGCCCACCCAACGCCTGATCACGCGACTTATCTCCTGACCATGAACCCTAATCTGAAGTGGAAAGCGTTCTTCATCCTTGCAGTTGTTCTCGTCTGCATCTACAGCCTGATTGGCTTGCCCACGTTCCCAACGTCGCTCGCCCAGATCAAAGAAAATTTCGGCCATCAAATCAAATTGGGCCTGGATCTCCAGGGGGGCACGCACCTTATCCTCCAGGTGCAGGTGCAGGAAGCCGTCGCGCAGGAAACGGACCAGACCCGCGATCGCCTGGTCACCCAGCTGCGCGCCAAGAACATTGCCTACGACGAGATCCGACGAGTCGACGACACGCATATTCTGGTGCGCAACGTTGACTCCGCCAAATACTCGGACTTTCGTGATTTGATCAACGCGCAATTTGGCAACGCTTGGGACCTTTCATCCGCTGCGGGGGATTCATCCGGTTACACGTTGTCGCTGCGTCCGAGCGCAATCGCGCAAATTCAGCAAACCACCATGCAGCAATCGCTCGAGACCATCGAGCGCCGCATCAACGCCTTGGGCCTGACCGAGCCGACGATTCAACTGCGGGGCGGACGCAACCAGAACGAAATTATTGTGCAGCTGCCGGGTGAAGGTGACCCGACGCGCGCCAAGCGGGTTATTCAGGCGGGCGGCCAGTTGGAATTGCGACTCGTTGAAGATCCCACGCCTTATCCTTCCGAGTCCGCTGCGCTCGCGGCGCACAGCGGCATTCTTCCTGCCGGAACGGAAATCATGGCCGGTCGCTCTGAAGCCCGTGCTTCAAGTGCTGCGGATTCAGCGGAGGTCTGGTATGTGCTAAGCCGGGCGCCGGTCGTTACCGGCCGCGACTTGCGGAGTTCTACAGAAGTCCGCAATACCAACAATCCGACGCAATTTCAGGTGAACTTTACACTTTCTGCCGACGCCGCCAAACGTTTTGGCCCTTTCACCGCGCAAAATCTGCATCGCCAGATGGCCATCGTCATCGATCACAGGGTCTATTCCGCTCCGGTAATCAACGGTCGTATCGACGACACCGGCATGATCGAAGGCAATTTCTCTCAAGAAACGGCGCACGAGCTGGCCCTGGTGCTGCGGGCCGGGGCGTTACCGGCTTCGATCAAATATCTCGAGCAGAGCACGGTCGGACCATCCCTCGGCGCGGATTCCATCCGGCACGGTGTGCAGGCATCGGTCCTGAGCCTGTTCGTGGTGATGATTTTCTTGCTGTTCTATTACCGCCTTTCTGGTGCTAACGCTGTATTGGCATTGATTCTCAACCTGATTATCTTATTAGCCGCGCTGGCAGCTTTTGGTGCGGTCCTTACCCTGCCTGGAATTGCCGGCGTGATTTTGACGATCGGCATGGGCGTGGACTCCAACGTTCTGGTATTCGAACGCATTCGCGAAGAGTTGCGCCATGGGAAATCGGCGTCTTCGGCAGTGGATGCGGGCTTCGATAAGGCTTTCGTTACGATTATCGATACGCACGTGACCACCGTTGTTTCGGCTTTTTTCCTGTTTCTGTTTGGAACGGGGCCGATTCGCGGTTTCGCGGTTTCCTTGACCATCGGTTTGATCGCAAATATCTTCACCGCGATTTTCGTGTCGCGAACGATTTTCCAGTATCACCTGACGAAAATGGATCGCCAGGCGGAACTGAGCATTTAACTAGGTACTAGGACTGCTAGGGCGAACGTTGAGCCACCTGAAAACCAGCGGGTGGTAGGTTTTTCCGGCGAGAATTTGTACATTTGCCGTCGAAGAGCTTTCCAACCGGGAACATTCCCGAACCCCCTGGAGTCTAAAGGAAGGGACGCAAAGAGGCATGATCGAGCTCTTCAAACAGCCCAATATCAACTGGATGGGCAAAGCCAAGTATTTCTATGCGTTAAGCGGCATTCTCCTGCTCGCAGGAGCCGTCTCGATCGTTCGTCAAGGCGGGCTGAAATACGGACTGGATTTTAAGGGCGGCACCAATGTGGACGTGCGTTTTGCACAGCCTCCCGATATTGATCAACTGCGCAGCGGATTGCAGGCGCAAGGAATCAAAGATGTTGAAATTCAAGGCATCGGCGACAATGTCGGAGCCAGCAAAGCTACAGAAGTTGTGATTGGTCTTGAACTGAAAGGTGAAGGGGATCAGGACGTCGAGAAAAATCAAGTGATTAGCGCTCTCAATGTCATCTACGGCACCCCGGGAGACAGCAAGCCGGCGTTTAATTCCGCCACTCCTTCGACTTTGAGTTCTTTCCTGGTGCAGCATGATCCACTTGCGCTTGCTACCGGTGCCGGCGACCGCTACACGCAGCTTGCCAAAGACCTGCTCGGCTATCGCGACAAAAACAAAAATGGCGTACTGACCAATTTCGATGACCTTTCGCAAGTCAGTGGCGTAACCCCTGCGGTTGTATCAACTGTAAAACAGAATTATTCGCTGGGGGCCTTTGCTATTCGCAACGTGGAAATTGTTGGACCGAAAGTCGGCGCGGAGCTTCGCCTCCAGGCCGTGTACGTTACCCTCTATGCTTTGGCGGGCATGCTGGTATATATTGCTTTCCGATTCGAGTGGGTCTACGGGGCAGCCGCGGTTCTGGCCGTTTTTCACGACGTGCTCATCACGCTTGGCTTGTTTTCGCTTTTCCACTTTGAAATTTCGCTGACGGTTATCGCCGCGCTACTCACACTGGTTGGTTATTCGATGAACGACACCATCGTCATCTTCGATCGCATCCGCGAAAATAACCGCTTGCTTCGCCGCGAATCGTTCGCCGATGTCGTGAACCAATCGATCAACCAAACATTGTCGCGAACCATCTTAACCAGCGGATTGACCTTCCTTACAGTGCTCGTCCTTTTTATTTGGGGCGGCCAGGTGCTTCGCGCTTTCTCCTTTGCCCTGGTAGTGGGGATTGTGGTAGGAACGTACTCCAGTTTTGGAATTGCTGCACCGCTTGTGGTCCTCTGGAATCGTTGGAGAGGCCAGGGGGCAGTGGCAGGAACACCCGGACCCGCAGCCGGAAACAAACCCCGCGGAAGTGAAGGCGTCGCAGGACGCTTGGCACCCGCTGGGAGGAGGTAAAAGTCCATGTTCGAAGATATGGTGGTCTCTAGTCCGAATCCGACAAAAACAAATAAGCCTTGGACGGTCATCGTCTCCATGCTCTTTCAGGTGACGTTCCTGGCTATTTTGATTTTAATTCCTCTGATTTACACCGAAGCGCTGCCGAAGACGATGCTCGCAACGATGCTGGTTGCGCCGCCTCCTCCACCGCCTCCTCCACCACCGCCCGCGGCCGCCATTGTGCACGTAAAGCCGCAAGTCCACTTGATGGATGCAGGCAAACTTGTGGCTCCGAAAGTCATCCCAAAGGAAGTCAAGATTATTAAAGAAGACGCTCCCGACATGGGTGACATGGGCGTTGCCGGCGGAGTTCCCGGCGGCGTACCCGGCGGCCAGATGGGCGGCGTCATTGGTGGTGTGATGGGCGGTGTTGGCGCTGCTCCTCCTCCTCCGAAGCCGACGCAAACGCGCATTCGCCAGGGTGGTCAGGTGCAAGCCGCCAAGCTGATCAACAAGATTCAGCCTGCCTATCCGCCGCTCGCGCGGCAGACGCGGCAGTCCGGCACCGTTCGCTTGCATGCGATTATCGCCAAGAACGGAAGCATCGAATCTCTTGACGTTGTTTCTGGTCCACCGTTGCTGCAAGCCGCGGCCCTTGAAGCGGTTCGTCAGTGGCGCTATCAGCCGACTCAGCTCAACGGCGAGCCGGTTGAAGTGGAAACCACGATCGACGTGATTTTTACTCTTAACCAGTAAAGCGGTCCGGCGTCCTGGTCGTGGGAAAGGGACGCTGGTCTGAGTATAGAAGTTCAGCAAACACTCTAGTTGATTCCGGCAGAGCCGGAATCTCAAGAAACTAAGGAGCAAACGAATGGTAGCCACTTTGTATGTGTACGCGGCCCTCTTCCTGCAATCGGCCACAGGTTCCAACTGGGATCTGCGCACGATGTGGGGTTCGATGAGCGCCTTGCCTCGCACCGTTGTCATCATCCTTTTCGTGCTGTCGATTTACTCGTTCGGCGTCATGATTGACCGCGCCTTGATGTACAGTGCGGCACGCAAGCAGTCTCGTGTGTTTGTCCAGCAAGTTGCAGGAGCACTTAAAGAAGGAAAGCTGGACGAAGCAATTGCCATCGCCGAGCGCAACAAGAAGAGCCACATCGCCAAGGTAGTGGCGACAGGCCTCTCGGAATTTCAGTCCGCCGCACAGCAAGTATCGGATACCGACGTAATCGAAGCCGCCAAGCGTGGTCTCGAGCGTTCCGTAGCCATCGTGCACGCGGAAATGAAGCGCGGCCTTTCGGCTCTCGCCACCATCGGCTCGACAGCGCCGTTCGTCGGACTGTTCGGGACGGTCGTCGGCATCTTGAACGCATTTAAAGGCATTGAAACGAGCAAAGCGACGGGTCTGTCCGCAGTCGCCGGCGGTATCGCCGAAGCCCTCGTCACCACAGCTCTCGGTCTGCTCGTCGCGGTCCCTGCCGTGTGGGCCTACAACTACTTCACCAACAAGGTGGAAGCGTTCGACGTCGAGATGGATAACTCCTCCATGGAACTCATCAACTACTTCATCCTGCGCCGCGGCGCAAGAAAGTAAACGGTCATGGGTTACAAACCAAAGGTCGGGGCTCAGATGTCCTCGCCCAACGTCATTCCCATGGCGGACATCATGCTCGTTCTGCTGATCATCTTCATGGTGGTCACGCCGATGTTGCAGAAGACCAAGCCGGTCGAAATGGCGCGCGTCAACAACACGCGCGACATGCAGGACGCCGATAAAGATGACGCGATCGTCGTGGCTATTCAGCATGACGGCAAGCTCTTTCTCGGCAACAACGCGATTGAAAAAGCGGATATCACGAGCCAGATTCGTGACCGCTTGGCCAATCGCCTCGACCACACTGTCTACGTTAAAAGCGACGGCCGCGCAAAATATGGCGATGTGGTTGCCGTCGTAGACGAAATACGCTCCGCGGGTGTCGATTCCCTGGGACTTCTCACCGAGAAGAATCAGGGCCCTGGCTCCAAGCCGGACGAGAAGCCCGCTGCGCCGCCTGCCGACTAAGGCAGTTCGCGCACCGCAGCTGTTTGGTTGATAGCATCATTCGTTTGCTGAGCATCACGCGGCCGCGCCGGAACCCACCTGGCGCG
The DNA here is from genome assembly GCA_035317965.1 of Saccharimonadales bacterium (SeqCode). Lineage (GTDB taxonomy): Bacteria > Acidobacteriota > Terriglobia > Acidiferrales > UBA7541 > Acidiferrum. Next base: position 73,746 of record DATHFT010000122.1, on the reverse strand, counting down.
GCTTGATGGCCTGCAAAGCAAATCAGCGCAGGCCGACAGGAGATCTGCAATGGCAATGACAGTTGGAGAAAATAGCGGCGGTGCGATGGCGGAAATGAACGTTGTTCCGCTCATCGATATCTTGCTGGTACTGCTGATTATCTTCATGGTGATCACGCCTCTTACGCCCAAGGGAATGGACGCGCTCGTTCCGCAGCCCAATCCGAATCAGCAACAGCAACAGGAAATCGACAACAAGACCGTGGTCGTGCAGGTTTTGGCGAACGACAAGCTCAAGATCAACAATGAAGATGTGACGTGGGATGGTCTGGGGCCCCGCATGGAACAGATCTTCAAAGAGCGCGCTGAGAAAATCGCTTTCGTCAAGGGCGATAACGATATATTGTTCATGCAGGTTGCCCGGGCAATTGACATCATGCGCGGCGCCGGCATTGACAAGGTCGGTTTGATCACGGCGAAGCTCGAAGCCGGTCAATAATAATTGTTTTTTTGTAAACCAGTCGCTCGGCGGCTGGCGCAGGATGTGAGAGTCCTCCTCGTGGGATGAATTTCAAAACGAGGTGGCTCATGGCAATGTCAGTTGGTGGTGAACGGCGGGGCAGCGTTGCGGAAATGAACGTGGTCCCGTTAATCGATATCCTGCTGGTGCTTCTGGTCATCTTCATGATCATTCCGCACACGCAGGTAGGCCTCAAGGTTATTGCGCCGCAGGAATCCAGCTCAACTCCTGTGCCCGCTCCCGAGGTTGTTGTGGTCCAGGTGCTGGCGGACGGTGCGCTGCGCATCAACCAGCAACCCGTCGAGTGGGAAGGCCTGCAGGACCGGCTCGAAGATGTCTTCAAGGTGCGCGCTGATCGCACAGCGTTCATCCGGGGCGAAGACCTCCTCGAATTTGGTGTCGTGGCCCAGGCCATCTCCATCATGCACGCTGCGGGTATTACGCGAGTAGGCCTGATGACGCCGGGGCTGCAAAAAGGCCGTTGAGTTTTTTCCAGGAAACTGGGGCCAACAAAGACGGAAGTAATGCCCCTCGCAGGGCGGATGTGAATCCTAGCTAGGGATGGATGCTTCGATGACTCATGCAATGGTTCAAATTGCCCGCCGCATTGCGGTCGTGGCGGCGCTGTTGACCCTGGTAATAAATGTTTCGGGTTGCAGCAAATTGAAGGCCCGCGACCTTCTGAACAAGGGTGTGGCGGCTTTCAAGAACGGACAATCCGACTCGGCGATCGAAGATTTCAAGCGCGCCACAGAACTGGATCCCGACCTTTTGGTGGCCCGCCTGTATCTGGCAACGGCCTACGCCAGCCTTTACATTCCTGGCGCTCCATCGCAGGAAAATATGGCCCGCGGCACACAAGCCATCGCGGAATTTAAGAAGGTATTGGAGCAAGACCCCAAGAATCTCGCTGCCATCGACGGCATCGGCTCGATTCTCTATCAAATGGCGGGCACTCCGTTCGACCTCGCAAAATTTGAAGAATCAAAGAAGTATCACCAGCAGCACATTGAGAACAAGCCGAACGACCCGGAGCCCTATTACTGGATCGGCGTAATTGACTGGGTTTTGTCGAATCGCACGAACCTTGAGATGCGCGCTGCCTACAACAAAGATCACATCAATAAGCAGGTGAAGGAAACAGAAGCGATGCCTGCCGCGGTTCGCTCAGAATACGTGGCCAAGTCCGCCACGCTCACCGACGAAGGAATTGCTTCATTGCAGAAGGCATTGCAGATTAAGCCGGACTACGATGACGCCATGGCCTACCTCAACCTCCTGTACCGCCGCAAGGCCGACATGGTGGAGAGTGCCGACGAGCGTGCCAGCTTCCAGAAACAAGCCGACGACCTGCTGGACAAAATCAAGGAAATCAAACAAAAGCGTTCCGAGCAGCCGCAGCAGCCGTCTTGAGCAAGGCCGTAAAATACCAATAATAAATCGATTTACTTCAAAGGGGGTGCGATTTCGCACCCCTCTTTTTTGGCTGGCAGCAGCGTTCCCCGCAGGGCAACCCGAGCCATCGCCCGGCTATTGTCATCAGGCGTATACTGGGACATGGCACCATCCAGCAATGCTCCACTGAACTTTCACCGGGATCGCACCGAGCGCCAGCTCGACGTGCGGTTTGAGGAGCTGCTCGACAAACTCCGCAAAAACCGTCCTTCAGAAGATCCCTGGATGGTTCGTCGTGCCTACGAAATTGCCGCCGAGCGCCACCGCGACCAGGTGCGCACTTCCGGCGATCCCTACCTGACACACCTCCTGGAGGTCGCCCACATCCTCGCAGATATGCGGATGGACGCCACGACGCTCACCGCTGCTTTGCTCCACGATGTGATTGAGGATACGGAATTTCCAATTTCAAATATCGAAGAACGGTTTGGCGCCGAGGTCGCGCATCTCGTTGCGGGCGTCACTAAAATTGGCCGGCTCAACATGATGGCCCCGGAAGCACGCCAGGCAGAAAATGTTCGCAAGATGCTGTTGGCCATGGTCAATGACGTGCGCGTGGTGATGGTGAAGCTGGCGGATCGCCTGCACAACATGCGGACGCTGGAATTTCTTGAGCCCAAAAAGCAACAGCGCATTGCCCGGGAAACTCTGGATATTTATGCTCCCATAGCGCATCGCCTGGGGATGAGCGTCGTGCGCGGTGAACTCGAAGACCTTTCCTTTCGCTACATCGAGCCTGAGTCCTTCTTCACTTTGCAGAAAGAAGTCGCCGAAAAATCTGCAGTTCATCAAAGGTTTCTTGAAGAGGTGCAAGGAACGATTCGGTCGAAACTGGTGGAAAATGGAATTCCCGCCGAACTTGAAGCCCGTGTGAAGGGCAACTACTCCTTGCATCGCAAGATGCAGCGCCAAGAAAGCGGTCTCGAGCAGGTTTACGACCTGCTCGCAATACGCGTCATTACTGACAACGAACGCAGTTGCTATGCCGCGCTGGGGGTCGTCCACCACATTTGGCGGCCGGTTCCGGGACGGTTTAAAGACTACATCGCCATGCCACGGCCCAACCTGTATCAGTCCCTGCACACGACGGTTCTCCACAACGGCCAGCCCTTTGAAGTCCAGATCCGCACGCAGGAAATGCATCGCATTGCGGAAGAGGGTGTGGCGGCACACTGGAAATACAAAGGTGGAAAGCTGGCCTCGGAAGAAGACGACAACCGCATTTCCTGGATGCGCCAGTTGATTGAGTGGTCGCAGGAGCTCGAAGAACCCGGCGAGTTTCTCAACACGTTGAAGGTGGACCTTGCGCCCGTCGAAGTGTATGCGTTCACTCCCAAAGGGCGCGTGCTCGAACTTCCTCGCGGGGCAACGCCTGTCGATTTTGCATATTCCGTTCACACCGAAGTGGGACACCAATGCGTGGGCGCAAAAGTGAACGGGCAGATGGTGCCCCTGCGCCACGAGATTCAAAGCGGGGATGTCGTCGAAATACTCACGCAAAAAGGCCACCACCCGAACCGGGACTGGCTGAGTTTTGTGCAGTCCTCCCACGCGAAAAGCAAAATTCGCCACTGGATCAATGTTCAGGAACGCGAAGAAGCCACCGGCATGGGGCGCCGCTTGCTGGAAAACGAAGCCCGCCACTTTGGACGCAGCCTGAAGAAAATTCCAGAGGAAGATATTCTCAAACAAGCGTCCGCTTATGGTCTTTCCAGTCTCGAAGATTTATTTGCCGCTGTCGGATTTGGCAAATATTCCGCTCGCCAGGTGCTCACGCGCATTCTCGGCGAACCGGATAAACTCGATGACTCAGACGCCAGCGACTCCAAGCCCACACTGGTCAAAACCGTCAAGCGAATGCTGGGATTTGGCGAAGCACCGCTGATCGTCAAAGGGCATGACGATCTGCTCGTCTACCGGGCGAAATGTTGCAATCCGATTCCGGGCGACGAAATCGTCGGCTACATCACGCGCGGCCGCGGCGTTGCGGTGCACACTAAGTCTTGCCCCAATGTTCAGAATCTGCTGTATCAAACGGAGCGCCGAATTGCCGTTGAGTGGGGCGGCGGCGGTGCAGCCACTTTTCCAGTCGAACTTTCCATTCGCGCCAAGGATCGCGCGGGCTTGCTGGCGGAAATCACCACCGTTATTTCTGGCGCGGGCTCCAATATCGGAAGCCTGGAGAGTCGCCCCGACCGCCAGAATGCCCGCATCGAAGCCAGCCTTGAAATTGCGGATCGCCGCCAACTCGAGACCATTCTTCTGAATATCCGCAAAGTCTCCGGCGTGCTGGGCGTTGAGCGCGTCTTTAAGCCGGGGTAGAAATTCTCCGCAGCCCGCTGATAGCAACCTCGGCACATTCCCGCGCGTCACCTTCAAGCCCGAGCTAAACTGGTTTCATGCGGCATTCTCTACTGCTTCTTGGTGTGTGTTTTTTTCTCCTAGGGTGCCATCAGCACCCTCTGACGGACTATCGCCCGCTGGATCGCGTGGGTATGAATTCCGGCACGGTCGAACAGCTTAAGAAGTTGAATACTTCTGACGCCGAAGTCCTGCAACTCGTAAAGCTTAAAGGCTCCGGTGTAACGGATGACACCTGCGTTGCCCTTCTCGCCCGTGCCCGCCAGCACCAGCATGTTTTCAGCAGCGCTGATGCCACCATAAGCCTGGCCGGCGCAGGCTTTACGGAAACCCAAATTCTTGAAATTGCGGCCAATGATCAGTTGGACACGGTCAGCGGGGAAGCGGTTACCCTCCGCCTGATAGGCCTTTCCGATTCCACCGTGCAAATGCTCCTGCAGCGTCACATGCAGGGACAGCCAACGCTCTCGAGCGGCCAAATCAGCCGTCTCAAGAACACCGGCCTTACGGAACGCCAAATCCTGGACCGTATCAATGCGGGCATAACCGAGGACGCTGCCGACAAAGAAATCGCCCAGCGCGAAGCCCAACGCAACCATGCCAACACCGGCTTCACCAGGGTCCGCGGCCGCAAGCCTCGCTAGCGTGGGCCACAGTCGGAGCTTTTGCTCTGCGGCATTCCCCGCTACAATCAAATCGTTTTGGTGCGACAACTCCCATCGCGAATTCTTCTCTGTTTGCTGTTGGCGATTGCTGCGTTTGGCGCGATCTCCTGTGCAGTTCCCCTGGGTCCCGGCTACACGATTGAAAGACAGGAGATTCGTGTTCAGTTCGTTGCCTCGCCGCAACCCCGCATCCGCATTGAAGCGGACTACCAGCTCAGAAACACCGGGAATCAGCCCCTTACAGAAATCGAGTTGCGACTTCCCGGCAAGCGCAGGTTTCATCGCGCAGAGCCGCGGGCGAAGTGGGATTCCAGTTCGGTCGCACTCAGCGATTCCCCCGCCAACTCCCGCAATGATCTGGTGAAGCTGCCGCAATCCTGGCCGATTTCTGTGCGACATACCCTGCATCTTTCGGTTGAGTTTGAGCCAGCCCGAACGGAAGAAGCGGAACTCTCGTTCACCCACGATGCCTTCTTTCTTCCTGCGCAAGGCTGGTCGCCGGACTTGCTGCCGGCGCGCGGGGCGATCGCCACAGGGGGCGTTCCGCCGAAAAAATGGAACCTGGTTGTAGAAGTGCCGGAAGATTTTCTGGTCCACCTCAGTGGAAGCGACCTAAAGCAGAAGCGCGGCAAAGGAGGGTTGGTCGTGCGTGCCGAGCAACACGTCGCGGACAAGTACCCTTTTGTCGTCGCGGGCCGCTATACCGCAACGCAAATTGCCTCCGGAAACGAGGCAGTGCACTTGTGGACGCGCGCCGCTCTCGAACAGAACAGCCTGCGCCAGGCCAGCGATGAACTCGTAAAGACTCTGCAGGCATATGACTCGGTATTTGGAAATCGTGACAAAAAACAACGCCCTCTATGGATTGTGGAATGTCCGGTCGTTGCCGGATGCTTCACTCGGTCTCCTGCGGCGAACGCCTCCGTATCGGAGGTCTCGGCGGTTACTCAGGATGTCGAACCAACTTCCGCGGAAATGATTTCGCTCGACAGCGTGGTGGTTGATATTTCCGGAGGAGCTCCCAAAATTGCAACGGCCGCTGCGCCTTCGCTGGCTGCCAGTTGGCTTGGTTATGGGCAAAACCCGGGTTTTTACGAACAGGAACCTCCGCTCTCCGCGCTCCCGGCATTTGCCGCAGCTTCCGGCCGCGAAGCTCTCGACGGCCCTGCTTCCCGCACCGCCGCCATTCGTCATGCATTGCGGGTGATTCCAGTGAATCCGCCCGCCCGGCGCGTTCCAGAAGGCCGCAATGTAATGCGCGCCAAGAGCTTTTTGTTTTTCTATGCGCTTCAGGATCGCTATGGAAGGCCGGCTTTTCGCAATGCCCTGCAGCACATGTTCTATGCGCGGCAGGGAGGCGGCTTTAATCTAAATGATCTGATCGCCGCTTTTGGAGAAGAGACCCATCAGAATGTCGCAGAATTCGTCCGCCTGTGGATGAAGCATCCTGGAGTTCCCCAAGAATTTCGTGCGCGATATGAAAAAGATGACCCGCGCGCGCCGCCAACGACACTTTCAAAGGAGACTACGCCATGAAGGAAATAGTGCAGACCGACCGCGGACCCAAACCGATTGGGCCGTACTCAGTGGTTGTGAAAGCCAATGGATTTCTCTATTTGTCCGGCCAAACTCCCCTGAATCCGGAGACCGGCCAGATGACGGGCAGCAACATTTCTGAACAAACAGAACGGGTGATGGACAATATCAAAGCGATTCTGGAGAGTGCGGGCGCCAATCTGCACCACGTTGTAAAAACCACGGTCTTTCTCAAGAACATGAACGACTTCGCGGCGATGAACGAAGTCTATGGCCGGTACTTTCTAACCGCGCCTCCCGCTCGTTCCACAGTCGAGGTCGCGCGACTTCCCAAGGACGCCCTCGTCGAGATCGAGGTCATCGCGCTCGTCTGAATCAATACGCGGGTACCCAACAAAAAAGGCTGCCCGAAGTCGAGCAGCCTTTTTTGTTGGGCAATATCTTCAGGAAACTTATGGACGATCCGGACTTTCCAGCGCTGCGTGCACTGCAACAAAAGTTGCCGCCGCCGCAATAATTACCGCGTACCACACAAACTTGCTGGAACCCGCTTTACGGGGACCTCCGCCGGACCCCCGGCCGCCAGCTCCCCGGGGACCTTGCGCTGCGTCGGCTGCCACCGCGGACTCGTCCAGAACAACGCGGTAGGCCATGCCTTCGGGGATCTCGCGCGAGTCGTCGTCCACGGTAATGTTCAACGAACCCTTCTTGCTCTTCACCACAAATTCCTTGGCGTTTAGGATCGTCACCTGCCCGATGGTCGGCTCATCGGTGTTCGGCCGAATGACTGCTGTGCCGGCATGCAATTCGAACGCTTTCGCGTTTGCGGTCGAAAAAGTCGCGGTACCATTGCGCAATTCGGCGGACGGAGTGCTGTTCGTGCTTCCTAGTGTTGCCGTGCTTTCGCTCGCCAGCAGAAATCGGGCTGCTCCCGCGCGCATTTGCACCATTCCAGTTTTTTCCGTGCTCAACCTGTCGCCGCCAAATACGGTCGTGCCCACGGATGCTGCGGCCGCGCCCACATGAGCGCGATCTGCGGAGACCACAGTGCCCAAGGCGCCGGAAGGCGCTCCCCATACGGGCGCAGTCAGCAATGTGAGAGAAAGGGCAAAAGCAGCAACTTCGCGCAGCCGTGACATACGGTCTCCAAGAGGGCTCATAAATAGTACCCATGCTCCTTGCCGCCGTCAATGCTCAATCGCCTGCATCCCCCCCTTATCTTGTTGGTTTTTATCGTCTTCAGTTAGTTGGCCGCCGCCCCGTTCCACTGCTACAATGCATCCAATACTATGGCCGACTGGAAACAAATAACCGCCCGTATTCGACGAGCTCGTACCGGAAAAGATCCCGCAGGGCAACTCTCCAATCTGTACGAGAAGACGCGCGACGCTATGGTTGCGTTTGAACTCGCCAAACATTTTGAAGCCGCTGGTCTCAACGCAGATTCCGCCAAGTGGTATTTGACCGCAGCCGAACGCTTTCGTCGCGCGGACTGGAAAGTAAAAGCCCAGGAAGCTGCCGTTCGGCTGGGCGGCGAGGTTCCCGCAGGATCGCTCATTCCGGCAACGACGGAAACTTCCAGCGATGACATCGGCAATCGCGCCGACCCTGGTTCGCAGCCGGAATCTGATGCCGATTCTGGGGCTGACGAAAATAGCAATGAACTGGAAGCCAGTGTGGCCTTCTCCAGTCAGGTCCAGGCGGCCACCGATGCCGCCCCGGACGCTTCGGCAAGTGAAGCGGAAAAGAAGCGTCGCCGCCGCGGCCGCCGTGGCGGAAAAAATCGCCGCAAACCCGGTGTTGCGCGCGATACGGCCACTGCGCCGGCCGCGCGATCCGCTGCGTCCCCGCACAGTGCCCACGTGCGCCCTGTTTCTGACGAGTCAACGGAACCCACTGCGCCCCGCACTCCGCATGCCCGCTCGATGCCTAGCCTTCCGGTCGAACCGCTAGGAGAGGTAGGTGGCGCCAGTGTCAAGGGCCGTTTCGGCGATCCTGGTCTTTCCTCGCGCATGTCTTTATTGGAAATGCAATTTCGCCGCCTGCTCACCTGCCCGCCGGTAAAATTGGAAGAAGCCGATCGCGCTCCGGTGGGGCCGGGAGTCTTTGTTCTCACCGATTCCGACCTTACGAGCTACTACTACGTCGAAACGTGTCAGACACTGCGTATCGCCGTTAGCAATCTGTTGCGTGGAAACGCCAGCCGTCGTGGCGTGGATTCCATCAAGCCGCAACTTGCCGAGCATCTCGGCATCCCGGAAGCGCGCGTCGCAAAGTATTTAGCCGACCACTGCGTCGTCCGCTGGCTGCAACTTGATGAAGGCGCTTCCCACTTCGCCCACTTCGTTATCTCCATCCTGCGTCCCTCGCTCAACGAGTAAGCGCTCAAAATTCGATCTTCGTTTTCGCAAACTGTCTTCTGGCCCGCCTGGCAATCTGTTTGAATCGGTCTCGGGGAGGCTTGCCGCTCTCGATTGCCCGATCACCACCCGGGGTTCGCTACCCCGCTGAATACCGCCGCGACGACCGTTCAAAGCGGCCCGCCACCGGCCGGCTTTGGTCCTTCGCGAGGCGCCCGTGCACCCTAAAAGTAACCCCTCCGTTCACCCGGCCCGACCGCCGCTCACTGGCACCTCCTGCCGTTCAACCCCCCATTTCAACCGTTCACCGCAACCCCCTAGCTTCCACCCCCCAATTACCGTCAAACTATACAGGCCCAAAGACTTATTGGGATGCCAAGTCTTTCATGGTACGGGTTTTTTAGTGCATAATCGGTATTGAGCCTTGGGGGCTGTAGATAGGCTCAAGTTACAAATCATTGGCTTAGATTTGGTCTCTGTTGTGTGTGGGGCTAACGCTACTGATTTTTTCGAAATTTGGAGGGTAGAAGGTTTATGGCGAATCGTATCGGTACGCAGATTTTCAGATCAATGGATTGGGTCGTCTGCAAAGCAGCCGCAATCACGTTCAACACTTTTCAGCATTTCAATAAGAAAAATCCAAATCCTTCGGTCACACCGCAATGGTCTGATAAGCCGCTGCTGAAGTCTTGGGAAAAGACCAAGCCCACGCTTGGTTTTCCGCGGCAAACGGACTCGCTGTGCCCTGCCTGCGTTAAGGAAGCGCGCGAAGCCATCATCGATGGCAAGAAGGATTGGCGCGATTTGATGTCGGAAAAAGTCGGCGAAATCAAGGCGCAAATCATCGAGCGCGACGGTCAGGTCTGGATGGTGAAAGACTGCCCGCTCCACGGCCACTATGAAGACATGATGGCCGTCGACTCCAAGTGGCTCAACTGGATCGAAAAGCAGTATCCCGGCCGCGACATTCCCGCGCACAACGACGAAGATCTTCACAAGCACGGCTCCAGCACGGTGCTCTACGGCCGCGGCTCGGTTCTCACCGTCGACCTCACCAACCGTTGCAACATGATGTGCGATCCCTGCTTCATGGATGCCAACCAGGTCGGCTACGTCCACGAACTCGGCTGGGAAGAAATTCAGGAAATCCTCGACAACGCCCTCAAGATCAAGCCGCGCCGGCAGATGTCTGTGCAGTTCAGCGGTGGCGAACCGACCATGAGCCCCTACTTTCTGGACGCCGTCCGTCACGCGCGCAAAATCGGATACAACTCGGTGCAGGCCGCGACCAACGGAATCGAGTTCGCGAAGAGCAAGGAATTCTGCCGGAAAGCTTTCGAAGCCGGCATGCGCTACGCCTACCTGCAATTTGACGGCATTGGCAATGACGCCAACGGCCACCGTCAGATCGGCAACCTCTTTGACGTGAAACTCCGCGCCATTGAAAACATGCACGAAGCGGGCATTGAAATCGTCCTTGTCGTCACCATCGTCAACAACGTAAACAACGACCAGGTCGGCACCGTCGTGAAGTTCGCGATGGAAAATCCCAAGAAAATCGCGTTCGTCAGCTTCCAGCCGGTTTCGTTTACGGGCCGCGACGAAGACATCACTCCGGAGCGCCGCCTCCGCCAGCGCTACACACTTTCGCATCTCGCGAAAGACGTCAGCACGCAGGTCGGCAAAGTTGAACCGACTCGCGACTGGTTCCCCATCTCCTTTATCAGCACTTTCGCCGGTTTCTCGGACATGGTGAAGGGGCAGGATTCGCAGTGGGGTTCGCTCTCCTGCGGTTGCCACCCGAACTGCGGCGTCGGCACCGCACTCATGATCAACAAAGAGACCAAGGAATGGGCTCCGGTTCCGCGCTTCCTTGATGCCGTCCAGTTGACGAAAGACGTTACGGACATCACCGACGCGGCTCGCGGAAAGAATTTCTCGAATTTCATGATGGCTATGGCCCTGTTGAAGAATTACAAGCCCTTCGAGGGACCGAAGGGGTTGAAACTCTATGACCTCTTCCGCAAATTCGACAAGACCTGGGCGCTCACCAAGAAATCCACCACCAAGTACGGCCGCACTTCACCGGACCGTGGTCTTGAAGACGCCATGAAGCGCCGCCAGGACCCCTGGAACTTCCTCTTCATCGCCGGCATGTGGTTTCAGGATCTGTTCAACTACGATTTCCGCCGCACCGAAATGTGCATCATCCCCTACGCCACGCAGCAGGGTGAAATTTCCTTTTGCGCGTATAACACCGGTGTAGGCTGGCGCCAAATCATCGAAAACATGCACAAGAACGCCACAGTCGCCGAGTGGTACAAGAATCACGGCAAGCACGAAATCTACGCCAAGGGCAAGGCCGTCAACCTGGACACCTTCGAACACAGCCTGGTTATTGACGCCAACGACGCCGCTCGTGTCCGCCACCTCGAGCACGACATCCCTCTGACCGCCAGTGAAGAGGATCGCGCACGCCGCAAAAAGGCGTTCCAAGAACAAGCCAAGGTCCGCGCCATCTACGAAGAACTCGTCCTCAAAAAGGCACAGCCGACCGTCGTCCAGATCGGCACCGTTCAGGACATCGCGAAAGCCACTCCTGCAAATTTTGCCAACGCCAACAAGCCGGTAACCATCGTCCCAGCCAAAGCCGCCGAAGCCGAACCCGTCGCCGGCGACTAATTCCGGGCTGGTACGCGACTCTTTCCTTTGTTTAGAAATGGATGTGAACGCCCCCGCGCAAAGCGGGGGCGTTTTTCATTGGGGGGGGTGTGCGGAGAAGGGCCGTGACGACCGGTCGGGCATGACGGCCTTGGAATTGAGCGCGCTGAGACGGGCCGCAAGCGGGGAAGCCTCGGCTACGATCCGGGTGACCTGCTGAAGCTCGAGTTCTTGGCTGGTCCATTAGTTCACCGGGATTTTCTCTTGCCCGAATTTCAATTCCGCCGCAACAAGGCCATACTACCCAAATGAAACGCTCGGGCACCGCCGACCTTCCTCTCCACGGCGGACGTGTCCCCGCATGGCTCGCTTCCCGCATGACCCTCCTCGGCACCGCGATTGCCGAACATATCATCCTCAACTACGGCCCCACTGAATTCCTCACACGGCTCAGCGATCCTTTTTGGTTTCAAGCCTTCGGCTGCGTCATGGGTATGGACTGGCACTCTTCCGGCATCACCACATCCGTAATGGGCGCCCTGAAACGCGGACTTAATTCCCGTTTCAACGAACTAGGAATCTCCGTCTGTGGTGGCCGCGGCCGCCATTCCAAAAACACGCCCGATGAACTCCGCGAAATTTCCAATCGCACGGGCCTCGACGGCGAGCGACTTGCTCGCACCAGCCGTCTCACCGCCCGTGTTGACAACAATGCCGTCGCCGACGGTTTCCAGATCTACCTGCACTCGTTCGTAATCACGAAATCGGGCGAATGGGCCGTCATTCAACAGGGCATGAACGCCGAAAGCCACCTCGCCCGGCGCTACCACTGGCACTCCGCCTGGGTCCGCGATTTCACCTCTGAACCGCACACAGCGATCGTCGGCCAGCCGCAGGGAACGATCCTCAATTTGGTCGACAGGCGCGCCACACAAGCGCAATCCGCACTGCTTAGCATCGCAAAGCAACCTGTCGCAAACTCGCTAGCTGAAATTCGCAAACTCGCAATGCCCGACCATCACGATGTCCGTGCCGAAGATATCGACTTAAAACGTCTCGGCGCGGTTCTTGCTGTGGCCCACGAACAAGAACTCCGCGATTTCGCCTCGTTGCTTTTGGTCGAAGGTCTCGGCCCGCGCACTCTCCAGTCCCTCGCTCTGGTCGCCGAAATAATCCACGGCGCTCCCAGCCGTTTTTCCGATCCTGCCCGTTTTTCCTTCGCGCACGGCGGCAAGGACGGGCATCCCTTTCCTGTCCCATTGAAAACCTACGACGAAACTCTGGACATCCTCCGCCGTTCGCTTTCCGCCGCCGGCCTTCAACGAACCGAGAAAATCGAAGGATTCCGCCGCCTGGATCGCCTCACCAGAACCGTAGAAGCCAATCTCGAGCCTCTGGCCGATTTCACCGCCGCCTTGCGCCAGGAACGCGCTACGTCCCGCGAACTCGGCGGCCGCACCGTCGCGGACGATCTTCCGCACCCGCGAAAGCCCGCCCAATTCTTGCTCTTTTGACCCCGCGTGCGTGGTATCGCCCTGGTCTCGCCCCTGGTGTCTTAGAAAAACGCAGGTTTTGTGGGGCATTTGCAACTCAAACGGTTTCTCTCTGTGCGGACGATGGCTGCAATCCCACGCCAAGGAGAATCCGGGTGTCGGCCGGCCTCTCAATAGGGCGACTCGCAAACTCGCACAACCCGCTGTCAAACGCTATCCTCTCTAGGAATACCCAGGAGCTTCTATCCATGTCCCCACTCGCGAACCGAATCGCCCTTGTCACCGGTGCCTCCCGGGGGATCGGCAAATCTATCGCCCTGGCTTTGGCCGAAGCCGGCGCCGAAATCGCCGTCAACTATCGGCAAAACGGTCAACTCGCCGATGATCTCTGCACCGAAATAAGAAAACTAAACCGGCGCGCCATCCCCATCCAAGCGGATGTATCGATTGCCGGCGATGTCGACCGCATGGTCTCCACAATTGAAAGGGAACTAGGCTCCGTCTCCATCCTCGTCAACAACGCGGGCATTGCCAAATCACTGCCGCCGGAACAGGTGACTGAAGAAATCTGGAACGAATTTCTCCGCATCAATCTCACGTCCGTTTTCCTCGTCACGCAGCGCGTGCTCCCCCACATGCGCGCTGCCAAATGGGGACGCGTCATCAATCTCTCTTCGGTCGCCGCCCAACTGGGAGGCGTCATCGGTCCGCATTACGCCGCCACCAAAGCCGGCATCCTCGGTCTAACGCGATCCTATGCCGGCATCCTCGCCAAAGAAGGAATAACTGTAAACGCCATCGCTCCCGCTCTCATCGAAACCGATATGATCGCCGGACTCCCGCAATCCGCCATCGACCGCATTCCCGTGGGCCGCGTCGGCACCGCCGACGAAATCGCCCGTGCCGCCCTAATGCTGGCCCAATCCTCTTTCACCACCGGCCAAACCATCAGCATCAACGGCGGCCTGTACATGACGTGAGGGGCCTAACGGTGCACGCGCCAGCGGTAGCGACCGATGCAACAAAGCAATAGGATTTGATAAGCTATAGTCTCGACCTACAGGAAGCTGTTGGAGAGCCCATCATGCCCATTTACGAATACATCTGCGACGATTGCCAAGCCGAATTCGAAAAACTAGTCCTCAACAAACAGCAAGAAATCTCCTGCCCGCAATGCGCCAGCAAAAAAGCCACCATCCAGCTCTCTGTCTTCAGCTCCGCGACCCCCGGCGGTGCCAGCAAATCCGCGGCCCCGTCCGGCGGTAGCAGCGGCGGCTGCTGCGGCGGCGGTTGCGGCTGCAACTAAAGGCGGACGCAGCACACCCCTAAAATAAACGCACCTAGCCCGCCTATGGATGGCTCCTTCAAATTCTGGACGGTGGCAGACAAAAGCGGTCTGCTGCTGGCTATGATGGAAGAACTGGCCGGAGACGCCCACATTTCATTCGAGGGTGATTTCCGCGGACTGCGGTTATTGAGCGCGCTCGGTGCCTCTCAGGAAGAGACGCCTGCGCTCAAGCGAAACACGCTGTGGCCGAAGCAAGACTTTGTAGTACTGCCGCTGGAACCATCGATGAGCAAGACGATCTTTTCCGCAATCGGAGGGACGATTCCGAGCGCCATTATTCATGTTCAAATCGATAAAAATGCTCTGCTTCAGTTCGCATCCTACGATAATTTCCATCCGGAGTGCATTGTCTTCGGCCCGGGTGTGAAACAAGCAGTCCTCGAATCGCTCGTGTCTCAGGGCATTATGAGGCCCTTCACGGAGAGACCGCCCCGCGCTTAATGGCCGAAACCGAAATTAGCCTGAGGGGCTCACACGCGGTCCAATTAGCTCTCCGTCGTTCGACCGTTTAGCTGGGTCAGCCACCTCGGATTTTAGACGAATCTCCCGGTCAATATGATCGCCGAGGCGACAAATCACTGTGGCCGCGAATACTTCGCAATATTGTCCGGCACCGCAATTTCGGTCTTCCGCCGCGGATCGGGAATCGGCTCTCCCGCCGTCCACTTGAACGGAATTACGCCGGTCCAACCTTCGGTTTCGGCATACTCTTTCTCGTCATCTACGGCAAAGCCGGTCCGTACCTTAGCCGACGCTTCCACCAAAGGCACCGCCAAAACCATCGTCCCTTTCAACTCCTGCTCAGAAGGCGGCCGCACCGTAGCCCACCTCCCGCGAATCACATACT
This sequence comes from Saccharimonadales bacterium (SeqCode), assembly GCA_035317965.1. Classification (GTDB taxonomy): domain Bacteria; phylum Acidobacteriota; class Terriglobia; order Acidiferrales; family UBA7541; genus Acidiferrum. The sequence continues at coordinate 58,521 of DATHFT010000122.1, read as the reverse complement.
CCACAAAATCACGCATTGCTGCCAGCTTGGCCGCCTCACCCTGCACAATCTCGGCCTTGCCCATTACGACGACCGAGCGATAGTTGACGGAATGGCCGGTCGCGGTAGGCGAGCAGACGATTCCGTCGAGCAAAGTTACGCTGAGACAAAAGGGAGCCCCCGTTGCCAGCGTCTTCATCAACCGGCTGGCCGTCGAGCCGTGCAGGTAAAGTTTGTCGCCCACGCGCACATAATTCGTCGGCACGACAAAAGGCTGTCCATCGAAGATAAACGCCGCATGGCACACAAACGCCTGGTCCAAAATATTGTAAACGAGCTCGCGCTCATAGTGCCCGCGGTCCGGTTTTCTCGTAACTCGAGTTCTCTCAGTGGGAGTAAAGTCGCTCATGCCGCGAGAGTATGACGGGAAACGTTTCTCGACAAGCCCCAATCGGGATGCCCATGGCTGCAAGACGTGCCGCCTCGCGCGCCCGTGAGAGAAATGCTACTTCGCCGCACCGCGCACCACGCGAAGCCCAACATACTGCGGCGCAGCGGCGCAATTCGCCTCGCCAGAAGCCGGGCAGTCGGCGCTGCCGCCAATCGCTCTACTTTTGCCGTCGGGAGTGAGAACCCACTCGGCCGCATTGCCGCCCAGATCAAAAATCAATTCCTCGCCACGTTCACCTTTCGCGGCAAAACTGCCAACCGGCTTCAGCAAAGGAGCAGAGCCTTTCAATTCCGACAATTCTCTGGCGATCCGCGCGGCATCCTCGGGATTGGGCGCATATCCGGCCCAGTAATCGAGAGTGTTTTCACCATCCTTCTTTTCGTGGAAGCCGGCGACTTCCTTTTCATTGGGAATACGCCAGATCTGTCCTGTTAATTTGCTAAGCCACGCAACGTAGCTTTTTGCCTGCTCCAGGGCAATGCCGTTTGCTGGATAGTTGTCCGTTCCCGCGTCGAATTTATAGCTTTTGTCGAATTCGGAAAATTGCGCACGGGTCACTTCAAAGCGGCCAATTTCCAAGTCGCCGCGTTTCACAACTTCGGGAATCAGCAGTGATTTGCCCTTGGCGGTAAAGGCCGCTCCGTAATTGCTTCCGGTGCGGCTAACGGTTTTTGCGCGCAGTATCGCATCCAGCGGAGAATTCTCCTTCACCGCTTCGTTTTCCTGATTCGTGGTTTTGAAGAAATATTTATTGAACCAGTTGGCTTCTTCCTCGACCTTGCGCATTTGGTGCGTCAGCTTGCGCGGACCATGCGGTTCGCCGGGGAATACGATGTATTTAACCGTTTTGTCGAAATACTGCAGGGCGCGGAAGTAAGACCAGCTCTGCGCGGGGGGAACGTTGCGATCCGCCGAGCCATGGAAAATCAGAACCGGCGCTTTTACTTTGTCCATCTTGAAGAACGGAGATTTCTTGATGTACAGCTCGGGATCTTCAAACGGTGATTTGCCGAAATAATATGCATCAAACGATTGCCCAAAATCGACGTTGGCCCAATCGCTGATCCATTCCACATCGCCGGCCCCGACGCTCGCTACTTTGTAGCGGTCCGGATAGGTGATCAACAAGCTCGTTGAAAGAATCGAACCGTTCGACCAGCCCAGGGTGCCGACCTGATTCCCATCCACTTTGCCCTGCGCAATCAAATAATCCACGCCAGCATTGATGTCCGGAGTTTCCAAATCGTAATATTTTCCGCAACAAATGGATTCGGCCCACTGCAATCCGTAATTGTTGCTGCCGTGATAATTCGGCCGCAACACAAACGATCCGCGCTGCGTATAAAGCTGAATGGGATAGGCCCAGCTTTCGCCCCACAAGTCCTTGTCCGAACCCATCGGTCCGCCGTGAATCGCGGTGATGACGGGATATTTCTTGCCGACTTCATAAGTTGTCGGGTAATAAAGAATGCCTTCCACTTCTTCCTCATTGGAGCCCTTCCAGCGAATTACTTCGGTCTTTGCAAAATTGCGGCCGTTCACCAGTCCTTCATTGAGTTTGGTTACCTGTACAGGCGACATAATTTGTCCGCCATCCAGCCGGGCGCGATACAACTGTGGAAGTTTGCTGGCCGTCGAGTAATCATAGGCAATCGTCTTGCCATCTTCTGAAACCTGAAAACTATCGGTGTTCTTGGCGTGATCCCCGGCGAGTGTTTGCCGTTTCCAAGTCCAGCTGGGGCTACTGCCCTGGCGGGTGTAGTGCGCCACGTCATCGTGGCTGCCCGCAGCAAGTAGCGCGATAAATCCATCGGGAACAGCCTGCAGATCGTAGCCCAGGCCATTTTCCCAGTCGAGATTCACCTTGGCGGCCTTGCCGGCGGCGACATCATAAAAATAAACATCCGTGATGGACGCGGTCATGAAGCGCGCATCATTGGAAAACGGCGTGGTGATGTAAAACCCGGAATTGTCCGGCGCCCAGTCAAATCCTCCGGCGCGGATGCGTCCTTCACTGAAAATCGTTTTGTCTTCGCCGCTCTTCAAATTGTGAAGAACAACGATGGGGCGCGTCTTCTGGTCAAACGCATAGCGCAGGCTCTTGGCGTGTGAAGCGGCGGCATACTGCCCGTCCCTGGATACGCCCCAACCTTCGATCCAGTCCGTGTTCGTAGTTAGCCGGGTAATTTTTTTATTTTTTGTAGCGATTTTGAAGAGCCGCACGGGCGGTTCGTGGTCCATGTCTTCGACAACGTCAGAATCATCCTTCTTTTTTTTCCATTCTTCTTCGTACAGAGAAGGGTCTTCCTGTGCGCTGTAGACGATCGTGTCCTTATCCAGCCATTCGATCTGGCGGGGAGAGCGCACCAGCTCGGTAAGCGGCCACGCTTCGCCGCCGTGCGCGTTGATCAGCCAGATCTGTACTTTGGAGTTTTCTGCCTTTCCATGGGAGCGCGCGCGATTGCTGAGAAATGCGATCCACTCGCCATCCGGAGACCACTTGGGCTGCGCGTTCATATCTCCATCCCGGGTTAACTGAATTTCGCGGCTCTCCGTCAGGCTGGAGAGAAACAGGTTGGAGACCCGGGAATCCTTGTCCTTGTCGCCGATTGATTTCACCCAGACAAGCCACCTGGCATCCGGCGATACCCGGTACTGTCCAGCCGACTCGGAGTAAATAAAATCCTCAGCCTTCCACGGCTCGATCTTGTTCTGTTTCGGTGCATCGTCGGCGCGAACCGAAGTAGGTATCGCAACGTTCCCGGCCAGAACAACTGCAATCGCAAGAAAGTTCCTGAGCATCGTTTCATCTCTCTTCGTGAATGATTCAAGCTTGACTCGGCAGGCTCGCCGGGCGCGCAACAGCATAGTCGAATTGACCCCACTTTGGAATCGTGTAGGCTGAGAACCATGACTGTGTGAGGAGGAATTCTGGAAAGGGCGGAATGAGCCGGACGAAAATAATTTTTACCGAGAAAACGTTTCAATTTTTCAAACAGCTCAAGCGGAATAATCATCTGGACTGGATGAAGGCCAACCGCGAGCGATACCGTGCCGCGGTCGTGGATCCGTTTCGCCGGTTGTGCGAGGAAATGGCTCCCGCCGTACTGGAGCTCAATCCGGATTTCGACACCTGCGGACGCACAGGAGCCAATTTCTCGCGCATCAACCGCGACATTCGTTTTGCAAAGGACAAGACTCTTTATAAGACGCAGATGTATCTGAAGTTTTCCATCCCACTGCCGGGTGACCGCGAAAGTGGACAACTTTACAGCGCGCTGTCCATCGAAACGGTGACCGCGGGCTTCCGGATTTATTCGGGCGCAAAACGTAGCGAAGGCGCTTTAGCAGTGATTGCCACGCCGCGGCTCCAGGACGACCCGCGATGGGTCGCAAAACAGAAAAAACGACTTGGCCGCCGCTACGAAAGCTATTGGTACACGACAGAAAAGGGCCAATGGACCAAACACCAAGGCTGGCCCGAGTCACTCGACAACTGGAAGAAAATCCAAGCCTGGATCGTCCGCCGAAAACTCCCTACGAGTGCCGCCCTTGGTTCAACGTTTCCACGTGAACTCCAGAAAACTTTCCGCGAGCTTTATCCAATCTTGAAATTCACAAGCCTGCCAGGCGAAAACTGAATTTTCATTGGCGCAAATAATTCTTGCATCTGGGAGTTTGTTGCATTAATACCATTGCTGAGCTTGCACGGCGGTGATTGAACTGAAGACGAACCTGATATATGCAGGAAAAAATCTGGACAGGAGCAATTGGCTCGACCTGCAACGCAGGGCGATTTTTGAATTCTGCAAATGGGATATTCATTCTGAAGACCATGATGTGCTTGCGTCGTTCCCAATATTTCTGGGGCAGGAAACTGCTGAGCACTTGAATCAACTTGCCGAGAGACTAGCCCAAGAAACCATCGCTGCTGAAGCGGAAATCCTGCAAAGACCAAACTTGCTGAAAAGACTTGGGTTGCCGCGTTCTATCCGTAAAATTCTTCAACGGGATGCGAAAGTACAGAGAGGCAGCGCTCACCTGCGGGTGATGCGCTTCGATTTTCATCCTACAGACGCCGGTTGGAAAATTTCTGAAGTAAACTCCGATGTTCCCGGCGGATTCATTGAAGCGAGCGGATGGAACAGGCTCTACGGGGAGCAATGTACCGCCATCAATGAGCCGCTCTCCACTTCTGACATTTATGCAGATGCCATCTACAGGATTGTGGGAAATGGAGGAATTGCAGCGCTGGTGCACGCCACAAATTTTAGCGACGACCGACAAGTAATGCAGCAGTTGGCGCGTTGCGTAGTGAAGCGCGGCATGAAAGTCGCGCTCCTTGGCCCCGCCAATCTGCGCTGGGTTGATGGGCTGGCGGAAATTTCAACGGATTTCGCTTCGGGCAGACCCGATCTTGTGGTTCGATTTTTTCCGGCAGAGTGGCTCCCTCATGCCGGTTCAGATTCCTGCTGGAAAGCATATTTTCGGCCGACCCGGATTCCTCTCAGTAATCCGGGATCGGCAATCGTCAGCCAAACCAAGCGATTGCCACTGATTTGGCATGAACTGCGAACCAATCTTCCGACCTGGCAAGATCTGCTCCCGCATACTTGTGAAGTTGAAGAGGTGCGAGGCCCGCTTGATGACTCGTGGGTTCTGAAGCCGGCGCTGGGGAGAGTTGGAGAAGGTATCGCGATTCGCGGGATCAGCACCGTTTCGGACTTTCTCCAACACGAACGCCAAGCTCATCACCGGCCGGAGGAATGGGTTGCACAAAAGCGATTTGCGATTTCACCCGTAAATACAGAGTCTGGTATTCGCTATCCGTGCATCGGCGTGTTTACGATCGAGGGAAAAGCCGCCGGATTTTATGGACGAGTGTCGGAGCAACCAATCATTACGCACCAGGCACAGGATGCTGCTGTGTTGGTGACAAAGCGAAGGGAGGTGTACGCAGCGTGACGCCAGAGGAATTGTACGAATTGTGGGCTCCGAGGGAATCGATTTGGTCGCAGTGGGTCCTACCCGCGCCATTTGCACAAATGAGCTGTATAAAATCTGAGGCGGCTGCGCTGTCTGAATATCGATTCTATTGGTTACCTTCTCGTTCTTCAGAGACGGCATTTGTTGTCGAACTTCCCGGCCAAGAGACGATTGAGTGCGGAATTGTTCTCGCCGCGCGCGGATATCGGCCCGTTCCGGTGATTGATGGATCTCCGGGTCCTGACCTGCACGGACTGATGTTGGAACTTATGCCCGGCAGTACCACGGAGAGAATGCCATCGACCTCAGTGATCGACATGCGGCCGCTCTGCCGCGCACTTTGCCAGCGTGGCCAACAGTTGGCTTCGCTGCCGCTCGAGCCTGATTCACCACCTGCATTTCTCCTGGACTCCCTCCGGATGGGCAACACCTGGAATCCAGATAACCGACTTTTTGACAATCGCTGGATGACATACCCGCAGGATTTCCCTTCCGGCGAATTTTTGCAAGAGTGTGGGATACGAAAGGTCGTCTTAATCGTGAATAATTTGCACCTTCCTCTGCTCGATGACCTGGCCCGCGTCTTGTCGCAATGGGAGAAAAGCGCAATTGTATTGGAGAGAGTGTCCTTGACTCCGAATGGCAGGCCAAGCGCATTTACCGCAAACAAGCCACCGTGGTTTCGAGACGTCTGGTATTCATTGCTATCAAGCCTGGGTTTGCGGCGAAGGTATTGGGGTAAATTGCTTTCCTACGTCCCAAGGGGATTTGGCCAAGGATAAATGTGGCCTGCCGGAGTGTAGGTGTGGCCGGTCACGGGGCCCAGAAGCGGAGACCGATGAGGTGCCAGGAGGCAAGGAAAACTGCTAACACGCAGCATGCCAATGAGACCAGAAAGGAATGGATGCGCACCGCGGGGCGAATTTCGGTGCGTATGACACTGGTCGCCAGCAGCAAGCCAACTATGGAGAGTGCGGCGAATAGCAGGCTTACGACGAAGAATGTGACCGACCAGAGGCCGGCGTTGCCGATTTCTCCAATGGCTTTGCCGAAGCTGAAGAATAGAATCAGGACGCAGAGACTTGCCAGGAACGGAACAATTCGCACGGAGAGGTGTTTTACGTCTTTTAGCTTTCCGATGAGCAGCATTGCCAACCAAATCAGGGCGAACACCAACGAGGAAGCGAGCAATGCCACGCATCCTGCCAGCACCAAGAGGCGGACGTATGGCCATATCGGGCTGATGCGTTCGGCGTAACCGCCGTCAATGCCACTGGCGGAAAAAATCATATTTCCGCTCGTGTCGGTGAAAAATACCGCAGTGGCGACGGGATCTTTTTCGTGGCGAAACAAATTGCCGGCAACTGGATAAAGAGTTTCCGCTTTGCCGAACAGGCCCGAATGTGTGAGTTTGCCGTCTACCGCATTGATTCTAATGCCGCCTGTCAGATTGCCCATGAACCGGAACAGTTCATTTCTCGGATCGCGTGGTTCGTAATAACCTGCGAATTTCTGCAGGCCGCTTGTCGGCAAGGTAATGGAGGGCTGCTGCGGCTTCGGAAAGTCCTTCGACAGGAAGTCGACGGCGAGATGATTTAAATCGCCGAGTGCTTTGCCTGAAGAAATGTCATTCACAAGAATGACATAGCCCCAATTTTGCTCAGGCATGTAGCGATAGATAGAAATGAAGCCGTCGATTCCGCCGCTGTGGCCGTGGGTGACAACCGTACCTTCGGTTTCGGTGTAGTTCGCCAGACCATACCCGAGTTTGAGCCCATTTTGCGCGGACAACGGCGTCGCGGGATATTCCATTCGCCCCAGCGATTCTGACTTGACGAGATCGGTATCGCCGACTTTGCCGCGTTGCAGAAAAAACTGGACCAGCTTGGCGAGCTCTCCGGGAGAAGCTTTCATGTCCCCCGCCGGGCGCAGATAAATTTCCTTGTATGGAACGGCCTTGGCGGGCCGGCCTTGGTAACCTTGGGCGAGGAACGGTTTATTTACGTCGGTGAGGCGGAAATCGCCGCGAGCGATGCCCAGCGGAGCGAGAATGCTTTGTTGAATGTAGACGTCGAAGGGTTGGCCGCTGACTTTTTCAATCAAATAGCCGGCCACGCCGTAGCCCGGATTGGAATAGGAAAAACGTGTGCTGGGCGGCCAGCGCGGATTCTGTTGCGCAGAATGTGCGCTAAAAACCTTCAATAGGGGAAAGTCCCGCGGATCATGCGTGTTGTAGACTTCGCTGAAACTCATGTCGTCGAAACCGGCGGTGTGTTCCAACAGGTTGACGACGCGCACAGGATTGGTCGCGTCCCAAGGATTTTTGATGACAATCTCTGGAGCGATGTCCTTCAGCTTGGCGTTCAAATCGATCTTGCCCTCTTCCTGCAGCTTGAGCAGGGCCAGGGCGACGAACGATTTGCTGATGGAACCGACACGGAATTCGGTGTCGCAATTGATATCTTTGTTGGCGGCGATATCCGCCTTGCCAATTCCTCCGCACCAAACCACCTGTCCACCGGACACCAACGCGACGCCGGCTCCGGTGACGTGGTTGCTGGCAATCACATCACTCATGGCCTTCTGAAGTTCTCCAAGAGAGTTAGGGTGAGGAAGTTCTTCTTTCTTGGACTCCTGTGCGTCGCTGCAGCGGGCCAGCCCCGCGGCCAGCGCAAAAATGAGTAACCGGCGAAATCGCAAACCGATCATGAAAGTCTCCTCGCAACAGGTGTTGCATTCTGCGTGGGCGAGAGTCTATCCCTTCTTGCACGCTTATGCGAGGGGCAAAAGTGGTTTGCGCCGGTCGACGAAGCATGACTTCGCCTTCGAACCAATTGACGCTGCTGCCGCCGTCGCTTACCATGCGGCGCGGGACACAAATTGCTTGTTTGATCAAAAAGCCGGGAGACCAACGACAGCCATGATCCCTCCATTCAGGTTTATGCTTTTTTCTGCGCTGGCAGTCGCAGGAACTATTTCCGCAGTCGCGGCGCAAAAGCCTCCCGCCGCTCCCCCCGAGGCCGAAAAACCGAAGGAAGAGAAGAAAACTCCGCCCAAGCCTGAAGAGAAAATATCCCAAACCAAGCATTCATTTAAAATCGACGGAAAAGAAATCAAGTACACGGCTACGGCGGGAACAATTTTATTGAAGCAGGAGGATGACACACCGAAAGCCAGTATTTTTTACGTGGCGTACACCAAAGACGAGGTGAGCGATCCAGCGCAGCGACCCATCACGTTTACCTTCAACGGCGGGCCCGGCTCGGCTTCGGTGTGGCTGCACCTGGGGGCCTTTGGTCCGCGCCGCGTGCAGATGGGCGACGCCGGGAGCTTGCTGCCGCCGCCCTACAAACTGGTGGACAACGAATCCTCTCTACTGGATGTGACGGATCTGGTCTTTATTGACCCGGTTTCAACCGGCTACAGCCGCGCCGTGCCCGGTGAAACGCCGACCCAATTTCACGGTGTGCAGGAGGATGTGCAGTCGGTTGCCGATTTCATCCGGCTCTACGCCACGCGCAATAAACGATGGTCTTCGCCCAAGTTTCTGGCGGGCGAAAGTTACGGGACGACACGCGCCGCTGGACTTTCGGGATACTTGCAGCAACGCTACGGCATGTATCTGAACGGAATCGTGCTGATTTCTTCGATCTTGAATTTTGAGACGGCCGCTTTCGACACCGGGAATGATTTGCCGTATATCTTGTATTTGCCGACCTACACGGCGATTGCCTGGTACCACAAGAAGTTAGGCGAAGACTTACAGGGGGATTTGCAAAGGGCCATTGAGGAGTCGCGCAAATTTGCGACAGGTGAATACGCCGACGCCTTGATGGCCGGAGATGCTCTGCCGGCGGCGCGGCGGTCGGAGATTGCACAGAAGCTGGCGCGGCTCACCGGGCTCTCCCCTGACTATGTTGACCGGACGAATTTGCGAATTGAGATTCAACGGTTTACAAAGGAATTGCTGCGCGGTGAACGACGCACAATCGGGCGAATCGATGCGCGGTTTACCGGCATTGATACGGACGCGGCGGGAGAGAAGCCGGAATTTGATCCGAGCATTGCGGCGATTATCGGTCCTTACGCCGGGATGCTAAATGATTACGTTCGCAATGATTTGAAATTTGACAGTGATTTGCCGTATGAAGTGCTTACCGGCCGCGTGCGGCCGTGGAACTATGCGCCCTATGAAAATAGATACGTGAACGTGGCGGAGACGCTGCGCAGCGCGATGACCCAGAATCCGTTCCTGCACGTCTTTGTCGCCAAAGGCTACTACGATTTGGCTACGCCCTTCTTTGCGGCGGACTATACATTCGACCATTTAGGCCTCGACCCGACACTGCGCAGCCATTTGAGCGGAGATTATTTTGAAGCAGGACACATGATGTACGTGCAACCCGCTTCATTGGCCCGCTTGAAGCAGGACATAGCGAAATTCATGGCCACCAGTTCACCTGCAAATTCCCCAAAATGAAAAAGCCCTTTGCCATTTTCATCTGGATCTTGGTTGCGCTGCTAGGAGCGGGAGCGTTGGGGCGCATTGCGTTTGATCGCGGCGAATCGCTGAGTGCGACCTGGTTTGTCGTGGCGGCAATTTGCTGCTATCTGGTGGCATATCGATTCTATTCGGCGTTCATCGCCGCGAAGTTGCTGGCGCTCGACGACCACCGTGCGACTCCCGCCGAAGTGAACGACGATGGGCGCGATTTTGTGCCAACGAACAAGTGGGTGCTGTTCGGCCACCATTTCGCCGCGATTGCGGGACCCGGTCCGCTGGTGGGGCCGACACTCGCCGCGCAGTTTGGCTACTTACCGGGAACGCTGTGGCTTGTTGTCGGGGCAGCTTTTGCGGGGTGCGTGCAGGATTTTATTATTTTACTGTGTTCAATCCGGCGCAATGGAAAGACCCTTGGGGAAATGGCTCGCGAAGAAGTCAGCCGGCGCGGCGGATTTATTGCGCAGATCGCCGTACTGGCGATCATGGTCATTCTTCTGGGAGTTGTGGCGCTAGTGATTGTCAATGCTCTGAAATCTTCGCCGTGGGCGACCTTCACTCTGGCGATGACGATTCCGATCGCGCTCTTGCTCGGCGTATATTTGCGATTCCTACGCCCGGGTCGCGTGATTGAAGCGTCGTTCATAGGGGTCACGCTGGTTATGTTTGTGGTAATAGCCGGCCAATGGGTTGCCGAGTCGCCTGCCTGGGCGCCGGTATTCACGCTCAGCGGGATTACCCTGGCGTTTATTCTGATGGCCTACGGATTCGCGGCTTCCGCACTGCCGGTTTGGCTACTGCTTGCGCCGCGCGATTATTTGAGCGCTTTTATTAAGGCGGGCGCCATATTTTCGCTGGCTGCGGGGATTCTCATGGTTCGTCCACATATTTTGATGCCGGCGTTTACGCGATTTACCGACGGCACTGGCCCGGTTTTCGCCGGAAAAATCTTTCCGTTTTGCTTTATTACCATCGCTTGCGGAGCGATCAGCGGGTTTCATTCGCTGATTTCCTCCGGAACCACACCAAAAATGATTTTGCGCGAAAGTCATGCCCGGTTAATCGGGTATGGTGCGATGCTGCTGGAATCCTTTGTCGGAGTCATGGCCATGGTTGCGGCTTGTGCCATGACCCCGGGCGTGTTCTTTGCAATCAACAGCCCTGCCGGCATCGTTGGCAATACCGCCGACGCGGCATCTTCAACAATCAGCGGTTGGGGGTTTCCGCTGCAAGCGGAAACCATGACCAATCTGGCGCATGCAGTTGGAGAGCAAACACTTCTCAATCGAGCGGGCGGAGCGCCATCGTTGGCTGTGGGCATGGCGCAGATTTTTTCCAGCACGATTGGCGGACCAAGATTGCTCAGTATCTGGTACCACTTTGCGATCATGTTTGAGGCGCTTTTCATCTTGACCGTGCTGGACGCGGGAACCCGTGTCGGACGCTTTATGGTGCAGGAACTTGGCGGACGGGTATGGAAGCCATTTGGACGCACGGGATGGACACCCGGTGTTCTGATTTCGAGCGGAGTGATTGTTGCCCTGTGGGGCTATTTTCTGTATCAGGGCGTGATTGACCCGCTGGGCGGCATCAATTCGTTGTGGCCTCTGTTTGGAATTTCGAATCAATTGCTCGCGGCCGTGGCGCTTGTGGTGGCGACGACGATTTTGCTGAAGATGGGGAGGCTACGCCTGATTTGGGTGACAGTCGTCCCCATGACGTGGCTGGTGATCATTACAATGACAGCGAGTTACCAGAAGATTTTCAGCCCGAATCCGCGGATCGGCTTTCTTTCCTACAGCAAGGCATTGTCGATGCAACTTGCCGCCGGAAAAATTCCGGCCGATAAGATTGCGGACACACATCGGATTATTTTCAATCAGCGGCTGGATGCCGTGGTTACGGTGGTGCTGGCGTTGATGATATTGGTGCTGATTGCGGAGGCGCTGGTGCAGTGGTACGCCATTCTGGCGCGACGGCGGGAAGTGGTATTGCATGAATCGCCTTACGTTACGACGCAATGGGCCAGTGAATATTCCGGCTCCGCTCACGGAGATGACTGATGAATTCCAACCCGATCGAAAGCCCGGCAAATGCCCCCTGGATTGCTCGAGTGCGCCGCGGAGTCCGGAACGTGTGGCAGGGAATTCGCGAATGGTGCGGCGATGCGGCCTATGAAAGCTATTTGCGCTCGAAGCACACAAAATGCTGCTGCGCACATCCCCTTAGTCCCAAGCAATTCTACGTGGAACAGGCGGACCGGAAATATTCCCGGCCCAACCGCTGCTGTTAGAACTCTTTACTTGCTGTGCGCGGCGCCTAGCCGTAAGATTTCCAGCAATTCAGCCCGGTTTCTTTGTCTTTCATCATACGGAGGTAACCCCATGGCAATTGATAACGACAAGCTGCAAGAATTTTTGGGCAAAGCGATCGTTGATTTTGGCGCGACATTCAGCGCAGCGCTGGTGCGCATCGGCGACAAGCTGGGCCTGTACAAGGCTTTGGCAAAGGGGGGGCCGCAAACTTCCACAGAATTGGCCAAGAACACGGGAACGACGGAAAGATATGTGCGCGAATGGCTTTCCAACCAAGCCGCCGGTGGATATGTCACCTATGATGCCGGCAATCAAAAATTCCATCTGACCGAAGAGCAGGCTTTCGCGATGGCGGAAGAAGGCAGCCCGGTTTTCCTGCCAGGCGCTTTTCAAGTGGCCCTCGCGGCAGTAAAGGCAGATGACGAATTGATTGAACGATTCAAGACCGGAAAGGGGCTTGGCTGGCATGAACATCATCACGAGGTGTTTGTCGGCACCGAACGATTTTTTCGTCCGGGCTATGCGGCAAATCTGATTGCGTCGTGGATTCCGTCCTTGAACGGCGTGGATGCAAAGTTGAAGAACGGCGCTCGCGTTGCGGATGTTGGCTGTGGTTTAGGCGCCTCGACTATTTTGATGGCGAAGTCCTATCCGAAATCGGAATTTGTGGCTTTCGATTACCACGAACAGTCCATCGAAACCGCCAAGCAGCGCGCGAAGGATGCCGGTGTCGGCGATCGTATTCGCTTTGAAGTGGCCAGCGCCAAGACCTACCCCGGCAAAGACTATGACTTCGTTACATTTTTTGACTGTTTGCACGATATGGGTGATCCGGCGGGCGCTTCGGCCCATGTGCGTACTACGCTGAAGGCCGATGGAACGTGGATGATCGTAGAGCCCGCAGCGGGAGACAAGCTGGAAGACAATCTGCATCCGCTGGGCCGCGCTTTTTATGGCGCGTCAACGCTGCTGTGCACGCCGGCTTCGCTGTCACAGGAAGTTGGGCTTGCATTAGGGGCACAGGCGGGCGAAAAACGTATTCGCGAGGTCGTTACGAGTGGGGGTTTCACACAGTTCCGCCGGGCAACACAAACTCCATTCAATTTCATATTTGAAGCACGTCCCTAGGGATCTGGGGCTTTCCAGCGACAGGAAAAATCAGACTTCCTCGTCATCCTCGTTCGATTTGAGGACGGTGATCCTGTGCGCGATTTTCACGCCCTGTGTGCGGATTCCTGCCAGAATGGCGCGCCGCGTTTCCACCGGCAGATTTTCCGGGGCCAACACTCCTGCCAAATCGCGGGGAAAATTTTTGATAAAAAGCATGGCCAGGTGCGCCGTGGCGTACGCTACGGGCGTCGTGAATCGCCCCTGGAGGCGAATCAAATAGAGCGTGGGAAACGTGCAATCACTGCGAATCAGAAACCGTTGATCCTCTTTTGCGTTGCGCTGGACGCCTTGCACCAGCACGGCCGCCGCAAAGCGCGCATTCTGCAGGGTGCCCTGGCGAATTAATCTGGCAATCGCGCGGGGAGAAGATGTCTGCGGGAAATTTTTTCTGGGAATCCCGCGGGATTTGGAAAGTTTTCCCTGTTTATACCAGCGGCGAAGCCGGTCAAATTCGTTGCCACCGATCTTTACATCCATGTTTTTCATGGGAATGAAGTAGGGAAGCGTGGCTACTTCATCCTGTGCAGCGAGAACGACGTTGGCATTGCCGATGGGGTCGGTGAAACGGAATTTTTCCAGTTCTGCGAATCGTCTCCCCATTTTGAATTTTCCATCCCGATACACACGCGGATTGGAAATGGCCTCATCAAAGGAAACTTCAGGCGACCACTGTGAAATAGGATCAGCGCTCTCGCTACTCTCATAGAGCCGAATTTGCACGCTTTCCACTTCATCGAGCAACTCCGCGGCGCGCATGACCAGCAGGTTGGTTAGACCGGGAGCCGCGCCGGCATTGATCAGCGCCGCCCGCTTTTTTGCCGCAAATCGCTTGGCAAAGGAAAACTGCTCGGCCTTGAAGGGGTTGCGCGTGAGGTGCGAACTCAAGTCCAGATAATGCGCACGCACATGGAGAGCCGCGCGCATCACAATCTGGTTAAACACCGAAGCTGAAGCGTTCACCACCAATTGTGCGCCGCGGGCCGCGCGAATAATGCCGCGCAGGTTGCGGGCATTTACTTCCGTGACGGCGATCGTGCTTTTTTTGCCCAGGAAGCGTCGGGCGCGGTCGGAGTCGCGATCTCCGCACCAGACCGTGTGGCCTTGACGTTCGAGCAATTGGGCTAGAAGCGAGCCGGTCGCGCCGGCTCCCAGGACAAAGATCCGCATGGCGTGGGAAAAACTTTAACACACTCCGTCTCCGCGCCTTGAACGGGAGATTAGGTAACCTTCCACAATTGCTCCTGCGCTCCACCGGGCGTAAGCTAGGGGGGTAACTCCGACCCCGGCGGGCTAAGGGAGAGACAGCCTAAGTCCGGTGGGGCAGCTTCCGGCGAGTTTCGGGCTCGCAGGCAGCTCAGGGTTCTGGTGGAAACACCCGGGCCTCCCGTGTTTGGAAAGGAGCGATTCAGCGAAAATATGCGTATTTTCGCCGCTCGCCCGCTATCCAACACTGGATCGGGCATTTTTTTTCGCCGTCACCGTAGACCTAGCGATCGCATCGAATTTGTGCTGACAAATGACCCTTTTCGATAAATTCGGGCGGCAGATTACCGACCTGCGTATTTCGGTCACCGACCGCTGCAACTTTCGGTGCGTATATTGCCGGTCTGCCGATCCGGAGAACTATCAGGCGCACGAAAAAATCCTGTCGTGGCCGGAACTTGACCGTTTGGCTCGCGTCTTCCTGGCTCTGGGCATCCGCAAGATACGCCTGACGGGGGGCGAACCGCTGGTCCGCGAAGGAGTGGAGGAATACCTGGAGCGGCTGCATCAGTTGGGCTTCGAAGATTTATCGATGACCACCAACGGCCATTTATTGGCCGATCGCTGTAAGCGCCTGCTAGCCGCAGGCTTAAAGCGCATCAACATCAGTTTGGATTCTCTCGATCGCGCGAGATTTGAAAAAATTACGCGCACAAAATCATTTGCGGCAGTAATGCACGGCATCGACGTAGCGCAGGAGTCTTCGCTCCGTCCCGTGAAAATAAATGCGGTGCTGGTGCGAGGCACGAACGACGATGAAGTAGAGGCTTTCGCGAATTTTGCGCGTGAACGCGGCGTAATCATGCGTTTCATCGAGTTCATGCCGCTTGATGCAGACCACCACTGGACCCGCGCTGCGGTTGTGCCTTCGTCGGAAATCCACCAGCGTATCCACGCGCGCTGGCCGCTACAGCAAATCCCGCACGAGCACAGCGAGACCGCGCGCAAGTTCCGCTTTGCGGACGGAGCACCAGGAGAAATTGGTTTGATCTCGCCGGTGACGCAGCCTTTCTGTGGACATTGTTCGCGGATTCGACTTACCGCAGATGGAAAACTGCGGACCTGCCTTTTCAGCAAAGACGATCATGATCTGCGAAGCCTGCTGCGCGAAGGCGCAAGCGATGAGGACCTGCAGGCTTTCATCCGCTCGGTAGTGATGGAAAAAGAGGAGAGCCATCGTATCAACGAACCGGATTTCCATCAGCCGGATCGGACGATGGTCTTTATCGGCGGTTAACCGCCGGCCCGCTTGCAGCGCAGAATGTTACAAAGCCTCTCTCGACCGCACAGTCCGTTTGCGTTAGCATCGGATCTAGGACAGGCTGTTACGTTTTTGACGGACGAAACCTCATGGCAGACGAAGACGACGAGCAGGAAAAGGACGAAGCACCGGAACCCGAGCCGCGTCTTTTCACACTGACCGAGGCCGAGCGCACGCGGCAAGAATTGGAACCCTTCCTCGTCGAAGCGATCGACTGCCGCAAAAAACTTGCCAGCCTCGACGAAAGCCTCTCGGCGGTGGCCTCGCGCATCATGCTGATGGGCGGAATACTGGTTCCCTATGAAAAACTGGCAGCCCAGCGCGTGCAGCACACACAACTGTCCGAGACATTCAAGTCCGCGCTGAGCCGAATTCTTGAAACCGGATGTGTCATCAAGGATCTCGATATTGGCCTGCTCGATTTCCCCGCGATCATCAACAATCAAAGCGTGTATCTGTGCTGGAAGCTGGGGGAAGACCGCATTCGCTTTTATCACCGGCAAGATGAAGGATTCTCCGGCCGCAAGCCGATTGATCCGCGCGACCTGGGACCCGGAAATATCGTCCAGTGAGTGCGCAGGGATTTCGCGATTTGCTGTAGCCGTCCACTCTGCTTCCGGAATCGTCGAAGGCAGCTCGATTTTTTCCGCCTCGAACAGTCCTGAAAGGAACGCGCGTGTCGTCGCATCCCGAAAATCGCTTGAAGGATTCCGCAAGTCCGTATTTGCGGTCAGCAGCGCATCAACCCATTGATTGGTATGAATGGGGCGATGCTGCGTTTGCCCGCGCCAAAGCCGAAGACAAACCGATCCTTCTCGATATTGGCGCGGTGTGGTGCCACTGGTGCCACGTTATCGACCGCGAGAGCTACGAGAATCCTGAAGTCGCCAAAATTATCGGCGAGCATTTTGTTGCGGTGAAAGTGGATCGTGATGAGCGGCCCGATGTAGATTCGCGTTATCAATCGGCAATCAGCGCGATATCCGGACAAGGGGGCTGGCCCTTGACCGGATTCTTGCTGCCGGACGGCAAGCCATTTTACGGCGGCACGTACTTTCCTCCGGAAGATCAGATGGGGCGGCCGGGATTTAAGCGTCTGCTCGTGGTGGTGTCCGATTCGTATCGCAACAAGCGCGCTGATCTGGAACGCGCCGCCAACTCGCTCTCCGATGCGGTGTCGCAAGCGGAGCTGTTTGCCGGGGCGCGAGCTGATTTTGATTCGGCCGTGGTGGATGCCCAGATTTCATCGATCACGCAGCGATTCGATATTCACAACGGCGGCTTTGGCAATGCTCCCAAATTTCCCCATGCGTCGGCGCTCGATTTGGTTCTGGAGCGCTACCAGCAAACGAAGGAAAAACATTTGCTGGCGATTGCTGAAACCACACTCGAAAAAATGGCGCGCGGCGGCGTTTACGACCAGCTTGCTGGTGGATTTCATCGCTATTCCGTCGATGAACGCTGGCTGGTGCCCCATTTCGAAAAAATGTCGTATGACAATTCCGAATTGCTGCGAAATTTTCTGCACGGCTGGCAGGTGACGCAGAACCCGTTGCTGCGCGAGACGGCGGAGAGCATCATCGGCTGGGTCGATCAGGATTTGTCGGACCGCGAAAATGGCGGTTTCTATGCCAGCCAGGACGCGGATTACTCTCTTGACGACGACGGTGACTATTTCACATGGACGCTCGAAGAGCTGCGCGCTGCGCTCTTGCCCAATGAAGCGCGCGTGATGGAGCTGTATTACGACGTGGAAGCGCACGGCGAGATGCATCACAATCCGGCGAAGAATGTTCTGTGGATTGCGCGCTCAGCCGAGGATGTCGCGAAACAACTTGGCCTTGAGGAATCGACGGTTCGTTTGACGATTGCCAAAGCCAAAGGACAACTGTTTGCTGCGCGCCAGCCGCGTCCCACTCCGTTCATTGACAAGACGATGTACGTTTCCTGGAACGCGATGTTTGTGTCGGCCTATCTGGACGCAGCTCGCGTGCTGGGTGGAAAGCTGGGAGGTAACTGCCGCGCATTCGCCCTGAAAACGCTCGACCGCATGCTGAAAGAGGTTTGGAGTGATGCGCGCGGATTCGGCCACCGCATTGGTGGACCTGCGCTTGAAGGCTCATTGGATGATCAGGCGTTCGGCGTTCTCGCCCTTCTCGACGCCTATGAGACCACCTTGGATTCGCGCTATTTCGAAGCAGCGAAAAAAACGATGGACCTGGCCGTCGCGCGGTACGGCGACGGCGGCGGCGGCGGCTTCTTTGACCGTGCCAGCGACGCTCCTCCCATGGGCGGCCTCGACGTGCGCCGCAAACCGTTCCAGGATTCTCCAACCCCCGGCGCAAACTCGGTGGCAGCCATGGCCTTGATTCGCATTCACGATTTTACCGAGGACGCCCGCTATTACAACTTTGCCAAGAAGACCCTCGAAGCGTTCGCGGCGGTAGCGCCGCAGTACGGCTTACACGCGGCCAGCTACGGGCTTGCTGCGACTCTGTTTGCAAATCATCCGATGCAAGTCGTTATCACCGGGCCCGCCGACGATGCCAGTGCCGCGGCCCTGGAAGCCGCTGCGCACAGCGTGTTTCGACTAGGCAAGTCCGTCCTGCGCCTGCCCCCTGGGGTTTCTCTCAGCAATTTCCCCAGTGCCTTGAAAGAAACGTTGCCCCATCTCCCGCAGGACAAATCGGTTGCCGTGGTTTGCTCCGGCCAGACCTGTCTGCCTCCGACGAGCGACCGGAGCCAACTCGTGGCGCTGCTTACCGAGCAGCGTCGCTCTAAAGTCGCCGGTTAGCCCGGAAACGAGTCCGTGAGGCATGGGGAGCCTGCCAATTCAAAGTCTGGCCCCCGGCACGCTCCCGGGGTGAATTTTCTGAATTCGCTGCCCGGTGCCGATCGAGCTAGCTTTGAAAGCGGGTCGTCGGCCTGGCCAAGCGGGTGCGATGAATCGAGCGGCTCACACCCGCGCAGCAAGAGGGCGCGAGACCGTCGTAGGGCAATTTCACCGGTTTGGATTTCATCGTGAGGCTCCAAGCAAAAAGCAGGAGAGTCCTTGCGCCCTCTCCTGCTTCGGTCTATCACCACTACGATTAAATTACTTCTTCCGAGATTCCGGCGGAACCATATTGTTGATGCGGTAGTAGACGACCAATTGTCCGTAATGCTCTCCGGAGTGTTCATTGAGAGCCAGCGCCAGGTCGCGAATGCGAGTTTTCGTAGGCCCGCCGGCGACGACTTGCTCGTCCATTCCGGCATCGCCTTTGCTTTTAATCAGATCGGCCCCGTCCTGCACACACTTTTTCACGAATGCCACAATCTGCGCTTTGGTCTTCAATTCGTCGCGGCTAGGATCATCCGCCAAGTGTGGTTTTTTGCCCTGCGCTGGGTCCGTGAAGTAGTACATGGAGCCGGCAGCATGAATCAATTGCGCCACAAAGCTCCGTGATTCCGGATTCGGTTTGTAGTCGTATTTGTTTTCCGGCAAATCTTCGGCAATGGCGACGAGTTTCCGGCCGATGTCATTCCATTGCTGGAGAACCTCACCGGACGGGCTTAGCGCTGGCTGCGGCTCTTTTTTCGCCGCGGCCATATCCTGAGCACGCACGGCGGGAGCCGCCGTAGCCACTCCCATAGCCAATGCCAGTCCTGCCACCACCATCCACTTCCTCATAGACCCCTCCTCCGTCTGCAGATGCAGAGTTCTTTCACTCAGACGGCTGAGCCAGCAATGCGTTTCTCAAATTTTTCACTTCCTCTCGGCCGGCCTGGCGGCTCGCGCCTTGCTTGTTGGCAGACTTGGTCCCATCGTAAATGCCCGGATGATAGGCGTGATAAGCTAGAGACCGCCCGTGGAGGGCGCCACCACCGTGAATTGGGGCTTCTTTTTGGTTCGGGCGGCCATCGTTTTCAGCGTCCTGGCATTGCTGTTTCTTTCACAACGATTCTGGTATCGGGCTTTGTGGCGGGTAACTGCCAACTGGACCAGCACCGCCCTGCGCGTGGCTCCGCGAGCTCTTTATGTCACCGTGCTGCTCTTGATCATTCTGTCTGCAATAGACGGCTTCCGGATGGGACACGGGCGCATTATTCCCCAGGCGAACATGATTACCGTTTTTGCCGGGCTTTGGTTTTCCAGTGCGCTCTTTGCCTATATCGCGGTCAAGAGTGTGCGCGGGATCGACGGCGTATGGAGGTTATTCGGCCGGGTACTGCGCGCAAAATCCGAGTCCGCTCGAGGGAAAGGTGCTTCCGGGGCCACTCTAGCCAAGGCCGAGCCAGCTTCCCCCGGCGTGGAGGCCCTGCAAGACCCCTCGCGCCGCTACTTCTTTCGGGCCGCTACGGCTGCCGCAGGCGTCGCGCCATTTCTCGGCGCCGTGTATGGCTTTGCCGAAGAACGCCTTAAGTATCAGGTTCGACGGATTGAGATCCCGGTCCACAATCTTCCTCCGGCGCTCGATGGGCTGAAAATTGTACAGCTCAGCGACATTCATTTGAGCGGATACATGCCGCGCGCGCAGGTTCGCCGGGCCGTAGACATGGCCAATGACCTTGGAGCGGATCTTGCCGTTATCACTGGAGATTTCATCACCGGCGCAAGCGATCCCATTGCCGACTGCATCGATGAACTGCGCCAGCTGCACGCCCCGCTCGGCATCTGGGGCTGCAACGGCAACCACGAGATTTACGCCCGCGCCGAAGCAACAGCGCAAACTCTATTTGCGCAAGGCGGGATGAAACTCCTGCGCCAGGAAAATGCGCAGATTTCGTTCCATGGCGCGCAATTCAATTTAATTGGCGTGGATTACCAGCGCGAACGTAATTCCGGTGGTCGTCGCCAGCAGACTCTTGCCGACGCAGCCCGCCTCGTTCGCCGTGACATGCCCAATATCTTGCTATCCCACAATCCCAATTCGTTTAATCGGGCCGCGGAATTGGGAATCGAGCTTTCGCTCGCGGGTCACACGCATGGCGGCCAGATTCAGGTGGAGATTTTGGATCATCGCTTGAGCCCTGCCAGGTTCATCACCGATTACATCGCCGGCCTCTATCAGCGCCCGCTCTTTTTGCCCGCGCACGGCGACCGCGCGCTTCGCGGCGCGGCCATGCCGGATGATAAACCCACGTTGCAGCCTAGCAACCCATCCGCTCTATCCTATCTCTACGTAAATCGTGGGCTTGGAACGGTAGGGGCGCCCGTACGCCTCGGGGTTCCCCCGGAAATCAGCCTCATCGTCCTGCGCACGGCTTAATCGTCCCTTTCCTTGGCGCAGCGCGCAGTGCCTTTGGCTGGCCGTCCGCTGAGCGAAGCAAGGTTTTCCGTCCACTTGCCCGGTGGCGCCTCTGGGCGGTGGTATTATTCCCCCGCTCTGAACCACGGGACACGGGTCCATGAAACAGGAAAACTATTGGCTTACCACGGCGTCAATTCCTTCCGGCAGCGAACCGGCAGCGTTCCCGGAGGCCGCGGATGTGGTTGTCGTGGGGGCCGGCTTTACGGGCCTGTCCGCCGCGCGAACACTCGCCAAACGCGGCGTCAATGTAGTCGCGCTCGAAGCCCAAACGTTTGGGTGGGGGGCCAGCTCCCGCAACGGGGGAATGGTTCTAACCGGGTTGAAGCTTCCGGTTCCAACCCTGATCAAGCGGTATGGCCGGGACCTTGTTCGGCAAATGTATGCGGCATCGCTTGCTTCAATTGATTGCGTGGAACAAATCGTCCAGGAAGAAAATATCCAATGTGAGTTCTCGCGCTGCGGCCATCTGGAAGTGGCCTGCAAGCAGGCGCACTTTGACGGCTATGAGGAATCCGCGGCGCTCGTCAAACGGGAATTTGGCCACGAGCTGCGCATCATTCCCAGAAGCCAGCTGCGCGCGGAAATCGGTTCAGACATCTATTTCGGCGGCCTGGCGGATGGCTCCAGCGCAGGCCTGAATCCCGCGCGATACGTCGCCGGCTTGGTCGCAGCCGCACAGCGCGCCGGAGCCCACCTCCATGAGGGCGCGCAAGTCACCAAAATAGAAACCGAATCCGCGAATGGAGTGCGTCGCTTTCGGGTGCATACCGCGAAAGGCGCCATCAGGGCTCGCGAAGTGCTTCTGGCCAGCGGCGCATACACCACCCGGGCGACGCCCGCGTTGCAAAAGAAAATAATTCCCATCGGATCGTACATTATTGCTACAGAAACGCTGCCGGACAATCTGGCCCAGGAACTCAGTCCGCGCAACCGCATGATTTATGATTCCAAACATTTTCTTTACTACTACCGGTTAACCCCTGACCAACGCCTGTTATTTGGCGGACGGGCCGCGTTTTTTCCGGAAACCGCCAAAACGATTCTGCAAAGTGCAGAAATTCTCCGCCGCGGCATGGTCAGAGTCTATCCGCAACTGCGCAACGCCAAGATTGAATACGTCTGGGGTGGCACAATCGACTTCGTTTCCGACGTCATGCCGCATGCCGGAAAAATTGACGACATGCACTTTGCCATTGGATATGCCGGGCACGGCGTGGCGGCCGCGACCTATTTAGGGGCAAAACTCGCAGGGATCATTTGTGGCGACACCGGCGAACTGCTGTTCGACAGCATCGGGTTTCCGTCAGCGCCGCCGGGGCTGCGCAGCGGCAATACCTGGGGACTGCCGTTGGCCGGCGCTTACTACAAGGTGCTCGACTGGTTCACCTGACGCCGGCCGGCGCCGAGGGCGCGAAGCAGGCCATAGGCGAGCGGGCCAAGCGCGAGCGCAACCGGCCCCCACAGCAGAGAGAAGCGATCACTTCCGAGCAGAGCCACGCCGCTCATGGCAATGGGCGCCGCAACAACATAGAACAATCCGGCACGGCCACCAGGAATGCGAAACGGGCGAGCGAGCTGCGGCTGTAGCTGCCGGATGCGCCAGGCGGACGCGACTGTAAGAACCGTGACGGCGATGCGCAGCCAGGCATAGGCCTTGATCAATTGACCTAGATTCAGAACGGCCAGCAATGCATAGATTGCCGAAGAAAGCAGAATCGCCATCCATGGTGTGCCATAACGCGAATGTTTTTTTGTGAGCGAGGGAGGGAAGTAGCCGTCTTCGGCCATGGCCGAAGGCATGCGAGTTCCGGTCAGCACGGTCGCATTCAAAAGAGAGATATTTGTGACTGCGGCGGCGACCGTCATCCAGAATCCCAGCCATGGTCCGCCGATTAGTCTTGCGGCATCGGAAAAATATCCGGTTTTCCAGTCCTGCCAGTTGCCCAGCGCAGCGAGAGAGAAAAGAGTCGGCAGGAAATAAGTGGCGATGGAAATGGGAATAACGATGGCCAGTGCGATCGGATAGTTGCGTTGGGGATTGTCGACTTCTTCTGCGACGCTGGACATTTGTTCGTAGCCGGCGTAGAGCCAAAGACCCAGAGCCAGTCCCACGCCAAAAACCTGAAATGTGGGAACGTGCGGTGGAACGAGGGGAATGAATGGATTGTGCTGCCACTTGGTGGCGGCCATCACGCAAAGAACCGCTACCGGCAAGAGAATAAAAATCTCCAGAACCGTGGCAACCGCGCCAGCCATCTGAATTCCTGTGATATTGATCCACGCCATTAGCGCAATCAGCAGCAGAGAAACGGCATAGTGCTCCCACATTTGCATGGACGGGAAAAAGAAGCGCAGATAGTCGCTGAAAAGAACTGCGTAAACGCCACCAAGTACGAACGAGGAACACCAGTTCCACCAACCCGCCAGAAATCCCCAGAAATTGCCGTAGCCGATGCGCACCCAGCGATAAAATCCACCTTCGACCGGAATCGCCGTGGTCAATTCAGCGGCCACCAGCGAAACCGGAATGGACAGGAAAAACGGAATCAGCAAATGAAACAGCAGAGTCATTCCGGGCCCGCTGGTTGTGATTTGATCCTCAAGTCCAAATGGGCCGGCTGTCGCATAGGAATACATCAAAGCGACAAAAGAGAGCAGGCCGGCTCGACGAATGGCAGCGACGGGAGTGGAAGGATCTGATTTGACGTTAGAAATGAGTCAGCCCCGACGGGTGCCGAGCTGCGGCACACACCCGGCAGAGACTATCGCATTCCGGCTTCAGACCGAAGTTGCTTTTCTCCGGCGGGGCAGAAAGATCAGAGCAAGCAAGGCGGCAAGGCACAGCCAGGCGAACCAGTCGCCCCACGCGGCGTACAGAGTGGCCACGTGCGCCACCGGGGCCAGCCCATCGGAAACCACAAAACCGTCTGGTGAGCCCGGTCGGTCCAATAGCAATCGTCCACGGCTGTCGCTGATGGTCTGGAGTCCCTGTTTTGCGGAGCGGGCAATTGTGAAGCCGCTCTCAACTCCGCGCAGAACCGCCATGCGGTCGTGATACCAGGCATCGATGGTGAAATCCCATGCCGGGACAATCAGCAAACCTACGCCGCGCCGGCCATATTCGCGGCCCAAGCCCGGAAAATCCATATCCTTGCAGATGGCGATTCCCCATAAGCCCGAGGGACGCTCGAATACCACGTAGTCCTTTCCCAGAACGTATCCATCTTCAAGGACGGGGATGAAGTGGTGCTTCTCGTAATCCGCCTGGACCGAACCATCTTTGGCGAAAAGGAGGGCTTCGTTGCGCCGCGCCCCATTTCGTTTTTCATCAAAACCGACGACCACATCGCTGTTTGCCTGGACGGCGTTCACGCTGAACAGGCTTTTTGTCTCGCTGGAGACCGAGTCGGTG
Source organism: Saccharimonadales bacterium (SeqCode) (assembly GCA_035317965.1). Taxonomy (GTDB): domain Bacteria; phylum Acidobacteriota; class Terriglobia; order Acidiferrales; family UBA7541; genus Acidiferrum. Next base: position 33,892 of record DATHFT010000122.1, on the reverse strand, counting down.
ATCATCGCAATTTTTTCTGGCGCAAGGATCAAGTCAACGGGCGGATTTGAATTCGTGGAAATCGTTTGCGCATACCTTCGGTAGAGTTGGAGGGCCGGTTGGTCCTTGACGGCGAAAACGTCCTGGCGCGCGCCCGAAGTGATGATTCGCACCGACACCTTGCCAGATCCCTTCACTTCAGAATGCAAGCGCCACACACCGAAGGCGCAGACCAATAGGACGACCGCACCCGTCGACGCGGCCAACTTCGCCCTTGGGGCTCCGGGAAGAGCACTGCACAGGATTGCCACCAGTGCGCCGGGAACCAGAAGCAAGACAAAAACGATTCCCCATATCCCGGTGACCGATGCCAGCTGAATCAGCGGCAGAAAATTCATCTGGGAATAGGCGATGTTTCCAAAAGTCGAATGAGGAGACAGAATGCTGTAAAGGTATTCGTAGCTGGTCCAAAGGCACGGCAGCGCGAGTGCGGCAATCCAGATCCGCTCCAGTCGCAGCCATCCCCGCCAAAACACAACGGCGCCGGCAAAAATAAGTCCCGGGAAAACCACAAAGGAGAGCAGAACTCCGGTCGGCAGTCCAATGACGTCCTTGAGGTAGTGAACTGCATTCATCGAACCCAGCGAACAGGCCAGGAAGGCAGCGAGGAATGCAGCCTTGAAGGGCGCCCGCGCCGCAAATGCCAGCACGGGTGCCGGCGCAAGCCATGTCGCCCACCAGTAAGGATAGAGTCCCGTGCCGATGAAAAAGAACAGGGCGGACAGCACGGTCGCGGCCAAACCATAAAGAATCGTTCTATTTTTGCTTACGAAGTCCATCGAACACCTTTGCAAAGGATTGCCAGCACAGCAATTTGAACTGCCGGTCGGAGGCTTGGAAGCGGCCGCCGCGGTACAGCGTAATAAGGCCCTGCGTGTGAGCTGCAATTGTTAGCGATATTTCAAAAACATCGCCCTTGCGGAAGTACCCGTGTTCGATCGCAGCGCCCACGGCATCCATGAGCAGATTGAAAGTCGGGGACTTGCGCTCCTGGAAATCCTTGGGAAATCGCCGGGCCCCCGGCCGCGGACTGGAAAAAACATAGTCGTAAACCCGGGGCCGCCCGATGGCGTACTCAAGATGGCTTTCCAGTATCTGCCGCAGTTGCTCGCCCGGATCCGCCGGCACGGGCAGGGCCTGGAGTCTGGCCACTTGTTTTTCAAATTCAGCAGCCGTGATGTCCTGCAGCAGAGCTTCTCGCGTACGGAAATAATGGTAGATGGCCATGGGGGTGATCTTGGCAGCCTTGGCCACGCGTCTCATGCTGACGGCCTCGGGTCCTTCTTTTTCAAGAAGCCGCAGGGCCGCCCGGCGAATCTCTTCGATTTTGTTTTTATGCCCCATCTATACGGTGTATAGTAACTGCTATACGCCGTATAGTCAAACGAAATTCATGGCACAACTGCCGTCGCGCGCCCCCCCCGGGAAGCGGACTGCCGGTGCGCGAGCGGGTGGCCGTCCTCCGGGAGCGGCCTGGTTTCCTTCCGGCTTTCGAGGAAGCGCGGATCGTGGCAAACTTAGCAGTGCTAGTTTGTTCTGGCGAGGAAAATGAAATTCAAGATTCGCATTCGAATTGCCACCAGCCGGGATGTTCCTGCGGTGGAGCAATTAATCGCGGCCTCGGTACGTGAGTTGCAGGCAGAGGATTACAGCAGCGAACAGCGGGAAGCGGCCCTGCAAAGTGTTTTTGGCGTAGACAGCCAGCTGATTGCAGACCGGACGTATCTGGTGGCGGAAGCGTGCGCTGCAGATCCGGCGTCGCCGGAAGCGCAAAAGTCCGATGCAACCACCGTCGCGGGCATGCCGCGGCTGGCCGGATGCGGCGGCTGGAGCAAGCGTACAACATTGTTTGGCGGCGATCAGTGGACCGCGCGGCAGGATGATCTGCTTGATCCAACCCATGACGCAGCGAAAATTCGCGCGTTTTTCATACATCCGTCGTGGGCGCGGCGCGGTCTCGGAACAAAAATCTTAGAAGCCTGCGAGTCCGCCGCCCGCCAAGCCGGATTCAAGAGATACGAGATGGGTGCGACGCTGACCGGCGTAAAACTGTTTGCGGCGCGGGGATATATTCCCATGCGGAAAATTGAGATTTCGATTGGGGAAGGCTTGACGCTGCCCATTTTGCACATGGAGAAGGGCGCGTAGCGTCCGGTCCGCTTCCGTTTTCGCGCTTCCACAAAGAGGTCTTGCGGTTGGCTATGGGGCGGTTTGCTCGGCGGTGACCACGAAGCGTTTCGGCGCAAGGCCGATGTAGTGGAACGGATAGCAGGTGACCAGCGTTATTGTGGATTGCGGAGTGTCGTTGAGGACTGAGGTAGCGTTGGCATCAACGATCTGGATGGAAGTGACTCGGTAGTGGTAATCGCGTTGCAGTGATTTGAAAACGATTTGATCGCCGGTCTGCACGGATTCAAGATTTTTGAAGTAGGTGTCGCGGTGCGCGGCAAACGCGGCGTTGCCGGATTGACCGGGATAGGCAGATTTCGGAACGTGGCCGACGGAAAGATCCAGCGTGTCGCTCTGAATGCCTTCTTCGGCGACGGCGGAAATTTGCAATCGCGGAATTTCCAGAATGCCGAGCGGAGCCGTTTCTTCCCACAGCTGGTCGGCGGCCGCCGTATTCCAAATGAAGGGATAGGGCGAGGAGGTTTGGGCAGAACCGGCGCCCGGGCCAGCAGTAAAGCGTGCCCGCGCAGAATTCAGTTGAGCGAGTTGATGGGATTGGTGCATTGCGGCACGGGCATAGGCGAAGGCACAAAACGAAAGCAGAATCGCCGACGAGACCCACAAGACACGCTCGAGCGAGCGGAGCAATTTCATTTCAGCGGACGGAGCGATGGGGCGTTTCAGCCAGCCCAGGCCGGCCGCCGAGAGCCGATGGATGTTTTGTGAAACGTGATGCATAGATTGCTGTACCTTAACCGATCGGGTGAAATGGGAGAAGCGCAAAACGCGCTTCTCCCATTTCCAGTTTATGCCCGGGCTGTTTTGGACGTAATACGGCGAAGCACAAAGGCCGCCAGGAGAAACGCAACTCCAATCAAGGCCAGTGTGGGCAGGTCGCTGGCAGTCTGCGGCAACGGTTGATCCGCGGCGGGGGTAACCGGGGGGGTCCAGGAGCTGGCGGCATCAGGCAGAGTACTCGGATAAACATCCTCGGTGCCGGTGGTGGGAATGCGGGTGTGATTGGCTTCGCCTATTTTCAGGGCCATTTTGTCGGAGTACGCCCACTGCTGTGCGGCGGAATCACCTTCAAAGAACCAACCTTCCATGACCGGGTACGGAATTCCAGCGTGGCGGGAATAAAACAGAATCGGTTCGCCGGTGTTTTTGAGCTGCGGGTTCTGATAGGCCAGCAGTGTGGTGATCTGCGAACTGCCGTCCTGGTTGTAGATTTTCACTACATTCCATCCGGCCTGGGTTCCGGCCGCTTCAAACACGTAACTGCCGGGCGGCAGAACTTGTCCGGGAATTTGCGTCGCGCTCTTGAATTCGAGTGTGATTTTCTTGCCGTTTGTATCTGCCTGAGCGGCCGGCAAACTTCCAGCCAGAACCAGGATTGTTGCCATTGCGAGAAGCACTGCCATTTTTTTCGAGATATTCACCACGGTTTTTCTCCTTCTGCTAAACATGGAACAAATGCAAAACTCTGGGCCGCTATTGGCCGCCGGAAACAAACTGAATCGTCAGATCGAGCTGGGTCTGCACGGGCTTGTCGTCGAGCAAAGTTGGTTCATAGCGCCATTTCCGGACGGCGCTCAGAATTCCCGGCATTTGCGCGGTCGGTCCGCTAATTGGTAGCACTTCGAGGACTCGTCCAGATTCACTGACTTGGGCTCTGATGCGCAAATCCTGCTGGGCAGCGGAATCTTGGTGGGAGGCCGGGAATTCAGGAAGGATTTCGGTCAGCAATCTCCCCGGAACAAGGGATTTGGCGGCAACGGACTTGCCAGTGGCGTCGCGCAAAACACCATCGGGTAGATACAAGGAACGTTGTGAAACGATGCGAACGGATGCCGGCGAAGGAATTTCTTCCTTGAGCAGGCTGGCGCGATACGGAGTGCTGCTGGCGGCGGGCAGGATCAATACAGATTGCTCCGATTGTTGCGGAAGGATTTTGTCTTGCGCATCGCGGGGAAAAGTTTGCGCCGGGTTCTGCTCTTGAAGCGCTTCGCCGGACGCTGGAGGACGCTCTGCGGCGGAGCTGCGATCGGACCAACGAGGCGCTCCAAAAAAAGTGAGCGCAGAACCAATCACAAAAGCGGCAGCGACAGAGAGCGAGAGCCTGGCGCGTATGGTTTTTCCACTTTGCAAAGAGATGGCATGCGCCGGGGATCGCCGCATTTCCATTGCGAGCGGGCGCGCGGGAGCGGCCGGCAGCGGGTGCCGGTGTTCGAGCTGGGGATTCCCGACGCGCGCTGCCAGACCTTGTTCCGGGATAGCGTTGAGCGGAAGCAGGTGCGGATTTGCGCTCCAAACCTTTTTGAGCACGGGCCCCGCCTCTGGCGGGAGCACTTCGCAGGCATCCGTATTGTGAGCGCGCACCCAATTTCTGATCCGTTCGCGTTCGGCGGGTGCGAGGCCGATAAATTGAAAGCCGGCCCGCTGGGTGGCTTCCGTGGTCCAGACCGTGAGGCCGACAACTTTGATCTTGTCCTCGCCCGGGCCGAGAGCAATGGTGATCTGGGGCACGACCCGATCCAGAAGGGAAAGAGCGGTGGCGACGGCAAAGCCCCCTTCGCTGAGATCGAGGACTACTCCGCCGTGCTGGCTGCCGAACGAGGCATGCAGCAACGAGGACGGAACTGCCCGCAGGCCTTCCCGACGATCCGCAGCGGGGACGGCATTGTCAAAATTTCTTCTGGCATCAAGCATGCTGCACACTCCAACCGAGGGTCACTGTTAAAGGAGTGACGAGAGATTTTTTTGATTGCTCGCAAGGAAGACGGCTGGAGGTCTTGGCCTTGTTAAAAGCGCGAGCATCGATTCCGCGTTCGCACGATCGGAGAAACGCAGTTTTCCACAGTACTAAAACCCCTACAACGCTCAGTACACTATCCGGACAGGTCCCCCGGTCGCTCGCAATGTTGAATACGGACTACCTTGCTGTTTGGATGTGCGAGAGCGCTGCTTTGGTTTGTCCTGCCATGTTCGGAATGTAGTGCGGGCCGGATGCGAACTGTTTCACGGGGGTTGAATGTTTGGTGAAAATTGGCTCGCGAGCGGCCCCGGGGTCATCTGCCCGGATCGGCCGGGGGCCGCTTGGAGGCTGCCGGAGAGAATTTCCGGGTGCAGCTGTTTCCCCCTGTCCCGGACCGCCGGCAAAAACTGCCCCCCGGACAGCCAGAACGCCGCATTCAGTGCGGGGGCACAAAGTTGTGTGAAGCGAATGGGGGGGCCGGAACACCATCTAGCGCGACAGAGGGAGACGGTTATGATTCGGCTGCTTGATCGGGTGATTACAAACGGGGAAGCGCTCCTGCGGTTACGGCGGGACAGCGGTCCGGGACAGATCTTGCTGTTTCTGGATGAATTGAGCGAAGCGGAGAGTTCGCAAATGGAGGCCCGGCTGAACGAATTGCGCCGGGAGAGCGGCTCGTCCATGGCCAAAATGGTGGCAGCGGCTCTGGCCATGATCTACGTCGTGTTTATCGCAGAAGGTGGATCCGGACTATTTCCGAATTACTGGGGTGTGGCCGGCGTAGGCTTTGTGTTTGTCCTGCTGGCTGCGATTTGGGGAAAAGTTTTGGGAATGCGCCAGGCGGACCGGGAATTTCAGGAAACGACCGCCGAGCTAGCAGGCCTAGTCAGTGGGGGTGTTCTCTGGAAGTCGACCGCGCTAGCCGCGCTTGCGCTCGGACGGGTTGAGAATGCCGGTGGGTTCCGGTTGCCGGAACAGCGGATGGGAATCACAACCATGGCCTCGGCTGCACGCCGGCAGCAAATTCAAGAACTAAAACCGTAAGCGAAGCGACGACCAGGGGGACTCGAGACCCGCCGCCACAACAGCCTGGGTTGCTGCTGGAGCGACTGGGTGCCATAATTTACGATTCATGGCAGTTGGGGAGGAACTTATGGCGTTTCGGGATAGCTGGCTGGACAAGCGGGAAAAAGAGGCCGTAGGTCTTAACGGCAACCGGAATGTGTCGCAGATGCATTTTGCGCGCGCGGGTGTGATTACCGAAGAGATGCGCTTTGTGGCGGGCCGGGAAAAGATTGATCCAGAACTGGTGCGCAGCGAAATTGCGCGCGGACGAATGATTATTCCGGCCAACGTGAATCACCGGAACCTGGAACCGATGGGGATTGGGATTGCTTCCAAGTGCAAGATCAATGCAAACATTGGGAATTCGGCGACGTCTTCGAACATTGACGAGGAGTTGAAGAAACTGCATCACGCGGTTCACTACGGTGCCGATACCGTGATGGACCTTTCCACCGGCGGAGATATTCCGACGATTCGAAAAGCGATTATTGAGGCGTCACCGGTGCCAGTCGGAACGGTACCGGTCTATGAGGCGATTTCGCGGGTGCGGCGTCCGGAAGATATTTCGCTTGATTTGATGCTGGAAGTGATTGAAGAGCAGGCGGAACAGGGCGTGGATTATATGACCATTCACGCGGGTGTCCTGCGGGAACATGTGCCGCTGGTGCGCAAGCGGATCACCGGGATTGTAAGCCGCGGCGGATCGCTCATGGCGCACTGGATGGAGCATCACAAGAAGCAGAATTTCTTGTATGAAAATTTGGACAGGATTTGCAAGATTTTCAAAAAGCATGATGTGAGCTTTTCCTTCGGCGATGGCTTGCGGCCGGGATGTATTGCCGACGCCAGCGATGCGGCGCAGTTCGCGGAGTTGAAGGTGCTGGGTGAACTGACGAAACGAGCGTGGGAACATGACGTACAGGTGATGATTGAAGGTCCCGGGCACGTTCCGCTCGACAAGATCAAGGAGCAAGTCGATAAGGAAATGGAATGGTGCCATGAAGCGCCGTTCTACACCCTGGGGCCGCTGGTGATTGATATTGCGCCGGGATACGACCACATCACGAGTGCGATTGGCGCCGCGATGATCGGGTGGCACGGGGCGTCCATGCTGTGCTACGTGACGCCGAAAGAGCATCTGGGACTGCCCAATCCGGAAGATGTGAAGCAGGGCGTAATTGCCTACAAGATTGCGGCCCATGCGGCAGATGTAGCGCGGCATCGTCCGGGGGCGCAGGACCGGGATGACGCGCTTTCCTATGCGCGGTTCTTGTTTGATTGGAACAAGCAGTTCGAGTTGTCGCTGGACCCGCCGACGGCCAAGGCCATGCATGACGAAAATCTGCCCGATGATTTCTACAAAGAGGCGAAGTTCTGCTCGATGTGCGGGCCCAAGTTCTGCTCGATGAACATTACCCAACTGGCTGAAGCCGAGGGCGGGCACGACCAGGCGGAACGCAAGCAGAAGTTCGCCGAGCTGCTCGTGAAGGTGCAGGGAGCGTAGTGGCGCGCCGCCCGGCGGCGGTTTGGCGAAATAACGGCTTCCGCGTCGCTTTTGCGTGAACCGTACTTCTTTTACAACGGGCGTTACCCTTTCCCTACCACAACTGCGGCCATATCGCGGCCAGCACACCTGCGCTGCTAGACTTGAGGTACGTTTCCCTCGGCTTCTGGTGGGACCCCATTGCCCAGTCCCGGGCAAATTAAGAGTGCAGGCAACGGATGAATAGCGCGGTAAAGAATCTCCAGGTGCTTGTGGTTGACGACTCAGCCGTCTACCGGAAGCTGGTGGAGCACGCCCTGGAAGGCGATTGCTACTTGCTGCTGTTTGCGAAAAACGGGCGCGAAGCTTTCGATTTATATGACAAGCATATGCCGGAACTGGTCATTACCGACTGGATGATGCCGGATTTTTCCGGACTGGAATTGTGCCAGCGGATTCGCAACGACGCGCGGCCGGGGTATAGCTATGTGATTTTGCTTACCGCCAGCGCAGATAAGGGCAATGTCGTAAAAGGGCTGGCGGCAGGCGCCGACGACTACCTGACCAAGCCGTTTGATCTTGCCGAGCTGCAGGCCCGCATTGGAGTGGGACGACGGATCATAGAGCTGAACCGGGAAGTTGCCGCAAAAAACCGGATGCTGCAGGAGATGGCGCACACCGATCCGTTGACCGGTCTGCCGAATCGACGCGCGATTTATGAGTGGGCGGGCAGGCAGTTGCGCGGGGCCACGCGGCACGGGTTTCCGTTTTGGGTGGTACTAGCCGACCTCGATGGGTTCAAGAAGGTGAACGACACGTACGGCCATGCGGCGGGCGATTCCGTGTTGCAGCGGTTTACGGAAATCCTGCGATCGCACACGCGGGCTTCCGATTTCTGCGGACGGTTGGGCGGGGACGAATTTTTGATGGTGATCACGCATGTATCACCGGAAAACATAGACACAACCGTTGAGCGATTTCGCGAAGAAGTGGAAGCAGAGGAATTTCAAATTTCTGAAGGAAAATTGTCGCTCACTGCTAGTTTTGGTATTGCCGGGCATCACAGTAAAGACGAAGTGGAATTTGGCGCACTGGTGCGCCAAGCGGACAAAGCGTTGTATGCTGCCAAGCGCGGCGGCCGAAACCGGGTGAACCGGGACTTGGGATCGCCACAACCGCTGGAGGTTGGGGAATGGGATTTGTAAAGGCGGCCAAGACGTCGGATATTGCACCAGGGACGATTCGCGAGGCCGAGGTTGCGGGCCAGCTCGTCGCGGTGGCCCGAGTTGGGGATAAGTTTCATGCTATCAGTAACGTATGCCTGCATCGCGGTGGCCCTTTGGGCCAGGGAGTCATGGACGGAGCCGTGGTCACGTGTCCTTGGCATGGGTGGCAGTTTGATGTGACCAGCGGGCGGGTCAGCCAGAATCAAACGGTTGGCGTGGCCTGCTACCCGGTGGAAATACGGGGAGACGAAATTTTTGTTGATTTGGGATAGATTTGTTAACTTATTTAGAATAAGGGTTTTAGGATTGGTTCCTCGGTTGTGTTCCTGGTCGTGCCGGGCTCCCGTCTTTTCTTGATTCCTCCCTAACCCTCATATTTTGTTGCACTTTTTGCCCTGCCCCGTGTATATTGCTGCGGGCTTGATGCCTCAATGTCGACACTAAATCCTACTGCGCAACGAAACTACTGGATCTTCAGCGCCGACCCGCACCACTACCACTGGGACACCCTGTTTGTGAAGGGCAAGGAGATGTGGCACGGCGCGAATTCCAAGCCGGATGCTATCCGCGCCCTCAAGCAGGCGCGGAAAGGTGACCGGGTGCTTTGCTACCATTCGGCCCCGGAGCGGGCGCTGTATTCGATTGCTGAAATTACGCGGGACCCGTATCCCGATCCGCATGACAAGAAAGAAAAGAATCTGGTTGCCGACCTGCGAGCCTTCGACCGGCTGCCCCGCCAGGTATCGCTTGCGGAACTGCGTGCAAATCCGGCACTCAAAAAAGTGAAGTTGCTGAAAAATGTGCGGCTCATCATCTCCCCGATCACCGATACCGAGTATCAGGAAATCCTTCGCATGGCCGGGATCGTGGCCACGCCGGGCATTCCGCTGCCCTGAGGCGGGCGAGTTCGAACCGTGAGTAGTTTTCGCATGGGGTGAGAAATGTCCGTCCCAGTCCGCTCGGTTGTTTATCTTGCTTGCCTTTTCACCTTCATGAGCTTTTCTCCTGACCAGCAGGCGCAAGAGCTGACGTTTGGCGGCGTGGCTTCCGGCAAAACGCGGGTGCTGGACTTGAGCTATGCGATCAGTGACAAGCTGGTTCCCTGGCCGGGCGACGCGAGCTGGTTTGCAGCGAAGACCAACGCGACGGTTGAACGGGACGGGTACTTTACGCGAAGTTTCTGGATGCTCGAACACTACGGGACGCATCTCGATGCGCCGATCCATTTTCCTCCGGGCAAGATGACGGTCGACCAGATTCCGGCGAAAAAATTATTTGGCCCGGCGGTGGTTTTCGATGTTCGAACGGAAGCTGGCAAGGATGCCGATTACCAGCTGACGACCGGAAAGGTTGCGGACTGGGAACGGAAGCATGGGCGGGTTCCCGAGGGCGCCATTGTCTTGTTGAGGACCGGATGGACGACGCGGTGGCCGGACGTGCAGCGATACAGGAACAGCGACGCGCAGGGGAAGATGCATTTTCCGGGATATTCGGCCGCTGCCGCCAAGGTGCTGCTGGAGCGGGGCGTGAGCGGACTGGGCTCGGACACACTGAGCGCTGATCCAGGAAACTCGGGCGATTTTCCGGTGCATCACCTGGTTTTGGGTGCGGGAGTCTACCTGCTGGAGAATTTGACGGATTTGAGCGAGGTGCCGGAAACAGCGGCATTCCTGGTCGTGGCGCCCATCAAGCTTGAAGGTGGTTCGGGCGGCCCGGTGCGAGTATTTGCGCTACTGCCCTAGGAATCAGGGGAATGGGCTAAACATTTTGGGTCGTTCCTACGTCTGAGTAGGTGGGACTGGGTTGAGGGCAAAATTCATGAGAAAAAGCTGGGCTTGCTGCGCGGTGTTGAGTGTCGTGTGTGCGCTAGGGTGCGCTGCTGGCCCGGTCGGGGCGCAGGAATTTCCGGTACAGTCCAAAACATTGAAAAACGGGATGAAGGTGCTGGTGCAGAGCGATCACAGTATCCCGAATGTGGCGCTCTATATTTTCTACCGCATTGGTTCGCGGAATGAGCGGCCGGGAACCACCGGGATTTCCCATTTTTTTGAACACATGATGTTCAACGGCGCCAAGAAGTATGGGCCGGGCGATTTGGACAAGGTGATGGAAGCCAACGGCGGAGCCAATAACGCCTACACCTCCCAAAACGTCACGGTCTATCAAGATTGGTTTCCGCGGTCGGCCATTGATCTGATTTTTGATATTGAGGCAGACCGGATTGCGAATTTGAGCTTTGATCCGAAAAAAATTGAGTCGGAGCGGGGCGTGGTGGCTTCCGAGCGGCGTTCGAGTGTGGATGCGGAAAATTCAGGGATTTTGAGCGAACAGCTGTGGGCGACGGCATTCACCGCCCATCCCTACCAATGGCCGGTGGTCGGGTGGATGAGCGACATCGAGCACTGGACGATCGACGATTTGAAGCATCACTTTGCGATGGGCTATTCGCCGAGCAATGCGACGATGGTGGTAACGGGCGACGTTACCCCGGAAGAAATCTTCAAGCTTTGCGAAAAATACATTGAGCCGATTGTCCCTCATGCGCCGCCTCCGCCCGTGACAACGGTCGAACCGCCGCAACAGGGAGAGCGCAGGCTGGTGGTGCGCAAGCCGGCCGAACTTCCTTTGTTAATGATGGCGTATCACGTGCCGCAGACGAATAGTCCCAACTACTATGCCCTGAATGTGCTGAGTGCGGTGCTCTTCCGGGGAGAGAGTTCGCGCATGTATCAGCGACTCGTTGATAAGGACCAGATCGCCTTGGGAGTGAGCGGGGGAAGCGATACGGCATTTGATCCAACACTGTTTGAAATCAGCGTGCAACCCAAGCTAGGAGTGGATCCGCAAACATGCGAGAAGGCGGTTTATGAAGAGTTTGAGCGCGTAAAAAAAGAACCGATTGCCGAAGAAGAGTTGCAGAAGGCCAAGAATTTTCAGTTGATGGGTTTTTATCAGAGGATGCGCACGATTAACGGGCGGGCCAACACGATAGGAACCTACGAAGTATTTTTCGGAGACTTCCACAAGTTATTCGAAGCGGAAAAAGGCTACAGCGCGGTGACCAAAGAGGACGTGCAACGGGTGGCCAGGGAGTATTTTGGCGCCAACAACCGAACGGTGGCGACGCTGATTCCGGAAAATGAGGAGAAAGCGAAGCCATGAAAACAGAGCGGATTGTTTCGCGATGGCTGCTGGTCTTGTGCTCGATCACGGTGCTGGCGACAAGCGCGCGAGCGCAAGGCATTCGCCTGCCGCCGCACGAACGGGTGGTTTTGAAAAATGGCATGACGGTCCTGTTGCTGGAGAAGAAGGGCGTCCCCATTGTGAGCTTTTCGGCGATTGTGAAAGCCGGCACCACTGCCGATCCTGCCGGGAAAGAGGGGGTGGCCGACCTGACTTCTGGATTGCTGCGCAAGGGAAGCAAAACCCGAACGGCACAGCAATTTGCGGCGGAAGTGGATTTTACGGGTGGTTCGTTCGATGCCGGCGCCGACGTCGATTTCACGACGATCTCGGGAGAATTTCTGACCAAGGATCTGGCGCGGGGGTTGGAGCTTTTCTCCGATGCGATTCTGCATCCCACATTTCCCAAGGAAGAGACCGACAAGGCGCTGGCGCAACAGCGCGACGGAATCAAAGCCGAGAAAGACGATGCGGGATCGGTTCTGAATCTTTATTTTAGCGGCTACCTGTATGGAGATCATCCCTACGGACGGCCGGAGAGCGGAGATGAGGTTTCGCTGCAAAGCGTCGGTCGCGACGACATTGTGAAATTTTATGAATCGTATTACACGCCGGGAAATACGATTCTGGCGATTGCCGGCGAATTCGACACGGCCGAGTTGAAAAAGAAAGTGGAGGATTTGTTTGGAGCCTGGCCGGCAAAACCGTCTGCAGTTCCAAAACTTTCCGCCGCCGCGGCCGTAACCGGGCGGAAGTTGCTGTTGATTGACAAGCCGGACTCCACCCAAACCTATTTTGAAATTGGAGGCGTGGGGACGCCGGTTGGCGATCCGGACCGGTTCACTCTGCGGGTCGTGAACACGATTTTCGGCGGAAGATTTACCTCCAGGCTAAACGAAGCGTTGCGGGTTGAGTCCGGGCTTACCTACGGAGCCAATTCCGTGTTTTTGTCGCATAAGGCTTCCGGGTCCTTCCTGATTGCCAGCTTCACACGGAATGAGACCACCGGGAAAGCCATCGACCTGGCGCTGGAAGTGCTGGACAAGCTGGTCAAGACCGGTGTAACCGACGGAGAACTCAAGTCGGCGAAGAGTTACATCAAGGGGCAGTTTCCCCCGCAGATGGAGACCTCCGGACAACTGGCCAGGCGCATTGCCGGCAATGAATTTTACGGAATCGATGACAACGACGTGAACGAGCTGGAAGCGCGGGTGGATGCGGTTACCCCGGAAATGGCCAAAGCGGCAATTCAAAGGCATTATCCCAACGAAAATCTGGTCTTTGTACTGATTGGAAAAGCCTCGGAAATTGGATCTGCGGTGAAAAAGTACGCAGCAAAGCAAGATGCCAGAAAAATTAGCGACCCCGGATTCTGGCCGCCAAAGCCAGAAATAAAGAAGTAGCGACGGGCGAACACGCGCCGGACGGCGCGCGCGGCCAGCGGGAATCCAGTTTGCCAGGCGAGGTCAGCTTCGACGAGCTCGCCCGGAACGGAACACCTTGGAGGGTAGATGAAAACGCGATTGGGAACCTTGTTTGCAGTGCTCGCACTACTGGCGGGGGGAGCGCTGGCGGCTGACCAGACGCCACTCCTGGCGCATCAACCGACGCTCAGCAGCACACATGTCGTTTTCGTGTTTGGCGGCTATCTGTGGAGCGTGCCGCGCGATGGCGGTGAAGCGCGACAGATTACGACCGGCGGGCACGAGGCGTTTCCGATTTTCTCGCCTGATGGAAAATGGATTGCCTTCACGGGGCAATACGACGGGAATCCTGATGTATATGTGATGGCGGCTGAGGGGGGAACGCCGAAGCGTTTGACGTGGCATCCGGGAGCGGATGTAGCCGAGGGGTGGACTCCGGACGGACGGAAGATCTTGTTCCGCTCCGATCGTGAGTCGTACGCAGATTTCGATCGCCTTTACACGATATCCCCGGAAGGCGGAGTGCCCGAAGTATTGCCCATGTGGCGGGCAGAAAATGCCGGGTTTTCTCCGGACGGAGCGCGGATCGCCTACGTTCCCAACCTCAAGTGGCAAAAAGCCTGGAAGCGCTACAAGGGCGGACAAACGACGCCAATTTATATTGTGAAACTGAATGATTTGTCACTGGAAAAATTGTCGAGAGAAAATTCAAACGATGACAATCCGGTGTGGATGGGCGATACGGTCTACTTTTTGTCTGATCGCAATGGAGCTGTAACGCTGTTTGCCTACGACACCAAGGCCAAGACTGTGAAGCAAGCCATTGAGAACAAGGGACTCGATTTGAAGTGGGTTTCCGGCGGTCCGGATGCGCTGGTTTACGAACAATTTGGCGGCATTTACGTGTTTGATCCGAAGGCGGGGACGTCCAAGCAAGTGGCCATCCACGTCTCCGCGGATTTACCGGCAACGCGCGCGCACTATGAAAAGGTGACCGACAAGATCACCAACGCGGCTATTTCGCCGAGCGGCGCCCGGGCCGTGTTTGAAGCCCGGGGAGAAATTATGACGGTTCCGGCGGAAAAAGGAGACATCCGGAATTTGACGCGAACCACGACCGTTGCCGAGCGTGATCCAGCCTGGTCGCCGGACGGAAAGTGGATTGCATTTTTCTCGGATGAATCCGGAGAGTACGCGCTGCATCTGGTGAACCAGAGCGGCCTTGGCGAAGTGAAGAAAATCAGTCTGGGAAATCCGCCGTCCTTTTTCTATAGCCCCACGTGGTCGCCTGACAGCAAGAAGATTGCCTATTCGGATAAACGTTTGAACTTGTGGTACGTCGACATCGAAAAAGGAACGCCCGTTAAAGTGACAACGGATCTCTATGACGCATGGGGCGTCTCCTTCACAGCCACTTGGTCCCCGGACAGCAAGTGGCTGTCGTACTCCAAGTTCTTGCCGAACCACATGCGGGCGGTGAACGTGTATTCGTTGGAATCCGCCAAGAGCTCGCAGATTACCGATGGATTGAGCGACGCGCGTCTGCCGGCGTTCGACAAGGGGGGCAAGGTCCTTTATTTCACGGCCAGCACTGACGTTGGACTAGCATTAACGTGGCTGGACCTTTCTGGATTTCAGCATCCTATTTCGCGCAATGTCTACGCCGTGGTTTTGAAGAAGGGCGATGCAAATCCCATAGAACCGCAAAGCGACGACGAAAAAATTGCGGGCGATAAAGACGACAAGAACAAAGATGCCGACAAGAAGGACAAAGACAAGAAAGAGGCGGACAAGAAAGATAGCGAGAAACGCGACGGCGACAAGAAAGAAGGCGACAAAAAGGAAGCCGACAAGAAAGAAGAACCGGTAAAGGTGACCATTGACCTCGATGGCATTGGCCAAAGAATTGTGGCAATGCCGATTAAGGCGGCCAACTACGTGGCCCTCGATGCGGGTAAGGCCGGGATACTGTTCCTGACCGAAACGCCGAACGTGGCCTCACTCACGGGGCCGACGCTGGCTTCCGTTTCCAAATTCGATTTATCGACCCGGAAAACAGAGCCTTACGTGGGCGGCATCAGTGCCTTTGCCGTTTCTGCAAATGGCGAAAAGGCTTTGTACCACGTTGGTCCGGGCGGGCCTGGGTGGTTCATTGCCACGACGGCGGTAACCACCAAACCGGGCGAAGGCGGATTGAACGTGGAGGCTATGGAGGTTTATGTCGATCCCCGCGCGGAATGGAACCAGATCTACCACGAAGCGTGGCGAATTCAGCGCGACTTCTTTTACGATCCGCACTTTCATGGTTTGAACCTGGCGATGGCCGAGAAAAAGTACGCTCCGTACCTGAAAGGGGCCGGAGGCCGGCAGGATGTGAATTACCTGTTTGAAGAGATGCTGGGCGAGATCACCGTGGGCCACATGTTCGTCGGTGGCGGCGATGTGCCGAAGCCGCCGCAGGTGAAAGGCGGGTTGCTGGGCGCGGACTACAAAGTCGAAAACGGACGCTACAAGTTCGCGCGCATCTACAACGGCGAGAACTGGAATCCGGATTTGCGCGCTCCACTGACGCAGCCCGGAGTGGACGTGCGCCTGGGCGATTATCTGCTGGAAGTGAATGGCAGGGAAGTTCGCGCGCCGGCCGATGTGAGCGAATTCCTGGAGAACACGGCGGAAAAGCAGACACGCATCAAGGTGGGGCCGAATGCCGACGGCAAGGACGCGCGTGAGGCCACCGTGGTGCCGGTGGACAGCGAATTCGACCTGCGCAATCGGGCTTGGGAAGAAGACAACCGCCGCAAGGTTTCCGAGTTAAGCGGGGGAAAAATCGCCTACGTTCACGTTCCTGATACTGCGAACGGCGGCTACTTGAACTTCAACCGCTTTTATTTTTCGCAGACCGACAAAGTGGCGGCGATTATTGACGAGCGCTACAACCACGGCGGAGCCATTGCGGACTACATCATCGATCTGCTGGGCCGTCCGCTGCGCAGCTGCGCGGTGACGCGCGAGGGCGAGAAGTGGTGTTCGCCGCTGGCGCAGGTTTACGGACCGAAGACCATGGTGATCAACGAAATGTCGGGATCGGGCGGCGACGCGTTGCCGTGGATGTTCCGGCAGGACAAGCTGGGGCCGCTGGTGGGCACGCGTACCTGGGGCGGACTGGTGGGCATCGGCGGGTATCCTCCGCTTTTGGATGGCGGCGGGGTGACTTCACCGCGCGCGGCCATTTATGGATTGCATGGAGAATGGGAAGTGGAAAATCACGGCATCGCTCCGGATATCGAAGTGGAAAACGATCCGGCTTCGGTTGCGGCGGGGCATGATCCGCAACTGGAGAAGGCCGTGCAGGTAACCCTGGAAGCGATGAAGAAGAATCTAGTGACCATCCCGGACCATCCGCCGTATCCGAATTATCATCAGAACTAGCCGGACTCCGGCGGCAGAAAATGGCGGCAACCGTTTACAGGTTGCCGCCATTTCTATTTGTGGCAAGGGATACCGGGGCGCGACCGAATCTCCCGCCTCGAGCGATTGTGTTAGGTTGTACAGGGACGTGGACGGTGCCGGAACTTCCTGAAGTGGAGACGGTGGCGCGCGGTTTGCGGGAGCAAATCGTAGGACGGCGAATTGTGTCCGTCAGGCTGGGGAAGACGGATTTTATTGATGATCCGGCGGCGCTGGAACGCAATGTTCCCGGGCGGTTGATTGAATCCGTTGAGCGGTTTGGGAAGTTTCTGTTGTTGCGGCTGGTGGTGATTCAAGATGCGGGCGCGGCGGCGGAATTGGCGCACGAGGCGGCGGCTTCGTTGATGGTTCATTTGGGGATGACGGGACAGATTGGACCGAGTGCGGAAGCACAACCCTGGGAGAAACATACGCATGCGGGTTTTTTGCTTGATGATGGTCGCGAGCTGCGCTACACGGATCCCCGGCGTTTTGGACGCATGGCCTATTTGACGGCTGAATTATTGGCGATAGAACTCAAGCGGGCGGGCGCGGATCCACTCGAAGTAAGCGCGGAAGAATTTGCGCGGCGAATTCGCGGAAGGAACGCGCGCATTAAGGCGCTTCTGCTGGACCAGGGTGTGTTGCGCGGAGTTGGCAATATTTACGCGGATGAGAGCTTGTGGAAAGCCAAAATCCATCCAGCGAAGATCGCTGGAAAACTCGACAGCCAAGAGATCGAGTACCTGCGGAAAGGGCTCAAAGAAATTCTGGAGAAAGCGATCGTGCTGCGCGGGTCATCGATTTCGGATTTTCTTGACGCGACGGGTAGCCCGGGAGAATATCAGCGGCACCATAAGGCATACGGGCGCGAGGGCCAGCCGTGTTACCGGTGCAAATCGACAATTCGTCGGGGGGTTGTCGCGGGGCGGAGCAGTTTTTTTTGTCCCCGGTGCCAGCCGGCGCCGCGGGGATTTTCTGCGCTGCCGCTGCCTGTGCGGATGCGCCGGACCAGGGGACCGAAAAAACGGATCACCCGGCGAAAAAGGATACGAAACCTGTAACGCGCCGTCAGCGTCTATAGAAGCAAGTTACTCGACGAGTGGACGGCTGACGGCACGATGAGCGAGCGGCAAACTATCCAATTGAAAACAAATGTTTGACAGAAATGAAGGAGAGCGAATGACTTCACGTCGCATTACTTTGTTTGCAATGGTTGTTGTTCTGATTCTGGCGGTAGGTCGCGGGGGTTCGGCGCAGCCGGGTGCCGCAGAGGCAAGTGCATTTGCGGGGGCTGACGCGAAAATTCTCGCGGAGATTCGCGACAACAGCGAGGCGATGAAGAACAGCGAATATTTGGGAGATTCGATCGGGCCGCGGCTGACCGGGTCGCCCCAATTGAAACAGGCAAACGACTGGACCGCGGAGATGTTCAAGAAATACGGACTGACCAACGTGCATCTGGAGTCCTGGTCCATTGCGCATTCCTGGACGCGGGGTGCGGCCCAGGCGCGGATTACTGCGCCCGCCGAACATCCGTTGACGATTGCAGCAGCGGGTTGGTCGCCGAGCACCCAGGGTCTGGTGCGCGGACCGGTGGTATATGTCGATGTGAAGAAAAAAGAGGACCTCGAACAGTACCGTGGACGACTGAAGGGCGCGATTGTGATTTTGCAAGAGCCTGGAAGCCTGTCTCCGCCGAAGCCGGAGGATTTTTTTGGCGGGCCGGTCAGGCCGATGCAGGAGCCGCCGCGCATGAAAGGGGAACCCGCCACGCCGTCGCCGTTTGAGGGTGCGCGAGAACTGGCGAAGCTGCGCACCGATTTTCTGGTGCAGGAGGGAGTCGCGGCAGTTCTGCGCGATTCAAACAAACCGCATGCGCTTTTGAATATGACGGGAATTGGCGGCGAGAAGTTTGACAAGGGCACGATACCAACGGCGTTCATTACCGGCGAAGGGTACCGGATGCTGTTTCGTATGCTGAAGCACGGACCGGTGGAAGTTGAAATTGGGATGACGAACACATTCAGCGACAAGCCGGTAGACGTTTACAACACGGTGGCGGAGATCAAGGGAACTGAAAAGCCCGAGGAAGTCGTGATTCTTGGCGCGCATCTGGATTCATGGGATTTGGGGACGGGATCGACCGACAACGGAACGGGTTCCATGGCGGTGCTGGAAGCGGCACGGGCACTAGCGAAGCTGGACTTGAAGCCCAAGCGCACCATTCGGTTCATTTTGTTTTCAGGAGAAGAAGAAGGGCTATGCGGCTCGGAGGCCTACGTGCAGGCGCACCAGGACGAGCTGGAGAAAATCTCCGGAGTGCTGGTGCATGATACGGGCACCGGAAAAGTATTAACGCTGGCGCTGCATGACAATTACCAGGACCGCGCAATCGTGGACCAGGTTTTGGCCCCGTTGAAGGAATTGCGGTTGCAAGAACCGACGATGATGCACATGTCTGGCACCGACCATCTTTCCTTTAATAACGTAGGAGTGCCGGGATTTTGGGCGCTGCAAGACGGCGCGGAATACAGCAAGACGCACCACAGCCAGTCGGACACGTTCGATAAAGTGTGGGCGGATGATTTGAACCAGGGAGCGCAGGTACTGGCCGCCTGGGCCTACAACACAGCGCAGTTGCCGGCGATGTTGCCGCGGCGGCCGCTGCCCTATCGGCCGTCTCCCGACGTTGCAAAAGCCGAGGCCAGCTTGCCAAATCCGATTGCGGATGCGGACAAGAAGATTCTGGATCTGGTGAAGGGCGACCAAGACGTGATGAAAGCGAATCTGCAATATCTTGCAGATCGCATTGGGCCTCGTCTTACGGGTTCACCGCAGCTCGACCAGGCCAGCCATTGGACGATGGAACAATTCAAGCAGATGGGGCTTTCCAATGTTCATCTGGAACCGTGGACGATTGCCAATGGCTGGACGCGGGGCCCGGCGACCGGACGCGTGACGGCACCGACTTCGCAGAATTTGACGCTGGCAGCGATGGGCTGGTCGCCCAGCACCAAGGGGACAGTGCACGGACGGGTTGTCGGGCTGGCGGTAGAAAAGCCCGAAGATCTGGAACAATACAAAGGGAAGCTGAAGGGCGCTATCGTGCTGCTCGGCAAGCCGGTCGACATGCTCGCTCCGGGGAATCCCCTGACGACTCCGTGGGCCGAAGGAACGTTGCCCATTAACTTTCCCAAGCTTAAAAATCCCGTGGATCGCAAAGCGGTGATGGCGTTGCGGGAAGCGGAAAATAAATTTTTCGGGCAGGAGAAAGTGGGAGCAGTTCTCTATGCCTCGGAAAAATCATTTGGATTGCTGAATATGGGCGGCGGACGCGGCTACGCGCCTGCGGCAGTTCCGTCCGCCATGGCAGCTCGCGAGAATTACTTACTCCTGTGGAGGTTGCTCGATGCCGGGCCGGTGGAGGCCGAAGTCAATATTGAAAGCTCGTTTACAGGAAAGCCGGCGACGGTTTACAACACGGTTGCAGAAATTCCAGGAAGCGTGAAACCGGATGAAGTGGTGATTATCGGAGGACATCTGGATTCGTGGGATTTGGGCACGGGCGCGACAGACAATGGAACCGGTTCAAGTGCCGTGCTGGAGGCAGCCCGCGCGCTTATGAAGTCGGGCCTTAAGCCGAAGAGGACGATCCGTTTCGTGCTGTTTACAGGCGAAGAGCAGGGACTGAATGGCTCCAAGGCCTATGTGAAAGCGCATACCGGTGAGCTGGCAAAGATTTCCGGAGTATTGGTGCATGATACGGGCACGGGAAAAGTACTGACGATTGGATTGATGGGAAACTACGACGTGCGAGAAACGATTGACCGCGCCATCTATCCTTTGGGTAAGGCCGTCGGATTGGCGGAGCCGACACTGCGCTCAGAAGGCGGCAGCGATCACGTTCCTTTTGACGAAGCAGGCGTTCCCGGGTTTTGGTCCGTGCAGGAAGTCGCGGACTACGACCGGATGCATCACTCGCAGGCCGATACCGTTGATCATGTGCGTTGGGATAATCTGACCGAAGGGGCCCAGGTGCTGGCAGTTTTTGCCTACAACGTCGCGCAGTTGCCTGGTCTGCTGCCCAGAAAAGCGAAGGCCAACCAGTAACTCATGCGGACTGTATTGCAACGGGTGAGCCGCGCGCGTGTGACGGTTGAGGAACGAGTCGTGGGCGAGATCAACGCCGGGCTGGTGATTCTGCTCGGCGTTGGCCGCGAAGACTCGCCCGCGACCGCCGTGTCCATGGCAGACAAGGTTGCAAAGCTGCGTGTTTTCGAAGACGACCAAGGCAAAATGAATTTGTCACTGCTGGATGTAAAGGGCAGCGCGCTGGTGGTGTCGCAATTCACGCTATATGGCGATGCGCGCGGACAACGAAGACCGAGCTTTATAGCGGCAGCTCCGCCGGAAAAAGCGAAAGCCCTGTACGAAGAGTTCTGCGCGGCGCTCGCGGGGTTGGGGATTCCCGTGGCGACCGGAATATTTCAGGCTATGATGTCGGTGGAGCTGGTGAATGAAGGCCCGGTCACAATCCTCCTCGATTCCGAAAAAACGTTCTAAAACTCCGCGTGGCGCGAAAAAACCAGGGGAGAAATGGGATTGTGCCCGCACCTTGCGGGAACTGCGCGCACTGGGCGAGCAGCGCAATGTTGCCGGCATGGCGCGCTTTGGAATACGCGCCAAAATTGCCTACGGCGTGGCAAAACCCAGGATGGATCAATTGGCGCGGCGCATTGGCAAGGATCATGCGCTGGCGCTCGCGCTTTGGTCCAGCGGCGTTCATGATGCGAAAATTCTCGCCGGGATGATCGCGGAAGTTGCCCGGGTGACGCCTGGTCAAATGGAGCGTTGGGTCCGGGACTTCGACAATTGGGATGTTTGTGACGGGACCTGCTGCCATCTGTTCGCGCACACGCAAGGCGCCTGGGGCAAAGCGCAACTCTGGAGTGCACGCAAAGCAGAATTCGAGAAACGCGCAGGGTTTGCGCTAATGGCGTATCTGGCTGTTCACGATAAAACGGCGAACGACAGGGCTTTTGTTCGGCTGCTGCCGATGATTCGCCGTGAAGCGCGCGATGAGCGGAACTTTGTGCGAAAATCCGTAAATTGGGCTTTGCGGCAGATCGGAAAACGGAATTTGAGGCTAAATAGAGCTGCGGTTCGTGAGGGAGAGCGGATTCAGAAAATGGAATCGCCCGCCGCGCGATGGATAGCAGCCGATGCTTTGCGGGAATTGACGAGTGATGCAGTGCAAAAACGGTTGAAAGCGAAAGCGGCAAAATTTCGTGGCCAAAGAAACTCAAAAAAGTAAATTAGCCATTCGTAGAGCCAAGGGAAGTGATGCGGCGCGTCTGGCCCAGCTGGCCGGCGAACTTGGGTATCCCACATCGACGGCGCAGATGAAACGGCGTTTGCGTCAAATCAAACCGGCATCGCAGCATGCAATTTTCGTGGCGGCATTGCCGGCGGGCGAAGTTGTGGGGTGGCTGCATTTGACTGTGGAGCCCTTGCTGGAAGTGGAAATCCGCGGGGAAGTGAATGGGCTGGTGGTGGGCGAACGGTACCGGAGCCTCGGTGCGGGAGCAGAGTTGCTGGCCGCAGCGGAGGCCTGGGCGCGCAAGCAAGGTTGCCAAAGCGTTTCGGTCCGCTCCAACGTAATCCGCGAACGGGCGCATAAATTCTACGAACGCAACGGGTACGAGCATTACAAAACACAAAAGGCCTTCCGTAAAGCGATCTGATTCCCGGCACGTCGAAAATTCCGTTTTGCCGCCTGGGGGCGACGGGAAGTCCCGGGCCCGTTGGAATGATATATCGCATTGCGATACACTAGGGACATGGCCATGGAAATTACGACGGCTGAATACCGGGCACTGGCTGAGCTGCGCTACCAACTGCGGCTTTTCCTGAAGGAAGGCGACGCTACAGCCCGGCAGGCGGGCCTGGAGCCCCAGCAGTATCTCTTGCTGCTGGCGATTCGCGGTCTACCGGAGCACGCGGAAGCGACGATTCGAGCGCTCGCTGAGCGGCTGGCCTTGAAGCACCACAGCGCCGTCGAACTGGTGGACCGGCTCGAAAACCACGGGTATGTGCGCAGGAGCCGCAGCCGTGACGATCGCCGGCGGGTCCTCGTGACTCTCCTGCCGCGTGGTGAGAAATTGCTCGAGCAAGTGGCGCGCGAACGCATCAGCGAGCTGCGCTCGACCGGCGCGGCTCTGGTGAGTGCGATTGATGCGCTTCTCGAAAACGACAGGCGGGGAACCGCTAGCAGCCGAAAAGGCCGCGACGGCAAGAGGGGCACACCGCAGACCAGGCAAGCGGGGGAGTGAGTCAAGTGAAACAACCAATGGTTTCGCCAGAAGAACTGAGTAAGTTCACGGTTGTTCCTCGGGTACTGAAAATTGCGGTGCGGGCCCTTCCCCGTTGGCGCGGTCCCGGTATGTTTTGCGCTCATTCCTCTAAAGCTCATTTCCTGTTCACAGACATTTCGGTGCAGTTTCAGTCGGCTGATGCCGAACATGAAATTGGCCAGAGCATCGTAAGTGCGCTGGACCTCCGGCCAAGAGCTTCTCTGGGCGCAATTTTCTAAACGCAAATCGTACTCATGAATTTCAATGGAATCGCAGAACACAAATCGCTGGTGGAACTTCCCGTCGCGGCAGTGGTCCGCGTTGTTGCGGGACCGGGAAGAGCAAGTTTTTCTGTTGCTGACACTGTTGATTGGGGCTCTTGTTGGGCTCGTTGTCGTGGCATTCATTTTGCTTACGGAACGATTTGGAGCGCGGCTGTATCCAGCCGGCGGGGCGGCTTGGCGCCGGGTGATGGTGCCCGTCGTCGGCTCGCTGGGCATGGGATATCTGCTGTACAGGTTTTTCCCGGATGCGCGCGGAAGTGGCGTTCCCCAAACAAAGGCGGCACTTTTCGCGCGGGGCGGGAAGATTTCTCTCGGTACTGTTTTTGGAAAATTCTTTTGTACATCGGTCACCCTTGCGAGTGGCATTCCATTGGGCCGGGAAGGACCAGCGGTCCAGGTCGGCGCGGGGATCGCTTCTGTACTGGGAAGGAAATTGGGTTTACGGCCCGAAAAGGTAAAGGCCCTGATACCGGTGGGCGCGGCCGCAGCGGTCGCTGCCGCCTTCAATACGCCGCTGGCCGCCGTCTTATTTTCTTTAGAGGAAGTCGTCGGCGATTTGCACGCGCCGGTACTTGGTTCTGTGGTGCTGGCCTCGGCGACCTCCTGGGCCATGCTGCGGCTGCTGCTGGGAAATGATCCATTATTTCAGGTGCCGCAGTACCAGCTGGCACATCCAGGTGAAATGGCGATCTATGCTGTGCTGGGAGTGGCCGGTGGCTTTGTTTCGGTGCTGTTTACGAAGTTGTTGTTGTGGATGAGGATGGCGTTCAGGCGTTTGCCGCGGCGAACGGTCTGGTTTCAACCGGTGGCTGGCGGCTTGATGGTTGGGTTGATGGGGTGGTTTGTTCCGCAGACTCTGGGTGTCGGATATAGATATGTTGGTGAGGTGTTGAACGGCGGAATCGCGCTCAAGTTACTGCTTGTACTACTGGCATTGAAACTTGTGGCGGTGGCGACGAGCTATGCTTCGGGAAATGCTGGGGGCATCTTTGGCCCGAGTTTGTTCTTAGGTGCGATGCTAGGCGGAATCGTGGGAACGATAGCGCACCATTTTCTGCCGGGCTACACCGCTTCACCGGGAGCCTATGCGCTGGTCGGAATGGGAACGGCTTTTGCCGGCGTGGTCCGCGCGCCCATGACTTCAGTGGTTATGATTTTTGAGATCACCCGCGACTATGCGGTCATTGTGCCACTGATGATTTCCTGTCTGGTGAGTTTTTTTATTTCCTCGCGATTTCAGAAAGAGCCAATTTACGAAGTTCTCGCGCATCAAGACGGAATCCATTTGCCTACATCGGAATCGCGTTTGCTGGAAGGGCAGCATCGTGTGTTACAGGCCATGCGAGCGCCCAAAGAAGTTTTGACAAGTGAAATGTCGGTGGAATCGGCCATCGAAAAAATGAATAAGAGCCGTAGTCGCGCGTGGCCAGTGTGCAATGTGAAAGGCGTAATCGGCGTGGTGCGGCTGGCGGACCTGCAGAAGGCGCTGCCCGAACCAGGGGTCACGCGCACGCTGGCGGAATTTGTCGACGCGGATGATTTTCCGCATGTACATTCCGATCAGTCCCTCGCAGTTGCTCTGGAGCGAATGGGCAGCGCGCAATTGGATGTGTTGCCGGTGGTGGGACGTGCGGATGTGCACCAGCTTGAAGGCGTGGTAACCCTGACGGATGTTCTAGCTGTATATCGTGTGGGGCCTAAGGCTGATGATTAAGCCCGAAAAATCCGACGGGCTTAGAAACCACCGCCACCACCACCGCCGAAGCCTCCGCCGGAGAAACCGCCGCCTCCGCTGAAGCCTGAACCTCCCGAGCTGCGGGGGGCGGAAGCCATTACGCTGCTGGCGCGGCTGGACATGTTGCTTAAGCTGCTGGTGAAAGCCAGCGGATAGAAATTCGGACCATAACCGCCGCGATACCAGTTAGGCGGCGCGTTCATGATTCCCTGAAACGCTTTGCTCCAGTTTTTTTCGACGCCGAAGGCCATGGCGAACGGCAGAAATTTTTCGAACATTTGCGGCGTCTTGATCATGCGATTGAAACGGTCGGCTTCGACGTGATTGAGGAAATCCTCGAAGCCGAGAATGCCTTCCACGGCGCGCGCGCCCTGGTCGGTACGCGCGGGCATGAACCAGCCGAACGCGCAAATGACGGCGCCGCTCGCAATCCCGGCGATGATGAAAGCCAGGGGCGCCATTCCCAGGCGCGAGGCAATCAGGCTTCCACCCCAAACACCAAGAAATCCCGCGACCAATCCGAAAACTATGTATGTGGAGCGAACGCTATCAGGCCGCCGTTTGTAAAAACCCTGCGCCACAAGAGAATCAAAAATTCGGCTCTTGATATCCGGTAAATTCTTGTAAAAGCGGTTTTCCAGGCTGCTCATGGAAACCGTTTCACCAACAGCCCCGGTGGCAAAAATTCCGCCGAGCAAGACCTGCTCGTGAGCTTTCAATTTGCCCCACTCAGAACGGTCTTTCTCGAGAACGAAACTGTAGTCTTTGTCATGAATGAGACCGAGCATGCGATCTTTTTGATGCTCTTCGATAACCATGTAGCCGCGCACGGCAAGATCGACGATGGAAGCGGTAATGTCGCGCATGTCGGCGGAATCGTCGATGAGTGCCCCGGCTTCACCGGGCGTAAGCTGGCTGGGCGGTTCATATTGGGCGCTGATCGAACGAAGGCGCGGATCGCGGCCGCGGGTCCACCAGTGATAGAACATGAACGCAAAGACGATGAACGGGATAAACAGCGGCCAATTGCTTCGCAAGACGAAGGCAAAGCGATCGAGAGCGGTCGGCGCGCGAACTGCGCCTTTATCAAAAGCGACGGCGATCGTCAGACCTTCGTGGTAGCCCAGTTCTTCGTTTGTGTGAACTTCAACCCCGTTGCCTGCAATTAGCGCTTCGGAGTTGCGGTCCCGGGAACCGTAAGCGCCGCTGAATTGATTGACGCGGATGTGCGATGCGTTCGTAGGGAGAACGATTGTGGCTCTGGCGGATTCGATGGGGACCGTCCACTCGTCGCCGGTGATATTCCAATAGAATTCATCGTGGTCCTCAAAAAAACGAAGAGCGTCGGAAACGGTGTACTCGATGGAAATGGTTTGCGTGGAGTTGTCGGCGTCCGGGAGGTAAATTTTAAGTTTTCGATAGTGGCGTTCGCGGGTGGAGTCGTACTTCAGCTTGTTACCGCTTCCGTCGGTAATGCTTTTTATGTCGAGAAACAGTGAATAGTTGAAGTGTTGGGGACTTTCGTATTCGACTGGAATAATCCGATAGAGGCCGTGCCAGTCGCTGCCAATGAAGTGCGCCTTGATCGTTTCAGTGACGTTGATTGAGCCATCGGGGGAAACGATGATTTTCGCGGCGAAGTCTTCGACGCGAAGTTCGCGCGTGGTGAGAGCCGGCGCCGAAGGAAGCGCCAGGAGAAACAGCGCCGCAATCGCCAATACGCGGGGGAATGTGAGAATGCGGCGGCCCATGTCCGGTAGCCGCTCAGGCAGGGGGTGCGTTGAAGCTGACTTTCGGAGCTTCGCGTTCGGCGGCACCGGAGACTTCAAAAAATTCGCGCTGTTTGAACCCGAGCATGCTCGCAAATATATTCGTGGGAAACTGGAGAATCTTGGTGTTCAGGTCGCGCACCACAGCATTGTAATAGCGCCGGGAATTTTGCACGGTTTCTTCAATTTGGGAGAGCGAATTCTGTAACGATGTGAAGCCTTCGATGGCCCGCAACTGAGGATATGACTCCGAAAGCGCGAAAAGGCTTTTGAGTGCGCCGGAAAGCATATTTTCCGCCTGGGCCTTCTCAGCAGGCGCTGTGGCGCTCATCGCGCGGTTGCGGGCGTTAATCACCGCTTCCAGCGTCCCTTTTTCGTGCGCGGCGTATCCTTTCACAGTTTCAACCAGGTTAGGGATCAAGTCATAGCGGCGCTTGAGTTGAACGTCGATATCAGCCCAGGCGTTGTCGCCGCTGACTTTTAGCCGCACCAGGCTGTTATACATCCCGATCAGAAGGATCAGGATGACCACCAGTACGCCAAAGATGATGAGAACAACCATGGGGTGACCTCACAATAAGTGCAAGTCGAGCCTGCAGCAGCTATAACAAGAATATACGTTGACCGCAATTCCAAGTAAAGGCAACGGGTTAAGGGAATTTTGACGCCGTCGTACGATAGGTTCCGAGCAGGTAAAAGGTTGGTATGCTCCAGTACGCTTAGGCCGCCAGGGCCTTGCGCCTACCCGAAATCCGGCCCCAAGACTGTCGCCAAGCGATCCACTACCGCCATTTGGACTACGGGCACGGGCCTTGGCCACCTAGACCAGCTCTGTTGGGTTCTCAATTCGCCACTAACAACGAATAGCAACCCCGGCCATTTCCCGGAGTTTCTACACGCCCTGCTCCATTGACTTGAGTGAACGCGCTATGTTACGGATAACAGCGGGTTTTTCCGCGCTTTTTCGGTTAGCAGTGAACTGAGCGCATGGCGACAGACGCAAAGCACATGGAAATTACCTTGGAGACGCAAGTCGAGAGCGTCAATCTCGCTGAGGAGATGTGTCTCCGGGTGGCGGAAGCTGCCGGCTTCGGCGAAGACGAGTGCTATCGCATCGGTATGAGCGTCCGTGAGGGCGTCATCAACGCGTTTCATTATGGCAA
Organism: Saccharimonadales bacterium (SeqCode); assembly: GCA_035317965.1. Taxonomy (GTDB): domain Bacteria; phylum Acidobacteriota; class Terriglobia; order Acidiferrales; family UBA7541; genus Acidiferrum. The sequence continues at coordinate 5,794 of DATHFT010000122.1, read as the reverse complement.
CAAGGAACGCCCCGACAAGAAGATTCACCTCGGCGTGGACTTAACCGAGGACAAAATGATAATTCATGTTCTCGACGAGGGACAAGGGTTTCAATTGTCATCCGTACCCGACCCGCTGGCTGAAGAAAACCTTCTGAGCACGTCGGGCCGCGGGATTTTTTTGATGCGTGCATTTATGGATGAGTTTGACGTGGTAACGGGCAAAAACGGCGGGGCGGAGATCATCATGGCCAAAAAGCTCCCCCCCTCGAACTCTTCGACCAATGGACACGGAAACCCCGGTGGCCGGGAATCGGCGCCCAACCAGGAAGCTTAGAAACGAGACTATGTCCCTATTACACGCTACACACCGGGATGCCGGGCCGGTCACGGTTCTTGATATCAGTGGGCGCATTACGCTTGGCGAAGGCAGCGCGTTGTTGCGCAAGACCATCCGCGATCTTCTCGAGGATCAGCGCACGAACATTCTTGTAAACCTGGCCGATGTAAATTACATCGACAGTTCGGGAATTGGTGAACTGGTCAGCGCCTATTCGGCCGTGAAAAGCCGCGGAGGAGAGCTGAAGTTGTTGCACCTGACAAAAAAAGTGCATGACCTTTTGCAGATTACCAAGCTCTTTACGGTGTTTGAAGTGCATTCCGATGAAAATTCTGCGCTTCTCAGCTTTCGCTAGGATTTTTCGCAGTTCCCCACGCCTGCCCATTCGGTCATAGCCATTGCCGGTCCTTGCCTCCGTCGCTCGCAAGCTGGATTTTTCTGCGGCACAATAGAACAATCGACTTGGATCGCAATGAAGACCGCTTCTGACACAACCTGGATTGTCGAACAAGCCAAAGCGGAAGGCTTTGCGCTGTGCGGCGTGGCCCGGGCCGAGAAATTTCCAGAGCTGGCACACGATGATTGGCTGGCGAATGGCTACGCCGGGCAGATGAAATACCTTGCGGACTCGCGGCGCAGCGATCCGCAAAGCGTCATGCCGGACATACGCTCAGTCATTGTGTGCGTGCTGAACTACAACTCGGACCAACCGCTTTCCACCGAAGCCATGAACCGGTCGGATTCGCAGGATCCGCACGGCTGGCTTTCCCGATATGCATGGGGCGACGATTATCATGAAGTTCTTTGGACAAAACTTGAAGCGCTCAGTCGGCGATTGCGCGAACACTTCACGGAATCTTTTCAGGCGCGTGTCTACGCCGATACCGGCCCCATCCAGGAACGTGTTTTTGCCAAACACGCAGGACTCGGATGGATCGGAAAAAACACGCTGCTCCTGAATCAGGAGATTGGTTCACTCTTCTTTCTCGGGGTTATCCTTACTACCCTGGATTTGCAGCCTTCCCTAACAGAGGCGACTTCCGTCACACCGGATCGCTGCGGTACTTGCCAACGCTGCATAGAGGCGTGCCCCACCGACGCGTTATTTGAGCCGTACGTCATGGACGCGCGGAAGTGCATCTCTTACTTAACAATTGAATTGCGTGGCAGTATCCCTGAAGAACTCCGCCGTCCGATGGGCACACATGTGTATGGCTGCGATATCTGCCAGGACGTCTGCCCCTGGAACAGTAAGGCCCCCATCTCCGGGCTGGAGGAATTTCGCCCGCGCACATTTTCCGGCAGTGAACGAGAAGAGAACTCTCTGTTTTCACCGCGTTTGCTGTGGTTGTTGAACATGAGCGAAGACGAATTCCGTAAGGTTTTCCGTGGAAGTCCGGTTAAAAGAGCAAAGAGGCAAGGCCTGCTAAGAAACGCCTGCATTGCGGCGGGAAACTCGGCCGTGTCTCTCGACGATGAAGCACTCCGCCGTCTTACCGCCACCCTGCAAAAACTTGCAAGTCTCGACGATTCCGTCATCAAAGAATCTGCCCTTTGGGCGCTGTCGAGCATCCAAGAATTGGGTAGACAAGGTCACACGCTCTGAGCCAAACCGCTTGCGCGGCCCCGCGGGGCACGCAAGGCATTTTAGCTGGCTAAGTTTTCAGCATGCGATGGATAGCGGTATAATCCACCTGCAGGTCGACTAGCCCACCGCGCCGTTGGAGATCCCATGAACCGCCGGAAGTTTCTTGTGAATACAGGTATCGTCGGCGCCGGAATCATTGGGGCAGGCAATGCCGCCCCAGGACTATTGCGCGCCGGCTCAGCAACTGAATCAGATTTAAATCTCATACCGGAGGACAAACCTGTGGCATTTACCGTGCCCGCATTGCCGTACTCGTTCGACGCTCTAGAGCCGCACATTGACGCCAAGACCATGGAGATCCATCACGACAAGCATCATGGAGCTTACGTCACCAATCTCAACAAGGCGCTGGATGGTCACGCCGATCTGCAATCCAAGACGATTGACGAACTTTTAAAGGGCCTCGATGCGATCCCTGAGACCATTCGTGCGGCCGTCCGTAACAATGGTGGAGGACACTGGAATCACTCACTGTTCTGGACGCTGATGAAGAAGGGTGGGGGTGGCGAGCCCAAGGGACCATTGGCCGATGACATCAAGTCCACGTTTGGGTCTTTTGCCGATTTCCAAACTAAATTCGCAGCCGCAGGGACGGGCCGCTTCGGCTCCGGCTGGGCTTGGCTGATCGTCAAGGATGGCAAGCTTGTGGTGGATTCGACACCCAACCAGGACACGCCGTATTTCCTGGGTGGCAAAGCTGTCCTGGGCCTCGACGTTTGGGAGCACGCCTACTATCTGAAGTATCAGAACCTTCGCCCGGACTACATTAAGGCCTGGTGGAACGTTGTAAATTGGGACAAGGCAGCCGAACTGTACGGCGCAGCAAAGAAATAAGCGGCAACGCGCCTGCGGCCGAAAAAAAAGGGCTGTTCCCCCAGGGAACAGCCCTTTCTCTGTCCGGTCATACGATGCCGGTTAGGCCATCAACTGTCGTTTGGAGTTCAATGGTAGTACCGTTGCCGTGCGAGGGACGGCCATGTAGGGCTCTGGAACCGAACCATACGTGGGACGCACTTCACGGGTGGCAGCAAGAATCGGCATTGGCGGCCCGCCAGACGTGTGGCGAGAAGCTTCGCGAACCAGTTCCATACGTCCGCGAACTCTAAACTTTGCGAGCAGGGAAGACACGTGGAATTTCACAGTCCGCTCGGAAAGGTTGAGGCTTGAAGCAATTTCCTTATTGGCCTGACTGCGCAGAATCCCTCCTAGAACTTCTTCCTCGCGGCGCGTCAGCTTGACAGAAGTACCAACAGAATGGCCTGCTTGCAGTAGCTTTTCCGCTTTTTCCGTTAATCCTTCCAAGAGGTCATGCTCTGCTTGAACCATTACAACATAGTCATTCGGGCTCTGACCGCGAACCATGCAATGCATGGCAAGAAGGCCAGCAGCCTGATCCACGGGAAAGCGGCCATCTGGACCAGCTTCAACGTGAAAGTGGGAAACTCCGGTATTCTTTTCGTAGAAAAAATAATGCTCTCTGGGAAGAGCCGTGCGGGGATGAGAAAGATGGGACTGTTCACTCCTGCGGATTACCTTCACGTGCACCCCTCCGAATGCAGCCTCGTGAATTCCTGAGACCAGTGGATTTTTTAGTTTTTTGAACCCCCAAAAGGGCCCGATGTTTAGTCCAGCAATCAGATACGAAGCCAAGAAAGAGGGCTATTGACTCGGGCCTTCGCACCCCTCACATCGATTGCGGCATGGGAAAAATAATTCCAGGTCGAACCGTCTGCGATTGTTTCACCGAACCTCTCTCACCAGTGCATTTTTTCTGCCGAACGGTAGAAAATACAACCGTTGTTGAATGAAGGACTTGCGGTACGCTGATTCCGATATTGAATCGATTTACAGGTAGGAATTGCATCACAGGTGAAAATTTTCCATCACACGGCGATTCTCGTGCGACTTTCGATTTCTATTTGCGGGTCGTCGCGCTGGGGCGTGAATATTTATGCAAGCGATAGCATCCGCTGCCCGCGAACGAAGACCGGATAAGCCCCCAATAAAACTAGGGCTCTAGAATTCGGGTGTGATACGGGCTAATCAATTCATACTGAATGCCGCGCCAGCGCATCTTGCGCGAAATTAGTGATGATAGAAAATTGACCACATACAGGGCTGGGATGGCCAGGGTGAGCAAAACATAGATCCAGCCCAGACTGGAAATCTGGCGTCGCCATCCCGGCAGGGCTTCGGTCACTCCGATCATGCGGAGGGCACCGCGAATCGCCGAGAGCAGTATCGGAAGGAATGTCAGGGTAGCCAGGTGAAAGGCGGGAAGTTGCTGAACTACATTGTCGAGCGTAACAATCACCCCCAGCAGCAAAGTGATGCAATACAGCAAATGGGTGGCTCCGGCCATTCCCCAGATTTTGTCGGAATAAACGCGGGTGATCAGAATCTGCCGATTTGTGAACTCCATAAGTCCGGCAAAATCGGTTTCGACGAAGGAAAGCGTCAAGCACTCCGGCACAAATACAATCGAGCGTCCTGCGCGTTCCAACACGCGAGTCATCGAGTAGTCATCACTGACAGAATTCTTCCATTCATCGAGAATTTCCAGTTGTTCAAATACACTGCGGCGGATTGCTGTGCCGCCTCCCCAGCAGAAATTTTTTCCCTTTTCTGTGAGCATCGTTACCAGCGGCGCATTCCACGCAGCTAATAGCGCCGTTGGCAGATTGTTGCGGTTGGGAATCAGCCAGCGCATGGTGGTTGTTGCACCGATTCGTGAATCGTTTAGAGGAGCGGAAAGGTGGTGCAGCCAGGTTTTACCCGGGCGCCCATCTGAGTCCGCAAATACGAAGATGTCGAATTCCGGCGGCAATTGCTCAATGGCAACGACCAGATTGTGCACTTTTTCGGCGCAGCCTTCCGGAGCGCCCGCAATTATGACATGCGCTTTTGGTTTTGAGCCGGAGGCGACGCGTTTCACGATACTGTGGGCAGGATCCGATTCCGACGCCAGGATAAAGAAAATTTCATAGTTTTGATGATCAAATTCAGTCAGCGAAACCAGATTCCTCTCCAGGCCCGGCTCAATTCCTTTACACGGACAGAACAAGGCGATGCGCGGCGCATAAAACCCTGGGTCGGTCAGCAAACGCCGCCGGACATATCCCAGCCATTGCACCGCTTGCCAGATGAGGTAAAGGCCGACCAGAATCTGGAGTGCGGCCAGAAAATAGAATAGGTTTTCCACGTCTTTCGAGGATAACAGAGCGGCAATACTGCCCAAGTGCTGTTTAACAGGGTAGAATCGCAGCGGTAAACACCGTTAACAAGGAGAAGAGCAAAATGCCACGAGTGGACGCTGCAATGGTCACATCGGGTTTGGATGTTCCCGGCTACCGAATCGTCAGAAACTGCGGAATCGTGCGCGGGATTATCGTGCGTTCGCGTAGCGTGATTGGCAATCTGGGCGCGGCTCTGCAGACAATTGTTGGCGGAAATATAACGATTCTCACAAATCTTTGCGAAAAGACGCGCGAAGATGCGTTTGAACTCATGCTGCAGCACGCGGCCGAGCACGGCGCGAACGCGGTAATCGGCATGCGCTATGACGCCACCGAAGTCATGCAGGGGGTTACCGAAGTGCTGGCCTATGGCACCGCCGTCCAAGTCGAACGAATTGCCTAACTGAGGATCTGGGGCGCCTCCCATCGCGTCCGCTAGCGGTGCAGTGGTAAACTCCCAGTCCTATGTTTTGTTCGACCTGCGGCGCACAGCTCCCTCACAAGGGACGTTTCTGCTCCTCTTGCGGAGCTCCCGCGGCTCCGTCGACCAGTGCGCCACCGGACATCGACACCTCGCCCACCGTTGTTGGC